>NZ_JAJPWM010000012.1:0-297982 GCF_046549095.1 Streptomyces sp. x-80
AGATGCGGACCACGCTCACCGCCGGCCACCAGGTCCTCGGCGACATCCGGGACGGCTACAAGACCACCGACACCCGCGAGGGCAACCGCTGGGAGTCGCTGCGCGCCTGACCCCGGTCACGGCGGTGGGGGGGGGGGCCCCCCCCCCCCCCCCCCGCCGCTGTTCCCGTCCGCCGCGTCAGCAGCTGCGGTCGACGAGGTCGAACGACTCGTAGTGGTCAGAGGTGTAGTAGTCCTCTTCCGTCTGCTGGCCGGCCACGATGCGGCGGGCACCACGGTTGGGCGAGCCCGGCGTGACGACGGTGTACTCGTGGTAGTAGCCGGACGTCTGGGACGGGAGGATGCCCTCCCGGTTGTCGAAGACCGTGCCGTCCTTCGGATACGGGAAGGGGCCGCCCTTGTCGATCAGCTTCAGGGTGTCGTGCGCCTGGGAGGGCAGGTCGGAGTAGCAGATGTCGCCGACGGACTTGAGGTGCCCGGCCGAGGCGTGCGCCGTGATGGCGTACGCGGTGGCGGGGTGGGTCGCCGCGGCGGCCGGCGCGGCGGTGACCGCGGTCCCGCCGAGGAGAAGGGCCGACGCGAGGGCGCCCGCGGCGCCGATCCTGGTGATGCGTGGGGGGATTCTCATGCCCCACAGGATGACGCGCGTAGACATGAGCCTGTCAATCCCAACGGGCGGATGTTTCCCGGGAGTTCACAAGGTCACCCCAGTTGGCCCACCGGCGCTCGCCCGCCGGTCACCCACCCGCGCCCCGGCAGCCTCCCCCGACAGGCGCTCACCGGACATAACAGGCAGCCCCGCACCCCGCGAACCAGGCCGGGCCGCTTTGCCTCAGAGGCAAATTTTTTGCCTCTGAGGCGAAGTCTCGTTATACCGGGAGCATGACCGAGCTCCTAGACGAGCCCCCCGGCATCCCGCCCGAGGACCTGTCCACCGTCGCACCCCGCCTGCGTGACCTGCGGCGTCACAGTGGGCTGACGCTGGAGGCCGCGGCCCGGAGGGTCGGGCTGTCGCCCGCCCATCTGTCCCGGCTGGAGACCAATCGCCGCCAGCCGTCGCTGCCGATGCTGCTGGCGCTGGCCCGTACGTACGGAACCACGGTATCCGACCTCCTCGGCGAGACCGCGCCCGAGCGCGACCCGATCCTGCGGGCGAACCGCACCGAGCCGTCGGGGGCCGGCGGCTGGACCTACTGGACGGTGGGTGGCGCCGGGCGGGCGATGCAGGCGCTGCGGCTGCACGTACCGCAGCGTGCGCAGGGTGACCTGGTGCGGGTGCACCCGGGCGAGGAGTGGCTCTACGTCCTCAACGGGCAGCTGCGACTGACCCTCGGAGAGGCCGTTCATCTGCTGGATCCGGGGGACGCGGCGCACTTCGACTCGCTGACCCCGCACCGTATCGCCGCCGCCTCACCGGGCGGGACAGACCTCTTGTTCGTGCACACCCTGATGCAGAGCGGCACCGCCGAGCTGTGCCTGGGTGACGCCGCGCCGCGCCGCGGCCTGTGATGCCGGGGGCGCGGACGATCTCCGTGCCCCCACCCGTGCCGCACCGTTCCGGAAGGGAAGGACCGTACACCGTGCCTGACCAGACCACTCCCTCGTCCCCCCAGACGTCCCCGGAGACCACGCCGCCGCCCGCGGAGCCGCTCGCCGACGCGGCGCCCGCCCGGGTGTACGTCGAGAACAAGGCACCCCGCGGACTGTATGTGCGGGTGTTCATCTACGTCGTCGCCACACATGTGCTGCTGGCCTTCATGAGCCTGCTGGTGATCATCGCCAAGACCCGCTGACGGGCAGGGGCGGCGCCCCGCGGACAAAGACCCGCGCGCCGCCCCGTCGCCACCTAAGGGCCCCACCAGCACCTCACGGGCCCCGACCAGCCCCGTACGGCGAGGGCTCCCCGCCGCAGCGAGGACTCCCCTCCGTCGGGACCCCCAACAGCCCACCCGTGGTCCCCGTGTGCGCCACCGCCCGGTGGACCGCGGACCCCCGCCGCCCCCGCTGCCGGATGACCGGACGCCGGCCGAACCGTCTCGGCAACGTCCATCCCTCCGAGGGGAAAGTCCATTGCCCCGCCGCGGCCACGGGGTGCAGCCTTCTTCCGCACTCCCACTCGCTCCACACAGCTCTCCAGAGATCACTGCGCACCCAGCACAGCTGTCCCTGAACCTCGCTGTACCGAGGAGGACCGAAGGATGCACCGTACGCGTACCGCGGCGGCCACCGCGTTCGCCCTGGCCCTGGCCGCGCTCCCCCTGACGGGCCTGGCGGGGCCACCGGCCGCCGCCGCGACCGCGGGCCCCGCCCGCGCCCCGGACGGACCGGCGGCCGCCACCTCGCTCTCCCCCGCCCCCCGGTCCGTCCAGGCCCGGTCCGACCGGGTCACCGTCACCCCGTCCGTGACCGTCGTCGCGGACCCCAGGGCCGACGCGCCCGCCCTGGCGCTCGTCGAGAAGTCCCTCAAGGCAGCGGGCGCCGCGCGGGTCGTCCGGTCCGCGCGGGCCGCCGCCGGCGAGCAGCTGACCGTCTACGTGGACGGCTCGGGCGCGGCGCGGGAACTGAAGCGGCTGGGCGCGCGCGGCACCGACGGGCTGCCCGCGGAGGGCTACGCGCTGGCCGTCGGCGACGGCCGGATCGCGCTGGCCGGCAAGGACGCCACCGGCACGTACTACGCCGCCCAGTCGCTGCGGCAGCTGCTGCCGCACCGCGACCGGCCCGGCGCCCGCATCCAGGGCACCGCCGTACGGGACTGGCCCGCCACCCCGCTGCGCGGTGTCATCGAGGGCTTCTACGGCACCCCCTGGTCGCACCAGGCCCGCCTGGACCAGCTCGACTTCTACGGCGAGCACAAGATGAACATCTACGTCTACTCGCCCAAGGACGACGCGTATCTGCGGGCGAAGTGGCGCGACGCCTACCCCGCGGACCGGCTGGCCCAGCTCAAGGAGCTGGTGGACCGGGCGCGGGCCCGCCATGTGGAGTTCACCTACGCCCTCTCCCCCGGCCTGTCCGTCTGCTACAGCTCCGACGCGGACGTCACCGCGCTGACGGCGAAGTTCCAGACACTGTGGGACATCGGCGTCCGGACCTTCGCGGTGCCGCTGGACGACATCAGCTACACGAACTGGAACTGCGCCGCGGACAAGGACCGGTTCGGGACCGGCGGCGGGGCGGCCGGTGCCGCACAGGCGCACCTGCTCAACCGCGTCCATCAGGAGTTCATCGCCGAGCACCCGGGCGCCGAGCCGCTCCAGACCGTGCCGACCGAGTACTACGACGTGCAGCCCTCGCCGTACAAGCAGGCGCTGGCGGCGCAGCTGGACAAGAACGTGCTGGTGGAGTGGACGGGCGTGGGTGTGGTCGCGCCGACGATGTCCGTCGCCGAGGCGCAGCGGGCCCGGGAGGTCTTCGGGCATCCGATCCTCACCTGGGACAACTACCCGGTCAACGACTACGCGGCCGACCGGCTGCTGCTCGGCCCGTTCAACGGGCGGGAGAAAGGGCTGCCCGAGCAACTGGCGGGGATCACCGCGAACCCGATGATCCAGCCCGCCGCGTCCAAGATCGCGCTGCACACGGTCGCCGACTACGCGTGGAACGACCAGGCTTACGACGCGCGCGCCTCCTGGGGCGCGGCGATCGACGAACTGGCCGGCGGCGACGCCCGCACCGCGCGAGCGCTCCGGGCCTTCGCGGACGCCAACTACTACTCGGTCCTCAACCCACGGCAGTCGCCCGAACTGGCCGCCGCCGTCGACGCGTTCGGCGAGGACGGCGACGCGCGGCGGCTGGACGCGGCGCTGCGCACCGTCCAGGACGCGCCGGCGGTGCTGCGCGACCGGCTCGCGGACCGGGGCTTCCTCCAGGACAGCGGGCCCTGGCTGGACGCGACGCACGCCTGGGGCACCGCGGCGCGTACGGCGCTGAAGCTGATCGAGGCGACCCGCGCGGGCGAGGACGCGAAGGCGTGGCAGCTGCGGCAGCGCATACCCGAGTTGGTACGGGCCGCCAGGTCCTTCGTCTATGTCGATCTGAACGGCAAGAAGATCCCGGCACGGGTCGCCGACGGGGTGCTGGACACCTTCGTCGAGAGCGCGGTCGCGGCGCATGACGCGGCGCTCGGGGTGAGCGGCCGTCCCACGGCCTCGACCGATCTCGCCGCCTACCAGGACAACACCGTCTCCCGGGTGACCGACGGCGACGACGCCGGCTACTTCTGGAGCGGCGCCGCCCCGAAGGCCGGGTCCTATGTCGCGCTGGATCTGCACACCGAGCGTCCGCTGGGCCGGCTCACCCTCGCGATGGGCAAGAGCGGCAGCCCGGACGACTACCTCCACCACGGCGTTCTCGAATACTCCGCGGATGCCACGCACTGGCGGCAGTTGGCCGCCTTCGACGGCACGGCGGAGGTCACGGCCGATCCGCCGGCCGGCACCGTGGCCCGGTATGTGCGGGCCCGTGCCACGCAGGCCCAGGACAACTGGCTGGCGGTGCGGGAGTTCACGGTCGCCGGGGCGGACACGGTGACCGGCGGCCCGCCCGCGGCGGCGGGCAGCGCGCTCGGGGCGGCGGCGGACGGCGACCCGGCAACCGCCTACCGCGCGGCGCGGGCGGCGCAGTCCGGCGAGTCACTGGAGTTCACCCCGGCCGCACCCCGCACCGCGCGGTCCGTGGTGGTGCTCCGCCCGCAGGGCGCACCGCCGAAAGCCGCCCGGGTCCAGGTCCGTACGGACGGCACCTGGCGCACGCTCGGCACCCTGTCCGGCGCCTGCACACGGCTCGCGACGGGCGGCGGCACCGTCGAGGGCGTACGGCTGGCCTGGCGCACGGGGACGGCGGCCCCCGAGGTGAACGAGGTGATTCTGCGCTGACCCGGGGCCGCGCGCAGGTGCGCGGCCCGGGTGGACGGACATCGGCGGGGCCCGGCACTCATCGGCACCGGGCCCCGCCCCGGGAGCGGTCCGGGCGAGGACTGTGTCCCCGCCCCGGAGGAACGCGGGCCGCCGTGGGCCGGCTGTCCCGCGGATCGGCGGTGGGCCGGTCCCGGACCGCGCGGGCGCCCTCGACCGCCCGTACTCACGGTGCCCACTCCTCGGCGAGCAGGCCGAGGACGACCAGGTCGACGAAGGCTCCGTACACCCAGGCGGAGCGCCGCAGGGTGCCCTCGACGGAGAAGCCGGCTCTCGTCGCAGCCGTGATCATCGCGGTGTTGTCGGCGAGGGTCTCGATCTGTAGCCGGTGCAGACCGCGTACGGCGAATCCGTACTCGCACAGCACCCGGACGACATCGGCGCCCAGCCCCCGCCCCTGGAAGGCGGGGAGCATGGAGATCCCCAGGTGGGCCGACCTGTTGTGCATATCGATACCCGCCAGCAGGGCCTCGCCGGCCAGCTCCTGCGACGCCAGTTCCACGACCGAGAAGTACGCCCGCCGGTCCGACGGCGCGGCCACCGCGGCGGGAGAGTCCGCCGCATCCGGCGGGAGGGGCCGCCAGGGCTCGGAGCCGGCGCGCGACCGCGTCGCCACGTCCTCGTACAACTCGGCCTGGAAAACGGGGACATCGCTGTCCCGCCGGGTCCGCAGTGCGACCTTCTCGCCTCGTATCATGCGCCCTTGCTATCCCACCCGGCACAGTGGATCAACCGACCCGCGTCAGCCGAACCCCCTGCCCGTACCCGGCCGAACGGCGAACCCCCGATCCCGGCCGCGACGTGCGGGTCAGCTCGCCGTCCCGTCGAGGAGGGGTTTGAGCTTGGCCACGAGTGTGGTGGCCGAGACGATGCGGGGGATCTGCTCGCTCTCCGGCGGCGCGAGGTTCGGGCAGGAGTCGCGGTCGGACGCATCGCCCTTGAGCTCGAAGCTCCGCAACTGGCGGCCGGTGTCCGCTGTCCGGACGGTGACCTGATAGGACACATCGACGAGGAGACGGAGACTGAGGTCGTACCCGCCGGGCTTCGCGTACATGCACCGGCCCGTGGTCGCCGCGGAGTGTCCGGGCAACGGCGTCAGGCAGATGACGAGCTGGGAGCCGGTCGCACCTTCCTTCGTGGACGAGTTCTGCGGTGTCCACCGTGGCGGCAGGTGGATATTGGCCGGCGTAGCGAGGTCGACCGTCTCCAACTGGATGACGTCCGCCGGGTGCGGACCCGGCCCCTTGTAGTGGCCTTGAGAGTTGCCGGGCACCTTGCCCAGGCACACGTCCCGCGGATAGTCACCGGGTGCACTCGTCGGCGTGGCCGGGCCGGCCGGGGTCGAGGCCGCACGGGCAGGCGTACTGGGGAGAGCCGTCGGCCCGGCCTGCTCGCCCCCGGCGCGGCCGCACCCGGCGAGTACCGCGAGCACGAGGGCAACTCCGGCTCCCGCACACATCCTTACGCCGCGCCGTCGCCTGTCCTGCTTCCGCACGCTCGCCCCCCATGTCATGTCCCCGGTGATTGTCGCGATCAAGTCTGCCCCACGAGGAGGGCGGGTTCCAGGGCTACCGTTCACATGCCATCCGCACCCGGCGGCGGCGCGGCACCAGCCATACCTTGGGGCTGCGGGCGATGGCGGACAGCTCGGACCGCTCGGCGCATCAGGGGCGCCAGCGGTGTACGTAGCCTTCCCTCAGCGGTCCGCCGAGCAGCCCGAGCACCTGCTCGGCCGCGGCCGCCAACGGGGCCGGGTCGGCGCCTTCGGCCACCGCCCGATGGCCGTCCAGCAGGGCCTTGCCCCGTACCGGGTCCGCGTCGAGCAGCCTGCGCGGCAGCCACTTGCCGATGCCCGTCCAGGCGTTGTGGTGGGCGGTGAGCAGGTGCGTCGCCTCACGCAGGGTGGAGTCGGCGAGGGAGAGCTGTGCGTACCGATCGGTCGGCGGGGTGTCGATCAGGTCGTCCAGGAAGCAGGTGAGGCCGTAGCGGCCTCGTTCCCGTTCCGCCGGGGTGAGCCGAGGCGGGCCGGCCGCGAGCACCGCTCGGGCCTGTTCGCGCGTACGGGAGAGATGGCCGTGGGGGTCGGTCAAGGGCAGCCCCTGGTCATAGATGAACAGGACCGTGCCACGACGGCGGGCGCTGTCCCACCGGAAGAATTCCGGTATGTCCGCGAGGGTGTTCAGGAACAGCTCGGCCAGGCGGCCCTCGTGGCGTATCACCTCCCGACGGCTGGTATCCGAGTCCGGCAGGAGGACGGCCACGTCGAGATCGCTCGTCGGAGTGGCACGCCCACGGGCGGCCGAGCCTCCCAGCACGGCGCCCAGAGCGTGTGGGAAGAGGGTCGTGACCAAGCGCAGAGCCTGGGCGGTAGGGGTTTCCTGATCATTCATGGCCACTCATGGTGCCGGTCCGGGGATGCGCTCTCCCGGGTTCGAGGAGCGGAGGGGCGAGCGTTCCGCCCGCCCCGCGCCTCCGCGGCCTCCCCCCGCCGCAAGAGCGCCAGCGCCTCTTTCATGTTGTGCTCCGCGATCCCCCGCATGACCGCCCGGTCGGGGAAGTCACCGTCGAGGAGCCGCAGCGGACCGGCCACCAGCGACAGACGCATCGCGAGCAGGTAGAGGTCGAGCCGCCGCGGATCGAGGCCGGGCCGGGACAGTACGGAGTACCGCTCGCCGAAGCGGAGTTGGAGGAAGACGTGCTCCCACTCGACGTCGAAGTACATCAGACCTTCGATGTCGATCAGGACGGGGTGGCCGTCGGCGTCGACCAGGACGTGGTCGGGCCCGAGTTCTCCGTGGATCAGTCCGTACTCCGTGCGCGGGCGCACGCGATCGGCCAGCTCCCGCAGACGGTCGCGGAGCGCGGCGCCGGCTGTCGCGATCCTGCCCTCGCGCTCCGCCGCCTCCGCAAGGTCCCGCAGGGCGCGGTCGAGGACCCGTCGCTCGCACGGGAGCCCGGACGCGGAACCGCCCCGGTCCGGCAGGTCCACCCGGCCGTAGTGCCGGGCCCGGTGCCGGTGCATCACTTCAAGCATCCGGGCGAGCTCACCCAGAGCGCCCGCGGCGCGCGCGGGGTCGGTTTCGAGGAGGGCTTCGAGCGTGCCGCCGGAGACGTCCTCGACCACGGCGACGTCCGCCGGATAGCGGCGCCGGCTGTCATCCGCCAGGAGTACCCGCGGCACCCGTGCCCCGACGCCGTCCAAGCACCGCTGCGCGGCCAGGAACGGGACCAGCCCGGAGGCGGGCGCGAACGGGTCGGCCGGATCGGCCTCTCGTGCGCCCGGCCAGAAGTTCTCAGCCGCCGCCCAGCTGTAGACGATCACGCTCGACGCGCGGGTCCCCTCAAGGCGGACCCGGTACACCCCTTTCCTGCTCCCCCCGCGCAACCGGTCCACCGCGACAACGCGGCAGCCGGCTCCCAGTGCGTCCCGCACGAGCCCCGACAGGTCTTGGATGTCCGCGAATTGCCGCATCCGCAGAACCTACTGAAGACAGCGCAGCACATGCCATGGGATACCTCCTCCGTCACGTGTCCTTGCCGCCCCCGCTCTTGTCGAGCAGGCCCGGAGCTGAGCAGAGGGAGACGGAGAGGGTCATCCATACGACGAACGCCCCATAACGCCGACAGCCCCGATACCCCGGTATCGGGGCGTACCTCCGCCCCGCGATGCACCACACCGGACACCACGGGACCGCCGTACGGGCGAACGACGCCCCGACGACACGCCCCGGCGCCCCTCCCGCGAGCTGACCAGCGCCCCTCCCCGCGTCCTAACCTGAGGGCCGGGCCGTCCTGCTGAGGCCCTGGCCACCCTCGCGACCGCACACGGAGGAGACGACACCATGGCCCGACCCGCCGATGCTCCGCTCCCGACCGCGACCGCCGTCCTCGACGACGCCGTACGCGCCCTCGCCCCGGACGCCGACGCCAACCGGCTCGTCCCGCGGATCGCGGCGGGCGAGGCGCCACGCGCGGTGTTCACCACCTTCGCCCTCGAACAGCAACAGGTGATCACGTCGGACCGCATCAGCTTTCAGCACCTGGCGCGCCGGGCCGACGGCGACCCGCCCGTGGCCGACTTCTTCGACCTGCTCGCCAGGGGCGAGGCGCTGGCCCTGGAGGAGCTGGCCGGTCTGGCGGACGCCTGCGGGCTGACCGTGCAAGACCGCGCCGCCTACCGGCCGCGGCCCGGCTGCCAGGCGTACCCCTCCTACGTGGCGCGCCTCGCCCTCGGCGCCGAACCGGCCGATGTGGTGATCGCCCTCACTGCCAACTTCGCCGCCTGGGGCGGCTACTGCGCCACCGTGGCCCGTGCGACGCAGGACCACTACGCCTTCCCGGACACCGCCCGCGGCTTCTTCGCGTTCTTCGCCGAACCGGCGCCGGACCTTGCGGACCAGGCCCGCGCGGCCGTCCAGCACGGCCTCGACACGGGCCAGTCACAGCCTGCCGCGGCGCACCGCTACGGCCGCCTCCTCCAGGCGTACGAGCAGATGTTCTGGGACTCCCTCACGGACTGAGCCGGCGTACGGAACGCTCCGCACGGCCGACGGCACGGGCCGGGAACTCGCCCTCGGACGGCGGTCCCCGAGACTGGCCCCACGACCACATCCGAAACCTCCGCCGCTCCCCCGCCCTTCCCCACATCCGCCACTCCTCCCGCGTCCCCCGCATTCCCCGCACCCCTCGATTCCGGCCCTTCCCGTCCCGCCGGCTCGGCCGGCCCGCCCGCCGACCGGAAGGTGTTCGACTTCGCCGTGCGGCCGGCCGCCGCGGCCGGCCGCAGGGCCGCCGCGGGCTTCTTCGCCGAGACCTGCCGGAACGCCGCCCGCAAGACGGACGGCACCGAGGTGACCGAGGCCGACACGGACATCGAGGCGTTCGTCCGCGGTGAGCTGTCCGCGGCGTTCCCGGCGGACGCCGTCCACGGCGAGGAGAGCGGGCCGCGCCTGGGAACGTCCGGCCGCCGCTGGATCACCGGCCTCTCAACGGCACGAAGCAGTTCTCCGACAGCGATCCGTCCTTCACCCCTCCACCTCGCGTACGAGGACGAGTTCGGCCCGGCGGTCGGCGTGATCCACGTACCGATGAGCCGCCGGACGGTGGCGGCCGGGCGCGGGCTCGGCTGCTGGCCGCTGACTGCTGACTGCTGACTGCTGCCCGGCGACGCACCGGACCCGGCGCACGGCCGACGGCTGCGGGTCGGCGAACGGAACGTGCTCACCGGAGCCAGGACCCGGATGCACACCTCCGCGGGCCGGCCGGAATCGCTGCTGACGGCGCTGCACCGGCGGGTGTCCTTGACGCCGTCCGGGGGCGGGGTCGTCGGTGTGGTCACCGGGCGGGCCGATGCCTGGGTGACCGCGGGGCCCGCGATGGGCTACGCGGACCGTGCGCCGCTGCCGGTGATCGTGGCGGAGGCGGGCGGCCGGGTGACCGATCTCGCCGGGGCTCCGGTACTGGCGGGCGACGGGTCCGTGCTGATCACCAACGGACGGCTGCACGATGCCTTCCTGGAGCTGGCGGCCGAGGCGGGCGGCCATGCGCGATGCGGGCCGTCGTGGTCGATGCGCATCCGGGGCGGGCGGCCGAAGACCGGCAGCTGGCCGCGGAGTTGGGCGCGCTGCTCGGACCGTCGGCGCTGCGGGTGGAGCACATCGGGAGTACGGCGGTACCGGGCCTGGACGCCAAACCGGTCTTCGATCTCCAGGTCGGCGTGGCGGTCTTCGATATCCAGGTCGGCGTGGCGGATCTGCCGGAGGCCGCGCGGACCTTCGAAGCGCCGCTGTCGGGCGCCGGGTTCACCCGCTCACCGTACGAGCACGATCACGTCCCGGCCGGCCGTACGGACGATCCCGAGCGCTGGACCAAGCGGTTGTGGCTGCGGCGCGGCGGACCCGGTCCGGACGTCAACCTGCATGTGCGGCGGGTGGGGTCGCCCAACGAGCGGCTGGCGCTGCTGTTCCGCGACTGGTTCCGGGCGCATCCGGAGGCGGTACCGGCGTACGCCCGGTTCAAGCGGGAACTGGCGCACCGGATCCCCGATATCGGCCGTGTTCTCGTATAGCTGTCGCCACCCGTCATGTAGCAGAACGTGATGAGGCTGTGTGGTTCTGCGTTTTCTGTCCAGTTGGGGTGGGTGGTCGCCACGATGTGGAGATCCAGTTGGTTGAGGCGCGGAGGCATCGGTGCGGCAGGAGTGGGAGCCGGAGGACCTGATCGAGGTCTGGACGCTTCTTGAGGGCGAGGTTGTGCGGCTCCGGAACAAGACGGGGGTGAACCGGCTGGGCTCTGCCCTGTTGCTGAAGTTCTTCGAGGTCGAGGCGCGTTTCCCTGTAAGCGCGGGGGAAGTCCCGGCGCCTGCGGTGGCGTACGTCGCCCAGCAGGTGAAGGTGCCGGCCGAGCAGTGAAGGTGCCGGCCGAGCAGTGGGCCGCGTACGACTGGCAGGGCCGGGCGATCACTCGGCGCCGCACGGAGATCCGTACGGCTTTCGGTTTCCGGGCAGGTACCGAGGAGGACCAGGAGCGGCCGGCGGAGTGGCCGGCTGCCAAGCTGTGCCCGGTGGAGCTCTCTCGCGAGCGTCTGATGGCGGCCGTGGTGGCCCGGTGTCGCCACGACCATGTCGAGCCGCCGGCCCCGGCGAAGGTGCGCCGGCTGGTGGGCCGGGCGGTCACGGACTTCGAGACCCAGTTCTGCCGCAGCAGGGTGGAGCGGATCTCTCACACGACGCGCTCGCGCCTGGAGGACTTGGTCGCCGGCAGCGAGGACGAGACGGCCGGTGAAGGGGATGGTGAGGGCTCGGTTTCGGGCGGCGGCCGGTCCCACTTCGCCGAGCTGAAGGCGGACCCGGGGGCGCCGGGCCTGGAGAGCCTCTTGGCGGAGGTGAACAAGCTTCAACGAGTCCGGCGGCTGGAGCTGCCCGCTGACCTGTTCGCCGACGTGTCCGAGAAGCTGGTCGACGCGTGGCGGGCGCGGGCGTCGAAGGAGTATCCGGCGAACCTGGAGCGGATGAAGCCTCCGCGGCGGCTGACGCTGCTGGCCGCGCTGTGCCACGTACGGCAGACGGAGATCACCGACTCGCTGGTGGACCTGTTCATCCAGCTCGTCCTGAAGATCAACACTCGTGCGGAGCGGAAGGTCGACAAGGAGCTCAACGCCGAGCTGAAGAAGATCCGGGGCAAGGACGCGATGCTGCTGCGGGTCGCGGAGGCGGCGCTGTCGGAGCCGTCCGGCACCGCGCGGCGGGTGATCTGTCCGGTGGTCGGCGGGGAGAAGACGCTGAAGGCCCTGGCGGCGTAGGCCGCGGCGAACGAGGCCCGCTATAAGGCCCGGGTCCGCACCGTGCTGCGGTCGTCGTACTCCGCGCACTGGCGCCGGATGCTCTCGCCGCTGCTGGGCGCGCCGGAGCTGAAGTGCAACAACACCTCCTACCGTCCGGTGATGGACGCGATCGACCTACTCCAGCGCTATCTGGAGCAGCCGTTGAAGGAGGGCGCGTTCTTCGACCCGGCGGAGAGTGTCCCGCTGGCCGGGGTGGTGCCCGAGCACTGGCGGGCTGCGGTCGTGGACGACAAGGGCCGTGTCGAGCGCATCCCGTACGAGCTGTGCGTGCTGGTCGCTCTGCGGGACGCGGTGCGCCGGCGGGAGATCTGGGTGGTGGGGCGAACCGGTGGCGCAACCCGGAGGACGACCTGCCCGCGGACTTCGAGGACAACCGGGACGTGCACTACGCCGCGCTGGGCCAGCCGCAGGACTCCGGCGAGTTCATCACCGCCCTGAAGGCCAAGCTTCGCGCCTCGCTGGACCGCTTCGAGAGCGCGCTGGCCGAGGGCACCACGGGCGGGGTGGCGATCGTGAGGAAGCACGGCGAGCCCTGGATCAGGGTCTCCCCGCGCGGCAAGCAGGAGGAGCCGGAGTCCTTGGTCGCGGTCAAGGCCGAGATCGAGCGGCGCTGGGGCACCATCGACCTGCTGGACATCCTGAAGTACGCCGAGTCCGACACCGGCTTCATCGCCGAGTTCACGCCGGTGGCCACCAGGGAGACGCTGTCGAAGGACGCGCTGCGGCGCAGGCTGCTGCTGGTCCTGTTCGCACTGGGCACCAACATGGGGATCAAGCGGGTCGCGGTGACCGGCAAGCACGGCGAGTCGGAAGCGACGCTGCGCCGGGTGCGGCACCTGTTCGTCAACCGGGCCAACATGCGCGCGGCCCTGCGGAAGCTGGTGAACGCCACCTTCGCCGTCCGCGATGAGATGTGGTGGGGCACCGGCACCGCGTGCGCCTCCGACAGCCGCGAGTTCGGCGCCTGGTCCTCCAACCTGATGACCGAGTGGCACCAGCGCTACCGCGGCCCCGGCGTGATGATCTACTGGCCCGTCGAGCGAAAGTCGGTGTGCATCTACTCCCAGCTCAAGTCTTGTTCGGCCTCCGAGGTCGCCTCAATGATCGAGGGCGTGCTGCGGCACTGCACCGATATGGAAGTGGACCGGCAGTACACCGACACCCACGGCGCGTCCATCGTCGGGTTCGCCTTCGCGCACATGCTCGACTTCAAGCTGATGCCGAGGCTGAAGAACATCGGGGCGGCGAAGCTGTACCGGCCGGCGGCCGGGGAGGACGAGAAGTGGCCGAACCTGGCCCCGGTGCTCTCCACCAGGACCATCAACTGGGACCTGATCGCCCAGCAGTACGACCAGATCGTGAAGTACACCACCGCCCTGCGGCTGGGCACCGCCGAGGCCGAGCAGGTCCTGCGCCGCTTCACCCGCGGCGGGCCCAAGCACCCCACCTACCAGGCGATCGAGGAGCTCGGGCGGGCGGTACGGACCGCGTTCGTCTGCGACGACCTCGCCGACGTCGAGATGCGCCAGGAGATCCACGAAGGACTCCAGGTCGTGGAGAACTGGAACTCCGCGAACAAGGACCTCTTCTACGGCAAGGACGGCGACCTGGCCGGACAGGACAAGGAGTCCCAGGAGGTGTCCATGCTCGCACTGCACCTGCTCCAGTCCGCGCTGGTGCACGTGAACACGCTACTGATGCAGGAGGTCCTGGCCGATCCGAAGTGGACGGACAGGCTCACTGATGCCGGCCGGCGGGCGCTGTCGCCGCTGTTCTGGACGCATGTGAACCCCTACGGCCGGTTCGAACCGGACATGAATTCCCGGCTGGTCCTCGCACCGGCCGCTTCCGTGCCGGATGCTCGCTCGGCACCCGGTGCACAAGCCGTCGCCGGGGAAACTGTGCTCGCCTCGGGGTGATTTGCGGATACGGGGTTCGCGTGGTGCTTTTACAGGCCGGTAACGGGTCCCTACGTCCATGCAGGTCCCGCACCGCCCGGCAAGATGACGCCGCTCTGCCGGAGCTTCGAGCCGGACGAGCCCATATCTCGCTGCTCATCGAAGATTCTTGGAGCGGAGCCAGGTGCGGATGGCTTCAATGTGTTGAGCCTTGCTCTCAAGCGGCAGCCAGTGTCCCGCAGGCACCCGCGCCACGGTGAGATCTGCGCAGGCCGCGCGCATCGGGTCGCCTTGGCGGTTTCCCGAGATGTTGCAGATCGCGTCCCACTCGCCGTTGACGAACAGCACCGGCTGCGTCAGGCGCCCGCCGTCGGGTGCTTTGCGCGCGTAAGCGATGTTGGCGTCGTCGTTGGTGTACCACGCAGAGGGAGGACGAAAGCCGTGAGTTGCGAACGCCTGCACCAGGGTGTCGAAGTCCGCCGGTGGCCAGAGAGCCGGATCGGCCTGCGTCGGCGGTGCGCGGTGCGCGGCGCCGAAGCGACCGCCGTCGCGTGTGACCGTGGCCGTCGGTGAGATGGCGCCGATCGCGGCGGGGCTGCCCGGTTGATAAACCGATGCCAGCGTTGCCGCCGGAGCCGCGTCAAGGTCGGCGACCGCCGCTTCGAAGTGTGTCGTGTAGTAGCGGTAGTAGTCCCACTGTCCGTCCGGATACCGGTCGGCCGGGTAGAGCTGACGGTCGACCAGGGGTACGAGCGTGGGCAGGCTGTTGGCGGTGGGGTAGTAGGCCCACGAGGTCAACACCACGCCGCGGCACCGCTCCGGCTCGTGTGCGGCCACTGCTCCCGCCACGACGCTGCCCCAGTCGTGGCCGATCCAGACCGCGGTTCTGCCGCCGAGATGGTCGTGGAGCTCCGTCAGGTCCATCACGACCTCCTCGACGGTGTAGGCGTCGGTATCCGCCGGGGCGGAGGATTCGCCGTACCCGCGCAGATCGGGCGCGACGCAGTGCCACCCGTCGGCAGCGAACGCCTCCATCTGGGCCCGCCACAACAACCCGATGCCCGGCCACCCGTGGAGGAAGAACATCAGCGGTCCATCGGCTGGTCCGCACTCCAGGTAGTGCGTGGTGTGGCGAGGCGTGCCGAAAATGCGCGAGACCAACGGCGGTGCGATATCGCGCCGAACATCGTCCTCGCCATCCCGTCGACGCGCGTGGGCGGTCCCGGCAACGAGAGCGAACAGGACCAATGCGATGTCCAGGGCTCCATACACGACGGCTGTTGGTTTGAGCCCGAATCGCTCGACAGCGAGCCCGGCGGCGAGCGCAGGCACACTGAAGGCGAGATAGCTGACGATGTACATCGTCGCGAACACCTGGCCCCGTCGGGCGATCGGTGCCGCCTCACCGAGGGCATGGACGGCGAACCGGAACGTCGCCCCGAACCCGAATCCCGCGATCAGCGACCCGACGACGTAGAGCGGCAGTACACCCGTCGGCATGGCTGCGATAGTGACCAGGACGCCCATGGCGAGGGGCCCGAGGCCGAACCATGCGCGGTGTCGTGGCGGAGCGAAGGCCGACGCGACAGTGCCCGCCGTCCCTGCGACGAAGAAGACGCCGAGGATGACGCCCGCGACGAAGTGGCTGTGCACGTCGAGGACGGTGGTGAGGATCGACGATCCGAGCGAGAGGTACAAGCCGCCAAGGGCCCACGTCGCACTGATCGACGGCAGCAGTGCGACGAAGACCGGCCGCGTGGCCCACGGGAGTTGAGCGCTGGGCAGCAGTGACCGCCAAATCGTTTCCCGGGTTGGCAAGTCGGATCGAGCTTTCTCGGGAACCAGCCAGATGAGTGCCGCGAGCACCAGGTACACGACGGTGAGGATCCAGAAGACGAGTTGGCGGGGCAGTGGCGCGAACTCCACCAAGGCGCCGGCGAGGACAGCGCCGATCGCTATCCCCAAGGAAGGGACCGCGCTGCTGATGGTCGAGCCGAGCCGGGGGTTCGGCGCGGACTCCATGATCAGGGCCGTAGTGGCGCCGGCGGCTGTCCCCACGGCAAGCCCCTGCACAATGCGCGCGGCCATCAGGCCGCCGACGCCTGTGGCGACGGCGAAGAGCAGCATGCCCAGAGCGAGCAGCACCAGGGCACCGCAGGCGACAGGCCGACGGCCCACCCGGTCGGAGACCGATCCGACGGTCAACAGGGCGGCGAGCAAGGCGAAGACGTAGACGGCGAAAACGACCGTCAAGGTGAACGTGGAGAGGTCCCACAGGCGCTGATAGACCGGGTAGAGGGGGGACGGCGCCGAAGCGGCAGTGAGCGTGGCCGCGCCCACGGCCCCGGCCAGGAAGAACGAAACGGAACGGTTGAGCACGCGACCTCCATCGAAATGCAATGATCTTTGCTTTAACCCGGGCGGCCCAGCATAGTAGAAGCAAAGATCTTTGCGTATGCTGATGACGTGTCTCACCATGCAGCCGCCAGCCGCCCCGGAGGGCGGAGCAGTCGAGTACTGACCGCGATCTACACCTCGGTCGGTGAACTCGTGGGCGAGGGCGCCGAAAAGATCACATTTCCCGTGGTCGCCGAACGGGCCGGGGTCAACCCGACGACGCTCTACCGGCGTTGGGACAGCGTCCACGCTCTCCTTGAGGAAGTCGCTGTCGCCGCCCTGACTCGGGACGGTGAGTCAGCGCCCGACACCGGATCCCTCCAGCAGGATCTGACCGAGTGGGCGCAGGTCATCGCCCGCGACATCACACGTCCCCACCGAGCCCGATACCTGCGCGCGATGGTGTCGGCCCGCACCGAGATCGTCGCGAGTTGCCCGGTCACGGAGAAACGGCGCGAGCAGGCATCGGAGGTGGTGAGCCGGGCCCGCGAACGCGGTGAGAAGACACCGAGCGTCCCGCAGATCCTCGACCATGTCATCGCACCTCTGTACCACCACGTCGTATTCGCCTTGCCCGTCGATCACGAGTACGCGCGAGGTCTGGTCCGCGATGTGCTGGCTATGGCTGAGTGACAGGCTGTCCCGCACATGCTGGACGCGCTGCTGGACCTGCACGGCGGCGTGAGCCGGAGGTGGTGGTGCCCGACCACACCTCGGTACCGATGTTCCCCGAGGCCGTCTCACAAACGGCCCTTTGGACGCTCACCCAGGAACTCCAGTCGCAGCTCGACGCGCTCGCCAAGCACGGCATCCCACGCGACAAGGTGTTCTCCGAGAAGATCAGCACCCGCGTCCGGGTCCGCCCCCAGTACGAGGCCGTGCTCGCGCTCGCCCGCCAGATCAAGGCCCACGCCCCGCACTGCCGGGTCATCTTCACCGTGTACGAGATGAAGCGCCTCGGGCGCGACGCCGCCGAACTCACCGCGCTCGCCGACCACCTCACCGCCCACGGCCTGGTTCTGGAAATGCTCGCCGGGCCCCTGCCCGGGATGTACGACCCGAGCGGGCCGGGCCGTCTGCTGTTCGCGTTCTTCGCGGCGATGGCGGAGACCGAGCGGGAGAACATCCGGGAGTCGACCCTCGAAGGGCTCGACGCGGCGGCCCGCAAGGGCAAGCACGGCGGCCGGCCACCCGTCATCACCGAGGACATGCTGCACACCGTGCTCCGACGCCGGGCGAACGGCGAGTCGGTCGAGCAGATCCAGCCCGACCTGATCATCCCCACCGGCAAACGCAAGGGACAGGCCCCCAGCGTCGCGAGCATCTACCGGGCGCTCGCCGAGCACGAGAAGCAGGAGGCGTACCCCGAAGCCGTCGAGCAAGCGCACGCCGACTTCACCAACCTCCAACAGCGCGACCGCAGCCTCGCGTAACTACTCGGCGCTACATGACGGGTGACGGCAGGTATACGAGAACACGGCCATATCGACGCGTACAGCGATATCAAGGACCCGGTGGTGGACCTGGTCATCGAGGTCGCCGAGGCGTGGGCCCCGGCGACCGGCCGGCGGCCCTGACGGCCGGTCAGTGTCCGGGCGGCCGTACCAGGAGGCGGCCGGTGGGCTCGGTCAGGGTGGTGCCGTCGTTGATGCGCCGGCCGCGCAGCCAGGTGGACCGTACGACGCCGTGCAGGGTCTTCCCCGCGTAGGCGGTGATCTTGTTGCGGTGCCGGAGCGCGGCCGGGTCGACGGTGAACGTCTCCTCGGGCGCCAGGACCGCGAAGTCGGCGTCCCGGCCGGGCTCGATGGCTCCCTTGTGGCCGAGGCCGGCCAGCGCGGCGGGGGCGGTGGCCATCCAGCGGGCGACGTCCGTCAGGGTGTGGCCGCGCCGGCGGGCCGCGGTCCAGACGGCGGGCAGGCCGAGCTGGAGGGAGGAGATACCGCCCCAGGCCGTGCCGAAGTCGGCGGTCTTGAGATCGGCGGTGGCCGGCGAGTGGTCGGAGACGACGGAGTCGATGGTGCCGTCCGCCAGGCCCTGCCACAACGCCTCCTGGTTGGCCGCCTCGCGTATCGGCGGACAGCATTTGAACTCCGTCGCGCCGTCCGGGACTTCCTCGGCGGTCAGCGTCAGGAAGTGCGGGCAGGTCTCGACGCTGATCCGGACCCCCGCCCGCTTGGCGGCGGCGATCAGCGGCAGCGCGCCACCGGAGGAGAGATGCAGCACGTGCACCCGGGCCGCCAGCCGTTCGGCGAGCGCGATCAGCCCGGCGATGGCGTCGTGCTCACCGGCCCGCGGGCGGGAGGCGAGGAAGCCGGCGTAGTGCGGGCCGCTCGCCCGCGGGGCGCGCGCCAGGTGGCCGGGGTCCTCGGCGTGCACGATCAGCAGACCGTCGAAGCGGGCGATCTCGCCGAGGGCGGCGGCCAGCTGCTCCGGGCCGAGCTCGGGGAACTCGTCCACGCCGGAGGGCGAGAGGAAGCACTTGAAACCGAAGACGCCCGCGTCGAAGAGCGGGCGCAGGTCCTCGACGTTGCCGGGGACGGCGCCACCCCAGAAGCCGACGTCGATGTGCGCCGCGCCGCGGGCGGCCGCGCGCTTGGTGTCGAGGTGGCCGACGGTGGTGGTGGGCGGGAGGCTGTTGAGCGGCATGTCCACGAGCGTGGTGATACCGCCGGCCGCGGCCGCGCCCGTCGCGCTCCGGAAGCCTTCCCATTCGGTGCGGCCCGGGTCGTTGACGTGTACGTGGGTGTCCACGAGGCCGGGCAGCAGGACGTCGGCACCGAAGTCCTCGACCCGCGCCCCGGCCGGGGGGCGGGCGTCGTACGGCAGCACCGCCGCGATCCTCCCGCCCCGGACGGTGACGGACGCGGCGCGCATCCCCTGCGGCGTGACGACGCGCGTGGCACGCAGCACCAACTCGGCCTCGGACACCCGGCCCCTCCTCGCTCGCTCCAGGTCGGTACGCGATACACGGGACGCCCTGTGCCGCACGCGAGACGTCACGCGGGCGCGCCGAATTCAACAATCTGTTGAGCGAGTGTTCCCGCCGGACATCGGCCCGTCAAGACCCCTCACCCGCAACCGATTCGGCGATCGGCCACCGGCGGTCGGCCGCCGCCGGGCGCCGCGCACCGCGCTTCGAAACGCCGGGCACCTGCCCCGATCCGGCTTGGAGGATTCCACGGAATGGACAGTAGTTTTCGTGCAGCAGAACGTAGCTACCGCCAATGGCACCCCCAAGGGATCGGGGCCGGCGATCTCGCCCCTCGGGACAAACAGGGTCTGACCGGCGGGAACGAGTGTGCGATCGGCCGCGTGTCGGCGGGAGGGGACCGGTAGGCTGCTCCGGTCGGGCCCGGCACCCGTACACCAGAGCCGAGACCGCCGAGACCCGACCTGACCCGCCCCGAAAGGAACGCGACGTGCCGCCGTCCAGCGCCAGCACCTCCGCCGCCGAAGCCAAGCCCGCAGGCGCGAGCGGCGGTGTCCAGTCCCTTGAGCGCGCCTTCGACCTGCTGGAGCGGATGGCGGACGCCGGAGGCGAGGTGGGCCTGAGCGAGCTCGCCGGCAGCAGCGGACTGCCGCTCCCCACCATCCACCGCCTGATGCGGACGCTCGTCGCCTGCGGCTACGTCCGCCAGCAGCCCAACCGCCGGTACGCGCTCGGCCCCCGCCTGATCCGGCTGGGCGAGAGCTCCTCGCGGCTGCTGGGCACCTGGGCCCGGCCGTTCCTGGCCCGGCTGGTCGAGGAGACCGGTGAGACCGCCAACATGGCGCTGCTCGACGGCGACGAGATCGTCTATGTCGCCCAGGTGCCGTCCCGGCATGCGGTGCGGATGTTCACCGAGGTCGGCCGGCGGGTGCTCCCGCACACCACCGGGGTCGGCAAGGCGCTGCTGGCCGGTCATCCGCCGGAGGAGGTCCGCGCGCTGCTCGGCCGGACAGGTATGCCGGCCGCGACCGAGAAGACCATCACCGACCCGGACGTCTTCCTCGAAGAGCTCGCCGAGGTCCGCCGCCTCGGCTACGCGGTGGACGACAACGAGCAGGAGATCGGCGTCCGCTGCTTCGCGGTGCCGGTACCCGACTCCCCCACCTCGGCGGCGATTTCCATCTCGGGCCCGACCGGGCGGGTGACGGAGGCATCGACGGACAAGGTCGTACCGGTGCTCCAGGACGTCGCGGCGAAGCTGTCGGTGGCGCTCGCCAACCAGACGCCCGCGTAGGCGGCCGACACGGGAGGGCGGACCGGGGCGCACACGGCCCCGGTCCGCCCTCCCGTGTGCACCGGCACCTCCCGCGCGTACGAGCCTCTCCCGCGCACCGGCGCCGTTCACTGTCCGCACGGCAACGCCTTCACTGCCGGCACATCGGCACCTTCACCGTCCACGCACCGGCGCCGTCATCGTCCGCGTGGCGACCGGCCGAAGCGGTCGATGCTCGCCCGGACCTCGGTCAGCGCGGGCGACAGTGCGCTGACCGAGCCGACCGCGCCGGCTATCAGCAGCAACGAGCGGCGCAGCCGCGGGACTTCGGGCACACCGGCGCAGACCATCGCATCCAGCGCGGCCAGCTCGTCCTCGGCGACCGCCCGGTCCGGTAACTCGCCGGGCAGCACGGCCAGTTGGCGGCGCATACGGGACACCGCCCCGCGCAGCTCCCTCACCCGCGGATCACCCTCACCCCCGGTCACTCGTCCCCGCCTCTCCCCAAGTGCCACAACGGCGGCGCCCTCCCGGGCCGTTGACCCGTTTCACAATGTGGGACAGTTAACGCCACTCTCCGCTGATCGCGCCACACAGAGAGCGAAATACGGGTCGCGGGGCGGGCCATGGGCATCCGATGACAGCCGACCGGCGATTCCACCCCCGGCCCCACCCGCCACGATCGCGCCGGATCTCCGCATCGACGGCCACCCAGTCGCTCGGAGCCGAATCGGGGCCACCGGCCTCCCCGGACCCACGCATCCGCTCTCCCGTACCCCCGCGCCGGAACCTGCCTGAGGGCCGGTTCCGCGGCCGCCCCTCCCTGTCCGCCCCGGCCTCTCCCGCCCTCCGGACCCCGGCTCCAGCGCCACGTCCAGTCCGCGTCCAGTCCAGGTCCCGCGCCGCGTTCAGTCCAGGCCCAGCGCCGCATCCAGTGCCGCTTTCAGTGCCGATTCCGGCTCCCACGAGGGGCGTTGGCCGCCCTCCGCGCGACGCTTCCCCCGCACGGTCCGGTCATGCGTCAGTACGTGCGTTCCCCCTGACACCCGTTGGCATGGGCGGATGCGATCCGATGCGTACAGCGCGACAGAATGGAGCATTCTCCCTTCCAGGGAAATATCCGGCATATCACTGGATCGGAGATTGCCATGGAGCCCAGCACCGGGCCCGACACCGGCCCGAACCAACGGCGCATCAGCGTCGTACAGCTCATCTGCCACGCGTACGGCCTCTCCGACGTCTCGGAGATCACCGTGGAGCACATACACCGTTACGTCACCGAACGCCGCCTCGCCGAGACCGGCACGCACCATGTCCGCGACCGATTGCGGCCGAGAATTCCGCGCCCCCGCGCGCCCGGCGACATGACCTGACGCCGACGCACGGGCGGAGCGGCGCGCCATGGGGTAAGCAGTCCCCCATGGCACCCAAGGCATCCATCACACCCACACCACGGTCGGCGCAGGCAGCGGGGGCGGCAGGAACGCCGAGGACGACGGAGGCCACCGGAGCGCGAGGGACGGCGGGGACCGCGCGGCCCGAGGAGCGGGGGAAGGTCGCCGGGCTGCTGCTCGCCGCGGGCGGTGGGCGGCGGCTGGGCGGCCGGCCGAAGGCGCTGCTCGAACACCGGGGGCGGCCCTTGGTGGAGCACGCCGCACGGGTGTTGCGGGAGGGCGGCTGCGCACCGGTGCACATCGTGCTGGGCGCGGCCGCCGCGGCCGTACGCGAACGGGCCGAGCTCACCGCGTACACCGTGTCCGAGAACCCCGACTGGGCGCAGGGCATGGGTTCCTCGCTGCGGGTGGGGCTGGCGGCGCTGGCCGGGTCGGGGGCGGACGCGGTGGTGGTGGCGCTGGTGGACCAACCCGGCATCGGCGCCGCGGCGGTGGCCCGGGTGGTGGCCGCGTACGAGGGCAGCGCCTCACTGGTGGCCGCGACGTACGGGGGCCACCGTGGCCACCCGGTGCTGTTCGGCGCCGACCGGTGGGAGCGGATCGCCGCGAGCGCGGCGGGCGACCGCGGCGCGCGGGCCTATCTGCGGGAGCACGCGGCGGCGATCAGGTTCGTCGAATGCGCGGATGTGGCCGAGGCGTACGACATCGACACATCGGAGGATCTGCGCCGACTGGAGTGATGACGGCGCGGCGAGTGACGCCGTCGGGGCGGGCGCCGATGCCGGGCGCCGGTGGAACCGGCACAGAACCACGACCGGACCGGGACCGCGCAGGACCCGGACGACCGGCACCGGCCCCGAACGATCGGCGCAGCACCGGGACAACCAGCCGGCTCCCGAGCTATCGCCCACCCCACAGAGCCGACGTGGCCGTGGTGGCACCCGGCGCCGGCCGCCGGCCGATTCCGCCGGCTCCGGGAGTCTCGACATCAACAAACCATTGAAGTTCCGCGATAAGGAAACTACTCTCCACAGGTCAGAAGCGTCTTGCACCCAGACGGCGCCCGCGACCGCACCCCGGAGCCGACGGCACCCCGTGCCGTGCGGGTGTCCCGGTGGCCGCCGGGCACCGCCGCCGAATGGAGTGACAGCTCATGTCCGCACCAGCGCCGTCCCCGCTGGCCACCGTCGAAGCCGGCCCCGGCAACACCCCCGCGCGGCAGGGCGAGATCCTCACCGACGCCGCGCTCGCCTTCGTCACCGAACTCCACCGCCGGTTCACCCCGCGCCGCGACGCACTGCTCGCGCGCCGCGCCGAGCGCCGCGCCGAGATCGCCAGGACCGGCACCCTGGACTTCCTCCCGGAGACCGCGCATATCCGCGCCGACGACAGCTGGCGGGTCGCCGCGTCGCCCGCCGCGCTGAACGACCGGCGGGTGGAGATCACCGGTCCCACCGACCGCAAGATGACCGTCAACGCCCTCAACTCGGGCGCCCGGGTCTGGCTCGCCGACTTCGAGGACGCCACGGCGCCCACCTGGGAGAACATCGTCACCGGCCAGCTCAACCTGATCGACGCCTACGAGCGCCGGATCGACTTCACCTCGCCGGAGGGCAAGACGTACGCGCTCAAGCCCGCCGCGGAGCTCGCCACCGTCGTCGTACGGCCGCGCGGCTGGCACCTGGACGAGCGTCACCTCCGGGTCGAGGGCCGGCCGGTGCCCGGTGCGCTGGTCGACTTCGGGCTGTACTTCTTCCACAACGCGCGACGCCTGCTGGACCTCGGCAAGGGCCCGTACTTCTATCTGCCGAAGACCGAATCACATCTGGAGGCCCGCCTCTGGAACGACGTCTTCGTCTTCGCCCAGGAGCACCTCGGCGTCCCGCAGGGCAGCGTGCGCGCCACCGTGCTGATCGAGACCATCACCGCCGCGTACGAGATGGAGGAGATCCTCTACGAACTGCGCGCGCACGCCTCGGGGCTGAACGCCGGCCGCTGGGACTACCTCTTCTCCCTCGTGAAGAACTTCCGTGACGGCGGCGCCAAGTTCGTCCTCCCGGACCGCAACGCGGTGACGATGACCGCCCCGTTCATGCGGGCGTACACCGAACTCCTCGTCCGCACCTGCCACCGGCGCGGTGCGCACGCGATCGGCGGGATGGCGGCGTTCATCCCCAACCGCCGCGACCCCGAGGCCAACGAGCGGGCGCTGGCGAAGGTCAAGAGCGACAAGGACCGGGAGGCCGGGGACGGTTTCGACGGCTCCTGGGTCGCGCACCCGGATCTGGTCCCCATCGCCCGCGCCTCCTTCGACGCGGTCCTCGGCGACCGGCCGCACCAGAAGGACCGGCTGCGCGAGGACGTGCACGTCACGGCCGCCGACCTGATCGCCGTGGACACCCTGGACGCCAGGCCCACCTACCAGGGCCTGGTCGACGCCGTGCAGGTCGGCACCCGTTACATCGAGGCATGGCTGCGCGGTCTGGGCGCCGTCGCCATCTTCGGCCTGATGGAGGACGCCGCCACCGCCGAGATCTCACGCTCGCAGATCTGGCAGTGGGTGGACGCGGGCGTCGTCTTCGACAGCGGGGCGCACACCGGCGAAAGGGTGACCGCGGAACTGGTACGCACGATCGCCGCCGAAACCCTGTCCGGCATCCGCGCCGAGGCCGGCGACGACGCGTTCGCGGCCGGCAAGTGGCAGCAGGCGCACGATCTGCTGCTGCGGGTCGCGCTCGACGCCGACTACGCGGACTTCCTGACGCTGCCCGCGTACGAGTTGCTGGACTGACCCCGGCCCCGGGGGCCCGTACCCGCCGCCGCACCGCGAGCGGTACGGGCCCTTCGCCGTGCTCGGCACGGTGGCGTTCCGGCCGTGGAGTTCCCGGCGGTGGAGTCCGGTTCGATCGGCGTCGGAGAAGTGATCTCCCTGGCGGGACGCGCGGCGGCCCGTTCGCCGCCCGCGCCGCCGGTATGCCCGTGGCGCGGCGCGCCGACGGGTCACGGTCCGTGTCGGCCGGGGCCTTGGGGGTGTCCGGATCCATGAGAAGGTGAGGTTTCGGGCTCCATTCCTGCGCACCCTTGTTGAGGCATGATGCGTGTCACCATTGCCGGCGTTTTCTTCTACCTTCAGGCGAGCGAGGTGGAACAGAAGATGAGCACTGTCACGCCGGAGCCGATCGACGGCGACTCCGTCCTTGTCGGCACCACCGCCTTTCCCGTCAAGCAGGTCGGCCGGATCGTCACCGGTCAGGACCCACGGGATTTCAGCGCCGGCGAGATGGTCCGCGCGCTGCGCCAGCTCGGTTTCACCTGCAAGCCGCGGCCGGCGGCGGCCGAGCCGACGCCCTTCCTCTGAGGCCGGGCGGCACGCGGCGCGGCCGCCCCGTCCTGGTGCGGCCACCCCGGCCACGTCGCCGTCCCGGCGCGGCCGTCAGCCGAGCACCGCGCCGAGCGCCACGAAGCCGCAGACGAGGACGGCGAGCAGGGCCAGCAGCGGCCAGACGAAACGCAGATATCTGTCGTAGCCGACCTTCGCCAGGGAGATGCCTCCCATGATGACGGCGGTGGTGGGGACCCAGAGGTTCATCCAGCCGCTGGCGGCCTGCCAGGCCGTCACCACCACCGCCCGGGAGACGCCCGCGAAGTCGGCGAGCGGGGCCAGGATCGGCATGGCCAGGGTGGCGTGGCCCGAGGTGGACGGGATCAGGAATGCCAGCGGCAGGTTCACCAGGAACACCATGACCCCGAAGGCCGCCGACGGGGTGCCGGAGACCACGCCCTCGATCGAGTGCAGCACGGTGTCAGTGATCTTCGAGTTGTTCATGATGACGGTGACGCCGCGGGCCAGCACGATCACCAGCGCGGGCGCGATGAAGTCCGCCGCGCCCTGCACGATCGTCGCGCTGAGCCGCTGCTCGCCCATCCGCGCGAGCATCCCGACCAGCACCGCGGCCACCAGGAACAACGCCGCCAACTGCGGGAAGGACCAGTCGAGTTCGAAGCCGTACGGGGGCGCGGCGGCGTTGCCGGTCAGGGCACCGGCCCAGGGGATCACCGAGAAGATCATGAAGGCGAAGACCAGCGCCACGGTCACCAGCACCGTCCTGTGCAGCCCGGTCAGTCCGGGTGGCGCCACGGCGTCCGCCGAGGTCCGGGCGTGTTCCTGGTCGCCGGGCAGGAAGCCGCAGAGCGAGCGGTCGGGGTTCCGGCGTACCCGGCGCGCGTAGCGGACGACATAGGCGATGGTGACGGTGGTCAGCACGAGCCACATCGCGACCCGTAGCGCGATGCCGTCGCCCAGGGAGATCTCCGCGGCGGACGAGGCGACGCCGGTGGCGAACGGGTTGACGGTGGAGCAGAGCACGCCGATACCGGCGCCGAGGATGATCGTGCCGGTGGCCACCAGCCGGTCGAAGCCGAGTGCGAGCATCAGCGGCACGATCAGCCCGTAGAAGCCCAGCGTCTCCTCGGCGAAGCCCTCGACGGTGCCGAGGAGGGAGAAGACCGCCATCACGCCGGTGATCAGGAGTGCGCCGCGGTCGCGCAGCCGGTGGGCGAGGCGGCCGATGCCGCGGTCCAGGGCGCCGGTGGCGAAGACCACGGTGATGAACGCGCCGATGGCGAGCACGAAGAGGAACACCCCCGCGCTGCCGTACAGTTCGCCGCTCAGTCCGGGGCCGACCTGCCCCGTCCTGGCGTCCTTGATGCCGTAGAGGCCGTTGACGGGTGACAGGAAGAGGTCGTCGAGGCGGTCGGGGAAGGTCTGGGCGGACGGCGCGCGGTGGTAGGTGCCCTGGACGGGGGCGCCGTGGCCGTTGCGGGTGTAGGTGCCGGAGGGGATGACGAAGGCCAGCAGCCAGACCGCGAGGGTGACGACGGCCAGGACGGTGACGGCGCTGGGGAAGGTGAACCGCTTCGCGGGCGGCGGTTCCGCGGGGGCGGCGGCGGGCGGGGCGGGCGGTTCGGGCGCCCGCGGGACCGTCATACGGTGCCCCCGGCCCGGTACGTCGCGGCCCGGTGCGTCTCGGCGTATTCGGCGAAGAAGGCCGCCTCGGCGAGCAGCGCGCCGCGCAGTTCGGACAGCAGCACGCGCTCGTCGGGGCCGTGCCGGTGGCAGAGCTGGTCCGCGGGGCCGAAGAGCAGGATCTCGGCGTCGGGCACCGCCTCGGCCAGGCTGTTGACCAGGGGAAACGAGCCGCCGGCCGCCGTGTGCACGGGGTCGGTGCCCCAGGCGCGGCGCAGTGCGCTGCGGGCGGCGCGGTAGGCGGGCCCGCCGGTGGCGGCCTCGTAACCGGGGCGCACACCGCCGGGGGTGACGGTGAGCGGGATGCCGAAGGGGCGCAGCCGTTCCAGGTGGCGGACGAGGGCGGTGAGCGCTTCGCGGGGGTCCTGGCGGGGGTGGACGCGGAGGTTGAGCGCGGCACGGGCGTGCGGCACGACGGCGGGGGCGGCGGGCGTGACGGGCGGGGCGTCGAGGCCGACGACGGTGATCGCCGGGCCGCTCCACAGCCGTTCGCCGAGGCCGCCGGAGCCCATCAGGGGGGTGCCGTCGGTGATGCCGGCCAGCTCCCGGAACTCGTCGTCGGTGAAGGTGGTGCCGTCCCAGGGTTCGCGGCGCAGGCCCGCGACGGCGACATCGCCGTGCACGTCGTGGAGGGTGGCGAGCGCCGTGACGAGGGCGAGCAGCGCGTCGGGGGCGGCGCCGCCGTACGCGCCGCTGTGCACGGCGGCGTCAAGGGTGCGGACCTCGATGAAGAGGTCGGCGGCGCCGCGCAGGGCGGTGGTGAGAGTGGGGGTGCCGGGGCGGATGTTGCCCGTGTCCGCGATGAGCATCGCGTCGCAGGCGAACATCCCGGGATCGGTGGGCGGGTAGGCGTCGAAGGCGCTGCCGTGCTCTGCCTGCCCCTCGAAGATGATCTTGATGCCGACCGGGGGCCGGCCGCCGTAGGCCCGCAGCGCGCCGATATGGGCCATCACGTTGGCCTTGCCGTCGGCGATACCGCGGGCGCGGACGCCGCCCGGGATGCCGGTGGGCTCGAAGGGCGGTGAGGCCCAGCGGTGTTCGTCCCCGGACGGCTGGACGTCGTAGTGGGCGTAGAGCAGGACGGTGGGGGCGTCGGGGGTGGGCGGCGGGACGGTGGCGGTGACGACGGGGGCGGTTTCGGGCAGGTTCAGTTCCCCGATGCCGGTCACGCCGGCGTCCCGCAGCAGGGCGACGACGAGGTCACGTGCCTGGAGGACCGGTTCGGGCGAGAGGCCGGGGAAGGCGATGGAGGGGATGGCCGCGAGCCGTTCGAGGTCCGCGCGCACCCCTGGCAGCAGCGCGTCGGCGGTGGACTCCAGGGCGGCGGACCGGCCCGCTCCCGGGGGGTCGTTGTCCGGGTCGTTGGCTTCCTGGTTCACCGCGGAACCCCTCTCCGTGGCGCGGCCGGTGCGCGCATATGGCCTCGGAATCACTCATTGACGTACCTTCAGAGCCAATGCAGCATATCCGGCATTTCACTACGTAGGGTGGCCGTACGGCAACAAATGGTGACCGTGGCGCTCGCGGTCACCGTCGCGCACGCCGCACGCCGGCGGTCACCCCGGCGGGCCGCCGACCGCGAGCGCCGCGCGCAGCACCGCGTTCCGCGCCCCCGTGCAGTGCCGCATCCGCGCCATCCGGCTCATCACCCGCGCTATCCGGGCCATTCGCCGGGTGTACGGCCGGCGCCGCGCGTCGTACGCCCGCAGTGCGGCCGGCACATCCGGCGCTGCCCGCAGGGCGGCCGCCAACTCCACCCCGTCCACCAGCGCTTCGCAGGCACCGCGCCCCAGATCCGGGGTCATCGCATGCGCGGCGTCGCCGATCAGCGCCGTACGGCCCAAGACGTACGACGGCAGCGGCGCGGCGAGGTGGTACAGGCCGTGCCGCAGCACCTCGGCCTCCACCAGGCGGTCGAGGATGTCGCGCACCCCGGCGTGCCAGTGGCCGAACCAGGCGCGCAGTACGGCGACTTCCCCCTCCGCCGCGCGGGCACCCTCCGGCGCCGCGGCCCCCGCGAACCAGTTGATGCGGCCCCCTTCCTGCGGGGTGACGCCGAAGCGCCGCCCCTCCCCCCAGGTCTCGGTGACGGTCCCGGTGTCGCCGGCGACCGTGCCGCGCCAGCCGGTGGTGCCCGAGTACACCGCGCGGTACCCGGTCCCGAACAGGGCGGCCCGGATCCGGCTGTTGATGCCGTCGGCCGCGATGACCACGTCGTACTCCCGCTCCAGCGCAGGCAGCTCGGCGCCCTCGACCGGCGCACCGAGGCGCACCGCCCCGGGGCCGAGGGTCTCGCGCAGGACGCGCAGCAGCGCGGGGCGGGAGAGGACGTGGACGGTGTCGCCGGTGCGCCGTTCGAGGCCCGCGATGTCGATGGGGGCGATGCGGCGGCCGTCCGGGCGGAGGAAGGCGCCGCCGGTCTGCGGCCGCCCGAGGCTCCGGACGGCGGCACCGGCGCCGAGGGTGTCGAGCGCCCGCAGCGCGAAGGGCCACAGCGCGAGGGCGGTGCCGCCGGCCGGCAGGGCGGTGGCCCGCTCGCGGACGTCGACCCGCCAGCCGCCCGCGCGCAGCGCTATCGCGGCGGCCAGTCCGCCGACGCCGCCGCCGACGATGGCCGCCGAGGGCTCCATGACTTCACGATACTATTTTTATAGTAGTCAAGCACGGTACACGTAGGACAAGGAGCGGGCGGCGTGGCACGACGGCGGGACGAGGTACTGGACGCGGCGGTCGAGGTGCTGGGGGCCGAGGGCTCCCGGCGGCTGACCTATCAGGCCGTGGACACCGCCGCGGGGGTCCCCACGGGCACCACGTCGAACTACTTCCGCAACCGCACGGCGCTGATCGACGGCATCGTCGATCACCTCCAGAGCCTGGAGCGCCGCGACTGGGAGTCGTTCGCGGCCGGCACCGATCCGGCCGATCCCGGTGAACTGGCCGAGGCGATGGCCGCCTTCGTCCGGCACGCCACCGGCCCCGGGCGGGCCCGCACCGCCGCCCGCTTCGCGCTCTTCCTGGAGTCCTCGGCCCGCCCCGAGCTGCGCGCCCCGCTCGCCCGAGGGCGGCAGACGGTGCTCGCCTGGAGCGCGGAGCGGGCACGCCGCTTCGGCTCCCCGGCACCGGAGCGGCACGGCCGGATCCTGCTCGACCACCTGGACGGCGTCGTACTGCACCAACTCTCCTTCCCCGCAGCGGATTTCGATCCGGCACCGGACATCCGCGACCTGCTGCGCGGGCTGCTGGGCTGACCGCGGGCGGACGCCGGCGGAGCCCTGGGCGCGCCGCGCAGGGCAGCCGGCGCACCACGCGCCGGGCGCGCGTCGCAAACCGGTCGCTCCGCGGTGCCCGGTGTGGTGGAGTGCCCGGATGACCACAGATGACACTTCCGAACGGGCGGCCGCCTACCGCGCCGCGTACGACGAGCAGCTGCGCGCCCGCACCTTCTCCCCCGAGCTGGGCGGGGCCGAGCGCGTCGGCCCGGTCGTGCGCGTTCTCGTCCCCGGGGAGGGCGGGCTGATCCTCTACCGCGATCTGGGCGGTCTCGACGGGCCCGAGCTGGACGCCTTCATCGCCGCCCAGCGGGATCATTTCGCCGCGCTCGGCCAGCCGGTCGAGTGGAAGCACTACGGCTACGACCTGCCCGCCGATCTGCCCGACCGGCTGCGGTCGGCCGGTTTCACGCCCGGTGAGCAGGAGACGGTGATCATCGGCGAGGCGGCCGAGATCGCCGCCGAGCCGCGGCTGCCGGAGGGCGTACGGCTGCACGAGGTCACCTCCCGGGCCGACTTCGACCGTATCGGAGCGCTGTCGCAGGAGGTCTGGGGCGGCGACCAGAGCTGGCTGGCGCCGGCCATGGAGCGATGGGTGTCCGGCGGCGGCGACCCGTGCACCGTGCTGGTCGCCGAGTCGCTCGCGGGCGAGGTGGTCTGCGCCGCCTGGGTCCGCTTCCACCCCGGCACCGAGTTCGCCTCCCTGTGGGGCGGCTCCACGCTGCCCAACTGGCGGGGCCGCGGCCTCTACCGGGCGCTGGTCGCCGCCCGCGCCACCCTCGCCGTGGCGCGCGGTTTCCGCTACGTCCAGGTCGACGCGCTGGACACCAGCCGTCCGATCCTCGCCCGGCTCGGTCTGGTCCCGGTGGCCACGACCACCCCGTACACCTGGCGGCCGGACGCCGGGAACTGACGGCCGGGCGTGGGCCGGGGAGCGCCGGAAGCGGAACCCGGGACGCCGTGATGCCGCCAACAGCGGCTGTGGCGGCTCGGGTTGGTGCGGCTGGACGGGTATACGGCACCCTTCAAGTCTGGTAGGAAAGCTTCCTAACGATTGGGGAACCCCCCTCGGACCACCTCGACTTGGAGGCCATCCATGCGCACCCGATCGATCAGCAGAGCTCTGCCCAAGACCGCGACCCGGGTCGCCCTCGGTCTCGCCCTGCTCGCGGTGCCGGCGACGGCGGTCGCCGGCACCGTGTCCCCGGCCGCGCCCGCCCATGCCGTGGCCCACGCCGCGCCGCTCACCGCGCGGGCCGCCACCGGCCTGGACGATCCCGCGAAGAAGGAGATCGCCATGCAGCTGGTCTCCAGCGCGGAGAACTCCTCGCTGGAGTGGAAGAAGTGGTACAAGTGGATCGACGACATCGATGACGGCCGCGGCTACACCGCCGGCATCATCGGATTCTGTTCCGGCACCGGTGACATGCTGGATCTCGTCGAGCTCTACACCAAGCGCAAGCCCGACAACGTCCTCGCCAAGTACCTCCCCGCGCTGCGCAAGGTGAACGGCTCCGATTCCCACAAGGGCCTGGACCCGAACTTCAAGAAGGACTGGGAGAAGGCCGCCCAGGACACCGCCTTCCAGCAGGCCCAGAACGACGAGCGCGACCGGGTCTACTTCGACCCCGCGGTCAAGCAGGGCAAGGCCGACGGGATCGGCGTCCTGGGCCAGTTCGCGTACTACGACGCGATCGTGATGCACGGCGACGGCGACGAGAAGACCAGCTTCTCCAGCATCCGCAAGCGCGCGCTGAAGTCGGCCAAGACGCCGGCCCAGGGCGGCGACGAGGTCAAGTACCTCAACGCCTTCCTGGACGCCAGGGTCTGGGCCATGAAGCAGGAGAAGGCCCACGAGGACACCGGCCGGGTGGACACCGAGCAGCGTGTCTTCCTCAAGAAGGGCAACCTCGACCTGAAGCCGCCGCTGGACTGGAAGACCTACGGCGACTCCTACCACATCGGCTGACCCCCGGCGGCCCCGCGCCGCCCCGGTGCCGCCGCCGGCACCCCGCATGACCCAACGGCCCGTACGGGAGCGGATGGTGCCGCTCCCCTGCGGGCCGTTGCCATGCCCGGCCGCTCAGTGCGCGGGGGCCGCCGCGAACCCGGCGGCGTCCGGCTCACCGTGCGCGGGGCGCCGCGGGAGGTCCGTCTCCTCGTGGCCGCCCCCGGCCCCGGCGTCCAGCGGACCGGGCCCGCCGTCCGGCCGCCGGCCGCCGAGGTGGTGGAAGACGAGGTTGAGGACGAGGGCGACCAGGCAGCCGGTGCTGATACCGGAGTCCAGGACGACCAGCAGGTCCTTCGGGAAGGCGTGGTAGAAGTCCGGTGCCGCTATCGGGATCAGGCCGATGCCGAGGGCCGCCGCCACGATCAGCGCGTTCTCGCCCTTCTCCAGCGTGGCCGAGGCCAGTGTCTGGATCCCGCTGGCGGCCACCGAGCCGAAGAGCACGATGCCCGCGCCGCCCAGGACCGGCAGCGGGACCAGTGAGATCACCGACGCGGCCACCGGGCACAGGCCCAGCACGATGAGGATGCCGCCGCTGGTCGCCACGACGAACCGGCTGCGCACTCCGGTCATCGCGACCAGGCCGATGTTCTGGGCGAAGGCACTGTTGGCGAAGCCGTTGAAGAACGGGCTGACCACCGTGCCCAGGGTGTCGGCCCGCAGTCCGCGCGCGATGGTGCGCTCGTCCGCCGGGCGGCCGACGATCCTGCCGAGGGCCAGCATGTCGGCCGTCGACTCGGTCATACAGACCAGCATGACCAGGCACATCGAGACGATGGCGGCGATCTCGAACCGCGGCGCCCCGAAGTGGAAGGGCACCGGGAAGCCGACGAGATCCGCCGCGCCGAGGGCGGAGAACCGGGTGATCCCGACGGGTATCGCGATCAGCGTGCCGGCGACCAGGCCGAGCAGGATCGCGATCTGCCGGAGGAAGCCGCGCAGCACCCGGCGCAGCACCAGCACGATGACGAAGGTCAGCGCGGCCGTCCCGATGTTGGTCAACGAGCCGTATTCCGGGGCGTGTTCACTGCCGCCCTGGGACCATCTGAAGGCCACCGGGAGCAGGGAGAGACCGATCAGGGTGATGACGGTGCCGGTCACCACCGGCGGGAAGAACCGTACGAGCCTGGAGAAGCAGGGGGCGAGCAGGAAGCCCAGCACACCGGCGACGAGCACCGCGCCGAAGATGACCGGCAGCGCGTGGCGGGGGCTCTGCGCCTGGCCGATGGCGACCATCGGGGTGACGCCCGCGAACGAGACGCCGTTGACGAAGGGGAGTTTCGCCCCGATCTTCCAGAAGCCCAGCGTCTGTAGCAGGGTGGCGATACCCGCCGTGAAGAGACTGGCGCCCATCAGGAACGCGGTCTCGGCGGGGCGCAGACCGCAGGCCGGGCCGACGATCATCGGCGGGGCCACCACCCCCGCGTACATCGCGGCCACGTGCTGGAGGCCGCTGGTGACCATCTTGACGGGTGGGAGGGTCCGGTCGACCGGGTGTCTGCGGTCGGCCTCCGGCTGCTGCCCGGGGCGTGGGGCCACTGCGGGCCTCCTGTCGTTTTCTGCACCGCTCTGAACGGGCGGGGCGAGGCTGTCACGGAGGGCGTGCGGAGTGGTGCGTGGGGCGGGAGGTCGTACGAGGGAGGAGGGGGACGAGAGGGGTGCGCAGCCGGGCGGGCCGGTGGCGCGCGGCAGAGTGGCGGTTCGGCGGTGCGGCGGTGCGGCGGTGGACCGGCCCGGGGGCGCGGGGGTGCTCTCCCCGCGTCCCCGGGTCCGGCGCCCGCGGATCCCGCTCGGATCCACGGGCCCGGCCGGGAGCCGTCCCTCCCGGCCCGGTCGGGGGCGGTACGCGTCAACGGCGTACCGGTGGCCGGGAGTTCAGTCCGCGGCGGCGATCCGGGCCAGCCGCCGGGCCTCGGTGCGCGCGGTGCGCGCGAGGGTGTCCTCGTCGACGCGGGTCAGGCGGCCGTCCTCGACGACCGGCCGGCCGCCCACCAGGGAGAGCGTGACCGGGGCGGCGGCGCCGAAGACCAGGGCGGTGACCGGGTCGGCGATGGAGGAGTGGCCGAGGCCGTCCAGCTTCCACAGCACCAGATCGGCGAGCTTGCCCGCCTCCAGCGAGCCGATCTCGGTGGCCCGGCCGAGGACCTGCGCGCCCCCGTAGGTGCCCAGCCGCAGTGCCTGGCGGGCGTTGAGGGCGGCTTCGCGGTGGGGGCCGAGGCGGTTGACGAGCAGGGCGTTGCGCAGTTCGGTATGGAGTTCGCCGGACTCGTTGGAGGCGGTGCCGTCCACGCCGAGGCCGACCGGGACGCCGGCCGCGAGCAGGTCGGGGACGCGGGCGATACCGGCGGCGAGGCGGGCGTTGGAGGACGGGCAGTGCGCGACGCCGGTGCCGGTGCGGGCGAAGGCGTCGATATCGGAGTCGTGCAGATGGACGCAGTGCGCCATCCACACGTCGCCGCCCAGCCAGCCGGTGGACGCCAGGTAGTCGGTGGGGCCCATGCCGAAGAGCTGGCGGCAGAACGCCTCCTCCTCGACGGTCTCCGACCCGTGGGTGTGCAGCCGCACCCCCTTGCGGCGGGCCAACTCGGCGCTCTCCCGCAGGAGTTCGGTGGAGACGGAGAACGGTGAGCAGGGCGCCGCGGCGATGTGCACCATCGACCCGAAGGCGGGGTCGTGGTGGGTGTCGATGGCCGCTTCGGTCGCCAGCAGGGCGCCCTCGGTGGTCTCCACCGCGAAGTCCGGCGGCAGCCCGCCGTCCTTCGCACCGCGGTCCATGGAGCCACGGGCCAGGGTGATCCGGGCACCGATCTCGGCGACCGCCGCCAGTTCGGCGCCGACGAGGTCACCGGCGCCCTCGGGGAAGACGTAGTGGTGGTCGCTGACGGTGGTGGCACCGCCCTTGACCAGCATGCCGAGCGAGCCCTGGGTGGCGGCGGCGAGCATCGGGACGTCGATACGGGCCCAGGCCGGGTAGAGCGCGACCAGCCAGTCGAACAGGTTGTGGTCGGTGGCGAGTCCGCGGGTGAGCCACTGGTAGAAGTGGTGGTGGGTGTTGACCAGGCCGGGGGTGGCCAGCTGCCCCGTGCCGTCGATCCGGCGGACGACGCCCGCCAGGTCCGCGCGGGCCCGGCCCGCGCCCACCGACTCGATGACGTCCCCGGCGACGACGATATGGCCGGTGGCGTACTCGGTGTCGTGGGCGTCGACCGTGGCGATGGCGCAGTTCTCGATGACGATCCGCGCGGCCGCGTGGTCCTCGACCGCGCGGTCCGGGGATCCCGGTACAGCCATGGTGCTTCCTTCTTCTGTGACGGGCGAGGGGGGTGCCCCTGGACGATGGCGGTGCCCCGCGCCGGTCCCCGTGGGATCCGGAGGCGCGCCCGCCCCGCTGTGGGGAGGGGAGGGACCCACGGCACGGCGCGCTGCGCAGGGGCCGTCAGAGGCCGGTCAGATGGTGGTCAGGTCCAGCGGGATCCGGGCTTCGGCGCCGTCGCGCAGCACCGTGGCCTCTATCAGACCGTACGGACGGTCCGCCGCGTGGTACACGGCGCCGTCGGCGGTGTCGTTCTCCAGCCCGAACGGCTTCAGGTCCACGAGGAAGTGATGCTTGTTCGGCAGCGAGAAACGGATCTCCTCGACCTCGGGGCGGTGCTCGATGACGCGCGAGCCCATCTGGTAGAGGGTCTGCTGGAGGGAGAGGCTGTAGGTCTCCGCGAAGGCTTGCAGCAGATGCGTCCTGACCTGCTCGTAGGAACGCTCCCAGGCGGGCATCGGCTGCGTGTCGCCGGTCCAGTTGAACCGCCAGCGGCTGGAGACCTCGGTGGCGAGGACGCGGTCGTACGCCTCCTGGAGAGTGGTGTACCGGTCCTTGATGTAGCCCCAGAACTCCGAGTCGGTGGAGTTCAGCACGACCAGGTCCTTCAGACCGGAGATGACCTCCCAGGTCTCACCGTCGTAGGTGATCTGGGTGAGGCGGGTCTCCTGGCCCTTGCGGGCGAAGGAGTGCCGGACCTCGTCGGCGCCGGGGGCGGTCGGGCCGGCGGTGGCGATCCGCTCCCAGGCGTACTCCTCCACGCGGATCCGCGCCCGGGTGATCGGCTCCTGGCTGGTCACGAAGTGCCGGGCCAGGTGGATGCCGAACTGTTCGGCCGATTCGATGCCGTGCTCCTTGGCGAAGGCGAACACGGTGTTCTTGGTGGTGTCGGTGGGCAGGCAGTTGGCGTTGGAACCGGAGAGGTGGACCTCTTCGAGATCGCCGGAGAGCGCGACCGAGACGTTGAGGTCCCTGATGTGGTGGGTGCCGCCGTCACGGGTGATCTTGACGACGCGGTTCTCCGCCTTGCCGTACTGGTTCTGGCCGAGAATCGCGGGGCGGGCCGGGCGGTGCTGAACGGTCATGTCGGTGCTAGCTCCCTCGGTATACGGAGTAGCCGAATGGGTTGAGCAGCAGCGGTACGTGATGGTGCTCGCCCGGCCGGACGGCGAAGGTGACCGCCACTTCCGGGAAGAAGGCACCGCTGTCCCCTGTGCGGGGGGCGTCCTGCCGTTCCTCGGCCTGCGGGATGCGGTGGTGCCCGTCCTGCGGGCCGCCGCGGTGCCGTTCCGCCGGGCCGGGCCGGCCGGCCGCGGCGTACTCCTCGACGGCGAAGACGAGCCGTGCCTGGGTGGTGCCCGCCGGCAGGGCCGGCAGGTCCGTGCAGCGCCCGTCCGCGTCGGTCGTGGCCGCGGCGTGCGCGGACCAGGCACCGCCGGGGCCGGAGCGCACCGCGAGGGTGACGGGGACGCCCGCCGCGGGGCGGCCCACGCTGGTGTCCAGGATGTGCGTGGACACCGACGCCGGTGCGGCCGTCGTACCGCTCATGCCGTGCCTCCTTCCGCGCGTTCCGTCAGGCGGGTCAGCCGAAGCCGGTTGATCTCGGCGAGCTCGCCACGGACGATCTCCCGTTCCCGTTCCGGTGTGTTGCCGATCCGGTGCCGGATCGCGTCCCGCAGGTGTTCCGCGGTGCGGCCGGCGGCGCAGATCAGGAAGACCTGGCCGAACTTCTCCTGGTAGTCCAGGTTCAGTTGGCGCATCTCCGCCGTGAGTGCGGCGGAGGCGCCGGTCATGCCGCTCTGTTCGCGGGCGGCGGCCGCGTCGCCGGACTCCGGCCGGCCGATGGGCGGATGCCCGGCCATCGCCTCGGCCAGGTCCGCCGCGGTCAGTTCGGCCACGGCGGCGTCGTTCGCGGCATACAGGGCGTCGGTGGTGGCGTACGGGCGCCGGGCGAGCAGGCGCGCCGCCCATGCCCGGCTGGTACACACCTGGTGCAGTGCGGCCTGCGCCGCGTTGTCGTCGGCTGCGTTGAACCGGGTCAGACCCGGTGGCGGGAGCGAGGACACAGACAGCCTCCGTGGCCTGATGCTGGACGGCTCTGTTGGCTGGAGACAGCTAAGACCCCCCGCAACACCACGTCAACACTTTGTTGAAAACTTGGCAACGCCCTGGCCGCCGCCCGGGAAACCCGGACGGCGGCTCGCGGGATCAGGACGCGGCCCGGCGGCCGGGGCGCCTCAGTCGGCCTCCTTGGCGGCGTTCTCCCTGTTCAGGTAGTTGTAGACGGTGAACCGACTGACCCCGAGGGCGTTCGCGACGATCTCCACGCCGTGCCGGACGGAGAAGGCTCCGCGGGTCTCCAGAATCCGGACGACCGACTGCTTGGTCCTGCGGTCGAGTTCGGCGAGCGGCATCCCGTGCCGGCGCCGGAGTTCGGCCAGGAGGTGGTCGAGCGAGTCCGACAGATGCGGGAGCCGCACGGCCACCCGATCCACTCCCTCCCAGGTCAGGACGACATCGTCGCCCTGCGCCAAGTCCGGCGCGACCAGCTGCCCGCCCATCGCCTCCACCAGCGGCTTCACCGCCTCGACGAACGGGTGGTCGGCGGGCCGGGTCATGTCGCGGCCCCCGCGGCCCCGTCGGCTTCCGCAATCACGTTGACCTGCACGGAGATCCGGGTGGCGCCCGCCGCCAGCGATTCGCGCAGCAGGGCGGCCACCACGTCGAGCACCCGGTCCGCGTCGCCCTCGGCCGTGTTGCCGAACGGACCGACGTCCACGGCGTCCAACTCGGCGCCCGTCACCACGTCCCGCCCCACCACCGCATGGGCGGGCGCCTCGTCCAGATCGAACGGCTCCGTCGTGAATTCCAGTCTCAATCGCACGGCGCTCAACCTACGCGCGCTCCGCCCCGGCCACCAGAAAACGCCCCGCCCCCTCTTGACAGCCCTCGAACAGGCCGGGCAGGGTTCCAGTGAGCAGAAATTCAATTCCACATTCCGGAAGGAGTGACGCGCCCCATGGGATTCCCGGACACGCGCTTCAGCGTCAATCTGTCGATCCTGTTCACCGAACTCCCGCTGCGGGAGCGGCCCGCGGCCGCCGCGGCGGCGGGCTTCACCGCGGTGGAGCTGTGGTGGCCGTGGCCGGACGCCCCGGTTCCGGAGCGCGCCGAACTGGACTCGCTGCGCACGGCGCTGGAGAACGCGGGGACGCGGCTGGTGGGGCTGAACTTCTACGCGGGGCAGCTGCCGGGCCCGGACCGGGGAGCGCTGTCCGTCCCGGGTGCGCTGTCGCGGGGATTCCGGGCGAACGTCCCGGTGGCGGTGGACTTCGCCCGCTCGCTGGGGTGCACCTCCTTCAACGCCCTCTACGGCAACCGCGTCGCGGGGGTGCCGGCGGCGGAACAGGACGCGCTGGCGCTCACGAATCTGACGTCGGCGGCCCGCGCGGTCGCGGAAGCCGGGGGCACGCTGCTGATCGAGGCGCTCAACGCGACGGAGTCCCCGGCCTGTCCGATCGTCAGCGCCCCGCGGGCGATGGAGGTCGTGGACGCGGTGAACGCGGCGACGGGGCTGGACAACGCCCGGTTCCTGATGGACCTCTACCACCTGTCGATGAACGGCGAGGACCTGGCCGAGGTCATCGACCGCCACACCGCGCGGACCGGGCACGTCCAGATCGCCGACACCCCCGGCCGCGGCGCACCGGGCACCGGAACGCTGGACTTCGCCGCGCTGCTGAACCGGCTGCGGAAGAACGGCTACGCCGGCTGGACCGGTCTGGAGTACCGGCCGGGCGACGTCACCGGCGAGGCGGCCTTCGCCTGGCTGCCGCGGCCCCTGCGTGCCGCCCGCTGACGCCGTGGCCGTCGGCCCGGGTCGGGTGCGTCGCGCCTCGCCCGCGGGAGTACGCGTCCCCCTGGAGCGGAAAGCCGAATCGAGCGGGAAACGAGCGGGAAAGAGGTGTCCGTATGAGCAGCCTGCCCAGGATCGGGTGGATCGGGCTGGGGATCATGGGTTCGCCCATGGCCGAGAATCTCCTCAAGGCCGGTTACACCGTGACCGGTTACACGCTGGAGCGGCACAAGCTGGACCGGCTGGCCGCGGCCGGCGGCACCGCCGCCGCGTCCGTCGCCGAGGCGGTGCGGGACGCGGATGTGGTCATCACGATGGTGCCCGCCTCCCCTCAGGTCGAGGCGGTCGCCTACGGCCCCGACGGCGTCCTCGCCCACGCCAGGCCGGGGACGCTGCTGATCGATATGTCCTCGATCACCCCGCAGACCTCCATCGACCTCGCCGAGGCGGCCGGGCGGCTCGGGATCCGGGTGCTGGACGCGCCGGTCTCCGGTGGTGAGGCGGGTGCCGTCGAGGCGGTCCTGTCCATCATGGCCGGCGGCGCCCAGGCCGACTTCGACGCGGCCCGGCCGATTCTGGAGACGCTGGGCAGGACCGTCGTCCGGTGCGGTCCGCACGGTTCGGGCCAGACGGTCAAGGCCGCCAACCAGCTGATCGTCGCCGTCAACATCCAAGCCTGCGCCGAGGCCGTGGTCTTCCTGGAGAAGTCCGGCGTCGACCTCGCCGCCGCCCTCGACGTCCTGAACGGCGGTCTGGCCGGCTCCACCGTCCTGACCCGCAAGAAGGACAACTTCCGCAACCGCGACTTCGCGCCCGGCTTCCGTATCGACCTGCACCACAAGGACATGGGCATCGTCACCGACGCCGCCCGCGCGGTCGGCGCCGCCCTGCCCGTCGGCACGGTCGTCGCGGGCCTCGTCGCCGCCCTGCGCGCCCAGGGCGACGGCGGTCTCGACCACTCCGCCCTCCTCCGCGGCGTCGAACGCCTCTCCGGGCACACCGCCGGCGCCTGAGCCCGGGGACGTGCCCGGACGCGCCACCGGGCCCCGCGCTTCCGGACCCCGCGCTTCCGGGCGGCGGCCGGGCCGACACTTTCCCTGTCGCGCCCAGGCCCGGCCGCCGCCCGGAACACCCGCCAACGCCCGCCCCCGCTCCCCCGGTCGGCCCCGGTGCACCACGGACTGACGGACGGCGGTGGGCTGTCACGCGCCTCCGTACCGGCCGGCCCGTTTCGGAGTGGCCGGCCCGTACTCGGCGGCAACGCCCGCCGGGCCCTGCGGACATCCGCGGTACGGGCACCGTGTGCGCCGCCCGCGCGCCCCGTGTGCGCCGTACTCCTCTCCCCGGATGCGCTGTGCTCCCCCGGATGTCTCCGCCCGTCCTGCGCCGCTCCATGCATTTCGGCCTCGTCCGCCCGCGTTTGGCGAGAGCATGGAAGGCGCCAGCAGAGCCGATCCGTCCGCCGATCTACCAGCCAGGAGCCGACCATGGCCGACAGCGTGCCGGTGCGGTGCCCGACGTGCCGCCGCGAGAACGCCTTCACCCCGCCCACCTTCCCGTGTGCGTGCGGCGCCCCGCTGACCCTGCCCGTGCTGCCCGGCGGACTGCCCGTCGAGATAGTGCACCGCACCTGGCAGGGCTCCTGGGTGGAGGTGCGCTGTGACAGCTGCGGGCGCCAGGACGACTGGCCGGCGCCCGAATCCGGCTGTGTGTGCGGGACCGTGGTCCGCGTCCCCGTCATGCCCGCACCCGTCCCGCCGCCGCCGAACTTCCCGGCCGCCGGCCCGCTGCGCACCGCGGCCGAGCCGCTGCCCGCGACCGCCCCGGGCCCCGTGCCCGCCGTGGCGCGGCCCGCGTTCCGGCCGGTCACCATCCGTACCGCCCGGGACTGCGTCACCGCCGCCGCGCAGTACCTGAAGTGGCTGGGCTACACGGATGTCGCCCGGACCCAGGAACGGACCGCCTCCGGCGTGGACCTGCGCGGCCGTGGCGTGGTGGCGCAGGTCGATCCGACGACCCGGTCCACGGCCCTGCGTGAGATCGAGTGCGTCTGGCTCAACGGCCTCAACGACTCGGCCACAGCGGTCTTCTTCTCCCTGGCGGGCTATGCCCGGGACGCCCGCTCCCGCGCCGACGAGCTGTACATCCCGCTGTTCGTCATGGACCTCACGGGCACCCCGCAGCCGGTCAACGACCCGGCCGACGAACTGATCCGGTACGGCGCGACGGCCCGGTGACACCGCCTCGGCCGCGGCCCGGGGGCCGGGCCGCGGCCACCGCGCGGGAGCGGTCGGAGTCCCGGTCCCGGAGCCGAGGCGGTGTCACCGGCCAGTGGCGGTACGGGGCCGCGGCGGCCGGACGTCCGGCCGCGCTCAGGCGCGGCGGACCCGCCAGAGCCATACTGCCGTGCCGACCATCAGGGCGAGGCTTCCCAGGTTGCCCAGGAGGGCCTGGACTTCGCCCGCCGCCCAGCCGCTGATCACGTTCCAGGTGACGATGGCGGTGGTCGGCACGATGACGGCGAGCAGTACACCGGTGGTCTTCTGGACGGCGGTCCAGTGCACCGAGGTGCAGAGAAGTACCGCGCCGGTGACGCGGAACAGGAAGCCGAACACCGGGCCGGGGTCGAACGCCGCGTCGGGGCCGATGGAGAAGATCATCGTGAAGGGCATCGAGAGGGTCAGCATCAGGAGTGGCACCAGGGGGTGCACCTTGCCGCGCCGGGCAGGTGCGCCGGCACCGCTCCGGGCCGGGGCTCCGGCGGCCTCGTTCCCCGTCTCGGCCAGCGCCGTCGCCGCGATCGTACGGGGGTCCCCCAGCGCCGCCAGGACCTCGCCGATCGCGGCATCGGGGCGTTCGGCGCGCGTCACCTCGATGTGTTCGGCGAGGTCGGCGAGGAGTTCCTGGCGGCGGTCGGCGGGGAGCGCGGATGCCTCGCGTTCGACGGCGGAGAGGTAGTCGCGTATGGGGTCGGCAGAGGTCTTCATGCGAGGTCTCCGGTGGAGGGATGGGGGGTGGTGAGGAAGGCGTCGACGGCGTTGCGGAAGCCGGGCCAGACGCGGGTGAACTCGTCGAGCGCGGCCCGGCCGCTGTCGGTGAGCGCGTAGTAGCGACGGGGCGGTCCGGAGGCGGACTCCTGCCAGGTGGTGGTGACCAGGTCGTCGCGACGGAGCCGGGAGAGCAGCGGGTAGACCGTGCCCTGGCTGGTGGCCAGGGCACCGGAGTCCTCCAGGGCATGGAGGAGTTCCACGCCGTAGCGGGGGCGGTCCCGCATCAGGGCGAGTACGCAGTACTCCAGGACACCCTTGCGCAGCTGGGCGGCTGCCCGAGCCTGCTTGGTCGAATCACCTGGTTCCATGCGATGCAAGATACCTGGTGGGGCAAGTGGATGGAAGGGGGGATGTCCCTGACCGGCCGCCGTGGCGAATGCTCCGGCGAGGAATTGGCGCCGTGCCACCGGGGCGTGCCCTTCTGCCGGTGCGACCGGGGTCGCGCCGTTGTCGGCGGGGCCGACCGGTCCGGGCGCAGTGCCGAGATGACGGACGGCCCTCGCGAGGGTGGTCATGTCGCAGGCGGCCGCGCCCGGCTCCTCCCCCCGGGATACCGCGGACCGGGTTGAGCCGCGGGCATCGTCGGCCGCCGAGACCGGCCGCTGCCGCTCGCTGCTGCGGCGCGGCGACCCGGCGGCCGTCGAAACCCGGTCGCCGCACCCGGCGGAAACGGCGACACTGTCCGGATGATCATCCGTATTGCCACGCCCGAAGACCTGCCCGCACTGCGTGACCTCGAACGGGCCGCCGGAGAGCCGTTCCGCGCCCTGGGTATGCCGCAGATCGCGGACGACGAGCCGCCGACGACGGCGCAGCTCACGGAGTATCAGCAGGCGGGCCGGCTGCTGGTCGCCCATGACGAGCCGGGCGAAGGCGGCGCCGAGGACCGGCCGGCCGCCTACGTGATGTGGGAGCCGGTCGACGGCTGTACCCATATCGAGCAGGTGTCGGTGCGCCCCGACCGTGCGCGGCGCGGCCTCGGCCGGGCGCTGATCGACCGGGCGGAGCAGGCCGCCGGACCGTACCCGCTGACCCTGACCACCTTCGCCGAGGTCCCGTGGAACGCCCCGTACTACGCCCGGATCGGGTTCCGCGTCCTGGCCGACACCGAGCTGACTCCGGGGCTGCGGGCCATCCGCGCCCACGAGGCGGCGCTCGGTCTGGACCGCTGGCCCCGGGTGTGCATGCGACGGGCCGCGGCGGGGGCGGCCCCAGAGCCGGGTCCGGCGGCGCCGGAGTCCGCGCGCTGAGGCCCGCGTTCCCCGGTGGAACGGCTCTTCGCGGGCAAGTGCCCCGCGAGGAGCTGTTCCGCTACTGACGTGCCGTCAGCTCAGGAACCGGGCGCGCCATACTGTGACCATGATCGACGCGAACGCCCTCCGGTCCGCCTGTCTGGACCTCAACGGCGCGACCGAGGAATTCCCCTTCTCCCGGCACCCGGACGTGTCCACCTTCAAGGTCGGCGGCAAGATCTTCGCGCTGACCACGCTGACGGCCCTGCCGCTGACCGTGAGCCTCAAATGCGAGCCGGAGCTGGCCGAGCGGCTGCGCGTGGCGCACCCGGAGGTACGGCCCGGCTATCACCTCAACAAGCGGCACTGGAACACCGTCTCGCTCGACGGCGAGCTGCCCGACCGGCTGGTCCTCGACCTGATCGAGGACTCCTACGACCTCATCGTCGCGGCCCTCCCGCGCGCCCAGCGCCTCCTCCTCGACTGGCCGGGACAGCGCTGACCGGCCCCGCCCTCCGAGGAGTGGAGGGCGGAGCCGGCCAGGGTGGTGTGGTCCCGGCTGCGCGCTGTCAGGTCCGTGGCGGCGGACGTGGGCAGCGCGGCCGGGGGCGTGGCGCCCGGGTCAGGACACCGGTTCCCACACGGGCAGCCAGACGTCGTTGGCCGAGCCGTGGGCGGAGCAGGTGTACTGGATCAGCGCCTTCCCCTTGCCGACGCCGCCTTCGACGTTCAGGCACTTGCCGCTGGACCTGACGACGACCTGGTAACCGATGCCCTTGGGCACGAACCTCCACTGTTCGTTGGCGCCGCTGTCACAGGTGTACTGGATGACCGGTGCGCCGTTCTCGTGCCCGCCGCCCCGGACGTTCAGGCACTTGCCGCTCTCCCGGGAGGCGAGCCGGTAGTAGCCGTCGCTGACCGCGGTGGCCTCCCAGCGCTCGTTCTTGCCGCCGGTCCAGGGCCACTGGATGACCGGGGTGCCGTTCTCGCTCCCGCCACCGCGGACGTTGGCGACCTGACCGGGCTCCGATGCCAGCCGCAGGCTCAGCCGTCCCACCGAGGCCGCGTGGGCCGCCGTGGGCTGGACCGGCACGGGCTCGGCGGCGGCGGCCGGCCCCGACAGGGCGCAGACCAGCGCCGTCCCCACGAGGGCGGTGGCCGCGGCCACCAGGTTCCGCTTGAATGCCGACATGGCTTCTCCTGACAGGACTTGGCGAACTCGGCCGGAGGGTCCGGCCGAAGAGGAGCATGGCGAAGGCGGCACGGCCAAGGGAGAAATGAACGCGGAAACAATCCTTTCGTGTGATATTCCCGGGAGATGTAGATCGGTCGGTACGGACGCGGTCCGTCCGGTGGTCAGGCGCCGGCCGACGCGGGCGGCGCCGCGTCCCGGGCCCCCGACCCGCCCCGTTCCCTCGCCAGCCGTTCGCGCAGTTCGACCTTGCGGACCTTGCCGCTGACCGTCATCGGGAAGGAGTCGAGGATCTCCAGATGGCGCGGCACCTTGAAGTGGGCGAGCCGGGAGCGGCAGTACAGGTCCAACTCCTCCTGGGTGAGCGTGCCTTGGGGGTCGCGGAGGATGACGCAGGCGGCGATTTCCTCGCCGTACTTCGGGTCCGGGACGCCGACGACCTGGACGTCGGCGATCTTGGGATGGGAGTAGAGGAACTCCTCGATCTCGCGCGGGTAGACGTTCTCGCCGCCCCTGATGATCATGTCCTTGATGCGGCCGACGATCCGCACATAGCCGTCGTCGTTCATCACCGCCAGATCGCCGGTGTGCATCCACCGGTCGGCGTCGATGACCTCGGCGGTGCGGGCCGGCTCCTGCCAGTAGCCGAGCATCACGCTGTAGCCGCGGGTGCACAGCTCCCCCGGTTCGCCGCGCGGCACCGTCGCGCCGGTCGCCGGGTCGGCGATCCGCACCTCGATGTGCGGCAGCACCCGGCCGACCGTCGCGGTGCGGTGCGCCAGGTCGTCGTCGCGGCGCGTCTGGGTGGAGACCGGGGAGGTCTCGGTCATGCCGTAGCAGATGGAGACCTCGGCCATGTGCATCTCGGCGACCACCCGTTTCATCACCTCCTCCGGGCAGGGCGAGCCCGCCATGATGCCGGTGCGCAGCGAGGTCAGGTCGTAGCCGGCGAAGTCGGGGTGGTCGAGTTCGGCGATGAACATGGTGGGGACGCCGTACAGGGAGGTGCACCGCTCGTCCTGGACCGCCCGGAGGGTGGCCACCGGGTCGAAGGCGGGCGCCGGGATGACGATGCAGGCGCCGTGCGAGGTGGCCCCGAGGTTGCCCATGACCATGCCGAAGCAGTGGTAGAAGGGGACGGGCAGGCACACCCGGTCGTGTTCGGTGTAGCCGATCGTCTCGCCCACCCAGTAGCCGTTGTTGAGGATGTTGCGGTGGGAGAGGGTGGCGCCCTTGGGGAAGCCGGTGGTGCCGGAGGTGTACTGGATGTTGACCGGATCGTCGGCGGACAGCTCCGCCTCGCACTCGGCGAGCCGGGTGTGCGGGACTGCGCTGCCGGCGGCCACCAACCCGTCCCAGCTGGGATCGCCGACGTAGACCACCTCGCGCAGCGCCGGGGTCTCGGCCCGGACCTGTTCGATCATGCCGCGGTAGTCGCTGGACTTGTGGTGGGTCACCGAGACCAGGAGCCGGACGCCGGCCTGCTGGAGGACGTACGCCAACTCGTGGACGCGGTAGGCGGGGTTGACGTTGACGAGGATGGCGCCGATCCGGGCGGTGGCGTACTGGACGAGCACCCACTCGGGGCAGTTGGGCGCCCAGATACCGACCCGGTCGCCCTTGCCGATGCCCTTGGCGAGCAGGCCGAGCGCCACCTCGTCCACCGCCCGGCCCAGTTCGGAGTACGTCCAGCGGCGGCCGCCGACCGCCTCGACCAGCGCCTCGCGGTCGCCGAACCGGGCGATGACGCGGGCCAGGTCGGCGCCGATGGTGTGGTCGATCAGCGGCCGGCCGGTGGCCCCGGCGGCGTACGACGGCGCCGGCTGCGGCCCGGTGTCCGGCTCGGTGTGCGGACGGCTCATCGGTGGTCCTCCTCCCGGTACTCGGCGCCGCCGTCGCCGTGCGCGGTGCGCTCGCGCAGTTCGACGCGGCGGATCTTGCCGGAGACGGTCTTCGGCAGCTCGGCGAACTCCAGCCGCCGGATGCGCTTGTAGGGGGCCAGCACCTCCCGGGAGTGCGCGAAGAGCAGCTTCGCGGTCTCCGGGCCGGGCGCCCAGCCGGCCGCCAGCACGATGTACGCCTTGGGGACGGCCAGCCGCAGCGGGTCGGGGGCCGGGACGACGGCGGCCTCGGCGACCGCCTCGTGCTCCAGCAGGGCGCTCTCCAGCTCGAACGGCGAGATCTTGTAGTCGGATGCCTTGAACACGTCGTCGGCGCGGCCGACATAGGTGATCCAGCCGTCGCTGTCGCGGGCGCCGATGTCGCCGGTGCGGTAGTAGCCGCCGGCCATCGCCTCCGCGGTGCGCGCCGGGTCGCCCGCGTAACCGGCCATCAGGCCGACGGGGTGCGCGGCGAGGTCGAGGGCGATCTCGCCCTCGTCGGCCGGGGCGCCGCTGACCGGGTCCAGCAGCACGACCTCGAAGCCGGGGGTGGGCCGGCCCATGGAGCCCGGTTTGACCTGCTGGCCGGGGGTGTTGGCGACCTGGACGGCGGTCTCGGTCTGCCCGAAGCCGTCCCGGATCGTCACGCCCCAGCGCTGCCGCACCTGCTCGATGATCTCCGGGTTGAGCGGTTCCCCGGCCGCGACGATCTCCCGCGGCGGGTGCCGGAGCACCGACAGATCGGCCTGGATGAGCATCCGCCACACGGTGGGCGGGGCGCAGAAGCTGGTGACGCGCGCCCGGTCCATTTCGGCCATCAGCCGGGCCGCGTCGAAGCGGGTGTAGTTGTGGATGAAGACGGTGGCCTCGGCGTTCCAGGGCGCGAAGAGATTGGACCAGGCGTGCTTGGCCCAGCCGGGCGAGGAGATGTTCAGATGCACGTCGCCGGGCCGCAGACCGGTCCAGTACATCGTCGCGAGGTGACCGATGGGGTAGGAGGCGTGGGTGTGCTCGACGAGCTTGGGCCGGGCGGTGGTGCCGGAGGTGAAGTACAGCATCAGCGCGTCGTCGGCCCGGGTGGGCCCGTCGGGCCGGTAGTCGGCGGGGCCGTCGTACGCCTCCTCGTAGGCGAGCCAGCCGGTGTCCGCGCCGCCCACCGCGATCCGGGTGTAGTCGCCGGGGACGGCGGCGAACTTGCCGGTGTCCGCGGCGCGCACCACGACGTGCCGGGCCCGGCCGCGGTGGACGCGGTCGGCGAGGTCGGCCGGGCCCAGCAGCGGTGTCGCGGGGATGACGACGGCGCGCAGCTTCATCGCGGCGAGCGCGGTCTCCCACAGTTCGGCCTGGTTGCCGAGCATCACGACGATCCGGTCACCGGGCCGTACCCCGTTGCCGGCCAGCCAGTTGGCGACCTGGTCGGAGCGGCGGCGCAGGTCCGCGAAGGTGAGGCGGGTCTCGACGCCGTCCTCCTCGACGATGTGCAGCGCGGTCCGGTCGTTGCCGCGGGCGATGACGTCGAACCAGTCCAGCGCCCAGTTGAAACGCCCGGGGCGGGGCCAGCGGAAGGCCGCGCGGGCCGCGTCGTAGTCCTCCCGGTGCCGGAGCAGCAGGTCCCGCGCCGCCCGGAACTCCTCGGTGGCGGCCGGTGCGCGGCCCGCCGCACCGGTTTCCGTGTCCCTCATGTGTCCTCCTCGTTGCCGCACCGCTGCCCGCCATCGTGTAATCAGTGACGCAGGTCTCACCACCCCCGAACGGGGGGAAGCGGAGGTTTCGGGGTGCAGGGCGAGTCGGGGTCGAACGATTCCGTGGACGTACGGGCGGCGCTGGCGCGGCTGCGGCGGGCCAGCGGTCTTCCGGTGGCGTTCGGCGGGCTGCTGGCCGGTACCGGCCGCTACCGCATCAACGAGCTGTCCGGTACGGCGTCCGCGGCGCTGCGCGGGCTGCACATCCACCACGGCAACGGCCTGGGCGGGAAGGCCGCGGCGCTGTCCCGGCCGTTCGCGGTGGCCGATTACCCTTCCTCGCCGGCGATCAGCCACGAGTACGACGCGGCGGTGGGCGCGGAGGGGCTGCGGTCGGTGCTCGCGGTGCCGGTGATCGTCCGGCGCCGGGTGCGCGGGGTGCTGTACGGGGCGCTGCGCCGGCCGCTGCGGCTGGGCGACCGGCCGCTGTCGGCGGCGATGGAGGCGGCGCGGGAGCTGGAACAGGCACTGCTGTTGCAGGACGAGGCGGCGCGGCTGCTGTCGGTGGCCCGGCAGCCGACCGCCGCCGATCCGGCGATGTGGGAGGAGGTGCGGGAGGCGCACGGCGCACTGCGGGCGCTGGCGCAGCGGGTCGCCGATCCGGTGCTGCGGCGGGAGATGCTGGCGGCGTGCGGCCGGCTCGCGGCGGCCTCCTCGGGGCGGTCCGACGGGGGCGTCGAGGCTCCCGCGCTGGCGCCGCGTGAGGTGGACGTACTGGCGTGTGTGGCGTCCGGGGCGACGAATGCGGAGGCGGCGCAGCTGCTGGGGCTGCGGCCGGAGACGGTGAAGGGCTATCTGCGGTCGGCCATGCGGAAGCTGGGGGCGCGTTCGCGGATGCAGGCGGTGATCGCGGCGCGCCGGGCGGGGGTGCTGCCCTGACGGAGTGCCGGGGCGGGCGGCGGGCGGGGCCGACCCCCGATACGGCCCCGGCCACCCGGCCCCGGCCCGGCGGGCCGTCAGGCTCCGGGCTCGGCACAGCGCGCCACGGCCCCGGCCACCCGGCGGCCGGCGGGCACCGCGGCACCGGACGCCGGCCGCCCCCGGTGCGGGCGCCGTCCGGGCCGCCGGCGTTCACTGGTCCCGGCGCGCCAGCCCCCGCCCGCCTGCCCAGACCGTCACCGCGGCCCACGCGGTCATCGCCGCCAGACCGGTCCAGCCGGTCAACGCGCCCTCGGGGACGGTGTGGAGGATCTGCTGACCGGCCCGGTCGGGCAGGAACTGTGCCAGGTCCTTCGTGGCGTCGATCGAGCCGAGCAGCGGGGAGACGGAGACGACCAGCGGCAGGAGCAGGCTCAGCGCGCCGACCGGGCTGCGCAGCAGGGCGGCGACGCCCGCGGCCAGCAGGGTGAGCAGGGCCAGGTAGAGGCCGCAGCCGAGGACCGCCGGCAGGGCCCCGGGGGCGCCGAGCCGGACGCCGTGGCGTCCGAGGACCGCCTCCCCGCCGAAGAAGCAGGCCAGGCCGGTGAGCAGCCCGGCGGCGAGCGCCAGGCCGCCGACCACGGTCAGCTTCGCCGCGTACAGCGTGGCGCGGCGCGGTACGGCCACGAGCGAGACCCGGATGGTGCCGCCGGACCATTCGCCCGCGACGGCGGCGACACCGAAGGCGACGGCGGCCAGCTGCCCGAAGTTGACGCCGTAGAAGGCGTAGAAGAGCGGGTCGAAGCCCGGCTCGGTGTGCGTGGCGTGGTCCGTGCCGGCGGCGACGAGGGTGATGGCCGCCGACATCAGGACGACGGCGGCCAGGCTGCCGTAGAGGGAGGGCAGACTCCGGATCTTCGTCCACTCGGCGCGGAGCACCGCCCCGAACAGGGCGAACCGGTCCCCGTCCGCGGCCGCCGCGCCGCCGGGGCCGCTGCCGGGCACGGGGTGCGCGCGGGTGGTGCCCTCGGTGCTCATGTCCGTGTCTCCTCGCAGGTGAGGCGGAGGTAGGCGTCCTCCAACGAGGGCCCCTCCTCGGTCAGTTCCAGGACCGGGATGCCGTGCCGGGCCGCCAGCGCGCCGATGTCGGCGGGCTCCGCGCCGTCGACCGTCCAGCTGCCGTCGTCGCCGGGCACGGCCGTCAGCTCCGCCCGCGCCAGTTCCTCGCGCAGCCGGGTGCCTTCGGTGGTGCGCACCCGTACGGTGCGGTGGGTGTTCTCGCGGACGAAGGTGTCCATGGGCAGGTCGGCCAGCAGGCGGCCGCGGGCCATGGCCACCAGATGGTCGGCGGCGAGGGCGACCTCGGCCATCAGATGGCTGGAGACCAGGACCGTGCGGCCCTGCGCGGCCAGCCGCCGCAGCAGGGTGCGGATCCAGATGATGCCTTGGGGGTCCAGGCCGTTGGTGGGTTCGTCCAGTACCAGGACGTCGGGGTCGCCGAGCAGGGCCGCGGCGATGCCCAGCCGCTGGCGCATGCCGAGCGAGAAGGTGCGGACCCGTTTGCGTGCCGCGTCGGCGATTCCGGCGTCCGCCAGCACCTCTCCGACGCGGCGGGCGGGGATCCGGTTGCTCTGGGCGAGGGCCAGCAGGTGGTCGTGGGCCCGGCGGGCGCCGTGGGCGGCGTCGGGGTCCAGCAGCATGCCGACCCGCCGCAGCGGCCGGTGCAGCTCGCGGTAGGCACGGCCGTCGAAGGTCGCGCTGCCGGACGTCGGGCGCTGGAGGCCGGCCAGCACCCGCAGGGTGGTCGACTTGCCCGCGCCGTTCGGGCCGAGGAACGCGGTGACCCGGCCCGGCGGCACCCGGAAGGTCAGCCCGTCCACGGCCCTGAGGGTGCCGTGGGTCTTGGTCAGGTCCCGCACTTCGATCGAGGTCATGGCAGCAGCTTCGGGCCGGGCACCCGGCCGCGTCCTCCCCCGCCGGGGGGCCTCGGCTCCCCCGTGCGGGGGAGGGGTGCGGCGGGCCTGCGGTGGGACGATGCCCGGGTGCCTTTCACGACCGTCGCCCGAGCCGGGGCCGTTCTGCGCCCCCTGGGCCGGACGCTCACCTACACCCGCTGGCTGCATCTGCTGCTCGCCTCCGTCGTGGGGGTGGTCACCGGTTTCGTGCAGCCGGACATCTTCCGTCACCTGGGCACGCAGTGGCTGTGGATGGCGGTGCTGCCCGTACCGCTGCTGCTGTCGGCGGCGGCCGTACCGGGCATGCGCGCGGTGGAGGGCGTACAGGCGCGGCTGCTCGTCCTGCCGCACCCGCACGCCCGGTACGGGGCCGGTGCGCGCCCCTCCCCGGTCACCACGGCACCGTCGGCGAACTGGGCGGACCGGCTGCGTACGGCCGCGTGGCTGCTGTTCCGTCTCGAAACCGGCGTCCTGGTCTCGGCACTGACGGTCCATCTGCCGTTGCTGGCCCTCGCGCTGGGCCGCAACACCACCGCGCACACCGGTCCGGCCCCTACCGCGTTCGGTCCGCTGGGCGCTCCGCACTGGTGGTACGTGCTGCTCGCCCCGTGGCCGCTGGTGGTGCTGATGGCCGTGGTGGTGGGCGCGGGGGCCGGTACGGCGGCGGTGGCGCGCCGGCTGCTCGGCCCGTCCGCCGCCGACCGGCTGGCCGCGCTGGAGGAGCGCACGGCGCGGCTGCTGGAGCACAACCGCCTCGCGCAGGAACTGCACGACTCCATCGGCCACGCGCTGACCGTGATGGTGGTGCAGGCCGGTGCCGCGCAGGCGGGCGGCGGCCCCGAGTTCCGGGACCGGGCGCTGGCCACTATCGAGGACACCGGCCGGGAGGCGCTGACGGACCTGGAGCGGGCCCTGCGTCTGCTGCGCGAAGGGGTGCCGCCGGCGGGCGGTCCCGGGCTCGGCGAGGTGGGCCGCCTGCTGGCGTCGGCGGAATCGGCCGGCGCGACGGTGCGGGCCGAGGTCACCGGCCCGGTCGGGGAGCTGCCGGACGCGGTGTCGCGGGAGGGCTACCGCATGGTGCAGGAGTCCCTGACGAATGTGCTGCGGCACGCCGGTCCGGTACCGGTGAGCGTGCGGGTCGCCGCGGACCGGACCGGGGTGGAGCTGGAGGTGCGCAACGCCCTGCCGGACCGGCCGGGGCGGGGTCCCGGCGGCGGCCGGGGGCTGCGCGGTATGCGCGAGCGGGCGGCCCTGCTGGACGGCACCTTCGAGGCGGGCCCGCGGGACGGCCACTGGCGGGTGGCGGCCCGGCTGCCGGCCCGGCCGCTAGGGTGACCGCGTGACCGTCTCCGTCCTCCTGGCCGACGACGAACCGCTGCTGCGGACCGGGCTGCGCGCCATCCTGGCGGCCCAGTCCGGGATCGAGGTCGTCGGTGAGGCCGCGGACGGGGCGGCGGTGCTGCCGCTGGTGAACCGGCTGCGGCCCGATGTGGTGGCCATGGATGTCCGGATGCCCCTCATGGACGGCATCGAGGCGACCCGCGCCATCGTGCGCACCGTCCCCGATCCGCCCAGGATCCTGATCATCACCACCTTCGAGAACGACGACTACGTCTACGAGGCGCTGCGGGCCGGAGCCGACGGTTTCCTCCTCAAACGCGCCCGCCCCGCCGAGATCGTCCACGCGGTCCGGATCGTCGCCGAGGGCGAGTCCCTGCTCTTCCCCGCCTCGGTGCGCGCCCTGGCGGGCGGGCACGCCAGCGCGCGGGCCCGCGCCGACTTCACCCGTGCCGCGCTCACCGCTCGCGAACAGGACGTCCTGCGCCTGATGGCCCGCGGCCACGCCAACGCCGAGATCGCCCGGGAACTCTTCGTGGGCACCGAGACCGTCAAGACACACGTCGGCTCGCTGCTGGCCAAGCTCGGCGCCCGCGACCGCACCCAGGCGGTGATCGCCGCCTACGAATCCGGCTTCGTCACTCCCGGCTGAGCGCGGTCGGGGCGGCGGGCCGCCGCCGGGCCACCGGGCCGCGCCGCCCGGCGGCGGCCCGGTGGCCCGGGGTCACCGACCGCCGACGGCCGCAGGATGGAACGACCTGCTCAGCGTCCACACGATGAGGAGGTCGAAGGCCATCACGATGATGGACCACGCCGGGTAGTACGGGATGAACATGAACTGGGTGATCACGCTGATCGCCGCCACCACGATGCCGGCGGCGCGCGCCCAGCTCTTGCCGAGCAGGACCCCCAGGCCGACGAGGAAGAGCACCACGCCGACGACGAGGTGGATCCAGCCCCAGGTGGTGAGGTCGAACCGGTAGGCGTAGTGGGGTGAGGAGAACACGGTGTCGCGGGTGATGCCGGTGACGCCGAGGAGGATGCTGATCGACCCGCTCACCGTCAGCGCCACCCCGGCGAACAGGGGTGCGCCGGAGATCACTTCGCTGTCGTAGGGGCTCCCCCGCCGCCCCTGGTCGGGCGTCGCTGCCATGGCCGCCGCCTTCCTGTCCGGCGCGGGTGCCCCGCACGCCGCACGTGCGGGGCGAGCCGCGCTCCCCTGACAGCGTCGCCTCGATCCTCCGGCGCCGCGACCGCAACCCGCCCCGCGGGCCACGGCCGCCCGCCGCGCCCGTCGCCGCTCCGGCCCCGGCCCGGAACCGGAGCGCCTGCGGGGCGGCGGGCGGGCGGCGGTGAGGGCCCGGAATCCGGCTAGTACTCGCCGGTGGCCGGCAGCCACTCCGTGGCCAGGGCCGCGTCCAGCGCACGGGCCGCGCCCGGGGTGTGTTCGGTGACCAGACCGGCGTACACCAGATGGGCCAGTCGGGTGCCGCCCGGGTAGCAGGCCGCCAGCTCCCGGACGTCCAGGGTCAGATCGGCCGCCTCGTCGGTCGGTGTCCAGCTGCTGCCGTCCGGTCCCGCGGTCAGCCGGAAGCGGCCCGCGTTGGCGGGTACGGCGGTGTCACCGAGGTCGAGGACGAGATCGACGGGGGCCGCCCAGGACCGGGCGGTCAGCGCCGCGCGGACATCGACGAGCCGGATCCACAGGCCCGGCTCCCGGCGGGTCGCCCGGACCTGGTCGCGGTCGGCCGCCAGCAGCAGCAGCGGATCGTCGGCGGGGCGGAAGGGACCGCGTACGGTCGCGGTCAGGTCGATCGAGGCCAGGTAGGACCAGAGGGCGGCGGCGGCCGGTGCGCCGTCCGCCTCCAGCTCCCGGACCAGGACCGCACCGGGGGACTCCCCCGGCCCGCGGGTGCGGTAGACGGCATAGCCGCCGACGGGCTCGCCGGGTGCGCCCAGGACCACCACCCGCGGCGGGCCGAAACCCTCATCGTCGTCATCGTCATCGTCGTCGCCTTCGAGGTGCAGCACGTGGGTGCGCCACCACGCCTCGTCGCGGACGACCCGGCCGGCGCGGTGCGCCAGATGGGCGTCGAAGAGCGGGCCGGCCAGGGCGGGCGCGTCCGCCGGGTCGATCAGCCGCAGCGGCCGGCTGTCGGGGGCGATGCGCAGCGCGAGCGGGCGGCTGGAGTCGATCTCGATCTGGCAGGTCTCGCCGGCCGGGGCGTAGCCGTAGCGCCCGTAGATGGCGCTCTCGGAGGCCCAGAGGCAGGAGAGCACCTGACCGGCGTCGGCGCAGCCGCGCCACACCTCGTCGAACATCGAGGTGAGCAGCCCGCGGCGCCGGTGGGTGGCCGCCACGGAGACGAAGTCCAGTGCGGCGCACGGGAGCCGGTTCCCGGGGACGGAGAGCGTCAGCGGGTACGCGGCGATCTGTCCGGCCAGCCGGTCGCCGTCGTAGGCGCCGGTCCGCGCGGAGCCCAGCAGGATGTCGCGGTCGTGCTGACGGGCCTTCTCGGATGCCTTCACGTGGAAGACGAGGTAGGAGAGGTCGAGGGCCTGGTCGATATCGGCCTCGGGGATGGCCCGGATATTCACTGTCGTACAGGAGTCCGTTGTCACACGGGGACGCTAGCCCGGCGGTCGGGCGTCGTCACTGCGTTTTTCCGTCTCCCGTCTCCCGTCTCCCGTTTCCCGTTTCCCGTCTCCCGTCTCCCGTTTCCCGGCGCCGGTGCGCGACGGCGGGGCGGGCGGGGTGCCGGGCCACCGGTGTCCGGGGCGGCCTGTGCCGGGACACCGGTGGGCGGGGGGCCGGTCAGGGGCGGGGCGGCCGGGGGCCGGTGAAGAAGTCCCGGACCCGGTGCTTGCGGCGGCCGGTGGCGCGCCCCTCGTACTCCTCGTCGAACTCCCCCTCGATGGCGTCCGGGTTGCTGACGACCGCCCAGCTCACGGCGGAGACGGCGGGCTCCAGTGAGAGGCGGCTGACGGCCTCTTCGAGGAGGCTGTCGTCGCGGCGTTCGGTGCTCAGCTCCGCGGCCACCGTCACTTTGCCCGCGGTCTCCGCGTCCTGGCTGTGCACCGCCCGCAGCCGGAAGCCGGGCCGGGCGACGGCCTGCACGACCAGCGCGCGGATGTGCGCCTCCTCGGGTTCGGTGCACACCGCCTCGAAGTAGTAGTCGGTGACGACCTCCGCGCCGCCGCTCGGCTCCCGGTCCATCCGGCGGCCCAGCGGCCGCAGCACCAGGTTCGCGCCGACCACTCCGGCGGTGCCCAGCGCCGCGACGATGTACAGACCGGTGCCGGCCAGCGCACCGACCGCGGCCGAACACCACAGCGTCGCCGCGGTGTTCAGGCCCCGGACGCTCAGCCCGTCGCGCATGATGACGCCCGCGCCGAGGAAACCGATTCCGGAGACGATCTGCGCGGCGACCCGCGAGCCGTCGTATCCGGTGCTGCTGGTCGCGGCCACGAACCCGTACTGCGAGAGCAGGACGAAGAGCGCGGACCCGGCCGCGACCAGGGCGTTGGTGCGCAGTCCCGCCATCCGGGCGCGCCATTGGCGCTCCAGCCCGATGATCGCGCCGAAGCCGAGTCCGGCGCCGATGTTGGCCGCCAGCTGCCATTCGTTGATCATGTTCCGCTCTCCTCGTCCGCTGCTGCCGTTCTTACGGCAATCCGTGCCGTCGGCCCGTGCGACACGTCGGTGCCCCGGGCCGGGAGCGGCCGGGTGGTGAGCCCGGCCGCGGCCGGTCACAGCCAGGTGTGGAACCGGCGGATGTACCAGGTCTTCACGCCCTGCGTGAGCAGGCAGTACGCCACCAGCGTGCCGACCAGCCACGGGAAGTAGCTCATCGGCAGCGCCTGCATACCGAGGACACCGGCCAGCGGCGAGAACGGCAGGTAGACGCCGACCGCCATGACGGCCGCGGTCATCAGCAGCACCGGGAGGGTGGCGCGCGACTGCACGAACGGGATCCGGCGGGTACGCAGCATGTGCACGACCAGCGTCTGGGTCAGCAGGCCCTCGATGAACCAGCCGGACTGGAACAGCGCCTGGTGCGCCTCGCTGTTGGCACCGAAGACGTGCCACATCAGCAGGAAGGTGGTGATGTCGAAGACCGAGCTGGTGGGGCCGAGGACGAGCATGAAGCGGCCGATGCCCTTGGCGTCCCAGGTGCGCGGCTTGCGCAGGTAGTCCTTGTCCATCCGGTCCCAGGGGGTGGCCAGCTGGGAGATGTCGTAGCAGAGGTTCTGGACGAGCAGCTGCATGGCGAGCATCGGCTGGAAGGGGATGAAGGCGGACGCGACCAGCACCGAGAAGACGTTCCCGAAGTTCGAGGAGGCCGTCATCTTGATGTACTTGATGGTGTTGCCGAAGGTCTGGCGGCCTTGCAGGACGCCCTGCTCCAGGACGGTGAGGTCCTTCTCCAGCAGGATGATGTCGGCGGACTCCTTGGCGATGTCCACGGCGGTGTCGACGGAGATGCCGACATCGGCGTCGCGCAGCGCCGCGGCGTCGTTGATGCCGTCGCCGAGGAACCCGACGGTGTGCCCGTCGGCCTTCAGGGCGCGTACGATCCGGGCCTTCTGTACGGGGTTGACCTTGGCGAACAGGGTGGTGGTCCGGGCGAGTTCGAGGAGTTCGACATCGTCCAGGCCGTCGATCCGGGCGCCGGTGACGACGGTGCCGACGTCGATGCCGACGTCCGCGCAGACCCGGGCGGCGACCAGTTCGTTGTCGCCGGTGACGACCTTGACGGTGATGCCGTTGTCGGCGAGCGCCTTCAGTGCCTCGGCCGCGTCCTGCTTCGGCGGGTCGAGGAAGGCCAGGAAGCCGGTCAGGGTCAGTTCCGACTCGTCCGCGACGGCGTAGGTGTCCTGGTCGCCGGGCGTCGTGCGGGTCGCCACCGCCAGCACCCGCAGGCCCCGCCGGTTGTGGTCCTCGGCGGTGCGCGTCACCCGGCGGCGCAGGGCGTCGGTGAGCGGGATGCGCCGACCGTGGTCGGTCAGGTGGCTGCACAGCGCGAGGACTTCCTCCACCGCGCCCTTGGTGATCAGGACGTGTTCGGCTGCGCTGTCCCCGGAGGCGGCGGCCTCGGGGGCGGTGGGGTCGTTGCGCCGCAGCACCACCGACATGCGCCGGCGGGCGAAGTCGAAGGGGATCTCGTCGACCAGCGTGAAGCGCGCGTCGACGACAACCTCCTCGGCCTCGTGCATCCGGTCGATGACGGCCTGGTCCATGAGGTTGCGCAGCCCGGTCTGGAAGTGGCTGTTGAGGTAGGCGTACTGGAGGACCTCGTCGTCGGCCTCGCCGTGGACGTCGAGGTAGCGGTCCAGGACGATCCGGTCCTCGGTGAGGGTGCCGGTCTTGTCCGTGCACAGCACGTCCATCGCGCCCAGGTTCTGGATGGCGTTCAGCCGCTTGACGACGACCTTGCGCCGGGACATCGCGACCGCGCCGCGCGCCAGGTTGGTGGTGACGACCATCGGCAGCATCTCGGGGGTGAGGCCGACCGCGACGGCCACCGCGAAGGTGAACGCCTCGGCCCAGTCGCCCTTGGTGACGCCGTTGATCACGAAGACGACGGGGACCATCACCATCATGAAGCGGATCAGCAGGAAGCTGACCTTCTTCACACCGGTGTCGAAGCTGGTCTCCGGGCGCTCGCCGACCAGCGAACCGGCCATGGAGCCGAAGTAGGTGCCCGAGCCGGTGGCGACGACCACCCCGGTCGCGGTGCCGGAGGTCACGGACGTGCCGGTCAGCACGAGGTTGTCGGCCTCGACCGGGTCGCGGGTCTCGTGCTGCCCGTAGTCGTGCACCCGGGTGTCGGCCTTGGCGACCGGCAGCGACTCACCGGACAGCGCGGCCTGGCTGACCATGAGGTCCTTGCTGGTAAGCAGCCGCAGGTCGGCGGGGACGAGGTCGCCGGCCGCCAGTTTGACGAGGTCGCCCTTGACGACGCCGTCCATCGGGATCTCGACGGTGGTGGGCCGCTGCATACGGCCGGCCCGGCGCTGGACGGCGGTGGTCGTGGTGACCAGGGCGCGCAGCGCGGCGGCCGAGCTGCTGGAGCGGTACTCCTGCCAGAACCGCAGCCCGACGCTGATCAGCACCATCGCGCCGAGTATCGCGATCTTGGGGTCGAAGGGCTCCTCGTCGGCGACCTGGAGCCACTGCGCGTACATGACGGCGACGAGCACCGCGAGCACGAGGATGAAGGGGTTCCAGAACGCCTTGCCGAGCTGGACGTACCAGCGCGGGGCGCGCTCCTGGGCGATGACATTGGCGCCGTCGCGCGCCAGGCGGTCCACGGCGCTCTCGCGGGTGAGCCCGGCGGCGCTCGCGTGCAGGTCCTGGAGGACCCGCTCGGCGGGGCGGGCGCTGATCTCGGCGAGCCGGTCGGCGACCACGCGGGTGCGGGCCTCCAGCTCGGCGGCCTTGCGCTCCCGGCGGGGGCGGCGGCCCGGCGGTGCGAGCTTCTCGGGGGCGAGCAGATGGGTCATGGAAAAACCTCCCTCCGCGCATGAGGGCACACCTGCGGAAATCCTGGCGGACCTGGAGAAGAACACCTGTGGACGCCACGGAAAACACCGCGCACCGAAATTCGGTATTCCGGTGGAATGTTTTTCCGCAGACAGGAATGTCCCCTGCGCGAAGAATTCAAAAACTGGAAACGGGCAGCACTGACCGCCGGCCGACGGATCGGCTCAGTTCGGTTCAGAGGGCCGGACAGGACCCGGAATTCACCTGGGGGCACACAGCGAGGCCAGCACGGCGGCCCTGGGGGCACACCGGCGTCGGCTCACAGAGAAAAAGCAGTCAGCACACTGCATCGCTGCGGCAAGGACTTCCTTCGGGACTCATCCCGATCACCTCCTTGCTCGCGCGGACAAAACCCGGCGCCACTCAGCTGGACACCGTCAACTCAGCATCCTGCCATACGCCCACGGGGGCCCTGCCACCCTTCGGGTCAAGATTTCGTCATGCGAGGTGTGACTTGCGCCGCATTTCCTGTGCCGGTCTCGATCTTTACCGCCGGGCTTTACCGCCGGATTTTCCTGCCGGGCTTTGCTGCCGGGCTTTGCTCATGTCTTTTGCTCATGGCCCTGCGCACGGCCTGTGCCGCCGGTCGCCGGCCGCCGGTCGCCGGCCGCCGGTCGCCGGTCGCCGGTCGCCGGCTATGCCCCGTCCGGGCACGCGGCCCGTGCGTCGTAGGCGGCGCGGGCCGCGGCGATCTCGTTCTGGTGCTCCTCGGTCCAGCCGACGAGCGCCTGGATCGTCTCGTGCAGCGTGGCGCCCAGCGGTGTCAGGGCGTAGTCCACCCGCGGCGGGACGACGGGGTGGACGGTGCGGCGCACCAGGCCGTCGCGTTCCAGCTGGCGCAGGGTGACGGTCAGCATGCGCTGGCTGATGCCGTCGATCTCGCGGCGGAGTTCGGTGAACCGCAGCTCCCGGCAGTCCAGCAGCGCGATGGCGAGCAGTGACCACTTGTCCGCCACCCGGTCGAGGATCTGCCGGACCTCGCAGCCCTCCCGGACGTCCCACTGCCGGGCCCGGTACTCGTCGTCCGGGCCGCAGCCGTGCCGTGCGGTTCCCGCGGGGTGCGTCGGTGACTTCGAAGTGCCTTCTTCCATATCTCCGCACTGTGCCGCAGGCTGCGGATGGTTACAAGAAGGAACCGACCCTCACCGGAGTAACCAGCCTGCCCGGGAGGTCTCTCCCCCTACCGCTTCCGAGGAGCACCGCCATGTCCGGATCCGGCGCCCCGCCCGAGCCCTCCCCCGCCACCGCGAGCCCCGCCCGGATGGACCGGCGGTCCTGGGCGCTGCTGCTGGTGCTCTGCGGGGCGCTCTTCCTGGAGGGCATCGACATCGCGATGTTCAATGTCGCCCTGCCCTCGATCCGCGCCGAACTCGGCCTGCCCACGGGTGAGTTGCAGTGGGTGATCAGCGCCTATGTGCTGGGCTACGGCGGTTTCATGCTGCTGGGCGGCCGGGCCGCCGACCTGTTCGGCCGGCGCCGGATGTTCCTCGTACCGCTCACCGTCTTCGTGGTCTTCTCCGGTCTCGGCGGGCTGGCCACCGAGGGCTGGATGCTGATCACCGCCCGGTTCGTGACCGGGATCTGCGCCGCGTTCATGGCGCCCGCCGGGCTGTCGATCATCACGACGGGCTTCACCGCGGGACCGCAGCGCGACCGGGCGCTGCTGATCTACTCCGGCACCGGGGGCGGCGGTTTCTCGATCGGCATGATCGCGGGCGGGCTGCTGACCGCCGCCGACTGGCGCTGGGTGTTCTTCGCGCCGATCCTGCCCGCCCTGCTGGTGCTGCTCGCCGGCATCCCCCTCATCCCGAAGGACCGGGCGACGCGGCAGGCCGGTGGCCGCGTGGACGTGGCGGGCGCGGTCACCGTGACCGGGACCGTGCTGCTGCTCGTCCTGACGGTCGAACAGGCCACCCACGCACCGGTCTCGCGGACCCTGGGCACCCTCGCCGCGGCGCTCGCGCTGTTCGCGGCGTTCCTCGTGATCGAACGGCGGTCGGCCGCACCGCTGGTCCGGCTGGGTATCTTCGGCTCCCGCCGGCTGGTCCGCGCCAACATCATGGGGCTGCTGTTCACCGCGGGGTTCTTCGGCTTCCAGTTCATCGCCGTGCTCTATTTCCAGGAGCTGCGCGGCTGGTCGCCCGAGCAGACCAGCTTCGCGATGCTCGCGATGGGCGCCGACGCGGTCCTGGCGCCGACGCTCACCCCGTGGCTGGTACGGCGCTTCGGCAACGCCAAGGTGATCGTCGGGGGCCTGGCGTTCGCCACCCTCGGCTATGCGGTGTTCCTGCCCGTCGGCGCGGACTGGACGTACGCGGCGATGTTCCCGAGCATGCTGCTCGTCGGCCTCGCCTTCGCGCTGGTCTACGGTCCGCTGGTGATCGTCACCACGGACGGGGTCGCGGACCGCGAACAGGGCCTGGCCGGTGGTCTGCTGTACACCTCGTTCCAGTTCGGCGCCGCCTTCGGCCTCTCGGCGGTGACCGCCGTGACGATCGTCGCGACCGGGGACGGCACCTCTGCGGCGGCGCAGCTCGACGGCTACCACGCGGGACTCGTCGTACCGGCCGCGGCGGTCTTCCTCGCCCTGCTCATCGGGGTGTCGGGGCTCCGGCGCGGGCGTACGGGCGGCGGCACGGGCCCGACGGCCGGTGCGCCTGCCGCGGACGGTGCGGCCGCCGGGCCCGACGCCCGTCCGGCCGCCCCGGCCACCACCGCCCGGTGACGGCCCGCGGCCGTACCTCAGGCCACCGAGCCGATCCGGCCCGCCCGCCGGGCCGGATCGTGGTGGATGGGGGTGTGCGCGCCGGTCAGCGGGCTGCCGGCGCCGCCGCGCCGGTCGGCGACGATCTCGGCGGCGATGGAGAGCGCGGTCTCCTCCGGGGTGCGCGCCCCGAGGTCGAGTCCGATGGGCGAGCGCAGCCGGTGCAGCTCCCGCTCGCCGAGGCCGGCCTCCCGCAGCCGGTCCAGCCGGTCCAGATGGGTGCGGCGCGAGCCCATCGCGCCGACGTAGGCGACCGGGAGCCGGAGCGCCCGCACCAGCAGCGGTACGTCGAACTTGGCATCGTGGGTCAGCACGCAGAGCACCGTACGGGCGTCCAGCTCCTGGGAGTCCAGATAGCGGTGCGGCCAGTCGACCACGATCTCGTCGGCGTCCGGGAAGCGGGACCGGGTCGCGAAGACGGGGCGGGCGTCGCAGACCGTGACGTGGTAGCCGAGGAACTTGGCGACCTTGGCCAGCGCCGCGGCGAAGTCGATGGCACCGAAGACGATCATCCGGGGGGCGGGGACGGAGGTTTCGACGAGGAGGGCGACGGGCTCCCCGCACTGCGCGCCGTCCGCGCCGATCTCCACGGTGGCGGTGCGGCCGGCGTCCAGCAGGGCCCGGGTCTCCGCGACGGCGGTGGCGTCGAGCGCGGGAGGGCCGCCCAGGGTGCCGGAGTGGCCGCCGTCGGCGCGGACCAGCAGGGCGCGGCCCAGGAACCCGGCGGGCCCCCGGACGATCCGGGCGACCGCCGCCGTCTCCCCCCGGGCGGCGGCGGCCAGCGCGGCGGTGAGCGTCTCGGCGGTGCGGTCCGCCGCCGCTGCCGCGCCGCCGGTGCCGGTGGCCGGTCCCGGGGCGCCGCACCGCACCGGGGTGACGAGGACATCGATGGTGCCGCCGCAGGTCAGGCCCACGGCGAAGGCGTCCTCGTCGCGGTAGCCGAAGCGTTCCAGGGCCGGCTCCCCGGTCCGCAGCGCCTCCTGGCACAGCTCGTACACGGCCCCTTCCACACATCCGCCGGAGACCGACCCGACCGCCGTGCCGTCGGTGTCGACGGCGAGGGCGGCGCCGGGCTGGCGGGGCGCGCTGCCGTCGGCGGCCACGACGGTGGCCACCGCGAAATCGCGTCCCTGCCGGGCCCACCGGTGCAGCTCTTCGGCGATGTCCAGCATGTCGGTCTCCTTACGGATGTACGGATGGTGGTGCGGGCGACCTAGGCGACACCCAGCCACCGTTCGATCGGGTGGAGCGCGAAGTAGCAGAGGAAGACGGCGCTCAGCACCCACATGAAGCCGCCGACCTCGCGCCGTCCGCCCTGGGCCGTCTTGATGGCGGTGTACGCGAGGACGCCCGCACCGACACCCGCGGTGATGTTGTAGGTGAACGGCATCAGGGCCACGGTCAGGAAGACCGGGACGGACACCGACCGGTCGTGCCAGTCGACGTGCCGGGCGGCGCTCATCATCATCGAGCCGATGACGACGAGGGCGGCCGAGGCGACCTGGGCGGGCACCAGGCGGGTGAGCGGGGTGACGAAGAGGCAGGCGGCGAAGAGCAGGCCGGTGACGACGGCCGACAGGCCCGTCCGGGCACCTTCGCCGACGCCGCTCGCCGACTCGATGAACACGGTCTGCCCCGAACCGCCGGTCACCCCGCCGATCGCGCCGCCCGCGCCGTCCACGAACAGCGCCTTGGACAGGCCCGGCAGCCGGCCCTTGCCGTCGGCGAGCCCGGCCTCCGTGCCGACGCCGATGATGGTCGCCATCGCGTCGAAGAAGCCGGCCAGTACCAGGGTGAAGACGATCATGCCGACGCCGAGGGTACCGACCGCGCCCCAGCCGCCGAACGCGACGTGCCCGAAGAGGCTGAAGTCGGGTGCCGAGACGGCGCTGCCGTGCAGCGCGGGGGTGGCGCCGCCCCAGTCCGCGTCCGTCAGCCCGCCGATCCGGGTGACGGCGACGGACAGCGCGGAGCCGGCCACGATGCCGATGAGGAGGGCGCCGGGCACCTCGCGGGCCTGGAGCATGAAGATCAGCAGCAGGGTGACGGCGAAGAACAGGACCGGCCAGCCGGTCAGTTGCCCGGTGGCGCCGAGCGTGACGGGGGCACCGCCGACGCCCTTGCCGACGAAGCCCGCCTTCACCAGGCCGAGCAGCGCGACGAACATGCCGATGCCCATGGTGATCCCGTGCTTGAGGCCCGGCGGGATGGCGTCCATGACCCGCTCGCGCAGGCCGGTGACCACCAGCAGCATGATCACCACGCCGTACAGCACACACATGCCCATGGCCTGCGGCCACGTCAGGTGCGGGACGACCTGGGTGGTCAGGGCCGCCGAGACGTTGAGCCCGGCCGCCAGGGCGAGCGGCACCTTGCCGACGAAGCCCATCAGCAGCGTGCAGAGCGCCGCGCCGAACGCCGTCGCGGTGACCACGCCCGCCTGCGCGAGGGTGTGGTGCGCCACGTCGGGCGTCGACAGGATCAGCGGATTGAGCAGCAGGATGTAGCACATCGCCATGAACGTGGTGATCCCGCCGCGCACCTCGCGCGGGATCGTCGACCCCCGGGCGGAGATGTGGAAGTACCGGTCGAGCCGTCCGCGTCCGGCGGACCGGCGCGAGCCGTCCCCGGCGTCGCCCGCCGTGCTCTGCTGCGCTGTGGACTGCTGGGTCATGGTGCCTGGACTCCCAAGGTTCAAAGGGACCCTCGCGTCATCGCGAGTTCTGGGACTGCTGCGGCGACACGACCCGGGGGACGGCCCGAGGCGAACGTCGGGGTGCGGCGCGGGCCCGGCCGGGCGCCCGCGCCGCCGCTCAGGTACCGGTGAGGTGTTCGGGGCGTACCGGCGTCCTGGTGAGCTCCAGCCCGGTCGCGTTCCGGATCGCCGCGAGGACGGCCGGGGTGGACGAGAGGGTCGGGGCCTCGCCGACGCCGCGCAGCCCGTAGGGGGCCGCGTCGTCGGCGAGTTCGAGCACATCGACGGGCATGGTCGGGGTGTCGAGGATGGTGGGAATCAGGTAGTCCGTGAAGGAGGGGTTGCGCACCTTCGCCGTCACGGGGTCGACGATGATCTCTTCCATGACCGCCATGCCCAGGCCCTGGGTGGTGCCGCCCTGGATCTGGCCGATGACGGAGAGCGGGTTGAGCGCCTTGCCGACGTCCTGGGCGACGGCCAGCTCGACGACCTTGACCAGGCCGAGTTCGGTGTCCACCTCGACGACCGCGCGGTGCGCGGCGAAGGAGTACTGGACATGGCCGTTGCCCTGGCCGGTGCGCAGGTCGAACGCCTCGGTGGGCCGGTGCCGGAACTCCAGCTCCAGATCGACCGATTCGCCCTCCAGGACGTCGGCCAGCTCGCCGAGGACCTCGCCGCCGTCGGTGACGACCTTGCCGTCCTCCAGCAGCAGTTCGGCGGTGGCCCACGCCGGGTGGTACGTGCCGAACTTGCGGCGGCCGATGTCCAGCACCCGCTCGCGCACCGCCTCGCAGGTGTTCTTCACCGCGCCGCCGGTCATATACGTCTGCCGGGAGGCGGAGGTGGAACCGGCCGAGCCGACCCGGGTGTCGGCGGGCTGGATGGTGACCTGCCGGACGCCCAGTTCGGTGCGGGCGATCTGGGCGTGGACGGTGACCCCGCCCTGGCCGACCTCCGCCATCGCGGTGTGCACGGTCGCGACGGCCTCGCCGCCCACCACCTCCATCCGCACCCGGGCGGTGGAGTAGTCGTCGAAGCCCTCGGAGAAGCCGACGTTCTTGATGCCGACGGCGTAGCCGACGCCGCGCACGACGCCCTCGCCGTGGGTGGTGTTGGACAGCCCGCCGGGCAGCGCGCGCACATCGGCGCCCTCGCCGGCCGCCAGCCACTGCCGCTCCGGCGGGAGCGGCATCGCCTTGACACGGCGCAGCAGTTCGGCGACCGGGGCCGGTGCGTCGACCGGCTGGCCGGTCGGCATGATCGTGCCCTGCTCCATCGCGTTGCGCTGCCGGAACTCCACCGGGTCCAGGTCCAGCGCGGCCGCCAGCCGGTCCATCTGCGCCTCGTAGGCGAAGCACGCCTGGACCGCGCCGAAGCCGCGCATCGCGCCGCAGGGCGGGTTGTTGGTGTAGAGCGCGAGCGCCTCGATGTCGACGTTGTCGACGACGTACGGGCCGGCCGCGAGCGAGGCGGCGTTGCCGACGACGGCCGGGGAGGCGGACGCGTAGGCACCGCCGTCCAGGACGATGCGGCACCGCAGATGGGTGAGCTTGCCGTCCCTGGTGGCGCCGTGCTCGTACCAGAGCCTGGCCGGGTGCCGGTGGACGTGGCCGAAGAAGGACTCGAACCGGTTGTAGACGATCTTGACGGGCCGGCCGGTGCGCTGCGCCAGGAGGCAGGCGTGGATCTGCATCGACAGGTCCTCGCGGCCGCCGAACGCGCCGCCGACGCCGGACAGCGTCATCCGGACCTGCTCCTCGGGCAGGCCGAGGACCGGGGCGATCTGGCGGAGGTCGGAGTGCAGCCACTGGGTGGCGATGTACAGATCGACGCCGCCGTCCTCGGCGGGCACCGCCAGGCCGGACTCCGGGCCGAGGAACGCCTGGTCCTGCATGCCGAAGACGTACTCGCCGGAGATGATCACGTCCGCCCGCGCGGCGGCCGCGTCGGCGTCGCCGCGGATGACCGGCTGGCGGTGCAGGATGTTGGGGTGCGGGACATGGCGCGCGTGGTGATCGTGGCGGTCCTCGTGGACCAGTGGCGCGCCCTCGGCGGTCGCGGACGCCTCGTCGGTGACGACCGGCAGTTCGGCGTACTCGACCCTGATCTTGGCGGCGGCGCGGCGGGCGCTCTCCGGGTGGTCGGCGGCGACGAGGGCCACCGGCTCACCGTGGTGGCGGACCTTGCCGTGTGCGAGGACGGGGGTGTCCCGGATCTCCAGGCCGTAGTGCTTCACCTCGGTCGGCAGATCGTCGTAGGTGAGCACGGCGTGGACGCCGGGCTGGGCGAGCGCCTCGGACGTGTCGATCGAGACGATCTCGGCGTGCGCGAGGGTGCTGCGCAGGGTGCAGCCCCACAGCATGTCCTCGTGCCACATGTCCGAGGAGTACGCGAACTCGCCGGTCGCCTTGAGGGTGCCGTCGGGCCGCAGCGTGGACGCGCCGATACCGGCCCCGGTCCGGCCGCCCTGAGTGAGGCCGGTGGGGGTGCGGCCCGGCGCGGACGCCCTGGGCCAGGGTGTGCTCATGGTGGTCAGGCCCCCTGTCCGGTGGTCCGTGCCGTGCCGCGGGCGGCCGCCAGCCGGACCGCGTCGAGGATCTTCTCGTAGCCCGTGCAGCGGCACAGGTTGCCCGACAGCGCCTCGCGGATATCGGCGTCCGACGGGGAGTCGTTGCGCTCCAGCAGTTCGTCGGCGGCGACCAGCAGGCCCGGGGTGCAGAATCCGCACTGGATCGCGCCGGCGTCGATGAACGCCTGCTGGACCGGGGCGAGTTCGCCCGGTCCGCCGCTGCCGGCGCGCTGCCGGGCGAAGTCCGCCAGGCCCTCGACGGTGACCACGTCGCGGCCCTCGGCCTGCCCGGCCGCGACGAGGCAGGCACAGACCGGAACGCCGTCCAGACGGACCGTGCAGGAACCGCATTCGCCCTGCTCACAGGCGTTCTTGGCGCCCGGCAGGCCCATCCGCTCGCGCAGTACGTACAGCAGGCTCTCGCCTTCCCAGACGTCATCGGCCCGCTGTTCGCGGCCGTTGACGGTGCAGGTCACGCGCACTGGGCACCTCCTTGTGAGCCGTGGGCACGGCCGCGGTAGGACTCCCAGGTCCAGCCGAGGGTGCGGCGCGCCATGACGCCCACCGCGTGGCGGCGGTACCTGGCGCTGCCGCGCACATCGTCGATCGGATTGCAGGCGCCGGCGGCGAGCTGCGCGAACTGCCGGACGACGGACGGCGGGAGGGGGTGTCCGGACTCCCAGAAGCGCCCGTCCGCCAGCGCCGCGGTGAGGAACTCCTCGGCGGCGCGGGCCCGTACGGGGGTGGGCGCGGCGGAGCCGATGCCGGTCCGTACCGTGCGGGTCCCGGGGTGCAGCGCCAGGGCGAACGCGCACACCGCGATGACCATGGCGTTGCGGGTGCCGACCTTGGAGAACTGCTGCGGGCCGTCGGCCTTGGGCAGGTGCACCGCGCGGATCAGCTCGTCGGGTGCCAGGGCGTTGCGTTTGACGCCGACGTAGAAGTCGTCGACCGGGATCATACGGACGCCGCGCACCGACTCGGCCTCGACCGCACCGCCGGCGGCGAGCAGCGCGGGGTGCGCGTCACCGGCCGGGGAGGCGGTGCCGAGGTTGCCGCCGACGCCGCCGCGGTTGCGGATCTGCGGGGAGGCGACGGTGTGCGCGGCCAGCGCCAGGCCCGGCAGTTCGGTACGCAGGTTTTCCATGATCTGCGTGTACGGGACGGAGGCGCCCAGCCGCACGGTCCGCTCGCCGACCTCCCACTCCCCCAGGTCGCCGATGCGGTTCAGATCGAGCAGGTACGCGGGGCGGCGGTGATCGAAATTGATCTCGACCATCACGTCCGTGCCGCCCGCGATGGGCACAGCGGTGGGGTGCTCGGCCTTCGCGGCGAGCGCCTCCTCCCAGCTGGCGGGGCGCAGGAAGTCCATGGGGGCCTCTTCTACGGTTCTACGTGCTACGGAATCGGGGCAGGCACTCGCTACGGGTTCGAGGCGGGCGGCGGAGTCGAGAGGTTCGCTGCTCATGGTGAGGACCTCCGGCCCTCGACGCCATTGAGCTGTTCATGTCCTCTGCACGCGGTGGGGCCCAGTGAACGCGCCCCCGCACCACCCGGTGCAGTCACCGAAGCCATGAAGCGGTTGGCTGGCCAGGGCACCCGTCTTGTAGATTCGAACGAAAGTCGAGGCTCCGAAACCTCGCGGTATTCCACCGGCAACAGACAGCAAAGATCGGCGGGCGAAGTCATGCGGCTCCGCGCACTCCTGGACACCCCCACCCTGGGCCTGCGGCTGCTCGGGGGCGAGGACGAGCTGGACCGCACCGTGCGCGGCGTGATGACCACCGACCTGCGCGACCCCAGCCGGTACCTCTCCGGCGGCGAACTGGTGCTGACCGGTCTGGCCTGGCGGCGCGAGGCCGAGGACTCCGAACGGTTCGTCCGCATCCTGGCCGCGGCCGGGGTCGCCGGGCTCGCGGCGGGCGAGGCGGAGCTGGGCGCGGTGCCGGACGATCTGGTGCAGGCGTGCGTCCGGCACCGGCTGCCGCTGTTCTCGGTCGTCGAGGACGTCTCGTTCGCGTCCATCACCGAGCATGTCGTCCGCCAGGTCTCCAGCGAGCGGGCCGGCGATCTGGCCGCCGTGGTGGACCGGCACCGGCGGCTGATGACGGGCCCGGCCGGCGGCGGCCCGGAAGTGGTCCTGGACCTGCTCGGCTCCGACCTGGACCTGCGGGCCTGGGTGCTCTCCCCCACCGGCCGGCAGATCGCCGGTTCGACGCTGGCCGACGCCGGGCCCGAGCTCCCCGGCGGGCTGGGCGCCCGGCTCGCCGGCGAGCATCTGGCCGCCGCCCGCACCGGCCGCCCCGGCCCGCACCGCGTCACCCTGGACGGCGTCACGTACTCGCTCTTCCCGGTCCGCCACGACGGCCGCGCACCGCGCGAGACGCTGCTCTCGGACTGGCTGCTGGCCGTCGAGGCGGACGCCGGCGACTGGCCCGAGGAGCGGCTGGACCTGCTGCACGGCGTCACCCAGCTGATCGCCGTCGAACGCGACCGGCGCGACGCGGCCCGCACCGTCCGCCGGCGGCTCGCCCAGGAAGTCCTGGAACTGGTCCAGACCGGTGCGCCGCCCGCCGAGATCGCGGCCCGGCTGCGGGTGGCGGCCCCGGTCCTGCTGCCCGGTCCGGTCACCGCCCCGCACTGGCAGATCGTGGTGGCCAGGGTCGAGTGGGGCGGCGGCGAGGCCCCCGGCGGCGCGGTGGCGCAGTCCCTCCTGGAAGAGGTGCTGGTGGACCCCGGCACGTTCGGCCCGGAACCCGCCGACCGGATCGCGGTGGCCCACACCGGCGACGAGGCGGTGGCGCTGGTGCCGCTGCCCGCCGTCCCCGACGAGTCCGCCGACTCCCCGGCGTCCGGACTGCGCGCCGCCGACCTGCTCACCGTCATCGCGGAACCGCTCGGCCGCGGTCTCGCGGACGACGGCCGGCTGACGGTCGGGGTCAGCGCCGCGGTGCATTCGGCGGAGGGGCTGCGCGGCGCCCTGGAGGAGGCCCGGCACGCCCGCCGGGTCGCCGCCGCCCGCCCCGGCCTGGTCTGCGCCGCCGGCCACGAGGAGCTGGCCTCGCACGTCCTGCTGCTGCCGTTCGTACCGGACGACGTCCGCCGGGCCTTCACCGCCCGCCTCCTGGACCCGCTGCGCGACTACGACCGCAGGCACCGCGCCGAACTGATCCCCACCCTGGAGGCGTTCTTGGACTGCGACGGCTCCTGGACCCGCTGCGCCACCCGCCTCCACCTGCACGTCAACACGCTCCGCTACCGCGTGGGCCGGATCGAACAGCTCACCGGCCGCGACCTGTCCCGGCTGGAGGACAAGCTCGACTTCTTCCTCGCCCTGCGGATGAGCTGACGGGAGGGTCGGACGGGGACGGGAGCGGGCAGGGCGCCGGGGGCGGCGGGCCGGTCCGGCCGGGCGGGCGCCTCCCGTCCACGCCCGGCCGGATGCGGATGCGGAGGCGGATCACTCCCCCGCCGATTCCCCCTCCTGGCCGATTCGTCCCCGTCCCCGGTTGTCCGCACGGTCAGTTGTCCACCATTCGGGGTAACCCGATCGGGTGGCATCCCGGTCGCGCGAGCCGGGACATCCGCGACCGCACCGGGTCGTGGCGCGGTCGATCAAGGCCGTTCCCCCGGGCACAGTCGGCCCGCAGACGATTGTGAAATCATTCACCCACCCCCTGGCCGCACCCCGGGATTCGTGCTGAGATTCGCCCACTGCTTCCAGTTTCCAGCTCAAAGGCGCGCTCGGGGAGGGCAATGTGGCGGATACCGCCATGTCAGGTTCCGCGGATTCCCACCGGTCGGCGGGAGAGGCAGCACCACCGGCACCACCGGCACCGGTGGTGCCGGCGCCCAGGACGGTCGAGAACGACGACCCCCTCGACCGCGCCGTATGGCGACTGCGGTCCCGCGGCTGCTGGGACGACGCGGCCGCCCTGCTGGAACCGCACGCCGGCCGGGACGCCCCGGCCGCGCTGCGGCGGGCGGCACTTCTGGTGGAGCGCTGCATGTACACCGCGACCGGCTGGGCCGCCGCCGAGGACGCCCTGCGCACCGCCGAGGCACTGGCGGCGGACGACGACGAGCGGGGCGGGGCGGCCTGCGAGCGCGGCCATCTCGCCTACACCGCCACGGTCCTGGGCGTCCGCGACCGGGCCGACGAGGCGCGGTCGGCGTTCGGCCGGGCCGCCGCACTGCTCGCCCCGGCGGCGGCCGGCCGGGCGCTGCTGGACTTCCGCCGGGGGCTGATGGCCGAACACGTCGCCGACAGCCCGGACTCGGCGCGCGCCGCCTACCGCCGCGCACACGCGGGCGCCACCGCCCACGGCGACGATCTGCTGCTCTCCTCCACCTGGCGCCAGCTGGCCGGACTCGCCCTGCGGGAGGGCGAGTTGGCGGAGGCCAGACACGGCTTCACGGAGTCGCTGCGGATCCGCGAGGAACTGGGCTTCCTGATCGGTACGGCGCCCGCGCTCGCGGCACTGGCCGACGCCGCCCCGGAAGCCGAGGCGGACCGCTTACGCACCGAGGCCGCCCGGCTCCACCGCCTCATGGACGGCGTCCCCACCTGGCTCGCCGCCCATCTGACGACGACTCCGGCGGATACGTAGCGCGGAGGGCGACGGACGGGGGCACCGCACGCCGCGGACCACGAACCGCAATCGCCAACGGGCAACGGGCAACGAGCAACGAGCAACGGGCAACGGCCTCAGGGTCGTTGCCCGTTGGCGATTGGCGGTTGGCGATTGGCGGTTGGCCCCCAGTCATCGGCCGCCGCCGCATCCACGGAGCCGCCGCCCGTCAACCCCCCGTCGTCAGCCATGCGTCTCCCGGCAGCAATTGACCGGATCCTGATGTCCCGCACCCCGGCCCCGGACCGGCCGCGGCGCGACGGGCGGTAGCCGCGGACCGGACGCGGCGGGTCCCGGTTCCCGGCCGGGGCGGCGGCGGGCAGCGACCCCATCAGCCGCTATCCGCGCCCCGGCACCAGCGCCCCCGCGGCCGTACGGCGCCCGCGGCACAGCGCCGCGACGGGTGAACCGCGAGGTGAGGGGAGCGGCGAATGACGCGGGACGGCGGCGCCGGCCCCGTCCCCCACACCCCGAGAATGGCCGCAAGTCGCACTGCGACGCGGTGACGGGGCCAGGATGCTGGTCCGGGGGCCCACCCCCGACTCCCCCTTGGCAGCGCCTTCAGGAGGCCACCCGTGGCATCAGGAGCGACCGGTACGACCACCGGATCCGACTGGGGCAAGGCGGATTTCGAGGCGATCTACAACTGCCCGGATCCCCGGCGGTACTTCACCACGCTGCAACCTCTCGACTATCAGATCCCGCACCACGGCCAGGCAGTGTTCCGCACCGTCGCCGATGCCCTCCGGCAGCGCCGGCCCGGCCGTGCCCCGCTCGATGTCGTCGACCTCTGCTGCTCATACGGGGTCAATGCCGCGCTGCTCAACCACCGGCTGACCCTCGACGATCTCTACGGCCGGTACGCCGCACACGGCCCCGGCACGCCCCGGACCCCGCAACTCGCCCACGCGGACCGGACGTTCTTCGCCACCCTGCGGCGACCGCAGGCGGCCCGCGTCACCGGCATCGACGCGGCGCGGCACGCGGTCGACTACGCGCGCGACGTCGGCCTGCTCGACCGCGGCTTCCCGGAGAACCTGGAGCGGGACGAGCCGAGCGCGGCCCTGCGGCGCGCGCTGGCCGGCACCGACCTGATCACCGTCACGGGGGGCGTCGGCTACATCTCCGCACGCACCTTCGCCCGGCTCTTCGACTGCCTGTCGTCGCCGCCCTGGGTCGCGGCGTTCGTCCTGCGGACGGTGTCCTACCGGTCGGTCGCCAGGCTGCTCGACCGCGCCGGCCTGGTGACGGAGAAGCTCACGAGCCGGACGTTCCGGCAGCGGCGGTTCACCGACGGCGCCGAGCGGCGGGCGGCGTTCGACGCGCTGGCCGGGCACGGTCTGTCCACGGCGGGCAAGGAAGCCGACGGCTTCTACCACGCCGAGCTGTTCCTCTCCCGGCCCGCCGGCGATATCGCGGCGCTGCCCCTGGCCGACCTGCTGCCCGGCTGAGCCCCGGCGGCGTCCACCGGCGACCGGCCCGTCCGCGTCCGGGTACGGGTCCCGCCCCACCGGGCGGCGCGAACCGACAAGTCGTCGATGCGGGGCGGCACGGCCCCACGGACCATAAGCACGGACAAGCACGAACCGACGGGCCGTCAGTACGGGGGGACGAGCGCCCCCGCGAACCGTCAGTACGGACAAGCACGCCCCACGTACCGTCAGTACACATGGGGCGCGGACCGACGGACCGTCAGTACGCGTAAGGAGCACAGACCGACGGACCGGCAGCGCGTAAGGGCGCCGACCGACGGGCCGTCAATGCGGACAAGCGCGGCCCGGAACCCCCTCAGTGCGGGTGACGGGCCGCCGAGAGATGTTCGCGCGCGATGCGCTCCGCGACCGCGCACTCCCCGGCGATCAGCGCGTCCAGCAGTGCCGTGTGCTCGGAGGCGTCGGCCAGCAGCTCGGCGGTACGCAGCCGGGAGCCGCCGGCCGGCCGCTGGGTGCGGCGCAGCAGATCGTCGGTGACCTGCACGAGCTGGCGGTTTCCGGTGAGTGCGAGCAGCGCGTGGTGGAAGGCGTGGTCCGCCTCGGCATAGCCGACCCGGTCGCCGTGGGCGGCGGCTGCGACCCCCGCCGCGGCCAGCGGTCGCAGCTCCTCCCAGCGCTCCGCCGGCAGTGCCCCGGCCAGCCGGACCACCGCGGGCACCTCCAGCATGGCGCGCACCTCGGCCAGTTCGGCGAGTTCGCGGGAGCTGCGCTCGGCGACCCGGAAGCCGCGGTTGGGCACGACCTCGACGGCGCCCTCCCCGGCGAGCTGCTGCATGGCCTCGCGCACGGGCGTCGCGGAGACGCCGTAGCGCTCGGCGAGGGCGGGCGCGGAGTAGACCTGGCCGGGGGTCAGTTCGCCGCCGACCAGCGCATGGCGCAGTGCGGCCAGCACCTGTCCGCGGACCGAGTGCCGCTGCGGCTGCGGGCGCCGGACCGGCTGCCGCGCGGGCGGCGGTGCGGTGGCGCCCGTCGCCTCGGCGGGCGCGCCGGCGTCGGGCGTGGCAAGCTCATGGACGACGGATTCGCCGTGCGGCATGGCGGGACCGGCCTGTGCCGGCACCCACACCCGGGTACGCGGCTCCGGTGCCACTCGGGCCTGCTCCATGACGGTTCCTCCTGACGTCACCAGCACCTTAGGCGTACTCGGCGGCAGTTCAAACCTCAGCGGGTACGGACGGAACCTTCGGGTAAGGTAAGGCTTACCTGCAACGACGCGATTCGGTGGTCTTCCGCATGACTCCTGCCCGCCCCGCGCCGCCTCTCCCCCCACCTCTCACTCCGCCCCTCGCCGGTGCGTACGCCCGGCTGTCCGAGGTGTTCCCCGGCCTGCGCGTGACCGAGTGGGCCGCGACGCCGCCCAGCGGTGACGGCTGGGTACGCGCGGCCGGCCTCGCGGCCGGTGGTGACCCCCTGGACGCCTTTCTGGCCTGGGACGACGCCCAGCTCCTGCGGGACTACGGACAGCGCGCCCGGCCGGACGTCGTCGCGAGCTTCGCCCTGCACCGCTACGCCTGGCCCGCCTGTCTGCTGTTCACCATCCCCTGGTTTCTGTACCGCCGGGTGCCGCGGCTGCCCGCGCCGGATGTCTTCTTCCACCGGGAGCTGGGCCGGATGGCGGTGCGGGTCCACTCGTTCGCGTGCCTGCCGGACGACCCGGCCGCGGCCCATCCCGGCGCCCGGATCGTGGCGGACGAGGAGGCGCTGCGCGACGAGGTACGGGCCGCGGTCGCCGAGCATCTCGCGCCCGTCCTGGACGGTTTCCGCCCCCGGATGCGACGCGGCCCCCGGGCGCTGTGGGGCATGGCGACGGACGAGCTCGTCGAGGGCCTGTGGTACCTCGGGCACCTGCTGGGCGAGGAGTCGCGCGCGGTGGCCGAGCTGGCACGGCTGCTGCCCGGTGCCACCGCGCCGTACGTGGGAAACGCGGCGTTCCGTTCGCTGACCGGGCCGGACGGCGCGGCACTGCCGACCCGGGACCGCGCCAGTTGCTGCATGTACTACACCCTGCGCCCCGAGGACACCTGCGTCACCTGCCCGCGCACCTGCGACGCCGACCGCGTCCAGCGCCTCACCGCCGGAGCCTGACGCCCGCGTCACCTGCTTCGGCACGTGCCGTGCTCCCCTTTCCCGTGTGCCGCGGCACCGGAGCTGCGCGGCGCCGGTGCCGCGCCTCCGTGCGCGAGCCCTGGTCCGCGCAGCGGGGATACCTGATGGCTCAAACCGGCCCGCTGATCGAGAGAGCCGCACGGACCGGCGCCACCCTGGAAATAGTGAGGCCCTTGCCCAGGACGTTCCAGGCAGCACCAGGAGGCCATAGGGAAGCCGGTCGGCCGAGCCGGACCGCGCTGCGGGTGGCACACGCCCGTGCCCGCCACCAGGCCGATCCCCAGCGGGTCTTCACCGACCCGCTGGCGTCGAAGATCCTCCGCCTCGGTCCCGACGAGCTGACGCCGCTGCCCGACGACCCGGTCGCCCGGTACCGCATCCGGTTCGTCGCCGCCCGCAGCCGCTTCGCCGCGGACTCGCTCGCCTCCGCCGTGGCCGCCGGCACCCGACAGGTGGTGTTCCTCGGCGCCGGCCTGGACACCTTCGTCTGCCGCGACCCCCGTACCGGCCTGACGGTGTTCGAGGTCGATCACCCGGACACCCAGGAGCGGAAGCGGCAGCGGATGGCAGCGGCCGGGATGGCCGTCCCACCGTCGCTGGTCTTCGCCCCGGTCGACTTCGAACGTGACACCCTCGCCGCGGCGCTGGACTCGGCCGGACTGGACCGCACCCGGGCGGCTTTCTTCAGCCGGCCCGGGGGCACGCCGTACCTGACGCGGGACGCCGTCCGCACCACGCTGCGTTTCGTGGCCGGGCACACCGCGCCCGTACCTGTGGTGTTCGACCACTGCCTCGAACCGCCATCGGCGAGGGCACCGGAACTCCGCACCGCGCACGAGGCCGCCACACGGTGCGTGGCAGAGCTCGGCGAACCCTGGCTCAGTTACTTCACCCCCGACGGCATCGCCGACGAGCTGCGCGCGATGAAGCTGACCGACATCGAGGACCTCCCGGGACCGGAACTGCTCACCCGTTACCTTGACGGGCCCACCCCCGACGCCGACGCGTTCGGCGGCCGGTCGAAGATCCTCCGCCTCGGTCCCGGTGATCCGCGCCGGACGCACCACCGCCCGCCGGCCACGCCAGGGACCCACGACGCCGTGACCGGCGCCCACCGTGATCGTTCGTCCCGTCATGAAGAAAATCATCACCGCCGCACTCCTGGCCTTGTCCGCCTTGGCATTGACCGGTCCGGCCCACGCCGACGGCGCCCCCATGCCGAAGGTGACGGGCAAGGGTCTCTCCGTCGCCTACAAGGATCTGAACCACAACAAGTCCATCCAGCTCAAGGACGGCCTGGGCGCGCACCGCCATGTGCTCTGGCCCGCCAACTGGAAGGTCTGCGACCAGAATCCGGCCCCAGGAACCCCTCTGAACAACCAGAAGGTCACACTGACCGTGGTCAAGCACCAGGAAAAGTGCGGCAAGTCGTAGCGAAATCAGCAGACCGTCCACCGCCCACCCGGCCGGCCTCCGCTTCTCGCCGGCCTCCCCACGAAGCCCGGCCCATTGGCTCCTTGGGACCTTGAGCCCTTGGCCCCGACGGCTTGACCACCGCCGGTCCTGCGGGCAGTACGGCACCCCGTACCGCACCGCACCGTCGATGAGGCCCCCGGCCGGCCACGGCCTCCGGCCCGCCCCTCGGTTGAGGAGCGGGCCGGAGGTGTCTCGGCTGACAACGCCCTGGCGCGGCAGCCCCCGCCCTCCTCGGCGTGGCGACGGTGCGGCTGCGCCGACGGATCCCCGCCCCAGGGGACGGGTGAACGTGACGGGCCCGGACCTCCGCGCCACAGCGCACGGCCGCCGTGGGCGGTGGTGTCAGGCCGGACCGGGGGACGCCTTGTCGTCCCAGCCGTCCTCGCACTGTGCGCGGCCGGTCGTCGAACGCGCCGGACACGCTGCTGACCAGGGCGGAAACCGTTGGGGAACGGCCCGGTCCCGATGGCAGGATGCACGCATGCGATCTGACGTCACGCTGCGGCCGCTGGACGAGGATCGGCTGCTCGGCCTGCTGGACGCTGCCGTGGCTGATGCCGATCCCCATGAGGTGATGCCCCCGGTGGCCGGGCCCGGTGGATGGACCGCCGAGCGGCGGGCGGCGTTCCTGCGGTTCCATCACACCAGGTCCCTGTCGGCCGAGCCGGTGGAGACCACCTATGTCATCGTCGTGGGAGAGACGGTGGTGGGGGCTGCCCGGCTGTGTCCGATGGCGGACGCGAGGCATGCGGTCGAAGCGGGAGTGTGGATCGGACGCTCCCACCGCGGTGGCGGCGTGGGCGGTGCGGTGTTCAGGCACCTACTGGCCCGCGCACGCGCCGACGGTTTCGCCGCACTGTTCGTGAGCACGAAGCCCGACAACACCGCCGTCCACCGACTTCTCGCCACGCTGGGCACAACCCCTGTCCGTGACGGCGACACGGTGACGGCGTGGGTGGACCTCGCCGCCGCCGGACAGCGGACCCGTGGCGCGGCGGCCTTCGGCGATGCCCGGACGGACAGTTGACCGCGCAGCGGTGACCGGGGATGCGCCATCGGCGACCTGGCAGTCCCTGAAACGGGGGTCGGAGCGGGCGGCCTTGAGCGCACCCGCCGCCACCTGGGCCGGGTCCCCGACCGGACCACCAGGCCGGCGGGGCCGAAGCGCCGTCACCCCGCCCCCGAGGAACCGGGGCTGCGGCCTGCGCCAACCCGTATCGACGATCTTGGGCAAGGGCGCCGCGACCAGGACCAGGACCAGGATGAGCATCCTCCGCCGCTGATCGGCAACTCGCAGGAGCCGATAGGTTCCCGAGCATGAGCGTGAGCGTGGAGACTGAGGCCGTTCGTGAGGCGACCGACGAAGTGGTGGAGGCGTTTGCCCGTCTCCTTCCACAGCTGTCGTCCAAGGCAGCGCCCCTGGACCGTGAAGCAGTGGGGAGATTGACGGGTACCAGCACCAACACGTTGCTGGTGGCCCGTGTCGAGGGCGTGATCGTCGGGGCGTTGGTGCTGGTGATGTCCCCCTTGCCGTCCGGCCTGCGGGCTCATGTCGAGGATGTGGTGGTCGATGCCGCCGCACGTGGCCACGGGGTCGGGAGAGTCCTGATCGACAAGGCCCTTGGCCTGGCCGCGGAGGCAGGGGCTCGAACCGTCGACCTCACCTCGCGGCCTTCGCGAGAGGCCGCGAACCGCTTGTACGAGCGGGCGGGTTTTCAACGGAGAGAGTCCGCTGTCTATCGAGTCACCTTGGGCTGAAGCGCGGTGCCGGCTCTCTCCCGATCACCGCCCCTTCCCAGAGGCTCGGCTGCGACGTGCCTACCGCGTCTCGGCGTTCGGATGGGGCTGGGCCTTGAGGCGGTCGCGGAGGTCGATCTCCTCGGGGGTGAGCGGGTCCTCGGGCCGGCGGATGCGGGCGGGCCCGGGGCGCAGTGGCAGGCCGTCGTCCACCGCGGCGGCCTCGGCTTCCGCGAGGGCCCGGTACAGCGAGGCAACCGAGGGAGACTTGCCCATGTTCTTCCCGGTCTTGATGGTGAGCTTCTTGGCGATCTCGGGGACGGGGACGCCTTTGTCCTTGAGCGCGACGGCGAAGGTCAGCATGTCGTCGATGACCTTTGGGCGTCCGCCGTGGTTGCCCTTGGATGCGGCGATGACCTGGCCTTCGAGGGTCTTCTCCCGGATGTAGTTGCGCTCGATCTGCCCGGCGACGGCGAGCATGGCAAAGAGCATGGCGCCCATGCCGTTGGGATCGTAGATCCCGGTGAGCGGATCCCGGTGAGCGGGCCGGTGAGGAGTTCGAGTTGGATACCTCCGGCCTGGAGTTCGGCGGACAGCGCCATCAGCTCGGCCGCGTTGCGCGCGAGGCGCTTGAGCTCGTGGACGGTGAAGATGATCGGGGTCTCGGGCGCGGCCCCCTTGAACTGGTGGGCCAGCGCGATGGCCTTCTCCAGTTCGGGCCGGACCTTGACGCGGGTGCTGATCTGCTCCTTGAACACCTTGCGGCACTCCGCGCGGTGGAGGGCTTCGAGCTGGCTCGCCGGCTCCTGTCGGGCGGTCGAGGTGCGGGCGTAGCCGATGCGGACCGGGCGCTCGGTGCGGGGCGCGGGCACGACGGCGAGTGCCGGACCCTGCTTCCACGCGCGGCCGGGGTGGCGGTCGGCGGGGACGAGGACTTCGAGTTCCTCGCGGAGCGCGGGGACGAGGAGGAAACGGGGGGTGTGGTGCCTCGCGGCGGTCTTCCCGCCGCGGATGCGGCAGGCGGAGCCGGCGGGGGCGTCACAGTTCGGGCAGTCGTGACGTTCTACCGCCACTTGTGACTGAGTTCTTCAGGTGGCCCGTGAGCGGTTGAGTTGGTCCGGGTGAGCACCGTGGTCGACCCGCAGATCAGCGCGCGAATTCCTGGAGGTCATTCGCTGTGTGCTCGGAGTCGTCAGCGCGTGAGCTGGAGGTGTCGAAGGTCAGGTGTGATTTGTGACGGACGCGGGGGCGGGGGTGGCCGCGCGGGCGTCGTAAGCCGCGCGGGCGTCGTCGATGTGCGCCAGGTGCTCGGTGGTCCACTTCAGGAGGGGTGTGGCAGCTTCGTAGAGCGTTGTGCCCATCGGGGTGAGCTCGTAGGTGACGTGCGGCGGCATGACGTTGTGGACGGTGCGGGTCACGATGCCGTCCCGCTCCAGGCTCCGCAGGGTCACCGTGAGCATGCGTTGGCTGATCCCGTCGACGGCTCGCTTGAGTTCGGTGAAACGGCGCGGCCCCTGATCGAGGCGGCACACGACCAGGAGCGACCACTTGTCCCCGACCATGCCGAGGACGACGCGGGCCCTGCCCGCGTCCTGCTGCGACTGGTTACCCGTCGAGGGCATCCGTTACCTCCAGGGAACCGAGACACCGGAAAGTGCCTTATTGCTCAGGGTGCGGCTGGTGCACCACGATGGTCGTGGTTCTCAAAGAGTACCGAGACACGAAAAGTAACTGCGTAACTGCGTCCTACCAGCCTGTTGTCCCATCCTAGGAGCCGCCATGCGTGCGACCCACATCACCAGCCTCAAGGGCCCCACCGCGATAGAGGTCGTCGAAGTCGATGAACCGACGGTCGGTGCCGAGTCGGTCGTCATCGACGTGCACGTTGCCGGCGTGACGTTCCCGGAGGTTTTGCAGAGCCGCGGTGAGTATCACCTACGGCGGACACTGCCCTTCATCCCGGGCACCGAGGTCGCCGGGATCGTCCGGTCCGCGCCCTTGGACAGCGGCCTGACGGCCGGGCAGCGGGTCGCGGCCTTCCCCGGGGTCGGCGGATACGCCGAGACGGTGGCCGCACCGCTGACGGCAGTCCTCCCGCTCCCCGACAACGTGTCCTTCCACGCCGGCGCGGCCCTGCCCATGAACTATCTGACCATGCACTTCGGCCTGGCGCGCCGGGCGCAGCTGACTCCGGGCGACACGGTTTTGGTGCACGGGGCCGCCGGCGGGGTCGGTACCGCTGCTGTGCAGTTGGCCGCCGCGCTGGATGCCAGGGTGATCGCGGTCGTGTCCGAACCAGGCAAAGTCGATACGGCAAAGGCCGCCGGCGCCGACGAGGTCGTCCTGGCCGACGCCTACGAGGACACGGTGCGGGAGCTGACCGGTAATTGCGGCGTTGACATCGTCGTGGATCCGGTCGGCGCCGACCGGGTCCACGGCTCGCTGCGCAGCCTCGCGCGCGAGGGCCGCCTTCTGGTCATCGGCTCAACGGGCGGCGACGTCGCCCAGATCAAGATCGACAGTCTCATGCGCAACAACCTCAGCGTCTTGGGCGTCGGCTGGGGCGCGTTCTGGGAGGAGCAGCCTTCCTATTTGCAGGAGCAGTGGGCCGCGCTACTGCCGCTCCTGCGGACTGGCAAGCTTCAGCCCGTGCTCGGGCGGCGCTTCCCGCTGGCGCAGGCATCGCAGGCTCTGCTCGAACTCGACCGGCGCCGCGCGCAAGGGAAGGTGCTGCTGGACGTTCGGTGAGACGACCCGGCTGGATCGCAGCCGAGTGCGAGTGAGAGAAAGCCCGGAAGCACCGGCTTCCGCGTAGCGATGGACGAGGACGACCACCCCGCCGGGATGCCCGAGGTCGCGCCTCAGGCACAACTCGTCAGCCTGATCGAGCAAGCCGACCTGAACCCGGTCGCCGAACTGCGACTCCCCCCCGGAGGAGTACATCGGGCCCGGTCTGGTCGTCATGGCCAGGCGCCCCGGCTGACGATCATTAGGAATCAAAGCAGCACAGGCTCTTCTGCCGGGACTCACCACCCGACGCCTACCGCTATTTTCCGTTCGGATACTCCCCGAGGGCCGGGTGGCGCTCGACGTCGTCGGCGCCGGTCGCGGAGGTGTTCTGAGGGTCCGCCACGCCGCTGATTTCGGCATAACCAATTCTCAGAACCAGGGTTCGCTGCCACTTGCGTCAGAACGAGTTCTGAGAAGCGATCCGGCGTTCGGGCGAGTCCGGGGCCGGGGTGTCGCTGGTGCCCGGTGGATAGCAGGGTGTCCGAGTATCGGCTGCGCTGTTCCTACGGCTTGTGCGCGGTGGTGAGGAAGTCCAGGACGAGGGGGCTGGCGTGGGTGCGGAACTCCTCGAAGTAGGCGTGCCGGGCTCCGGGAATCAGGTGCAGGCGGGCGTCGGGGATGCGGCCGGCGAGCAGGGGAGCGCTGGCGGTGGGGTTGAGCAGGTCGTCGCTCCCGTGGACGACCTGGGTGGGTGCGCCGATGTCCGGCAGGAGGTCCCAAGCGTGGTGCCGGTTGCTGGCCGTGAGGTGGTGGCGCCGGGCGTGGGCGGGCATGCCGAGATCGCCGAGGGTGTGGTGCGGGCCGGGATGGGAGGCGAGCCATTGTGGTGTGTACATCAGCTCCAGCAGGGCCTGGCGCGCGGCTCCGGGCTGAGGTTGCGTCAGGGCTTGGCGGACGTCATTGCCGCGTTCGACGCTGTGCGGGCCGCCGGGTGAGGTGCAGCCGAGCGCGAAGGATGGCTTGGCGAAGTCGAGGGACGGAGGATCAGCCTCGCCGGCGCCGAGGAGAAACTCGCGCAACTCGACCGTCGTCCGGCCAACCGCAGCGCTGTTGACCTCGGCATCCCCACAGTGAATCACGCTGGGAGCACCAGGAGTCCGAGAGGCAGGCCCTCACTCGGTGACGCCCGAAGCATTCCAACGTCGCCTGTTCTACGCCGCGATGACAAAGTTCAGAGGATAGAGCATCTTCCACTGCGTCTTCTCCCGCAGTGAGACGTCCAGGCGCCACAGGGCGGCGATCTGGTTCTGTGCCAGGGCCTTGGTGCGGTCCGGCGGGGTCGGCTGCCGCTCGATGCCGATCGTCGGATCGCCGTCGATCCAGCCCTGGCGCTGCCACCAGCCGATCGCCTTGCGCGCGATGGACAGTTCGCGGTTGACGGTGTCGGCGTCCATCTCGTCCGCCCGCGCCGGCGCCAGCTCGGCGAGCGCCTCCGGTAGCGCCGGTTCGTCGATCGCGGCGACGGGGAAGACGGGCGGCTTCGCGCCCCGGCGGGCAGGTCCGGTCGGCGCGGGTTCGCCGGCGAGCATCCATCCCCGTGTCGTCAGCGAGATCCGGTAAATCCGCGCGGAGGACTTCGCGAGGCCCGCGCCGGTGAGGTATCGCTCGACCGCCGCGGTGTACGCGGCGGGAGGGGCGGACAGTGGCACCACCTGGGCGCGTGGCAGCCGAAGCGCGCCCCCGTTCCCGAGTTCGGTCACTGGTTCGATCGTCACGCCTGCCCGCCCTTCCGGCACTGCCGCAGTAAATGCGTACACCTCACCCCGGCGTCCGGAACACCCCGCAGCAGGTCGCGATGATCACGGTAGGGGCTCCGCCGCAGTAAATCCGGCATTCACTGCGGCACTACCCTGACAGGCCGTCAGTGAGCAGGAGTCCGATAACCGGCCTTGAACAGCCCCGAACACCTCCACCCAGGCCCGCTCCGCCATCGTGGCTTGCGCGGCCACCCGTTCCTTGCCCGTCCTCGCGAACGCTCATGATCGCGGTGGCCGTACTCATGTCCACACACCCGCCGCCACCTGCGCAGACACCGCCGAGATCACGACCTACAGCTGCCGCATCTGTGCTACCGAGAGGTCCTATCCTCATGCCCCCGCGCGGCCGCAATCACCTGGACAGCACACCCGTACGGACCCTCCAGCTCCACACTCGGTTTCGAGAAGTCCCCTTACGAGACCAACTGCTCAAGTGCGTTGGGAATAGAGGTGGTCGGTCCGACGCCGCGTTCGGGCTGGCTGATCTCGGCCCACACCGCATCGAGGGAGAGGCCGAGGACATCGGCGATCGCCGCGATGGTCGGGAAGGCGGGGGTGGCCACGCGACCCGACTCGATCTTCCGGAGGGTCTCCGGTGAGACGCATGCGGCGAGCGCGACTTCGAGCATCGTGCGCTCTGCCCTGGCCCGACGCAGGAGGGCACCGAGTCGATGTCCGCGTTCGATCTCTGCGGGAGTGAGCGGCAACCTGACCATGGCTCCGATTCTAGTACCGGTATAGTTTGGCCGGTATAGTTATTGGCCGCGTAGAAGGGCGCCGCATGATCGAGATCCTGAACCCCACCCTGCTGGCCCGAGCAAAAGACACAGGCGCCCTGGTCGCTGACATCCTGCAGACGCTGAAGAGCCGTAGCACGATCGGCACGAACCTTCTGGACATCAACCGGTGGGCCGAGACCATGATCGTCAAGGCGGGAGCGCAGTCCTGCTACGTCGACTACGCGCCGTCCTTCGGACGCGGCCCGTTCGGCCACTTCATCTGCACGGCCGTCAATGACGCCGTGCTCCACGGACGGCCATACGACTACACGCTTGCCGACGGCGATCTGCTGACACTCGACCTCGCCGTCTCCAAAGGCGGAGTCGCCGCAGACGCTGCCATCAGCTTCATCGTGGGCGACGCAAAGCCCTCAGAGAGCGTCGCGATGATCAGTGCAACCGAGCGCGCGCTGGCCGCAGGGATCGCCGCTGCCGGGCCCGGGGCTCGCATCGGCGACATCTCCCATGCCATCGGCACGGTCCTCAGCGAGGCGGGGTACCCGATCAACACCGAGTTCGGAGGCCATGGCATCGGATCAACGATGCACCAGGACCCGCACGTTTCGAACACCGGACGGCCTGGCCGTGGATACACACTGCGCCCTGGGCTGCTGCTGGCACTGGAGCCGTGGGTCATGGCGGACACCGCTGAACTCGTCACTGATGCCGACGGGTGGACGCTCCGAAGCGCGACAGGCTGCCGGACAGCACACAGCGAGCACACGATCGCCATCACCGACGACGGAGCCGAAATCCTCACCTTGCCGAAGTAAGCGCAGCCGTGAGGCCGGAGCCCCCGTGTTCCGCTCAGGCCGCCGTGCTGAAGCCCTCGGCGCGCAGGTCCTGGTCGCGGAGCTGGGTGAAGTCGACGTCAAGTTTGGGGTCGTACGCCTCGGGCTGGATGCCGAGTTCGTGGGTGGAGTACTCGCCGAACCGTTTGATGTGCTCGGTCAGGTAGGGCGAGATGTGCGCGAGGTTCTCGGGGTCGATCTCCCAGCCTCCTTCCAGGAGCTGGCGGACGATCTCCGCGATGTCCAGGGCGTTGCGGAAGATCACCGCGTTCGTGAGCAAGGCGTTGAACTTCATCGCCTTCTCCTGCTCGACGGGGTCGTTGTCGGCGATGACGCCGCGGTTGCCGAAGCCGATCCACTGGGAGAACCGGTGGAACGACTCCACCTTGTTGGGCGGCCGGTAACCAGATTCGGTTTCAGGTGCCCGCGGCAGCCGGCTCCCCGCTCCTGAGGGACGAGACGCGCGACCTGATCGCGCCGCATTCGGCATCAGGATGACCTTGACGGGTCGGCTACCTGTCTGCGGCCGGCCGGCCCGCTAGCCTCCCTGCCATGACAGAGACCGCGCCCGTGACAGACTCCGCGACCATCGACCACTCCCCCACGGTATGGACCGCGGGCCGGCTCCGGGAAGCCCTCACGGGTCTGCCCGACGACGCCCTCGTCCACGTCGGCGTCGCGGATGAGCCCGGCGATTTCGACGGATACAGCGAGTACGCCCTGGTCGACCTCGCGCCTGTCGAGAAGGACTACGCCCCGGGCTATCGGGACCATGCCCAGGACAGTGCGGCCGGGACCGAGGTGGAGTACACCCTGTTCGCCGACTTCAAGGCCGGCCAGTACTACCGCGATCTGGCCTGACCGCCCCCACGGACGGCTGCCCGCAGATCACACCGATGTGCCCCTCAGGTCTTTCAGCAACCGCCCCTGAGACGTGTACTGGTGCCATCCCCCATTGCCGCCCGCAAGCGGCGGCAACAGCAGCAACCGAGGGGGGAACGCGGCCGGCAACACCCGACCGCCCGTCTCCACCGACGGCAGCGGTGCCGGCCCTGAGCTGACGCCTGACACACAAGAAGCCTCACCCGACGGCAACACCCGGACCGTCCGTCTCTGCCGAAGGAGTCGCCCGCGCGGCGGCCCGCGCACGCTGGGACTCCCCCGGCACCTTCCCGGGGGATAAGCCCAGGCCCCGGGATTCGGAGCCGCCGGTTGCTCCGGGCCCGATAGGGGCGGGCGGTGTCCTGTCCCGGACGTCCTCATACCGCGATCACGGCTGTCGCCGCTCGCTGTCCGCCGCTCGCGGTGGACCGGATCATCCGGCACGCCGCGCGCATCGGGCCGGCTCACCCGAGACGGGCACCAGATCGTCGGAGGCAGGACACGCGCCCCGCTCCCGAGTTCGGTCACCGGCTCCGGCGGCCGGGGTGTCCGCCGCGGGCCTCGGCGTTCACGGGAGCCGCTCCGGCGCCGTAAGTCCGGCGCTTTCCGCGGCAGGGTGCCGTCAGGTCCGGACCCGCCGGGTGAAGCGGCGCAGGGCGACATGGCCGAGGGCGGCCGTGCCGAGGGTGAGGGCCGTGAGGTAGGCCCAGGTCGGCATGTGACCGGAGGTGGGCGTGAGGTTCGCCCGCAGGCCCTCGCTCATGTAGACGAGCGGGTTGGCGAGTGTGAGGACCTGGACCCAGCCGATCGAGTGCAGCGCGGTCCACGGGTAGTAAACGCAGCCCAGCATCGTGGCGGCGGCCAGCAGCAGCCCCAGCAGCGCCCCGAAGGCGGAGGCGTCGATCGCCGTACCGAGCAGCAGCCCGAGCGTGGACGCGAGCAGCGCGCTGAGGACGAGGGTGACGAGGAGCAGGGGCCAGTTGCCGACGTGGGCCTCGGGCGCGGCGCCCGGCGGGTGCACGAGCCACACGATCGGGACGACCACGAGGGATGAGATCAGACCGAAGATCGCCGATGAGGTGATCTTCTGAAGCCCCAGAACCCGGACGGGCAGCGGGGCCAGCGCGCGGTCGGTGATCTCGCGGCCGGGGCCGAGTTCGGCGGCCAGCGGCCCGGTGACGGACATGATGCTCTGCAACGTCAGGGTGCTGGCCAGCAGGCCGGGCAGCAGGATCGTGGAGAACGAGGTGGCTCCGCCGAGTCCGGTGCCGATGCTCGGCATCACATACGCGAAGGCGAAGGTGAAGAGCAGCGGCTGAAGGCCCACCTGCGCGAGCACGGCCGGAAGGTTCCGGCCGAGGACGTGCAGATCGCGGGCGGTCAGCGCCCGGTAGGCGTGCCAGGCCGCCTGGCGGGACGACTGCTGGCGGGGGAAGGTCGCAGTGCGGGCGGCGGCGGTCATGGCTGGTAGTCACGTCCGGTCAGGGTGAGGAAAGCGGTCTGGAGGCTGGGGGGTGTGGTGGCGGCATCGCGGACGGTCAGGCCCGTGGCGCCGGCCGCGCGCAACAGGTGGCCCAGCACGCCGTCGGGGCGCGTGGTGCGCACCCGTACGGTCGGGCCGTCGACGACGACGTCGTGCGGGCCACCGGGGATACGGCGTACCGCGTCTTCGAGGGGGCCGGCATCGGCGTCGTACCGGACCGTGATGACGGTCTGCGCGCCGCTGGTCGCCTTGATCGCCTCGGGGGTGTCGCAGGCGAGCAGCCGCCCGTGGTCGATGACGGCGAGGCGCCGGCACAGGGCCTCGGCCTCGTCGAGGTGGTGCGTGGTGAGCACCACGGTCTGGCCGGCCGCGTGCAGACCGCCGATGATCTTCCAGAGGTCCGCGCGCGCCTGAGGGTCGACGCCGGCGGTCGGCTCGTCCAGGAAGAGCACCTCGGGCAGGTGCATCAGGGCCCGGCCGATCATGACCCGGCGGGCCTGGCCGCCGGAGAGCTGATGGACCTTGGCGCCGGCCTTGTCGGCGAGGGCGAACTGCTCCAGCAGCTCCAGCGCCCGGCGCCGGGCGGCCGATGCGGACATGCCGAAGTAGCGTCCGCGGAAGGCGAGGTTGTCCCGCACGGAGAGCGCGCGGTCCAGGGTGTTGGCCTGGGGGACGACGCCGATGCGGGACTTCACGCCGACCGGGTCGGCGCTGACCTCGTGGCCCGCGACCCACGCGCTTCCGGCGGTGGGCGTGACCAGTGTGGTGAGCATGCCGATCGTGGTGGACTTGCCCGCGCCGTTGGTGCCGAGCAGGCCGAAGAACTCGCCCCGGCCGACCGTGAGGTCCAGCCCTTCGAGGGCGACGAGGCCGTCCTGCCCTCGCTGGTAGACCTTGCGCAGGCCCACCGTACGGATGGCTGTCGCGGTGCCGGCCGGGACGACGGGTGAGGGGAGCGTGGCGGCGGCGGTCTTCATGGGGGACTCCTACGGGGTTACGGGGTTACGGGGTTACGGGGGCGGGGTTCCATGACCGGCGAGCCCGGTGCCGCCGAGGCGGGTCAGCAGAGTGGACAGGCGGCCGAGGTCCTCCTTGTTCCACAGGGGGGCGGCGAAGACCTTGGCGGCGACCCGCTCGGCCGAGGCGAGCATGTCCGTCAGGCGTTCGCGGCCGGTGTCGGTCAGTGCCGCGTAGGCCACCCGTGCGTCACGGGCCTCCGTCTCCCGGGTGACGAGGCCGATGCGCTCCAGCGGCGCCAGCCCCCGGGTCACCCCGGAGGCGGTGAGCCCCAGCGCCTCGGCCAGGTCCACCCGGCGCATCCGGTCACCGGGCGCCTGCCGCAACCGCAGCAGCATCGTGAAGTCGGCCAGGCTCACACCGTGCAGCCCCGACAGGGTCGCGTCGAACCGCTTCACCAGGGCCGTCTGGGCCCGTACGAGACGCAGCGACACATCCAGCGCATCACTCATTGTTACCTCCTTGACTGCTCAAGCATAGCGTCATGTTTGAGCAGTCAAGGATCTATTTATTTCGGGGTGGCGAAGAGCTTCCGCATCGGATGCCGGGATCCAGGTCTCGCGGCCGAGGCGCGGACCCGGCCGACGGCCGGCTTTCGGGCCTGCCTGCGCCCGGCAGGGCGAGCGCCCGTCCGTGACGGATCGCGCGCCGGGGAATCCCCGGCGGTGGGTGGCGGGAGTGCCGCCGCGGGATCAGAGGTTCTGCTGGGCTGCGGCGCGGCGCTGCCGCTTGCCCAAGGGCGCCTGAGAGAGGTCCTCGGCGCTGCTCCTGAGGTTCTTGTGGCCGTAGCCGCGTTCGGCCAGCCACGCCTTCGCCGCCTCTTCGGCGCGTTCGGTCGCTTCCAGGATGTCCTCTTCCGCCTCCCCCGAGTCCAGGAAGCGGAAGGTGAAGGCGGGTCGCGCCGCCAGGTCGTAGCTGAGGTGCCCCTCAGGGGTGAAGGTCGCACGCAGGATGTCGTGCTCCGCGGCACGGGCCAGGAGCTCGGCCCGCTGATCGGCGCCGAGTCCGTCGAAGACACCGCGGACGGTGATACGGAAGGTACGAGTACTCATCCCACGACCCTAACCAGCGCGATCGACGCGGCTCCACCGCGTTTCCGGTGGCACACGGCGGGGCGCCGACCCGGGAACAAGGCCGGGGCACGCTCGCCGAGAGCCCCGGTTCACGACATCGCGCAACGCCCCGAATCGCGAGCTCATCCACGTACCGGGCCTGTCGTCGTTCACCAGCGCACCGCGGTGAAGTCCACCGGCCGAGGCTTCATTTCGCGGGTGCGGTCGGTCAACTGCCGCAACTGATCGGCCATTTGCCGGGCAGGAAGGTGTTTGCGATCTCCGTGTCCCGGAAGCAGCCATTCAAAGCGGAGCCGGTCGGCCGTGCGCGCCAGAGACGCTGCCAGTTCGTGGATGGAGTACCAGGTAACGCTCTCCGCCACCTCGACGGCACCGGTCGAACGTGACCAGTAGAAGCTGTCACCACTGAAGCAGTACCGCTCGTCCGCCACGTAGAGCACGCTGCCCCTGGTGTGGCCCGGGAGCGGGTGGGCGAGCATTCCCTTGCCGATCTCGACGACGCCGGTGCCGCGTATGACGCAGTCAGCGTCCGGGGCGGCGTCAAGGTCGCCCTCGTGGATCCACAGCCGAGCACCGAAGTGGTCCGCGTACTGCCGGCCGTGCGCCGCATGGTCCCGGTGGGTCAGCAGAACATCGGTCACGCTGCCGAGATCCCCGTACCGGGCGGCCAGCGACGGGCTCCAGCGCGGCGTATCCACCAGCATCAGATTCCCCGAAGGACGCCGGACGAGGTAGGAGTTGGCCCCTGCGGTGTGTGTCGAGTTCTGCCCACAGAGGGCGACGGTGTCGTCGAGAGGCAGCGGGAAGGGATCCAGCGCCGGGTCCAGTCGCCGGGAGGCAGGGCGGATGGAGCGGGTGTGGCAGGCGAACGCGGCGGCGTACAACTGACGGGCCTCCACTTCGCCGCGCGGCTGGCGGAGAACCTCGGATCGTCCATCGACCTCACCGATCAGGTCCGGCGCGAGCTGCCTGGCGACGTCGCAGTTCGTGCAGCGATCGTCCACGTACCAACCGGCCTGTCCGGCCTCGACTGCCGGTGCCGGTGCCGGTGCCGGTGCCGGTGCCGGTGCCGGTGCCGGTGCCGGTGCCGGTGCCGTTGCCGTTGCCGGAAGGGCGCTGTGTGCATCGTCCACGGTGGTATTCACTCCTTGCGGCGTGTACGGATCTCGCGACAAAGAGGTACCTCGGCGGCCGTCGGAAGAGGAAGGGGGCCAGCTCTTGTTTCTGATGGCTGCCGCCGCTCTCACCGATGCGACGCAAGTGAAACATGACGCACGCATGACACCACTACCCTTGAGCGGAACCACGCCCCAGCCGCGGCCGACACGAGGCAGTCCCAAGAGGTCCACGAGGACAGTCGCCTGATCGCCCGGACAATTCCCGGCCGGCCGATCGCCCGGCTTCCTCGACGAGCCGCGCCCCGCGCCTCAGGTCCCGGGCGCGCCCGGCGCCTCAGGTCCCGGGCGCACGCTCCGGAACCCGGAAGAGAACACCCTTCACCGCACACCGCAGGGCACTTCCTCATCCCGAAGCGCTCTCCACAGGTATCAGAACGGCGGATCCGGCCTAAGGTGCTGACGACCAATTTCCTGCCAGGGAAGGGGCGTTACATGCCGATCGCGCGAAGATCAGTACTGGCCGGTTCGACCGCGGCCGCAGCCGCCACCGCGCTCGGCGCCGCGGGGAGCGCCGAAGCCGCCGGCCGGCCGCAGTCCGCGCCGTCCCCCTTGCTCCAGCGCACACCGAGCCGCCTCGGCGTGCCCGGCGTGGCCGGGCTGCACCTCCAGTTCGGCGCCGACCCCAGCACCGAGATGACCGTCTCCTGGATCAGCCCCCAGTCCGTGCGCCGTCCGCAGATACGCCTCGGCTCCCCGGACGGAGGCGTCGGCCGGGTGGTCGACGCCGAGACCCGCACCTACCGTGACGGACTCTCCCGCGAGGAGGTGTACGTCCACCATGCCCGCCTCACCGGACTGCGGCCGAACACCACCTACCTCTACTCGGCCGGGCACGACGGTGCCGCGCCGGAGACCGGTTCGTTCACGACGGCGCCGCGCGGGCGCACCGCGTTCACCTTCACCAGCTTCGGTGACCAGGGGGCGCCCAATCTGCGCCGGGCCGTCAAGTGGCCTTCCGGCGACACCCCTTCACCCTCGGGCCCCTTCCCGCTCTACACCAGCAGCCAGGCCGGCAGCCCGGCCGCCGCCGACATCGTGGCCGCGGTGGAACGGGTCGGACCGCTGTTCAACTTGCTCAACGGTGACCTGTGCTACGCCTCCGCGGCCGGCGTCTTCGGCGAGGACCGCGTCGCGACCTGGGCGGACTGGTTCATCAGCAACAGCCGTTCGACGCGGCTGCGCCCATGGATGCCCTGCGTCGGCAACGGCGAGAACGAGAAGGGCAACGGCCCCCTGGGGCTGGCCGGTTACCAGACCTACTTCACGCTGCCCGGAGCGACGACCGCCACCGACCCCGGGACCCGTGGCCTGTGGTACGCCTTCACGGTCGGCGCGGTCCGCTTCATCAGCCTGGCCAACGACGACGTGGCGATCCAGGACACCGGCGACACCTATGTGCACGGCTACTCCGGTGGGGCGCAACGCCGGTGGCTGGAACGGGAGTTGAAGGCCGCGCGCGCCAACGCGGGCATCGACTGGATCGTCGTCTTCATGCACCACCCGATGATCTCCAGCAGCCGTGGCGGCAGCGGTAGCGACCTCGGAATCCGCAAGGCGTGGGGCCCGCTCTTCGACGCGTACGGGGTCGATTTGGTGCTCAGCGGCCACGAGCACTACTACGAGCGCTCCCTGCCGGTCCGCGGCACCCTGCCGAACGAGGCCCGCACCCCGGTCCCGGTCTCCACCAGGACCGATGTCGCCGACACCGGCAAAGGCACCGTTCACATGGTCATCGGAGGCGGCGGCAATTTCGCGACCACCCAGGACAACCTGTTCGAGGAGCCCAAGGGGCGCGTCGTGGTCGATCTGAGCAAGGAAACCGAGGGCCGCCACCGCAAGGCCGTCTTCGTCACCGAGGACGCCCCCTGGCGCGCCGTCCAGGACCGCGTCCACACCCATGGTTTCGCCGCCTTCGACGTCGATCCGGGCGACCGCCGTACCGGCCGTACGCGGATGCACGTCACGTACTACACCTTCGACGGCCCCTACGGAGAGCTGACCCCCGTGGACACCTTCACCCTGGAACGGCCTCGTAGAGACGGACATGCACGGCACTGAGGGGTCGGTGAGTGGGCCCGACCGCGGCCGGGACGGGTGAGCGGTGCGGGGCCGGATGGTCCCGCACCGATGTCGTCGTGGGCCGGCCCGTTGCGGTCCCGGTACTCGCTGACGCCCGGCACTCGTCCACGAGGAGGCAAGAGGCGAGGATGGGCGGATGACTTCCCTCTCGCGCGCCCATTCGTTCAACACGGCCGCCGCCCAGTACGCGGCGAACCGCCCCTCCTATCCGTCTGCCCTCCTGGACGCCGTCGAGGAGTTCATGGGACGCCCCCTCGCGGGCGCCCGTGTCGCCGACGTCGGCGCAGGCACTGGAATCGCCACCGCCTTGTTGCGTGAACGGGGCGCAGACGTCATCGCCGTCGAGCCGGGCGACGGCATGGCGGCCGAGTTCCGCCGCGCGCTTCCCGATGCGCCGATCGTCCGGGGCGACGGCAATGCCCTGCCGCTCGCCGACGCCTCCCAGGACCTGATCACATACGCGCAGTCCTGGCACTGGACGGACACCGACCGCTCCGTCCCCGAGGCACTGCGCGTCCTGCGGCCGGGCGGCTCGCTCGCGGTCTGGTGGAACACCACGGCCTTCGACGTGCCGTGGATCGCCGCCCAGCACGAGCGCATCGCGAGCCACTGCGGAGTGCGGCAGCCCTCCCTCGCGCGCCCCGACGACAGCCGTGCCGCCCAGCTCGCCGGCCTCTCCGGCCTCCGCCTCGTACGCCGCCAACTGCGCTGGAGCCGTGTCGTCCCCCTCAACACGCATCTCGCCAACATCAGCAGTCACTCGGCCTTTCTCGTTCTCGGCGAGACCGGCACCCAGGAGTTCCTCGCCGACGAGCGCGCCCGCCTGCGCGAGATCTTCCCGGACGAGACGGTGGAGGAGACCTATCTGGTCGACCTGCTGGTGGCCGCCCGTCCCTGATTTCGAGGCGGCGGGTCAGGGCGTGGACCCGGAAGACGGACGCCCAGGTCACACCGGTGATTCACGCGTACGGAAGGACAACCGCCGTCGCGAACTGCCACCGCGCCACGGATCTCGGCGGCGACTGCACGCCGTGGAACAAGCAGGGCGGCAAAGACGGTATCGCCTACGGCTGCATCGGCAGCCCCGCGTGACCGACCTGCGGACCCGCAGCCGGGATCCCGACAAAGGCGACGAATGCGGTGGCCGGGAGTTCGGCGGCCATGGAGAGCGCAGACGGCTTGGCTAAGTACTCAGGCGCGCTGTCATACCGCCGGGCATCATGAACCACCGACGACGATCAGGGAGAGGAAATGACCGCGACAGGCCAGCCGCAGAGCTGCATCCGGGCCGACCGGCTCGGTTCGCCGCTCGTCACCCGTACTACGGGCCCGGTCTCGTTGTTCTGGTCGTCGGGCTCGCCACGGCCACGGTCGGATACGGCCTCACCGTGCCGTCCGGCACGGTGACCCTAAGGGCTGTCCCGTCATACCTGGTGGATCAGCGCGCGGCGTCAGATGCGGTGCATCGCACAGCGGAGGAGCGTCCGCCTACTGGTTGTATGTGGACGTTCCGACAACGCGGCGAGGTGCCGTAGCTGTCGTCGCGCGCCCGCCAGGTATGACGGGACAGCCCTTAGCGCCGGTCTCCGCGGCCCTCGGGCTACTTGGCATGGTCCTGGCCCTGCTTGGGAAACTCGCCGCCGCGGCGGCGATCGTCCTCTTCCCCATCGCCTTGGTGGCCGGCCCGGTGGTCCTAGCTCGGACAGAACGCGAGTAACCCGCCGGTAGTTTCTGGGGGGCGCATCTGTCGGCTCCCAGTTCCCGGCGCCAGGCGACTCGTTGAGCCGATGCCCTGTCCCGCACGCCCGCGGACACCGCCCTGCGACCCGTCTCGGAGAAGCAGCGAGCCCCTCCGTCCCGAGGACGGTCTGTGCCTGTTCGGCGCCTTCGGCAGCAGGGATGGGGCTGGGCGCCTGGCCAGTGCAACGAGTGGCGGGTGGCGGGTGGTTCAGTAGGAGGCCAGGCGGGTGCCGGTGGTCTGGTAGATGGCCATTTTCCCGGATTCCACGGTGCCGCGCGCGGTACCGACCGCGTCGCGCAGCAGGTCCGCCTGCCGTGGCCCGGGGAGTGCCTGGTCTGCGGCGAGGACTTCCAGAGCGGTCTGGTCGGCCTGGCGGGCGGTCCACCAAAGGGCGGCGTGGTCCCGGTCCGGCAGCTCGCTGAGCGCCCGCAGCAGGGTGAACGCCGCCGCGAGGTGTGTCTGGGCCTGGTCGCGCAGCGCGGCGGGGTCCCGCAGCGCCGGCGTGCGGAGCCGATGGTGCGGGTGCGGGTGCGGGTGCGGGTGCGGGTGCGGGTGCGGGGGAGGGTGATGGGTGGGAGGGCGGAGCGGGCGGAGCGGCGCAGTGTGCCGCATGCGCGCGGGCGCAGTCATCGCGGGATCCCCTCGGCCAGCGGCGTGTGCCGCGGGCACTTGGCCAGGAAGTCGCGCAGGGGGCCGGTCAGCTCGGCGGGGTCGGCGAACTGGGCGTAGTGGGCGTCGACCAGAGGTTCGAGGTCGCGCAGCAGGGTGGTGGTGATGGGGCAGCTGGTGTGGACGGCGAAGAAGACCGGGACTGCGGGTCCGGCGTGCACGTTGTAGGCGATCTCGTAGGCTCCGGACTCGCTCAGCTCGGTGCGCACCACCAGCATGGCGTCGGCGCTGTCGAGCATCGCCAGCCGCCAGGCACGGAACGCCGCGGGAGTGAACGGTGTGCCGGTCTCCTGGGTGAACGCGTCCTTGAAGGTGCCCGCGTGGTGCGCGTGCCGGTACGGGAGCAGGTCCACCGGGCCCGGGGCCACCCCCGGGGTACGGGCCAAGTCCACCACGGCCTGCACGATATCGCGGTGCTCTGGGCCGGAGCGGGTGAGGGGCTGGCGCACGAACAGGCGCAGGGCGCCCCCAACGGACGGGGCAGCTCTAGCGGCGGCGTCCATCTGACACCTCCATGAAATTTCCTCTACATCACATACCGTAACGCTTGGTCCGTGAACCTGCATGTAGAAGCCTCAGCCCCGCAGGCTGCTGTACTGCCGTCGGTGCAGCCTGTGGCGGGGTGCTCATGAAACACCGGACCGCCCAGTGCGTGCAGGGCTTTTCGTGTTTCATGAGCTGTTGCAAACGTCGGGACTGGTGAAACGCACTCTGAAACAGTCCGGGGCGTGATCGACGGCTACCGGCGCGTGGAACCGCACGCCTGCCCCATGTCCACCTGCGTCGCCCCGACCGGTTCGCCGTGCCGCACCGGCAAGGGCAAGGTGGCCATCCAGTACCACACCGCCCGCTTCCACCTGGCACCCCAACTCGCCAAGGCGCGCGACGTGTCGAGCCCCACCGTGCGCTGACCCGGTCCCGTCTGGACCGAGCCGCCCCGGCCGGTGAACGCTGGCGCCGAACCCGTCGGCCACGTGCGCCTGGGGTATGCCCGCGCCTCGACCGCCCGGTAGTCCCTCGACTCCCCCTCGACTCCCTCGTCGGCGCGGACTTCGCCCGGATCTCGGCGGATGCCGTCCGCCGGCGATCCTGGTCACGCCCGGACAGTGGGGTGACGCACCGCAGTTGATCCCCGTGCTGGACCGCGTCCGTGTCCCGCGTCCTGCCGGCGGTCACCCGCGGACACGTCCGGACCACGTGTGTGGCGACAAGGCGTACGGCTCACGCCGGAATCGCCGCTACCTGCGACGACGGCAGATCCGGCACACGATTCCCGAACGCCGGGGCCAGCGGGCCAACCGCCGACGGCGTGGCAGCCAGGGCGGTCGCCCCGCTGTTTTCGACCGCGCACGGTACGCCCGCAGGAACGAAGTAGAGCGAACTGTCAACGCCCTAAGGGCTTCCGCGCCGTGGCGACCCGGTACGACAACTGGGCATACGTCCTTCAGGGAACGGTCACCCTCGCCGCGATCCGGCTGTGGCTTCGCCAACGATCCGCCGGACCGGACAGTCCTTAGCCTGCGATTTAAGGAACGGTCGTTACTTTGTGTGTTCGACGGAGGTTGGTTCGTTCTTGCGGTGGGGCGGGCGCTTCGATTTGGGGCGGTCCTTCGGGCCCTTCGGGCGGCCGGGGCCAGGGCGGGTGGGTTTCGGCGAGTCGGCGGGGGATCCCAGTCGTGCGCGGAGTCGGCGGAAGCCGAGGCGGACCTGGTAGGGGGTGAGCGGTTTGCCGGGGTCGGGGCGTGGGTGCCAGGGACGAGCGGGCAGCGCTGCAAGCTGTCGCCGCAGTCTCGGGAGAAGCTGGCCGACTACGGCTACGGCTACGAGCGCGGCCCGATCCGCCTCGGTTCCCAGGCCGGTGAACGGCGGGTCGGCATGTACGAGCGCCCCTGACTCCTCCATCACGCGAACCACGAACGTCGGCGGGCGGAACAACCTGCATCGCCGGTGGGCGTCCCCTCCCGGCGCTCAACATGCACCGCACCATCGACCTGACAGTGGTCAGAACCCCACGAGGATCACGGAGTCGATCGGTGTCATGTCGAATGACCCGATCTCACCCTTATCGATGTTCAGGGCGCCGCACCCAGCACCGTTGGCCCCTTGGCAGAGCGCGAAGCCCGCGCTGCCGGTCCGGTTCCCTTTACGTCGTTCCGCCGGCGGTCGCTTCGCACGGTCGCCGTTGCCCTTCGCCCGCCACTGGGTGCCGCGCAGGTGGGCTTGGCTGGCGGTGACCCGGGCGGGCCAGCGCACTGGACGGTGTGTGCGCCGTCGACGGCGCGGGGCTGGTCGGCGGCGGTGTGCCACAGCATCGGCGCGCACACGGTCTGCTCGCGCGACCGGCTGTGCTGCCGCCTGGACCACGCGCCCCACCCGGACCTGGTCCCACGGTGCACAAGGTCTGTCCCCACCGCGCACCGATCCGTGTGTGGCCCGGCTCATCGTGCCGGACGGGCCGTACTGTCGTTTTCCCCAGCGCGCCCAGACATCCGTGCCGGCAGGGGCGTTCGCGCTCACGCACGGCTGACGGACGATCATTTTTCCCGCGCGCAGCACGAGTCGTAGAGGTGCAGTCGTGGAGCAATGGACCAGACGTGAGGATGAACGGCTGCTGACCGGCCGAGGCCGCTACGTCGCCGACATCGAGGTGCCGGGCTGTCTGGACGCGGTGTTCGTACGAAGCGAGGTGGGCCATGGCACGGTGCGTGCGGTGGATTGCGCCGCCGCTCGTAACGTGCCGGGGGTCGTGGGAGCTTGGTCCGCCGCGGACCTGTCGGAGCCGCCCTCGTGTGGCCCGGCGGCATCCGGCCGGATGGGGCTTCCTCCGGTGCCCTACACCTTGCTCGCCAGGTTGTCCACGGAGGAAGCCGTGGCCGGCCGCGAGTGGCCGGCCCTGGCGAAGGACCGGGTGCGGTACGCGGGCGAGGCCGTGGCGGTGGTGCTGGGCGAGGACCGCTACCGGGCCGAGGACGGGGCGGCCGAGGTGTCCTTCCGGATCGATCCGCTGCCCGCGGTGGTGACGCCGTTCGCCGCGGCGGCGGACTCGGTCCGGCTGTTCGACGGTCTGAGCAACATCGCCTTTCAGGGGGAGGCCGGGCAGCCGATCGAGGAATCGGTCTGGCAGGAGGCTGCGGTGGTGGTGGAGGGCCGCTACCGCCAGCAACTGCTCATGCCCACACCGATGGAGTGCCGGACGATCCTCGCCGTGCCCGAGGGAGACCGGCTGACGGTGTGGTCGGGGCATCAGATGCCTCATCGGCTGCGGCGTGAACTGGCGTCACTGCTCGGGTGGCCGGTCGACCGGGTGCGCGTGGTGGTTCCGGACACCGGTGGGGCGTTCGGATCGAAGAGCGCGGCGTTCCCCGAGTTCGTCGTGGTCGCCTGCCTCGCGGTGAAGCTGGGCCGGGCCGTGCGGTGGATCGAGGACCGGCTGGAGTCCATGCTGGTCGCGACCCGGGGTCGGGGGCAGGACCAGCGGGTCCGGCTGGCCGCCGACGCCGACGGGCGTTTGCTCGGATACGAGTTGAAGATCGACGCCGATGTGGGTGCCTATCCCCACCTCGGGGTGGGGCTGCCGATGCAGACCGCCTGGATGGCGACGGGCCCGTACGCCACTCCCAAGGTGCATGCGACCGTTCGCTCGGTGCTGACCAACACGATGGTGACGTATCCCTATCGCGGCGCCGGGCGTCCTGAGGCGACGATCGCGTTGGAGCGAGCGATGGACGTGCTGGCCCGTCGACTGGGCATGGATCCGGCGGAGCTGCGCCGGCGCAATTTCGTCCCGCCCGACAGCTTCCCGTACCGGACGCCCACCGGTCGGTGCTACGACAGCGGGAACTACGCCGCCGCGCTCGATCTGGCGCTGGAGACCCTGGACTACGGCACGTGGCGGGCGGAGCAGGCCCGGCGTCGGACGGACCCGGACGCCCTGCCGCTGGGCATCGGCCTGTCCTGCTACGTGGAACGCTCCGGCGGCGAGCCGGGCGGACTCCACGAGTTCGGCGGCATCGAGGTCGGGGCGGACGGCACGGTCACCGCCCGGTGCGGCGCGGCCCCCAGTGGTCAGGGACATGAGACCGTCTTCTCCGCGCTGGTCGCCGGAACGCTGGGAGTGGACGAGGGGCGGGTCCGGCTGGTCGAAGGAGACACCGACCGGCAACCCGAGGGCGTGGGCTCCTTTGCCAGCCGTTCCGCCCAGGTGGCCGGCGCGATGCTGCAGCACGCCTCGCGGCTGCTCATCGACGAGGCGCGGGAGCGGGCCGCGAGGCTGTGGGATGTGTCGGTCGACGAGGTGAGGTGGTCCGATGGCGCCGTGCACGCTGCCAAGGGAGGCTCGGTGACCATGGGCCTGGCCGAACTGGTGAAGGCCACCGGGCCACTTCGGGTGGACGACCGGTTCGAGGCGGGCATGGCCTTTCCGTTCGGTGCCCACGCGGCGGTGGCCGAGGTCGATCCGGAGTTGGGCACCGTGCGCCTGTTGCGCGTGGTGGCCGTGGACGACTGCGGAGTGGTGCTCAATCCCACGATCGTGCGCGGGCAGGCTCTCGGGTCGGCGGTGCAGGGCATCGGCCAGGCGTTGTACGAGGGAATCCCCTACGACGACGGTGTACCGATGGTGGCCTCGGGTCTGCTGGACTATCTGCTGCCCACGTTCACCGAGGTGCCGCCCATCGAGATCAGGGACATGTGCACACCGAGCCCGAGCACACCGCTGGGCGCGAAGGGCGCGGGCGAGTCGGGGTGCATCGGCACTCCGGCCGCGATCGTCAACGCCGTGGCCGACGCCTTGCAGATCGCCGATCCGGACCTGTTGCAGATGCCGCTCACCCCGGATGTGGTCTGGCGGGCTGCCCGTGCCCCGAAACGGGAGGAGGTCCGGTGAAGCCGGCTGCCTTCGACTATGTCGTGCCGACCACGGTGCCCGAGGCCGTCGCGGTGCTCGGTGCCGCCCGTGGGAAGGCCCAGGTGCTCGCCGGCGGGCAGAGCCTGATCCTCGATATGCGCCTGCACCGCGTGCGCCCCGGGCTGGTGGTCGACATCAACCGCATTGCCGAGCTCGACCGGATGGGGACGGACGGCACCACACTGCGGGTGGGCGCCCTGGTCCGCCACGGCGTCTTCGAGTCGGCACAGTCCGTGCCGGGCCCGCTCGGCGCGCTGTTCGCACGCGCCGTGGTCAACATCGCCCATCCGCCCATCCGTTCGCGGGGCACGATGGCAGGCAGCTTCGCCTGGGCGCACCCCGCCTCGGAGTGGTGTGCCGTCGGCACCGCTCTGGACGCCGGCATCGAGCTGCGCTCCCTGGAGGGCGGGCGCACGGTCGCGGCTCGCGACTACTTCCACGGCCCGCACCGGACCGCACGCCGAGCGGATGAACTCCTCACCGCGGTGCGCTTCCCGTTGCTCGGCTACGACACCGGGGTCGGCTTCCTTGAACATCGGCGCACGCACTTCTGCTTCGCCCAGGTGGCCGTCGCCGCCACGCTGACCGTACGCGACGGGGTGATCGCCGAAGCGCGCATCGGCCTGGCCAACTGCGCCGACCGGCCGGTGCGGGCGCGCGCGGCCGAGCAGTCGCTGCTCGGCGTCGAGGCCCGAACGCCCGTGGACGGATATCGGCTGCCCGACCGTCATCCGTTCGTCCGGGCGGGCCGGATCTCCGCGGCACAGGACGCCGCACCCGTGGCGGAGCCGTACGCCGATGTCGAGTACAAGCGCCAGGCCGTCGCGGTCCTGGTCGCCAGGACGCTGCGTCAGGCGGCCCGGGACCAGCGGTCACGCGTCGCCGGACCCGAGGGAGGACACGCATGAGGATCACTCTCACCGTCAACGGCACGGTGTACCGGCTCGACGTCGAGCCTCGCCGTGTCCTCGCCGACGTACTGCGGGAGGACTGCCGGCTGACCGGTACCCACCTGGGCTGCGAGCACGGCGTGTGCGGGGCGTGCACGGTACTGGTGGACGGCGCCGCGGTCCGCTCCTGCCTCATGTTCGCCGTGCAGTGCGACGGCAGCTCGGTGTGCACCGTGGAAGGGCTTGCCGGGCCGGACGGCGAGCCGCATCCGCTCCAGCGCGCGTTCTCCGCCGAACACGCCCTGCAGTGCGGCTTCTGCACCCCTGGGTTCCTCATGGTGGCCGCCGGGGCGCTGGCGACCGATCCCGCCCTCGGCGACGACCCGGAACGCGTCGACGCCCTGGTCGGCTCCAACATCTGCCGGTGCACCGGCTACGAACCCATCCGTCGCGCGATCCTGCGGGCCGCGCGCGAGCAGGCGGGCTCCGCGACGAGCTCCGGGCGCGGGGCGCAGGACGGCGCCGGCCGGTGACATCCGCACAAGGCGTTGAGGGTGCTGGCCACCCGGATCGCGGCGGCGATCCGCCCGTTCGTCAGAACTGTGCCGTGCCGGGCGCCGGCCTCCACCGAGTACGTCGGGATCGAGGGCGTGCCGACGACCGGCTGCGGCCCCGCGCCGGGGAGGTGAACCCGGCGCTGCCGGCTTTCCCCGCGAAGTGACCGCGTGAGCGAAGCGGCGGCGCGTGCGTCCCGGACCGAAGCCCCGGTCCTCCCCGATCCTGCCGGATGCGGGGGGGACCGGGGCTTCATGCCGTCCGGAGGCGGTCTGCCGACGGGTGCGCTGTCGGACCGGAAGCGGTGCGCTGTGAGCCAAGTCCGGCACCGGCGGCGGATCTAACGTCTGCCATGTGTTCGAGCGGGCCGCCCTGTAGCCGGCCTACTCGACCGTCCTGGTCGCCGTTCCACCGCGCGCGACCCGATCCCTGTCACAGGAGGCTGTCGAGGTGCCTGCAATGCCGGTCAGCGGGCTGGTTCCCCGCGCCGTCGAGAACGCCGCTGACGTCGTCGTCCGCAACGCGAAGATCTTCACCGGAGACGTCCGCCGCCCGCAGGCCGGCGCGCTCGCCGTCCGCGACGGCCTGATCACGGCCGTGGGGGACGACGCGGACGTCGCCCCGGTCGTCGGACCGTCCACCACCGTGGTCGACGCGCTCGGCCGGCGTGTGGTGCCCGGTCTCAACGACTCGCACCTGCACGTGATCCGGGGCGGTCTCAACTACGTCCTGGAACTGCGCTGGGACGGCGTGACCTCGCTGCGCCAAGCCCTGGCGATGCTGCGGGACCAGGCCGCCCGCACCCCCGAGGGGCAGTGGGTGCGCGTCGTCGGCGGCTGGTCGTCCGAGCAGTTCGCCGAGCGGCGACTCCCGACGCCCGCCGAACTGAACGAGGCTGCGCCGGACACCCCGGTGTTCGTTCTCCATCTCTACCAGTCGGCGATCCTCAACCGCGCCGCGCTGAAGGCCGTCGGCTGCACCAGGAGTACTCCCGATCCGACTGGCGGCCAGATCGTCCGGGGCCGGAACGGTGAGCCCAACGGCATGCTGCTGGCCGCCCCGAGCGCCCTGATCCTCTATTCCACGCTCGCCAAGGCCCCGGCACTGGAGGGCGAGGACCGCAAGACGTCCACCCGGCACTTCCTGCGCGAGCTCAATCGCTTCGGGCTGACCTCCGCGATCGACGCCGCCGGCGGATTCCAGAACTTTCCCGAGAACTACGGCACGGTGACCGAGCTCGCCCGGGACGGTCAACTCTCGCTGCGCATCGCCTACCACCTGTTCCCGCAGACCCCGGGCCAGGAACTCGACGACCTCACCCGCTGGGTCGAAACGGTCCGCCCCGGGGAAGGCGACGCGTGGCTGCGGCTGAACGGCGCCGGCGAGAACCTGACCTGGGCTGCCGCCGACTTCGAGAACTTCGCCGAGCCGAGGCCCGAACTCACCCCGTACGAGGGCGAGTTCGAGAAGGCCGTCCGGCTGCTCATGGAACACGGCTGGGGCTTCCGGCTGCACGCGACCTACGACGAGACGATCCGCCGCGACCTGGCGGTGTTCGAGAAGCTCGCCGCCGAGGGACTCTTCCCCGGCGGCAGCCGGTGGCTCTTCGACCACGCGGAGACCGTCTCGCGGGACAGTCTCGACCGCATCGCGGCGCTCGGCGGCTCGCTCTCCGTGCAGAACCGGCTGTCTTTCCAGGGTGAGCTGTTCACCTGCCGGTACGGCCTCGGGGCCGCCGCGGAAGCCCCGCCGATCCGCGCGATGTTGGAGCGCGGGCTGACCGTGGCCGCCGGCACGGACGCCACCCGGGTGTCCTCCTACAACCCCTGGGTCGCCCTGCACTGGCTGGTCTCCGGCCGTACGGTCGGCGGCCTGACGGTGCGGCCGCCGCAGAACCGGGTGGACCGGGAGACCGCGCTCGCGATGTACACCACTGCGGGCGCGGCGCTGACCGGCGAGCAGGACGTCAAGGGCGTGCTGCGACCGGGGTGTTACGGCGACCTGGCCGTTCTGTCCGACGACTACTTCACCGTGCCCGAGCCGGACATCCCGCACATCGAGTCCCTGCTGACGCTCGTCGGCGGCCGGATCGTCCACGCGGCGGCCGAGTACGAGGGAATGGACGAGGAGTTGCCGGCGGTCAGCCCCGGATGGAGCCCGGTCGGCCACTTCGGCGGCTACCACAACGGCCGCCGTGCCCGTACGGGGGCCGTCGGCGCGGGCGCCCGCCAGGCGGAGTTGCTCGGGCAGGTCGTCGCGGAGTCGGAGCTGTACCGCCAGTGGCGCGTCGGACGCGGCCTGGCCACGGAGCACCACCAGCCGTTCGACCCGTGCTTCCTCCTCTGACGCGGCCCACCGGACCGCCCCTCCCGATTTCCGCCACGGATCACCGTGCGCAGGACCTGCCCAGCACCGAAAGGAACCCGTCATGGTCGACCTCACCCAGGTCAGCGCCACTCCGAGCCCGGACCTGCTCACCCCGGACAACGCCGTGATGCTGTTCGTGGACCACCAGCCGCAGATGTTCTTCGGCACCGGCAGCGGCGACCGGACCGCGATCATCAACGCCACCGTCGGCCTCGCCAAGGCCGCCAGGGCCTTCGACGTGCCGACGATCCTGACCACCGTGGCCGCCGAGTCCTTCTCCGGACCGCTCCTGCCGCAGCTCGGGGCGGTGTTCCCCGATGCCAAGCCCATCGACCGCACCTCGATGAACGCCTGGGAGGACGCGGCCCTCGTCGAGGCGGTCAAAACCACCGGGCGCGGCAAGGTCGTCATGGCCGGCTTGTGGACCGAGGTCTGCCTGGTCCTGCCCGTGCTGTCCATGATCGACCAGGGCTATGAGGTCTACGTCGTCACCGACGCCTCCGGCGGCGTCTCCCCGAAGGCACACGAGCACGCCATCCAGCGGATGACGCAGGCCGGCGCCGTACCCGTCACCTGGCTACAGGTGCTGCTGGAGCTCCAGCGTGACTGGGCCCGTACGGAGACCTACGGCGCCGTCACGGAGATCGTCAAGGAACACGCCGACGCGTACGGCCTGGGAGTCGTCTACGCGCAGGCCGTCATCGGCGAACACGCCGCGGGCTGACACGGCCCGCGCGCCGACTCCGCATCAGGGACCGGAACCAGGGACGGGAACAGGACACGATGGATACCGGACTGCTGATCCTCCGGGTGGTGGTGGGCCTGCTCATCGCCGGGCACGGAGTGCAGAAGGTGAGCTACCGCCTCGGGGGTCACGGCCTCGTCGGCGGGACGGAGGAGTTCCGGCAAGACGGGTTCCGCGGCGGGCCGCTCACCGCCCTCGCCGCGGGCACCGGGCAGATCGGTTCGGGCCTGCTCCTGGCCCTGGGCGCGCTCACCCCGCTGGCGGCCACGGTCGCCATGGGCGTGATGACGGTGGCGGCCACCGTCAAACTGCCGCACGGGCTCTGGGTGCAGGACGACGGCTACGAGTACCCGCTCGTGCTGGTCGTCGTGTCGGGAGCGCTCGCCCTCACCGGGCCGGGCCGTTGGTCCGCCGACCATGCGGTCGGCCTGACCGCCTGGCCGATGTGGCTGTCGATCGTGGCCATCGCACTCGGCCCGTCGAGCGGGCTGCTCAGCCGGGCTGTCCTGCACCGTCCGCCAACGCCCGGGGAAGGAACAGTCGTTGCGCGCCCTGCTGACTGACGCCCTCCGGACGCTCGTCCCGCCGCGGACGGACCGGCACGGCCCGCTGCCGCCGCTGATGCTGCTGCTGACCGTGGCCACCGGGGTGGTGGACGCGGTGAGCTACCTCGGTCTCGGGCACGTGTTTGTGGCGAACATGACCGGCAATGTGGTCTTCCTGGGGTTCGCCCTGGCGGGAGCCGCGGGTCTGTCGGCCACGGCTTCGCTCGTCTCGCTGGCGTCCTTCCTCACCGGTGCGCTCGCCGGCGGGCGGCTGGGCAACCGCATGGCGGCCCATCGCGGGCGCCTGCTGGCCATGGCCACCGGCGTCCAGACGTTCCTGACGGCCGTGGCGGCCGCCACCGCTGCGGCTGCGGACGGCGGCGCCCACTACGCCTTGATCGTCCTGCTGGGACTGGGCATGGGCTTGCAGAACTCCGTGGCCCGTCGGCTCGGCGTGCCCGACCTGACCACCACCGTGCTCACCCTCACCCTGACCGGCCTCGCCGCCGACTCGGCACCGGCCGGGGCCGCTGCACCGCGCCAGGGGCGACGGATCCTCTCCGCGCTGGCGATGCTGCTCGGCGGCGTCGCAGGTGCGGCGCTGGTCCTGCACGGGCGGCTCACCCTGGCGCTCGGGCTGGCCGCGCTGCTGCTCCTGGTCACCTCGGTGACCGCCCACCGGGTCTCGGCCCCCGACGCCCACTGGGCCCCGCCGGCGGCCTGAGTACCTCCGCATCCGCCCCACCACCGACCGACTCCTCCGCCCAGCTACAGACACGCGCCCGACCACCGGCACGGCCGAAGCCGGGGCGCGAACGACGACCGGGAGGTCCCTCATGAAGCACCGCTTGGCCCGCCGGGTGGTCCCGTTGGTGGCGGCGATCGTCACACTGACGGCGATCCCCACCGCCTCGGTGGCCCAGAGCACCCCGACCAGGCCGCCGGTCTCGCACCGGCAGTTCGCCGTCGGCCCGCAGTACGACTCCACCCACGTCTACGTGACGCCGGGCACGGAGCAGGCGTTCGTGGCCAGTTGGGTGGCCACCTTCGGCGGCACCACGATCGGGCCGACCGCGACCCAGGTGACGCCCACGCCCAGCCGGACGCTGTCCGAGCTGGTGCTCTCCCCCGTCGGCACGCTGTCGGTGTTCGACTACACCACGCCCGTCCCGTACCCGTTCGGCACCGAGCGCACCGGCTGGCTGGTGACCGACCTCGACCAGGCGGTGCGGGCCGCCCGGACCGACGGCGCGGCCGTGACCGTGGCGCCCTTCGCCGATCCGATCGGCCGGGACGCCGTCGTCCAGTTCCCCGGCGGGGTCAGCGCCCAGCTCTACGTGCACACCGCTCCGCCGTCCTACCCCGACCTGGTGAGCGTGCCCGAGAACCGGCTCTACCTGTCGCCGGACGCGGTGCGCGCCTTCCTGCGGAGCTACCTCGCCTTCACCCGGGGCCGCATCGTCTCCGACGACCGGAAGGCCGACGGCGCCGCGATCGGCCTGCCCGGTACGACGTACCGGCTGCTGCGCCTCACCTCCGGCTTCGGCACCACCACGGTCACGGTGACGGACGGGCACCTGCCGTACCCGTTCGGCCGGGAGCTCACCGGCTACGGCGTGCCCGACCTCTCCGCCACTGTGAACCGGGCGAAGGCCGCCGGCGCCTCGGTGCTGTGGGGGCCGGTCTCGGTCAGCGGCCGGGACAGCGCGATGATGCGGTTCCCGGGCGGCTATGTCGCGGAGATCCACGCCGACCGGTGACCGGCACCGGGGCGGGTCGCGCTCATCCCCGGCGGGCGGCCCGCCCCCTCGCTTGCCTGCCACTCACGCGGGGAGACCCCGTAGGCGGCCCGGAACGCGCGGCTGAAGTGACTGGCGCTCACGAAGCCCCAGCGGCCCGCTACCGCGGCCACGGTCGCCCGCCCCGCCGTCGAACGGGCGAGGTCCCGCCGGCACATGTCCAGCCGCTGGCGCTGGATCCAGCGGGCCACCGTCACGCCCTCGAAACGGAAGAGCTTGTGCAGATATCGCACCGAGACGAGGTGGACGGCCGCGATGCGCTCCGGCGTCAGGTCCGGGTCGCCCAGGTGCCGCAGGATGTGGTCCTTCACCCGCGCCAGGGTCGCGAGGGCCACCTCGGGCGCCTCCGGAACCGGCCGGCCGCGGCGTTCGTGGGCGAGCACCGCGAGCAGGTCCAGGGCCGTGGTGGCGAGCCGGCCGGCCAGGCACGGCTCCAGCAAGTCGGCCGCCCGGGAGAGGCGTTCCAAGTAGGCGGCCACCAGCCGGGCGGTGCCGCTGCCGGTCTCGAAGGCCGTCGCGGTGAGCACCCGCAGGTCCTCCTCGGAGACGCCCACGGCCGACCGGGGCCAGTGGAAGGCCGTGAAGACGAAGGGCTCCGCCAGTTCCTTGGCGAACGGCTGCCCGGCGTCGGAGATCGCGAAGGTGCCCGGCCGCAACTCCACCTGGCGGCCTGCCTGGACCAGCCGCGCGGTGCCGCGGTGCTGGAGCGCCAGCGTGAGGTGGTCCTCCCCGCCGCGGGCGATCAGCCGCCCGCTGCGCTCGACCCGCTGCGGCCCGGCCCGGACCACGGAGACCTGCACGGTGCCCAGGCGGTGGCTGGTGAGGGACGCGGGCGCGGGCGCGGCTTCGAGCAGGGACACGTCCAGCGGGATGAAGGTACCGGAGACGGCCTCGTGCCAGTACTCGGCCCGATCGGCGGGCGGTACCTCGGCGGTGTCGAGAACGACGCACATCAGCACTCCTCGCAGGATCTCGGTCGGGGCTCACCGGGAGCCGGGGCTCGCCGGGAGCGGTGATGCAGGGCGACGTGCACGGTGTCGGCCTGGGTCAACGCGGCCTGGACGGCGCCGAGTTGGGGCAGAACGCGTCGAACAGGAGGCACCCGTGCACGGCGCCCGGACCGGCCTCGGCGGTGCCCCGGGCGAACTCCCGGACCAGCCGGCCGTGGCCGGCCGCGTCGCCGGGCGACCAGCCGAGCCCCGGAAGGAAGACCGCCGAGGAGGGCTCGGCCCACGGCCGCCGGCGGGCGGTGCGGCGACTCGTCAGCGGGGGGCCTCGGACCGCCGCCCGCGCCACTCGTGCGGCGGGACGCCGTACGCAGCGCGGAAGGTCCGGCTGAAGTGTGCCGGGTCGACGAAGCCCCACCGCTGGGCAACGGCCGACACGGTCGGCGCCGTACGGCCGCTACGGCCCAGCTCGCGGGCGCACGCCTCCAGGCGGCGCTGCCGGATGAGCCGGCACACCGTCACGTCCCCGCCCTCGAACAGCCGGTGCAGGTACCGCACCGAGATGTGGTGGGCACCCGCGATCCGCTCGGGCGTCAGCTTCGGGTCGTCCAGATGGTGGTCGATGTACTCCCGCACCCGTCGGACCAGGTGCTCGTTCGGGCCGGCCGGTCCGTCCGCCGCCCGTCCGGCGACCAGCTGGGCGACGAGCGCGCTCACGAGGTCGGCCACGCTGCCCGCCAGCCGATCGCCGACCGGAGCGGGGAGGGAGTGTGCGGACGCGGCCAGGATGCCGAGGAAGGACGACAGCACCGCCCCGCATCCGTCCGCGGGGCCGACGGCCGTCCCCGCCGCGTGCCGCAGATCGCGCTCCGGCACGCCCGACAGTCGAAGCGGCAGATGGAACAGATGGGTGCGAAAGCGCTCCGGACAGTCGACGGAGTACGGCCGCGCCGTTTCGTACAGCACGAGCCCGCCCGGCGGCACCTCCGCCCGGCGCCCGTGCTGCTCCAGTACGGCCCGGCCCGACGCCTGCACCCCGACTCCGACCTGCGGCTCGGCACGCGGGGCCTGCGCGATCAGGGCGGCCGTGCGCGACACCCGGGCGGCGTCCGCCTCCAGCGTCGAGATCCGCACGTACCCGAGCCGGTGCGACACCAGGAGCCCGTCGAACGACTGCCCGGCGAGCGGGACCACCTCCACCGGCACCAGCGTCCGCGATATCGCCTCGCCCCAGAACACCGCCTTCTCCTGGTCCGCGACCAACTCGGTCTTCACCTGCGAGTCCAACCTGACCGCCCTTCCACCGAAGTCCTGCGCAGTCAGCGTGGCCCAGGGGCGCGGCGGCGGGTTAGGTCATCTGACTGCCGTCCCGTGGCGGCGTCACGGGCCCGGCGGGCACGCCGACAGGTCCGCGGGTGCCGAGGGCATGGGCGAGCGCGGCCCGCGAGGTGATGCCGAGCTTCGGGAAGACCTTGTAGAGGTGCGCCGCAACGGTGCGGGGCGACAGCCGGAGCCGCTGGCCGATCTCCTTGTTGCTCAGGCCGGTCGCGGCCAGGCGGGCGATGCGCAGCTCCTGGCCGGTCAGCATGGCCGGCTCCGGCACCGGCCCGCCGTGCGACGGCGTCACCGGTTCACCCGCGGCCCGCATTTCCTCCTCGCACCGCCGCGCCCAGGGGCCCGCCTTGAGGCGGTGGAACACGTGGTGCGCCACGCGCAGCACCTTCCGGGCCCCGGGCCGGTGGCGCCGGCGCAGCCACGAGCCATGGGCGAGCCGCAGCCGGGCGAGGTCGAACGCCCACTGCTCGGCGCCCGGTACGGCATACGCGGCGCGGTAGGCGGCCTCGGCCTCGTCGTCCTCGGCGGCCACGGCGGTGGCGGCCGCGAGGAGGAAGGCGTGCCGGCCGGAGATCTCCGCGGAGCGTGCCGTCCGCCCCGCCTCGACGTGTAGCCGTGCCTCCTCAGGACGGCCGGTGTGCACGGCGGCCGTCACCAGGTCGAAGACCAGCCCGTGGTGCCAGGGCGGACCGCTGGGCAGTCGTCCGGGCGGGGTGAGCTCGCAGAATTGCGCGTAGGACTCCTCATAGCGACCGTGGGCGAGCGCGGCCAGCCCGCGCAGGTGGGTCAGGCGGTCGAGCACGTACCGCATCCGGGCGCGGGTGGCGGTCGGCCTGATGGCCTGTTCGACCTCCCGCAGTGCGTCCTCGTCGCCCTGCCCGGCCAAGAAGTGGGCGTAGTACTGACGGAACATCAGGGCGTTGCAGTGGTAGCCGAGTTGGTCCGCGATCTCTGCCTCGCGCAGGCTGACGCCCGCCTGGTCCCAGTGGCCGAGCAGGAAGTCCTGGTAGCACTTGGCCTTCGCCACCGAGCCCTGGGTGGCGTAGCCGTGCAGCCCGGTGAGGCGCTGCCACAGGTCGCCCTCGGGGCAGTCGAGCGCCGAGGCGGTCCACAACAGGAGCCAGGCCGCGCCGGCCTCCTGCTCCTGCGTCATGCCATCGGCCACCGCCCGTAACGCGGTCGCCATGTCCGGGTCCGGGGCGGTCCAGGCCCGCAGGCAGAGCCGGCCCGCCTCGGACACGTGCTCCCGGTGCCGTTCCAGAGCCCGCCACGCGCAGGGATCGTCTGTGTAGGTGGCGGCCAGCAGCAGCTTGAAGTAGACCTGCTCCACCAGCCCGCCGAAGGCGTCGGCGCCCGGCGCCGTCAGCGCGTCGAGGGCGGCGGGCAGCAACGCGGCGGAGGACTCGAAGTCGATCCGGTGGCTCTGATCGACGTAGACCACCGCGTAGGCGAAGAGCGGTGCGACGTCCTGCGGAACCGTGCTGGCCTTCAGTTCGTCGACGAGAGCGGCGGCGTGGCGCAGGTGCCCGCCGCGGGCCGCCATCACCGCGGCCCAGGTGAGCCGACGGGCGCGATCGCAGGAGCTGGGGCTGAGGACTGCGGCGCGCTCCAGCAGGAGCGCGCCCTCCGCGTCGCCGCCGCGGCGGGCGAGGTCGCGGCCGGCCTGTTGGAGGCGGTGGGCGAGGTCCTCGTCCGGTGGCAGCGCGGCCGACGCCTCATGGACCAGCCGTCGGGGGTCGTCCGGTGCGAGGGCTTCTGCCAGGGTCCGGTGGGCCTCGCGCCGCGCGGTGTCGGAGGCTGCCCACACCACTGCGGTACGGACCAGGGGGTGACGGAACACCAGTTGTCCGGCCGCATCGAGCCGGGCCAGGCCGTCCGCCTCGATCCGCTCCAGGGTCTCCCGTACGTCCTCGTCCGCGACGGCGCGCAGCCACGGCCCGCTGCTGAACTCCCGGCCGGTGGCCAGGGCGCCCAGCAGGAGGAGGCGGCCGACCTCCGGTGTCATCGCGGCCAGCCGGTCGGCGAACATCCGCTCCAGCTTCCGCCCCAGTGGTAACAGCTCCGGCAGCGGAGCGACGCCTCGCTGCTGGTCGGCCGCCAGCTGCCTCGGTAACTCCATCATCGCCAGGGGGTTGCCGGCCGCCTCCGCCAGGACCCGGTCCCGGGTGGTCGCCGCCAGTTCGGGGTGACAGGCGGCCAGCAGCCGGGCCGCCTCCGCCCGAGGCAACGCCCGTACGTCGACGGCTTCCGCCCACCAGGTCTGGGCGGTCGGACCATCCGGGCGGCTGGCACCGACGATCACCAGCGGCAGATCGGCGCAGCGTCGCTGGAGGAAGGCGAAGACGGTCGCGCTCGACGAGTCGATCCAGTGCAGGTCGTCCAGGAGGAGCAGCACGGGGGCGGCCCGCACCGCCTCGTCCAGCAGCGCCAGCGCGGCGGCGCCGACGGCGAACCCGCTCGGGGTCCCGGGCCGGATACCGAGCGCGCTCTCCAAGGCGTGCCGCTGGTGGTCCGAGAGGGCGCCCGAACGCTGGAGCAGCGACCAGAAGGCTTGGTGGAGCGCCCCGAACGCGAGGTCCGTCTCCGCCTCGGCGCCAACCGCTCGCAGGATGGTGAATCCGCGCTCGCGCGCCGCGCGCTCCGCCCAGGCCAGCAGCGTGCTCTTGCCCACGCCGGCTTCGCCGCGCAGCAGCACCGTGGAACCGCTCGCGCCGTCCTCCGCCTGGACCAGGGCCGCGGTGAGCACCTCCGTCTCCCGCTGCCGACCGACCAGGACCGGAGCCTGTCTGTCTTCCGCCACTCTTCGTTCCCCCTGGGTCGACCGGCCCGCTCCCCCGGGCGCTCCAGGCTATCGCCCGTCAGGCCGCGTGACTCCACGGTGTGTACGGCTGCGGACGCGCACCGTGCCTGGGAGTCCGGAGCGCGGCGACCGTCGGTGCGCCACGAGGGGACGGCGGATGCGCGCAAGGTCCACCGCACCGTTCCAGGCGGATCGGCTCCGGTGCGCCGGCGGTGGGCGCCTACCCCCTTGCGTTCTGCACCTCCATGCGCCTGGCCGGGGTCGCCGCCGGGACCGTGGTGGCTCGGCCCCGCTCGCCTCCGCCGTGATCGAACGCGTCGTGGACGGACGCCGCCTACAGCGTCTCGGGAGCCACCCGGTTGATGCGCCGTCTCGGCTTCACCCCGCAGGTTCCCGCCCGAAGGGCTGCGGAACGCGACGAGCAGGCCGTGGCTTCCTGGAGGGAGGCGACCTGGGCACAGGTAGAACCACCCGGGCGGCCTGCCAGGGATGGATCTGTTTCGAGGACGAGGCCGGATTCACCCACAGGCCGCCGGCCGGACGCACCCGGGGACGACGCGGCACGACCCCGGTCGTGAAGGCGAACGGTCGCCGCTCCGGGAGGGTCTCCGCCGCTGGGCTGATCGCGATGCGTCCTGACCCACGGACCCGACTGTGTCACCGCCTACAGCTGCGCACAGGGCGCAAGGGCGAGCGCCGCGCCGCAGCCTGTCCGAGCACGACTGCATCGAGCTGATCGACGGGATCCGCCATCTGGTCCGGGCACCGATCGTGCTCGTCCGGGACCGGCTGAACACCCACGTCTCCCACGCCATGCGTAACCTGATCGATACGCGCGACTGGATTACCGTGTTCATCCTTCCCGCGTATGCACCAGAGAGTTGAACGCAGTCGAGTATCTATGGGCCCACGTGAAACACAGCCTCGCGACCCTCACCAACGTTGCCCTCGACCGCCTCGCCACATTCGTGCGCAACAGACGCAAACGGCTGCAATACCGCCCCGACGCCCTCGACGGCTTCGTCGCCGGGACCGGACTCGCCATCGACCCACCACCATCACCTTGAAGCGCCGAAGTCAGTATCGGTCGCGTGCCAGGGCTGATTCGGCCATCGCAAGGGCGGGCGCGGGGCGGGATGCCGTTCGGATGCGGCGGCACGCTCTGGAACGGCGTCGGAACCGCTACAGCGGTGTCGTCTGCCAGCTCGGCGAGCTTCTGCCGGGGCTGATTCCGGTGGAAAACGTGGTACTTGCAGCCCCGCTGTCAGGGGCGCCGGCCGCGCAAGCCTACGAGCGCACGGAATCCCTCCTCCGCGGCCTCCGGGTGGCTTACGGCCAGATTCCGGCCGGTCAGCTTTCGAGTGGTGAGTGGGAACGCACCGCTGCGGCCGAAGCGTTGATCAATCAGCCGGCCGTTCCACTGGCGGACGAGCCGATCGGCGCGCTGGACCGCACCACCCGGGACGCCGTGGCAGAGCCGCTGATCGACGTCCCGCGACGCGTGCGGCCTGGGCGTTCCTCGTGCCGCCGTTGGCGTCGATCGCTACCGGCGTGATAGCCGCGAGCCGGCCGACGGCTCCCCAGGAGAGACCGGCCGACGGTGCTGAGCTGCCGGACTACGTCCTCACCACCATGTCCGGCACGCCCGTTGTCCCGGCCCTCCGTACCTGGTGGTGGGGGCCGCGAGCAGCTGTCCGGCAGGCGAGCGAGTGGCGCCGTTCCGGGGAACGGCATACCGCTGTCGCCGGGACCGCCGGACGGCAACCGGATCCGGATCACGGAAGAACGACTGCCTCCAGGTCCCGCGCCATCGCGCTGCGCCGAATTTTCCGGTGCCTCGGGAACCACGCCTCGGCAGGGTGCGGGCCTGGTGCGTAGCGCTGGCGGCCGCCCGGCACCGCAGGTGTTCCGGCAGGCCCTTCTCCCATCAGGCCCGCCCTTCTCGCATCAGGCCCATCTCGCAATCAGGTCCATCTCGCCATCAGGTCCATGTGGTCTCGAAGGCGTCATCTCCATGGTCCGGCGGGGCCGCGCGGACCAGGGTGCCGCTGCCGAGGCGTTCGGTCAGGCGGACTGGACCGTACCTGACCCGCCCCTGAAAACATCAGCAAATTGGAGGCCCAGTGCGGCGCGTTCGCATATCCACACGCATATCCACATGCATATCCATCTGCACCGGCCCGGCCGTCCTGGCGCTCGTTCTCGGGCTGTGGGGCATCATGCGCGACCACAGCATGTGGCGGGATGAGGCGGCGACCTGGCAGGTAGCTCATCGGTCGGTGGCCGAGATAGGACACCTGGTCGGTCAGGTCGACATCGTCCATGGCCTGTACTACGTGGTGATGCACGGAGTGTTCGCCCTCTTCGGCGACAGTCTGGTCACCCTGCGGCTGCCCTCGGTGCTAGCCACCGCCGCCGCATGCGGACTGACCGCGCTGCTCGGCGCCCGGCTGTCACATCGCCGGGCCGGGAGGGGTGCGGGGTTCGCCCTGGCGGTCACTCCAGCGGTCCAGGAGTACGCCCAGGAGGGGCGGTCGTACGCGCTCGTCCTCGCCTTCGTGGTGCTCGCGACCTGGCTTCTCGTAGGCGCCCTTGAGCGGCCGGAAGCCTGGCGGTGGGCCTGGTATGCGGGGGCCGTACTGATCGCCGCGCTGCTCAACTGGTTCTCGCTGCTCGCGCTCGTCGCGCATGGCGTCACCGTGCTGTGCCTGCGCCTCGACCGAACCCGCCTTGCCGGCTGGGCTCTTGCCGCCTGTGGGGCTGTTGCCGGGGCCCTGCCGGTGATCCTGGCCAGCCGGAGCCAAGCCTCGCAGGTCGCCTGGATACGGCCGCTCGGCTGGTCGACGGTGCTCGGTGTGCTGATCACCGTAACGATCGCCGCGCTCTGCGCGCGCCTGCCGCACGCACGCGTGTCGAACAGCGTGCGCAAGGGTGTGCCGCATGCGCGCATGAGCCTCGCGGCGGTCGCGCTTCCGCTCTGTGCGGTGCCGCAGTGTGGCCTGGTTTTGATCTCCCTCGTCCAACCCCTCTACATCACCCGTTACGTGCTGTTCGCCTACGCAGGTCTCGCGCTCCTCATCGGCGCCCTGCTGGCCACGATCGCCGCGCGCCTCAGGACACACGCCCGCGTGCTGCTCCCGGTCGCCGTCGCCCTGGCCCTCGTGGCGCTTCTCCCGACCGAGCTCGGCCTGCGCTCCGTGACGAGCCGCGTCGACGATGTGCTCACCGCGGCGACCATGGTCGACCACGTCCGCGACTCCGCCGACGGCGTGCTCTACATTCCCGCCGCGCGCCGCGATACCGCCCTCGTCTCACCCCACGCGTTCACAGGTCTACGGGATCTGGCCCTGGCCCAGGGGCCCGTGAAGTCAGGCACTTTGGCGGGCACAGAGGCCGGACCGCGCGCCGTGGAGCGGGCCATGCTGGGCGCACGGCGCATAGTGCTCGTCACCGATCCCGGGCCCCGCCTCGCCGACTCGGCACGCGACCGCGCCAAGCAGCGTGTCCTGGACGAACACTTCGTGCGCCGCTCGGACAGTGTCGAACGGGGGCGCCGGGTGAGCGTCTACGAACGACGCGAGCCGGGACGGCCGGCCGTCCAAGGCCATCTCTCCACGGTGACGGGGCCTCCTTCGTTCAAGGGCTGAACGGCTTCCCTCCCCGCCAGGCCGTAGTCATCCGTGCCGCAGAGCCCGTCAGGCGGCGCCTTTCTGGTCGTCCGACGGCAACGCGGGGAGGGGGACGAGGCACTGCGAGGGCTCAGCTGGTACGCGGTCCAAGGCCGCTCACGGCAACCGTGGATGCGCCGGCAAGCGCCCCCTACGCAGGCAGGGGGCCGGCCAGGCGTTGGGCCTTCAGGGTGTGGAGGGTGGTCCGCGAGGTGGCCGGCCCGACGTACACCGCTCGACGCCGAGGGTGCGACGGCCGCGGCGGAGGCAGCCGAGCGCCGGGTCGCGGCCGACGGCCAGGGGACCGACGAGTTGCCGCCCCTCTGGGGCGTTCCGGTTTCGGTGAAGGACACCTGGCCCGTCGCCGGGCCGCGCTTCACCGCCGGTTCGGCCGCCTTCGCCGGCCGCGTCGCCCCGCAGGACGCCGCATCGGTCGCCGCGCCGCGGGCGAGCGGCGCTGGCATCCTGGGCATGACCACGGCGGCGGAACTGGGCTGCTCGTCCTACACGGAGACGCATGCGGGCAACGCCGTCACCCCGTACGACCCGACGCGCGGCGCGGGCGGCTCCAGTGGCGGTGGAGTCGGCGGTGATCGCCGGCGCCTACGGCTTCATCTGCTGCCGCCCGCCGCGCTGCGCCTGCGCGATGCACGCCGGAATGCCGGGCGCGCGGCTGTGGGAGCTGCGCGAGAACGGGCGCTTCGGGCACCTGGGGGCGGCAGACGAGTTCGCCGCCACCGCGCTGGGCTCCGTACACGACCGAGAGATGGGGTACCGGGGATGACGACTACCGTGCCGCCCGGCCTGGCTGAGCAGACCGAGATCGGAGCGTACGCCGGCTTCGTGACCGGCGCACCGCCGTCGGTGCGGGAAGCCCTGGGCAGCGGCTCGCTGCGGGCCGGCTCGGCGCTGGCGCTGGCGGTCCGCGAGGACCCGAGCTGCTTCTTCAACCGGGCGGGCGGATTCGGCGCCGGCGCGCCGATCACCGCGGACGTCCTGGAGCAGGTGTGCGGCTTCTACCGCGACCAGGGCGTGCCCCAGGGCTCGCTCGCGATCGCACCGCCGCTGTTGCCGCCGGACTGGGCTTCGACCGCCGCACAGCTGAACCTCACCGAGGGCAGCCGTTTCGTCAAGCTGGGGTGCGACACCGAGACCGCGCTGTCCGCGGCCGACGGCATTGCGGCGCTCGACCCCGGACTGCGCGTCGGCCTGGCCGAGCCACACCAGGCGAACGAGTGGGCCACGGTCATGATGACCACCTTCGGGTTCACCACATCGGCCATGACCGACATGGCCGCGTCCTGCGTGGGCAAGCCGAACTGGCGGCAGTACGCCGTCCGGGACGGCGACCGGATCATCGCTGTCGGGAGCATCTTCATGAACGGGGAGTGCGCCAACATGTTCGGCGGAGCGACGCTCCCGGAAGAACGCGGCCGCGGCGCCCAGTCGGCACTGCTCACCGCCCGCATCCGGGCTGCCCGAGCCGCGGGCTGCCGATGGCTCGTCGCCGAGACCGAAGCGGAAGGCCCCGGCGACCACAACACATCCCTCCACAACATGCTCCGCGCCGGTTTCGAGCCGCTGTACGAGCGGGTCACCTGGCTCTGGCGCGCATAGCCGGGCCCGGGTGGGAACAGACCGGGACCCGGTGTTGCCATCAGAAGTCCACAACGCGATTGCCTTGGTTCACAAGGTGGTTGTCTTCTTCACCCGGGCAGATTCGCTGACTTTCGCGAGTTCGCATCCGATGCGATTGGCGGCGGTTGGAGTCCCGGAACGGAAATCGGCGGTAGCGGAGCGATCCTGATTCCGGTTCTGATTCCGGTTCCGGTCTGGTTCCGGTTCCGGTTCTGGTTGGTGGCGGCCCGACACGCTCGATCGACCGTACGAGGCCATCGCCGGGATCCGATTCGGGGCGGGCAGGCTCCGTCGCCGGAAATCCTTCATCTGCGCAAATCCGGAATCTACCGCGACACGGCCCGGCGGCGGTCCGGTCGTCCTGCCGATCACACAGCGACCTGCCGGCCGAGGGTCACACTCCTGCCATGAGCCCGTTGATCATGCGGTCCAGGAGACGGTCGAAAACGGCTTGGGGGCCGGGGTCCTTGCTCGTCGACGTCAGGGTTTGAGCGAATTTGGGGTATCTGCCGCTGGCGGCGACGGCCTGGAGGTAGCGGGCCTGCGCATCGTGGAGTTCGCCGGAGGTGCGGTCGGCGGCCCCGGTCGCCTGTTCCTGGGCGAGTTCGTACGAGACGTGGCTGGCCACGAAACCGGTGAGCAGGCTGAAGGTCTCCGCCCGCGCCTGGACATCCAGGCCGGCGGATTCGAGTACGGCGAGCGCGTATTCCAGGACAGCGAGCGTGTGGGGGCCGAGCGTCTGCTGTGCGGACAGCGCCGCGGGCAGCCATGGGTGGCGCCGCATGATCGCGCGTTGCTCGTGGGCGAGTTGCCGTAGGTCGGCGCGCCAGTCACCGGAGGGTTCGGGCGGGAGCCGGTGGTCGCCGCTCACCTGGTCGATCATGAGCTCCAGCAGCGTCTCCTTGTTGGGGACGTAGCTGTAGAGGGACATCGTTCCGGCCCCGATCCGGGACGCGATGGCGCGCATCGTCACGGCGGCGAGCCCTTCGGCGTCGGCGATGGCCACTGCCTCGGCGGTGATCGCGGCGCGGCTGTGCACCGGCGGCCGCCCCCGTCGCGGGCGTTCGGCCGACGACCAGAGCAGCTCCGGATCCACACCGGCCCTGCGGCCGGATGAGCCTGTACGGGCCACGGCGCCCCTCCCCTCTCCTGTCGTCCATCCAACCATCCACTATTCTCGTACAACGTACGAGAAGTACGACGGATCCCGCCCAGGAATCGAGGCACCGTGACGACTGCGACGCCCAACTCGTCCGCGAAGAAGCCGCCCCTGCACGCCCGGGTCATGAGGCGCTCCCTGCGGGGCATGCCTCCGAAGCGCCACGACATCGCCTACGAACCGGACCTCGTCGTACCCGCCGCCGACGGCAGCGCACTGCTGACCGACCACTACTTCCCCCTGGCCGACGGAGACTTCCCCACGCTCCTGGTCCGCTCGCCGTACGGCCGGGGCTTCCCCTGGGCGCCGATGTACGGCGTGCTCCTGGCCGAGCAGGGCTTCCACGTCGTCCTTCAGAGCTGCCGCGGGACCGGTGGATCCGGCGGCGAGTTCGACCTGTGGCACAACGAGGCCGCCGACGGCCAGGCCACCGTCGCCTGGCTGCGCCGGCAGTCCTGGTTCTCCGGCACGCTGGGGACGGTCGGCCCCAGCTACCTCGGATACACCCAGTGGGCGCTCGCGCTCGACCCGCCTCCGGAGCTGCGCGCGATGGTGGTCCAGGTCGGCCTCCACGACCCGCACGGCTTCTTCCACCCCGCGGGCGCCTTCTCCTTCGAGAACGCCCTGGCCGTCGCCCTGGGCATGACGCATCAGCACCGAGGAGTCCCGCGCCTTCTGCGGGCCACCCTGCGGCTGCTACGCCACCTCCGGAAGATCACACGGAGCCTTCCCCTCGGGGAGGCGTACCTGCCCGGCCTGAACGGACGGGTGCCGTTCCTGGACGAGGCGATGGCCCACCCCGAGGCGGACGACGCGCACTGGCAAGGGGCGGACGTCGGAGCCGCGGCCGAACGCCTGTCCGTGCCGACGAGCCTGATCACCGGCTGGCACGACGTGTACCTCGACCAGACCTTGCAGCAGTACGACAGGCTGCGGCGCGCCGACTGCGACACCGCCCTGCTCGTGGGCCCCTGGACCCACAACTCCGCACTTCAGCAAGGCTGGCCCGAGGTCTTCGCCGAAAGCCTCGGCTGGCTGCGGGCCCATCTGTGCGACGACCCCTCCGGCCTGCGGACGACGAGGGTGCGGGTCCACCTGGGCGGCCGGCAGACCTGGCACGACCTCCCCGACTGGCCCCCGCCCCGCACCGGCCGGCGCTGGTACCTCGACAGCGACGGCACACTGAGCCCCCATGCCACCGAGGACACCTCGGCGCCGATGTCCTTCCGCTACGACCCCGCTGATCCGACTCCCTCGATCGGCGGGCCCCTGCTGTCCCACAAGGCCGGGTGCCGGGACAACACCGCCTTGGAAGCGAGGGACGACGTGCTGACCTTCACCACCGCCCCGCTCACCGCGCCGGTCCACGTCCTCGGGCCGGTCAGCGCGGAACTACAGGTCGGCGTGGACACCGGCCACGCCGACGTCTTCGCCCGGCTCTGCGATGTCGACGCTCAAGGCCGCTCGACGAACATCTGCGACGGGGTGCGACGGCTGCGACCCGCCGAAGCCACCCCGGCCGCCGTCACGGTGGCGATGAGTTCCACCGCCCACCACTTCCCCGCCGGACACCGGATCCGCCTCCAGATCAGCGGCGGCGCCCACCCACGCTTCGCCCGCAACACCGGCACCGGCGAACCCCTGGCGACGGCCACCCGACTCATACCGGCCGAAGTCTCGCTCCACCACCCGTCCGCGCTCGTTCTCCCCGTCGCCGGCACGGAGCCCGCAGACCGGGACGCCCCCCACTGACGGGACCACGGGCGATCATCCGACGGGATCACGGGCGATCATCGCGATCACCCCGGAGTCATCTGCCGGAACAACCAACCGGCCGGCGGCCGGGGCGATTCGGGCGTGACGGCACACCCTTCCCTGACGGCCCTCCTCCCGCACGGGCGGCGGGCCGTCCCCGTCGCGGCCACCGCACAGGAACTCACCCGGGCAACGCCTGGTGTGCGGCCGTTGCCCCCGGCCGCCACCGACGGCCGGGCGGTCGTCGGCGATATCCTGCACGAGATCGACGCCGGGGCCTTGGTCCACCACGACAGCCGCAACCGCGAGTTCCCCACCGGCCTGTTCGTCCAGGAGACCGTCGCCCGGCTCGCGTGCAACGTCCGGGGTCCGTCCTGGCCACCGGCGGGGTGACCGCTGTGCGGCGCCACCGCTGGGAGCCGGCCGGGCGAGATGCACCGCGAGGCGTACGGCCACCGGCCCGAGGCCGTCGCAGACTGCCGGCGGGTGAGTCGGACGCCCGAGCGCGGCGACGCGTCGCTGGTCGACCCGGCCGGCGTCGGACCCGGACGGACACCGGATCGCGTTCACGGTCCTTCCGGCACCCACCACCACCGGCCGGTCATCGCCCGGCCGTGACCGACTCATGCAGGAGCAACGAAGTGCACCAGCTCACCTACGGCGACATCGAGGCCGCCACCGAGCGGGTCTCGGGGCACATCCGCCCGGTCACCCTCGTCCCGGTCGACCCGGGCACGGTCCCCACGTACCGCGACCCCCTGGACGGCCGGGAACCCGAGCCCTGTGAGGTGTGGCTGGCGCTCGAATACATGCAGCACACCGGCTCCTTCAAGGCTCGCGGCGCGCAGAACTTCATCCAGGCCCACCGCGACGCCGGCACCCTCCCCGACGCCGGGGTGACCATCGCCTCCGGCGGCAACGCCGGCCTCGCCTGCGCCTGGGCCGCCCAGCAGCAGGGCAGCACCGCCACCGTGTTCCTCCCCACGACCGCCCCGGCGGTGAAGGTGGCCAAGCTCCGCGGCTACGGCGCCGATGTGCGCCTGGTCGGCGCGGAGTACGCCGAAGCCCTCGCGGCCTGCGCGGACTTCGCCGCGGAGTCCGGCGCGCTCGCCTCGCACGCCTACGACCATCCGCTCATCGCGGCCGGGGCCGGCACCCTGCTGGAGGAGATCCACCGGCAGATCCCCGGCCTGGACACCGTGGTGGTCGCGGTCGGCGGCGGTGGTCTGTTCACCGGAGTGGCCACCGCCGCCCGGCACCACGGCATCCGCACCGTCGCGGTCGAGCCGGAGAACTGCCGCGCGCTCAACGCCGCCATCGAGGCGGGCCACCTGGTCGACGTGGCCGTCGACTCCATCGCGGCGGACTCGCTCGGCGCCCGCCGCACCTCGCAGATGGCCCTGCACGCCGCCCAGCAGGACGGGGTGCACTCGGTGCTCGTGACGGACACCGAGATCGTCCGCGCCCGCCAGGCGCTGTGGGACCACCGCAAGGTGGTCGTGGAACACGGCACCGCCGCCGCCCTCGCCGCGCTCACCTCGCCGGCCGGCCAGGTCCCCGACCGGGACCTGCCGCCCCGCCCGGCCGCACCGAGCCACGGCTACCGGCCCGGAGACGGCGAGAAGGTCGCCGTGGTCCTCTGCGGCGCCAACACCGACCCCGGTGACCTGGTCCACCGGCCCGGCGAGCACTGACCGGGCAGCCCGGACGGCGCGGCGACTGTGTGCCGGTGTGCCGGTCGAGGCGGTACCAGAGCAGCACACGGGGGTGCCGGGTTCGTGGTGGGCCGGTACCGGGAGTCACGGTGGTCGTGCCAGGTGAAGCCTGAGCTTGCGCCCTCGCCCGTACGCCCCTGGTAACCGTGCGGAGGGACCAGCGGCCGGGAACGACGTCGGGCCGAGAACAGTGTCCGAGCCGGTGGCAGACCACGCCTGCCGCTGTCCGCCACCGCCCGCCACCGTCCGTCACCGAGACGCGGCCGCCGGGGCTCCCGGCCGGATGACCGGCGGCCACGCCGGGGCCCGGCCCACCTCGGCCGCCGCGTCGTCCCGTTCGATCGCGCGGTGGGCCGGGCCCCGGCAGGACCGGCCACCGCGCCGCAACAGCTTCCCCACCCCCGCCCACCGAGGACGCGACGCAGACGAGGACGCGGACGTGGACGCGGACGCGGCCGAGACAGGGACTGTCGACCTACGACCGACGCTGAGTACGAGCTGAACGGCCGGTCACGCCGGGAGTGGTCAGGAAGGGGCAGGAAGGGTCGGCGTTGGCTATTGGGGCTCGGCCCCGTTCGCCGGGGCGTGCCCGGTCGTCATGCCCGGCTTCGGCCTGGCGCGTTGGGTCAGCACGGTGTTGGCCGTGTCGAGGATGTTGCGGAAGGTACGGGTGATGATCGGCCGCGCGACGTGCCGGGTGAGGAAGGGGCCGAGCAACGGGACGGGGATCTCGGCCCGGGTGGTCCAGCACACCTGGGTGCCGCCGTCGACCTCGGTGAACGTCATCCGGCCGAGTTCATGCCGGGACGGCGGCAGGCTGCGTTCGACGACGTACTCGGTGGCGTACGGCGGGTCGTACCGGGTGATCCGTTCCCGGAACCAGCCGATCAGCCAGAGGTGGCTGCGGATGGCCCCGACGCCGTAGGGCGCGGCCTCGCCGTGCCGGGTCAGCCGGCAGCGCAGGATCAGGGGCGAGTTCGTGTAGTTGGTGGTCGTGGTGAGCCAGGCGAAGACCTCCTGGATCGGTGCGGCGATGACGCGTTCAACAGTCATGGTTTCCACGGCTGATGACCTCCTCTGTCGAGTGGGAGCACCGTCTCGGCGCGGTGCAGCTTGTCCGGGTTGCGAACGCCGTAGAGGCCGGTGATCCGTCCGTCGTGGATCTCGAACGCGACCAGCCAGTCGAGTTCGCCGTCGGTGACGAACCGTGCCGCGGGCATACCGTTGTACGTGGCGTGCTCGACGCGGGTCGCCGCGGTGGTGTTCCGGACCACCCCGAGGACGAACCGGGCGACGTCGTCGCGGCCGTTGATCGGGCGGCGGGCGGCGACAACCTTCCCGCCACCGTCGGAGAACTGGACGACATCGGGCGCCAGCAGATCCATCAGCTCCTGGACCTCACCGGTCGCCACCGCGAGCAGGAACCGCTGGACGATCGCCCGGCCGGTATCGGAGTCGGGCTCGAAACGCCGCCGCCGCGCGTGCACGTGCCGGCGTGCGCGGTGGGCGATCTGCCGGACGGTGACCTCGGTCTTGCCGACCGAGGCGGCGATCTCGCCGTGGGTGTAGCCGAACACGTCGTGCAGCACGAACACCGCGCGCTCGGTGGGGTTCAGCGTCTCCAGGACGAGCATCATGGCCATCGACACCGACTCGGCCAGGATCGCGTCCTCACTCACGTCGGGCGCGGTGCGGATCGGCTCGGGCAGCCACGTACCGACGTACTCCTCGCGCCGCGCTTTGACCGCGCGCAAGTGGTTGAGGGCCTGCCGGGTCACCGTGCGGACCAGGTAGGCGCGCGGGTGCTCGACCGTGGCCGGATCGACCGTGCGCCACCGCAGGTAGCTCTCTTGCAGCACGTCCTCGGCGTCGGTGGCGCTGCCCAGCATCTCGTAGGCGATGGTGAACAGCAGCGGACGGTGCTCGGTGAAGGCGTCCTCAGCCACAGCCTGCCCCCATCACGAGCATGCGTTGGTACCTCGGCATCACACTCGGCTCCTCTCCTCGGACGCCCATCGAGACACCCCGCACCGGCAAACCGTGACAGCCCGCCGCTGTGATTCACTTCACAACGCCCGGGATCTGCGGAAACGCTCAGGAACCGCGGGATCGAGTGGAGGCGAGCGGGGGCGAGCGGAACCGCCCACGGCCACGACCGGACGGAGACGACCGGCGTGGGTGGGATCGGCATCAGGTCTCCTGAAAGGTGACTCCCGGTGGCCGGACACGGGAGGTTCGGTCGCCTTCGACGGGACTGCCCGGCGGCACGGTGTGCGGCCGCTGTTCGCGGGCGCCGGCGGCCCGGTGGCGTGCCGCGCCCATCCATGCCACCCGTCTGAGTGGTCATCTTCGAACTCAACACCGCACGCGAATACGGGAGTTCGACATCCAGGTGGTGAAATCGCGTTCACCGGCACCCCTTGGCGTTCTCTTGTTCCGAGTTCCCCGGTGACGGTGGCGGCTTCCGCCAGGATGGCGCGCGACAGTGCGTATCGCGAGGCAAGGAAGCTCCAGAATGAGAATGACGGATATATCGCTGGATTGGCTGGTTCCGGCAGTCCTGCTGCTCGCCGGCGTCCTGGCGGCCGCGGCGCTGGTCCTGCGCGGCAGGCGCGCGGCCGCCCGGTCCACCGGCGATGACTCCTGGGAGCGCAGCGAGGAACGGCGCCGCCGCAAGGAGGCCCTGTTCGCCTCGGCCTCGTATCTGCTGCTGTTCTGCTGTGCGGCGGTCGCCGCCGCGCTGTCCTTCCACGGCCTGGTCGGCTTCGGCGTGCAGAACCTCAACCTCACGGGAGGCTGGGAGTACTTGGTGCCCTTCGGGCTCGACGGTGCGGCGATGTTCTGCTCCGTGCTCGCCGTGCGCGAGGCCAGCCACGGTGACGCGGCGCTCGGTTCGCGCATGCTGGTGTGGACGTTCGCGGGCGCGGCGGCCTGGTTCAACTGGGTGCACGCGCCCCGCGGTATGGACCACGCGGGTGCGCCGCAGTTCTTCGCCGGGATGTCGCTGTCGGCCGCGGTGCTCTTCGACCGGGCGCTGAAGCAGACCCGCCGGGCGGCGCTGCGCGAGCAGGGCCTGGTGCCCCGCCCGCTGCCGCAGATCCGGATCGTGCGCTGGCTGCGCGCTCCCCGGGAGACCTTCGCGGCCTGGTCGCTGATGCTGCTGGAGGGTGTGCGGACGCTGGACGAGGCCGTCGAGGAGGTCCGGGAGGACCGCCGTGAGAAGGAGCGGAACCGGCACCGCAGGCGTGAGCAGGGCAAGTTCGACCGGGCCCGGATCAAGGCCATCAACCGGCAGCACCGCTCCTGGGGCCTCGGCCGGAGCGGGCGGCGGCTGGCCGTGCCGCAGGGCTCCGCGGCCGCCGCGGAAATGGCCGGCCCGGACCCCGTCATAACCGGCGATCCGGAACCGCTGCCCTCGGGAGAGCCGCCGGTGCGCTCCCGCCCGGCCCTGAAAGCGGTGTCGGACGCCGAGCGCACCGCCCCCCGCCGGGCGGCCGTGGACCTCACTGCCGAGGACGACACCCAGACCATCCCCCGACTGGACTCACTGGAGGAAAAACTGGCCGAGATCGAACGGCATTTCGGCTGACCGGCGGCGGATCGCACTGGCGCCCCCGACGCTCCGCCAGGCCGGTCCGCCGCCCAGCCCGTCAGCCCGAGCCGCCGCCCAGCTCGAACCAGACGCATTTGCCGGCCGCGTGGGTCCGCACCCCCCAGGCGTCCGCGAGCGAGCGCACCAGCATCAGCCCTCTGCCGGAGGTGCCGTCGGCGCCCGGCGCGCGCGGTTCGGGGCGCCGGGGTGCGAAGTCCCGTACCTCCACCCGCAGCCGGTCGGCGACCGTGGCGGTGACGACCGCGCCGCCCTTCGTGTGGACCAGGGCGTTGGTGACCAACTCGCTGGTGAGCAGCGCCGCGACCTCTATGAGGCCGTCGTCCGCCGACGGTGGCCAGCGGCTCAGCAGCTGCCGTAACTCGGCACGCACCTCGGCCACCGCAGCGAGGTCCGCGGGCCGTACCTTCCGCTCCAGCAGCCGCGGCGCCCGCGCGACGGCCGCTCCGCCCCCGTCCCCCTCGGCCGCATCCCCCCGGCCGTCCCGCTTCTGCTGCCGCACAGGCTGACGCATCTCTCCCCCGCCCCCCAACGAACCGTAGGCCCGCTCCCTCGAACAGCCTCACGGTCAGCATGCCCATCCGATCAGGCGCCATGCTTGGGCCCGCGGCGGCCGCGCGGCGACCGGCGCACCGGCGGGGCGTACGTGTCGCGGACGCACGGCGCCCGGAAGCGCCGCGCTCGGGCGCGTACGGTCCGGGCGTGCGATGCGGGAGGCGCTCCCTCTCGCGTGTTCACCTCCGCCGCGGGCCCGTACGCCACGTCCACGGGATGTGGGGCAGGTGCCGCACCACATCCGCCGTGTCACATCCGTGGGATGTTCCGCAGGTTGGAGCGGGCCATCTGGAGCATCCGGCCGACGCCGCCGTCCAGCACGATCTTGCCGGCCGACAGTGCGAAGCCGGACACCATCTCCGCGCTGATCTTCGGGGGGATGGACAGGGCGTTGGGGTCGGTGACGATGTCGACCAGTGCGGGGCCCTTGTGCCTGAAGGCGTCGTGCAGCGCGCCGCGCAGCTGGCGGGGCTTCTCCACCCGTACGCCGTGCGCGCCGGCCGCGCGGGCGATGGCCGCGAAGTCCGGGTTGCGGTTGGTGGTGCCGTACGAGGGCAGTCCGGCGACCAGCATCTCCAACTCGACCATGCCCAGGGAGGAGTTGTTGAAGAGCACCACCTTCACCGGCAGGTCGTACTGGACCAGGGTGAGGAAGTCGCCCATCAGCATGGTGAATCCGCCGTCGCCCGACATGGAGACGACCTGCCGGCCGCGGTCGATGAACTGGGCGCCGATCGCCTGCGGCAGCGCGTTCGCCATCGAACCGTGGCTGAACGAACCGATCACCCGGCGGCGGCCGTTGGGGGTGAGGTAGCGGGCGGCCCAGACGTTGCACATGCCCGTGTCGACCGTGAAGACCGCGTCGTCGGCGGCCTCCTCGTCGAGGACGGAAGCGACGTACTCGGGGTGGATCGGGACGTGTTTCTCGACCTTGCGGGTGTAGGCGCTGACGACGCCTTCCAGCGCGTCGGCGTGCTTCTTCAGCATCCGGTCCAGGAACCTGCGGTCGTTCTTGACCTGCACCCTGGGCGTCAGACAGCGCAGTGTCTCGCGGACGTCGCCCCATACGGCGAGGTCGAGTTTGGAGCGGCGTCCGAGGTGTTCGGGCCGGACATCGACCTGGACGATCTTGACGTCGTCGGGCAGGAACGCGTTGTACGGGAAGTCCGTGCCGAGCATGATCAGCAGATCGCACCCGTGGGTGGCCTCGTACGCCGCGCCGTATCCGAGCAGCCCGCTCATGCCGACGTCGTACGGGTTGTCGTACTGGATCCATTCCTTGCCGCGCAGCGCGTGCCCGACCGGGGACTTCACGCGCTCGGCGAACTCCATCACCTCGGCGTGCGCGCCAGCCGTCCCGCTGCCGCAGAACAGCGTGATCTTGTCGGCCTCGTCGATCATCCGGGCCAGCCGGTCGATCTCGGCGTCACCGGGGCGCACCGACGGGCGCGCGGTGACCAGGGCGTGCTCGATGGCACGATCGGGTGCCTGCTCGGCGGCGATATCGCCGGGCAGCGAGACGACCGAGACGCCGCTCTGCCCGATGGCGTGCTGGATCGCCGTCTGGAGTACCCGCGGCATCTGCCGGGGACTGGAGATCAGCTCGCTGTAATGGCTGCATTCGGCGAACAGCCGGTCGGGGTGGGTCTCCTGGAAATAGCTGGTGCCGATTTCGCTGGAGGGGATGTGTGAGGCGAGGGCGAGTACCGGGGCCATGGAGCGGTGGGCGTCGTACAGGCCGTTGATGAGGTGCAGGTTGCCGGGGCCACAGGAGCCGGCGCAGGCGGCGAGCTTGCCGGTGAGCTGGGCCTCCGCCCCGGCGGCGAAGGCCGCGACCTCTTCGTGCCGGACCTGGATCCAGTCGATCGCGGAGTTCCGGCGGATGGCGTCCACCACCGGGTTGAGGCTGTCGCCGACGACGCCGTAGAGCCGTTGCACCCCGGCGCGCACCAGGATGTCCACGAACTGCTCGGCCACGGTCTGCTTCGCCATGTCGCTTTCGCTCCTCTGACGGGGATCGATGGGGCGCGTGGGCCGGCGGCCCATGGGCGGGCGGACTCACCGGCCGGTGGCCCGTGGACCGGTGGGCCGTGGTCCGACGGCCGTTGCTCCCTCCCATGAACCCACGTGCGGCGCCGGTCCGCCTCCGCTGTCCCGGGCCGCGCGGCCCCTTCCCGGTTGCTCTCCGTCCGTCTCCGTCCGGTCGGCTTCCGCTCCGGTGGCCTTCGCTCCGCTTCGGGTCCGGTCCGGCGGCCGTACCCCCGGTGGTGCTACGTCTCCCAGACCGCCACGGCCGTGCGGTCCCGCGCATGCCCCTTGACCCGCAGGTGCGCGGCGGCGAGGAAGGCGACCAGGCCGGGCGGCTCGGCGCCGGACCACTGGGCGGCCAGCCGGTCCGCGAACTCGGGCTCCTCGGTCAGCGGCTCGGCCAGCCCGGCGCTGCACAGCAGCAGGACGTCGCCCGGACGGGTGGACAGGGCCCGGAAGAGGAACGGTGCCGGCTGCGCTCCGTCCTCGGACGGATCCGGGGCCTGCGGCCGGTCGGGGACGGAGTGGCCCGGGGCCAGGGCGGGAGCGGGTACGGCAAGGCCCGGGGCGGGAGGGGAAGCGGCCGGGCCGGGGGTGGTGAGCTCCGGGAGGGAGGCGTGCCGGGGGGCGGTGGGCGGGCCGTCGGGCCCGTTCCCGGACGGTCCCGCGCCGTGGCCGGGGTCCGGTGCGGTGCGCGGGCCGTCGTCCGTCGCGGCGCGCGGCGCACCGCCCGGTCCGGTGACCGGCTCGTGGCCCGGCCCGGTGACCGCGTCACGGCCCGGCGGGGTGGGCTCCAGGTCCTGCCAGGCGCCGTCGCGCAGCCGGCGGAGGCCGCCCTCGCCGACGCCGAAGAACACCCGGGTGCGGCACTCCGGGTCGGCGGGCAGCAGCAGACAGCGCAGCGCGGCCGTGTACTCCTCCGGTTCGGCACCCAGTTCCGTCGCCCGGCCGCGGAGTCTGCCGTAGGTGCGGGCGGTGAGCCGTTGCAGTCCGGCTCTGAGGGCGCCGCGATTGTCCGTACGGATGTCCTCCGCCAGTCGGGTGTGGCCGCGGCCGACCGCACCGCCGATCCAGGCGCAGGCGTCGCGGGCGGCGAGGTGGGCACGCTCTCCGGCGGGCGCGCCGGTCGCGAGGACGGCCAGGATGAGGGTGTGCCGGCCGGTGCCGAAGCGGGCGGTGAGGAGGGCGTCCCGGCGCGGTTCGCCCCGGTAGCGCGCGGAGTCGCCGCGCAGCGAGGCCGCCCGGAGCGTCAGCGACCCGTACCGGGCGCCCTCCAGTGCGGTATCGGGCACCAGCTCGTCGAGGGCGGCGGGGTCGGCGGCGGGCAGGGCGACCGGCTCGGGGTCGTACGTGGGCGGCCGGTCCCCGACGAAGTCGACGGCAAGGGGTGCGCAGGGCGGGGAGGCAGACGTGGCAGGCGGGGACGGAGGTGAGGAGGACTGGGAAGGCAGGGAGGGCTGAGAGGGGGGTGGGGCGGACGGGAGCGGCGTCGGGCGCGGGTGCGGTGCGGGGCCCGTGGCCCGGAGCGGGATCCCGGCCGAGGACGGGGACGGTACGGGCTCGGGCTCGGACGGTACGGGCCCGGCGGACGGCGGAGCGGTCGGCCCGGCAGACGGCGGCAGCAGCTCCACCGGAGACGCCTCCGGAACCGCCGTCACCGGCCCCGCGGCCTCCGACGGCGCCGCTCTCCCCTCCCCCGGCCCCGCCGCCTCCTCCCGCCGCACCACGGTCGCCGGACCCACCGCCCGCAGTACCGACTCGACCCGGTCGTCGAGCGTGTCCGACGCATCGGCCGGGCCCGCGTCCCGCGCCCCACCGTGCCCCGTACCGGCTTCCCCCGCGCCGCCGCCGGCACGTCTCCCGGCGGCGCCTCCGTCGCGACTGCCGTCGCCGTCGCCGTACAACTGCCGCCACCAGTCGTCCTCGTGGCCGCGTCGTGCCCCCTGCTGGTTCATGGGCGGTATCTTCCATGGCCGGGCGCGCCGGAAACAGGGTGCGGACCCGGGACGCCGGCGGGCGGCCACCCACGAAGGGGGCCGCCCGGCGGAGTTCAGAGGTCAGCGCACGTCATAGGCGCGGACCACGGTCTGGCTGACCGAATTCCCCTTCGTATCGGTCAGTTCGGACTTCAGTGTGACCTGCTCACCGGCGGCTCCGGCGTGGTCGACGGTCGCCGTCCACGTCCCGCCCTCGTGCACCGTCCTGGCGGCCCGCCAGGTCTTCCCGCCGTCGTACGAATAGGACAGCGCCGCCTTGGTGATGGCCCCGGGCGTGTACCCGGCGTGGCCGGATACGGCGAGGGTGATGCGCTGGCCGTCCTTGGCGGGGACGGTGTTCATCCCGTCCACCGGTACCCCGTAGTCGGGGAAGAGGACCGGCAGGCCGCGGGAGTACACATCCGGCTCCAGGTGGGAGCGGAAGGTCCAGGTCGTCGAAGTCGACGCGGAGCGCAGCCAGTTGCGGTCGGCGGAAGGGATCTTCTCCGTGTCGCGCTGGAGTTGGTACGTCGCCTCGTCCGCCGGGACGTCGAACGCCCCGGACGGGTACGCGCTCTCGCCGATCTGCTCCCCGTCGCGGCGCAGCCGGAGGCTGCCGATATCACCGAACGAGCCACCCGGGGACCAGTGTTCGCCCGAGCTGTCGTTCCAGAAGCCGGCGCTGAAGCCGATCTGGTTGCCCTGCCGCTCGGCGACCAGTTGCGGAGTGCCGTCCTCGTTCTGCGGGGCGGTGGGCCGCAGTACGCCGCGGTACCACTCCTCGGTGCGCCGCTCGCCCGCCCGGTAGCTGCGGTTGCGGTCGGTCAGCAGCGCCGCGAACGGCATGGTGGTGAGGGCCGAATGCTGCCAGACGACGCCGCCGGGCGTGTAGTACTCGGTGCGGACGCCGGGCGCGTGGACCGCGTCGAAGGAGCCGACGTCCACATAGTCCTGCGGATTCCAGGACGGCCGGATGGCGAGCAGGTCCAGGTAGTCGGCCTCCTTGCCGACGGCGTGCCAGTCGGCGCGGACGGCGGCCAGGCCCTTGTCGCGCACCCGGTAGGAGCGGTCGGCGCCGACCGGGCCGGCTTCGGGGAAGGCCAGGTTGTAGACGTACGGACCGGAGCCGGCGCCGGACGCGGGACCCGTGCCGTACGCGCGCCAGTTGCTGCTGAACTGGTAGCCGCCGTCGTGCGCCCGGCCCTCGACCGAGGCGTAGATCTGTGCCCCGGGGGTCGCGGTCGTCGCCGTACCCGCCATCAGCCAGGTGTCGTCCCACCAGCGGCCGTAGGTGAGTACGGTGCGCCGCACCTCGGCGTCCCGGTCGGTGCGGACGGTCAGGCGGTGTGCCCGGCGGGCGTCCAGGAGGAGGGTGGTGTCCTTGGTCAGGCGGAATTCGGGGTGCCCGAGATAGCTCAGCGAGTCGTCGCCGGTCGCGACGAACCCGCTGATGAGGTAGGCGCCGGGGCGGACGTGGAAGAGCTGTTCCCTGGCGCCGTCGTTGACCCGGCGCTCCCCGGTGGCGGTGTCGGTGGACACCACGTCGAGGGAGGAACTCCCGGTGGCCGGGGCGCCGGTCCGGTCGGTCATCTTGATCTTCAGGGTGACGGTCTGCGGTTCGACGTAGAGGGAGAACGGCACGGACACCCGCACGCCGCCCGCGCCGGTGCCCAGCACCCGCCCGGTGATGTCGCCGTACTGCCCCTTCGCCAGGTGCGCGTCGGGGGCGAGGGCCAGCGGTACCCGGACGGTGCCCCCGGCCGGTACGGTCACCGTGCGCTTGCCGAGCCGTGCGATCGGCGAGGTCACGGCGGTGCCGTCGTCGCCGCGCACCCCGCTGACCGTGAGGGTCAGCCGCACCTCGTGGGCGGTGGTGTTGATGTAGGGGACGTCGACGCTCGTGCGGTCCGCGGGGCTCTGCGGCCAGCTGAAGTCGCCGCCCTGGACGGCGGGGGCGGCCAGTACCTGCTGGTGGACGGCGGCTGCCACGTCGAGCCGGCCGGCCCCGGTCTCGTCGGCGCCGCCGAAGGCGCCCGCGGCCGCGGTGCCCGCCCCGGTCTGCGCGGAGGCCACCAGCGCGGACTTGACCTGCTGGGCCGTCCAGTCGGGGTGTGCCTGGCGCACGACGGCCGCGGCACCGGCGACATGCGGTGCGGCCATCGACGTACCGGACATCGCGCGGTAGGCGTAGACGCCGCGGCCCCCGGCGGACGCGGCGGAGATCCCGACGCCCGGGGCTGCGATCTCCGGCTTGAGGGTGTGGGTGGTGGGCACCGGGCCGCGGCTGGAGAACCGCGCGGTGCTCTCGTCGCGGTCCACCGCTCCGACGGTCAGCACTCCGGGCGCGCAACCGGGCGAGGAGACGGACGACTTGGCCGGTCCGGCGTTGCCCGCGGCGACGACGAACAGGGTCCTGGTGTTCTTGGACAGTTCCTCGGCCGCCAGCCCCAGCGGGTCCGTGCAGTCCGTGGCCTCGGGCGTGCCGAGGCTCATCGACACCACGTCGGCCCGCTGCTCGACGGCCCACTGCATACCGGCGATGATCCACGACGTGGCCCCGGAGCCGCTGTCGTCGAGGACCTTCCCGATCAGCAGCCCGGTGCCCGGTGCGACGCCCTTCTTCTTACCGCCGCTGGCGGCGCCGCTGCCGCCGACGGTCGAGGCGGTGTGCGTGCCGTGCCCCTGGACGTCCTCGACGCCCGCCGCGTCGGTGAAGTTCTTCGTACCGGCGATCCGGCCCTGGAGGTCCGGGTGTCCGGTGTCGGCGCCGGTGTCCAGGACGGCGACCTCGGTGCCCTTGCCGTCGAAGCCCGCGGCCCACGCCTGCACCGCGTTCACCTGTTTCGTCGACCGGTCCAGTGTCGCCTGCACCTTCCGGTCCAGCCACAGCTTCTTCGGTGCGGCGGCGGCGCGGGACCGGCCGCCGCCGACGTCCTGCCAGAAGTCCCGCGCCTGTTTCTTGTCCGCGGCGAGCGCGACCCCGTCGATGGCGCCGAGGACCGCGCCGCGCCGGGCGCCGCGCGGGGTGACCGGTACGGAACGGGCGACGTCCACCGAGGAGTCGTACGTGGCGATCAGCGGCAGCGTGGCGCTGTGCGCGTCGTCGTAGCCCTGCCGGATCAGCCCGGAGACGTTGAACAGTTCCTCGTCCACCCGTCCGCGGGCCAGCGCACCGGCCGCCGTGTCCGGGTACACGTACAGGTCCTTGCCCAACTGCCGGGTCTGGACGCCGGGTTGGCTGCCGTCCGCCCGCGGCAGCACGGCCGCCGTACTGCGCCCCGCGGCGTCGGTGAGCACCTGCACCCGGTCGCCGGTGACGAGGGTGACCGTCGCGCTCGTCCCGCGCTGGCCGGCCGCCGCCGCGGCGGCGCTGCCCACGATCGGCCGCGCCCCCGGCTCGCCCGCGGAAACCGCGGGCCCCGCGGCCCCCGCCGCCGGCTGCGCCTGGGACGGTACGGCGAGGGCGACGCCCAGCACGGCGGCGAGGGCGGCGCCGAGCCCGGTACGCGCCGTACGTACCGGTCGCGCCGTACGTATCCGGCGGGCCGACGGGCGGGGCGGCTCCGCGCCCGGCACGGCCCTCGTATCCGCCGCCCCTCTCCTGCCGATACGAGGTCTTCGCACCCTTCGTGCACTGCTGCTGTCCGAGCCGGAACGCATCACACACCCCATCTCCACCTGTGCCAACTGGTGCCGCGGTGCCGACACCTTGGCAGAGCACCGGGTGGTGCGGGGATGATGCCGATGGCGGGTTCACGCCGTGGCCCCTTCCCGCCACGGCTCACGGTCCGGCGGCCGGAGGAGAGACGAGATGCTCGGTGCCATAGGTCTGGACGAGGCGCAGGAGGCGGCCTATCGGACGCTGGTCGGCCTGGGCGCCGCCGAAGTCCCTTATCTGGCCAATCAGTTGACGCTGCCCGAGGACGACACCGTACGCGCCCTGCGTCACCTGGAGCGGCAGGGGCTGGCCGCCCGGTCCTCCACCCGGCCCGGCCGCTGGGTCGCCGCCCCGCCCGCGGTCGCGCTCGGCGCGCTGCTCACCCAGCAGCGGCACGAACTCGACCGGGCGGAGATGGCGGCGGCGGTGCTGGCCGAGGAGTTCCGGGGCCGGGCCGCCGAGCCCGCCGTCCACGATCTGGTCGAGGTGGTGACCGGCACCGGCGCCGTCGCGCACCGGTTCCGTCAGCTCCAGCTCGGCGCTGCGGAGGAGGTGTGCGCCCTGGTGACGACCACACCCGCCGCGGTGACCAACGCCGAGAACGAGGCCGAGGACCGGGCCGCCGAGCGCGGTGTCGACTACCGCGTGGTGATCGAGCGGGGGGTGCTGGCCACGCCCGGCGCACTGCTCGGGCTGTCCGAGGCGCTGAGCCGCCGGGAGCGGGTCCGGGTGGTCGACGAGGTGCCCACGAAGCTGGTGATCGCGGACCGGACGCTCGCGCTGGTGCCGCTGAGCGCGCGCGGCGCGGCGGCCACGGAGCCGGCGGCGCTGGTGGTGCACGACAGCGGACTGCTGGAATCCCTGCGGGCCCTGTTCGAGGCCGTCTGGCGGCAGGCCGTACCGCTCCGGCTGGCGGCCGACGGCACCGCGCACGAAACGCGCACGGGCGACCCGGACGGCGCCGACCTCGAAGTGCTCTCGCTGCTGCTGGCGGGCCTGACGGACGCGAGCGTCGCCAAGCAGCTCGGCCTGGGCCTGCGCACCGTCCAGCGCCGGGTCAGCCATCTGATGGCACTGGCCGGTGTGACCACCCGCCTCCAGCTGGGCTGGCGCGCCTACGAACGGGGGTGGGTGGCGCGCGAGGGGCGGGAGAGACACGACGGACAGGGCGGATAGGCGGCCGTGGCCCGGCGGCCCCCGGGCCTGTGGGGCGGAGGAGAGCCGCGCCGGGAAGCGCGTCCGCCCCGCGTCCGGCAGGCTTGGGCCATGAGAGAGCGCGGCGTACGAGTCACCCGCCGGGCCGGGCTGCGCCGGACGCCTCCCCCGTCCGGGCCCGCGGCCGGCCCGTCGGGCGGACCTGCCGTGGGGCTCGTGCCCGAGGGCGGCGGGCGCGCACCCACCGGGCGGAGTGCGGGGCGGAGTGAGGCCGGCGCATGAACGGGTGGCAGCTGGTCGCGGTCGGCCTCGTCATGCTGCTCGGTCTGTTCGGGGTGCTGATTCCCGGCATCCCGGGTCCGCTGATCGTCTGGGCGGGCGTGCTGTGGTGGGCCACGGCCGGCCGGTCCTCGCTCGCCTGGCAGATCCTGATCGGCGCCACCCTCGTCCTGCTGCTCAACCAGGCCCTGAAATGGCTGCTGCCGGCCCGCGACCTCCGCGCGGCCGGTACCCCGTACCGCACTCTGTTCATGGCCGGGGCCGCCGGCATCGTGGGCTTCTTCGTGATCCCGGTCATCGGCTGCCTCCTGGGCGGCGTCGGCGGGCTCTACCTCCTGGAACGGGTCCGGCTGGGCAGCCACGGCGACGCCTGGGCCGCCACCCGCAGGGTGATGCGCGCCATCGGCCTGAGCGTGCTGGTCGAACAGTTCGCCTGCCTGCTGGTAGTCGGCGCCTGGGCCGGGGCCGTCCTCGCCGGCTGAGCCGGTGCGTCGGGGGACCATGGGGCGTCGAGGGACCACGGGGCGTCGCTGGGTCGGGGGCGTCGTCGGGTCGGGGCCGGGGTCAGGGCCGGGGCCGGGGCCGGGGCCGAGGTCAAGGCCGGGGCCGAGGTCAAGGCCAGGGTCAGGGCCGGGGCCAGCGTCGGGGTCAGGGCCGGGGCCGAGGTCAGGGCCGAGGTCAGGGCCGAGGTCGGGGAAGCCCACCCTGGGTGGCGTCGGCCCCGCGCCGGGCTTCACGATCGGCTGCCGCCGCCGCACCCGGCGCACAGCCCGGTGCGGCGGCGTCCTCACCCCCGCGGTCCCCGCTTCCGCTCCATCATGTGCCGCCCCAGCGCCTGCTGCTGCTTCCAGCCCCGCCGGAGCTCCGCGCGCATCCGCGCGTCCGTCTTCGCGGCGATGCGCCGGTTCTCCCGCAGCAGCTTCCGGTAACTGGTGAGCCGCCGCTCGGGCAACTCCCCGTTGTCGATGGCCTCCTGGACCGCGCAGCCGGGCTCCGCCTCGTGGGCACAGTCGTGAAAGCGGCACTCCCCGGCCAGCGTCTCGACGTCCGAGAACGTGCGGGTGAGCCCGGACTCCGCGTCCCACATCCCGACGCCCCGCAGACCGGGCGTGTCGATCAGCCCGCCGCCCCAGGGCAGCGGCAGCAGATTCCGCGTCGTCGTCGTGTGCCGCCCCTTGCCGTCCCGGTCCCGGGCGGCCCGCACACCCTGCACCTGCTCGCCCAGCAGGGCGTTGGCCAGCGTCGACTTCCCCGCGCCGGACTGCCCCAGCAGCACGGACGTACCCCCGGCGAGCACCGCGGCCAGCACTTCCAGCCCGTCCCCCGTTTCCGCGCTGACCGCCAGTACCTGCACACCGGGGGCCGCGCTCTCCACATCCGCGACCAGATACGCCAGCGTGTCCGGATCGCCGACCAGATCCGCCTTGGTCAGCACCACCAACGGCTGCGCGCCGCCCGCCACGGCGGGTGCCGCCCCGTGCAGCAGCGCACCGCCATCGGAACTGGACATGGCGAGCGCGAGGAACCGCTCGATGCGCCCGGGGTCGAGTTCGACCGCGAGCGACACACAGATGACGATCTGGTCGATATTGGTGGCCAGCACCTGGCCCTCGGAACGCTGCGACGACGTCGAGCGTACGAACGCGGTACGGCGCGGCAGCAGCGTCCGCACGTACCGCGGATCACCGGCCGCGTCGACGGCGACCCAGTCCCCGGTGCACACGATCCGCATCGGGTCGCGCGGTACGACGAACTCGGTGTCGGCCCGCACGGTGCCGCCCGCGGTGACGACATCGCACTGGCCGCGATCGACCCGCACCACCCGGCCGGGCAGCAGCCCCTGCTCGGCATACGGAGCGAACTCGGCGGCCCAGCCGTCGTCCCAGCCGTATGCGACGAGGGCGTGCGGGACTTCGGTGGTGAGCTGAGCCTCGGAAGCGATCAGGGCTTCGGAAGCGTAAGGCGCGGTCGGCGCGGAAGACGCGGACGCGGAAACCTCGGAGGACTTCGAGAACGCCGAAGCCGTGTTGCGCGAAGCGTGAATCAAGGGGAACCCTTCGAAGGGTGGCCCCGGCAGCGCGCTGAGCGCGCGGAAGTGGTGTGGGTGTCAGCCGGAGGCCACAGAGGTGAAAGCGATGAACTTCTGCATGCGGGCCGCGCCCGTCGCCATGACCGTCATCAATGCCCCCACCTCCCGCTCTTCTCCGCGGAGAACCACGTACCTCGACGTGCTTCTTCGCACCGCTGCCTGCGTACCTGCACACCCGAGAGCGACACATCGACACATCGATATATGTCGCGGCTCGGAACGGGGGAACCGTAGCCCCCGCTCCGAACCGGACGCCAGCGAATTACGACTGCTCCCGCCCCTGTTCCTGGGCACTGAGGAAGGGCGCCAGGACGCTGGTGACGTGGGCTTCGACGGCCGCCTTGCCGAGACCGAGGCCGGCGAGCACGCCCGTGCCGTTCTCCAGTTCCAGCAGCGCGAGCAGGATGTGTTCCGTCCCGATGTAGTTGTGGCCCATCCGCAGGGCCTCCCGGAAGGTGAGTTCCAGTGCCTTGCGCGCCTGCGCGTCGTACGGGACGAGTTCGGGCACCTCACCGGCCGCCGGCGGCAGCGCCGCGGTGGCGGCCTGCCGGACAGCTTCCAGCGGCACACCCTGCGTGATGATCGCCTTCGCGGCGAGCCCCTCCGGCTCGCGCAGAAGCCCGAGCACCAGGTGGACGGGACCGATCTCACCGTTGCTCGCCGTCCGCGCTTCGTTCTGGGCCGCCACGACGACATTCCTGGCCCGCGGGGTGAACCGGCTGAACCCCTGGTTGGGATCGAGGTCCGACGGCTCGCCCGGATTCTTCGGGACGAAGCGCTTCTGCGCCGCCTGCTTGCTCACCCCCATACTCCGGCCGATGTCCGTCCAGGACGCGCCCGAACGTCGTGCCTGGTCGACGAAGTGGCCGATCAGGTGGTCGGCGATGTCGCCGAGGTGATCCGCGGCCAGGACCGCGTCGGAAAGCTGTTCGAGAGCGTCGGAATGAACCTTCTTGATGGCCTCGATCAGGTCGTCGAGACGGATCGAGTTCGTCACGTGCACCGGTTTCTCCATGCGTCAACCATAGGTTGACGATCGAGAGTCGTCAACCCACGGTTGACGATCTGCCGGCCGCGCCGACACCCGCCTCCGGCCACCGGGCCCGGACCGCCCGCCGCCTCCCCCGCCGCATTTCACTCGCCCCAAAAACCACGCCTTTCGATCACATCACCCCCATATCGGCTCACAAATATTCTCACCGACCGCAATGGTGAAAGTTACGCACCTAACTCAGGGGTCGCACGAAGCCCGTCGGCCCCCACCCTCTTTCCCTCCCCGCCCCACCCCCCTCTCGCCATCCCACTGTCCCCCTGTCCCGCTATCTCACGATCCGCTATCCCATGGTCCGCAATCCCGCCGTCCGTCGCCCCATCGCGTAGCTCACCTCCCCCCGCATTACCACCCCCGCAAACAAAAAGAAGCCCCTCGGAAGCCGAGGGGCTCTCACCGTTCGATTCTTACTTGTTGGCCTTCTCGTAGGCTTCCCGTACAGGGGCCGGAACGCGGCCGCGGTCGTTGACCTCGTATCCGTTCGCCTTCGCCCAGGCCCTGATAGCAGCGGTGTCTCCGCCGCCGGACGCGGCCTTGGACACCTTCCGGGCCTTCCCGGTCTTACGCCCCACCTTGATGAAGGGCCCAACGGCCTCCAGCAGCTGGTCGTAGCTGTCCGGGCCCAAGTCGATCTCATATGTCACACCGTCGAGGGAGAGGGTGTGAGTTGCGGCCTCCGAGGACTCTTCGCCCGTGAGGTCGTCTGTGTAGATGGTGATTACCTTCTGTGCCATACGGTGATTGTACGGCCGATTGGAGGCTTCACAACACCAAAGAACCCTCCTGCGGAAACCGGGGCACGGCATGCGAAAGTATGCCGACGGCAGTCTCCGGGCTCCGCCTCATTCGAGGGGGGGGAACGACTTCTCCACCCGGTTATTGATACAACGCGACCGCGGAAATCCTTCGCCGTACAGGAGGAATCCCGGGACATCCGGGCCCGGCACCCGCCCGCGAAGAAAACAACTCGGCGCTTCGGCTCCTCGGCTCGGGTACGGCGCCCCTGGCCGTCGGCTCCCGCCCACCTCGACAGCGCGGCGCGCGCACCAAGGCGTACCAAGCATCGCTGCCGACCGGTGTGGCCGGCATAAACAGGAACGTTCACCGCCCCGCGCCCCGTACGCCGCGGGGTGGCCGGGCCCCACCGGGTTGCCGTACGCCCCGGGCCGGCAGGCCGCCGAGGAGTCCGGCGGCCAGCCCGCAGACGGCACCCGCACCGGCCAGCCGGAGGAGTTCCGGTCGCAGGACGAACTCTCCGCCCAGGCCGCTGAGGTTCCCGACGCCGATCAGGGCGAGCCCGTAGTGCGCGGAGATCCGGGTGAGCAGTCCGACGACGAGCAGGGTGAGCGCCAGGGACGCGGCCATGGCGAGGGCGTGCCGCCAGAGCGGTGCGGGGGCCGGGCGGCGGACCGCCGCGGCGTACGAGGCGGCGAGCAGGACCACGACCGCCACGGCCGCCAGCAGCCAGGCCCGGCCGTCGTACGCGGTGAGCGCGCCGAGGTCGAGGGTCCGGTCCCCGTCGCGGGTCCGCAGCACCTGGTCGAGCACATGGGGAAGGGGCAGCCCGGGGGCTCCGGTGAGATGGCCGTACCAGGCGCCGCCGGTGCCGGTGCCCAGCGCGATCCAGGCCAGGTTCGGCAGCCCGAGGAGCATCGTGCCGGCGGTCTCGGCCGGCTGCCCCCGGGTGGCGAGCACGACCACGCCGACCACCACGCCGATCGCCACATAGACGAGCAGCACCAGCACCATCGCGTAGGCATACGGCCGGACCGAGCGCTGGACCCGGCGCGGCCCGGCGGCGAGCGGCACCCGGCGCGAGACGAGACAGGCGAGCGCGAGCACGGCCAGCACCCAGAGCAGGCCGGTGCCGAGTGTGGCGGGCAGTTCGGCGCGGAAGGCGACGGTGGGTGTCGCGCCGAGCGCCGCGCCGAGTTCGTCGGCGAGGCCGCTGCCGACGGAGACGCGGAAGCTGTGGCGGGCCGCGAGGGCGAGGAGCAGCAGAAGCACCAGCCAGCACACGGCCGTTCCGGCGGCGCGGGCGAGCAGTCCGCGGCCGGTGGCGGCCGTCCGCCGCCGCAGCGGCAGCAGGAAGACGGCGGCGGTCACCAGGGCTCCGGCCAGCGTCACCGACAGGGGTACGGCGTCGACGGTGGCCGCCGCCCGTGCGAGGTCACCGGCGCTGCCCGAGACCGCGACCGAGCCGCCGGCCGCGATGACGACGACGGCCGCGACCACCCGGAGGAACGCCCCGCCGGGCAGGTCCCCGGCGCCCGCCGCCCACAGACCGAGGGCGGCGACCACGGCCATGGCGATGATGCCCGCCGCGGCCGCGCCGAGGGCTTCGGCGGTGTTCCGGACGACCGCCGCGACACCGCCCGGACGTGCCGGGTTCCGGGGGCCGGTGGGTACGGGGCCTCGCATCTGACTCACGCTGACTCCTGCGGGCAGAGGACCGAGTCGGGGAAATCGGTGCAATTCGCCAGCTATGCCCGTTCTGTTGTGCTCGGCACCGCGGGCGCGGACACTTCAGCCCGCTCAGCGCATTACCGGCCACCAGGGGCGGGGACGAGACAGAGTCCGAGACCGAATCGTGTCATAAGTGTCCAGTTTGCCGGACAACCAAATAAGCGGATGAAGCCTCTGTATATGTGGGGGGCGCGATACGGCCTTGGCGGTTCACGCAGCCGCGGGCCGGGGCCCCGCCGCTGACAGTTGTTCTGCTTTGGAGGGATCCTCGTGCACGCCGGACCACGCCGTCACCCCGCCCGGTTGATACCTGCCCTGATAGCGACGGCCACCGTGCTGACCGCCTGCGGTGGCGGAGGCGGCTCGACGCAGGCGGCCGACAAGCCGGAGACCAAGGTGACCGTCGCCCCGGCCGGGGGCGGCGCGGCGGCGAAGCTCGGTTCCGACATATCCGTGCGGGCCGACGGCGGGAAGCTCACCTCGGTCGAGGTCAAGGACGACAAGGGCGCCAAGGTCGACGGCCGGCTGGCCGGTGACGGCGCGTCATGGAAGTCGGACGGCAAGGTCAAGCCGAAGACCACGTACACCGTGCAGGCGAAGGCCAAGTCGACGGGCGGCAAGGAATCCGCCGCCACCTCGACCTTCACCACGGAAGAGGCCGACAAGGTCAACAAGCTCACCAACCAGCCGGGGAACGGCGACACGGTCGGTACGGGCATGCCGGTCTCGATCCTCTTCGACAACCCCGTGGCCAAGGATCAGCGCGCCGAGATCGAGAAGGCCCTCAAGGTCACCACCCAGCCGAAGGTCGAGGGCGCCTGGGGCTGGGTCAAGGACTGGTCCGGCAAGGACCGGATCGACTGGCGTCCCAAGACCTACTGGCCGTCGGGCACGAAGGTCTCCGTCAAGGGCGGGCTCGCCGGCATCAACTCGGGCAAGGGCGGCTGGTTCGCCCGCGACTACGACTTCGGCTTCACCATCGGCGCGGACCACAAGGCCGTCATAGACGTACCGGCGCACACCCTGACGATGTACGAGAACGGCAAGGTCGTCGGCACCATCACCGGCTCCGCGGGCTCGCCCGCCGACCCCACCCGCGGCGGCATCCACACCGTACGCAGCAAGAACGCCGCGGAGACGATGAAGTCCGAGACCATCGGGTTCGGCAACCAGTGGTCGCTGGACTCGAAGTGGGTCACCCACCTCACCGCCTCGGGCACCTTCCTGCACTCCGCCCCGTGGAACAAGTCCCTCGGTGTGGCGAACAACAGCCACGGCTGCTTCGGCATGACCACCAGCGACGCCAAGAAGATCTACGACTTCCTGCCGATCGGCTCCACCGTCGAGGTCAAGGGCACCACCAGCACGAAGAAGACCGACGTCGGCAACGGCCTGGAGGTCTGGCAGGAGAACTGGCAGCAGTGGCAGCAGCGCAGCGCGCTGAAGTAGTACGGCGGCGCGGCGCGGCACAGCCCGGCTGACGCAACGCGGCACGGAACCCCACGGCGGGACGGTGCGCCACCGGATGATTCCTGTGGCGCACCTGGCGTATCCGGGGCAGATGGCTCACCGTGGCCCGGCCGGCGTATCTGGCGCACTTGGGGGCCCGGCCACGGCGCACGCCCCGTGCACGTAGGGGCCTGCGCCCCGGTCCGGACCAGCTCAGCCCCGCCGCCGGTGCACGGGCCGGCGATCGAAGCGGTCACCACCCGCCGAAGTGATCACCATCCACTGAAGCGGTCACCACCTACCGAAGTGATCACCGCCCATCGAGCAGTCATCACCCGCTGAAATCGTCATCGCCGCAAACGCGGGTCAGCGCGGGACGGAACGCGCGAGGCGGAACCCTACGTCGTCGATCCGGAAGTCCGGGTGGCCACGGCGCCGTACCGAGGCACGGCAGCTCCAGTGCTCGTCGAACCAGCCACCGCCCCGCAGCACCCGATAGGTGCCGTAGACCTCGGCATCGTAGACATCCCAGCACCACTCCCACACATTGCCCAACATGTCGCCCAGGCCCCATGCGTTGGGCTGCTTGCCGCCCACGTCGTGCATCCGCTCGCGCGAGTTGCCGCGATACCAGGCGATCTCGTCGAGCCGCCCGTACCGCGCCCCGGCCGTACCGGCACGGCAGGCGTGCTCCCACTCGGCCTCGGTCGGGAGCCGGTACCCGTCGGCGGAGGCGTCCCACTCGACCTCCCCGGCGTCGGCCCGGCGGCGATAGGCGGGCGTCAGCCCCGCGCACCGGGACAGGGCGTTGCAGAATCGGACCGCGTCCCACCAGGACACGCCCTCGACAGGCAGTTGGTCACCCCGCGCGCTGCTCGGCCACTCACCGGTGACCTGGGCGAAGTGCGCCTGGGTGACCGGGAACACCGCCAGCCGGTACGGCGCGAGATCGACCGGCCAGCTCCGCCGCGTCCGCCGGTCCGACAGTGTCACCCGCCCCGGCGGGACGGCGATCATCCCGTCTCCTGTGTGCACGTCCATGGGCAGCAGAGCGTACTGGCGACGCGACCAGGAGATACCGGGAGAAAACCGCCATGGGGTGATCTTGCGGCTGATCGCCCTGCCCGGACTTCATCCGTTCTTCACACCCGGGCGGGACGAGGTGTCGTCCCCCTGCCCGCTGCGGCCCGTCCCGCCGGACGTCACCGCAGGACATCACCATCGAGCCCGACCTCGATCCGCGGGCCGCCCATCGGTTCACCCTCGCCCGGCGGAAGACCGCCGAGACCGTCACGGCCTCTGGCCACCCGCGCAAGTGCGGCCCGGTGCCCACGGCACTCGCTTCCCCACGCGTCCCGAGCACCGCCCCGGCCGCGTTTCCGCACCCGAGCCCGGCGCCACCAGCGCCACCAGCACCATGCGTGCCATGCGTGCCATGCGTGCCATGCGTGCCATGCGTGCCATCAGCATCCGGCATCATGCTCCGATGACCTCCCCGATACCTCCCGTGGTGCCCGCCGGCCGGATGAGCCGCGACGCACAGCCGGTGTTCCCGGCGGCCGGCGGCCGGCAACTGCGTCCGTGGCGGGCGGCGGACGCCGAGGCGCTCGCCGAATCAACGCGCGATCCGGCCATCCAGCAGTGGAACCGTCCCGGGCAGCTGACGCCTGACGACGCGCGAGCGCGGATCGCGCACTGGCGGGAACGCTGGGCGAGCGAGCAGGCGGCGCTCTGGGCCCTCGCCGGACCCGGCGAGGGCCCGGCCGTGGGCCTGATCGGGGTGGCCGACTTCGATCTCGCGGGCGGCAGCGCCGAGTTGCTCTACTGGCTGCTGCCAGCCGCCCGCGGCACCGGCGCCATGGCCGACGCCGTGCTCCGCGTCAGCCGCTGGGCCCTGGACGATCTGGGCCTGCACCGGCTGCGCCTGACCCACTCCGTGGCGAACCCCGCGTCCTGCCGGGTGGCGGCGAAGGCCGGGTTCACGCTGGAAGGCACCATGCGCAGCGCCCTGCTGCACGCGGACGGCTGGCACGACGAGCATCTGCACGCCCGCATCCGGGGCGACGCCTGGCCCGCGACCACGACGGGGTGAGCGGGGCCGACGCCCGGCCGTGCCCGGTACCGGCCACGACGAAGGGCCAGGTCCTGCCGTTCGGATCACCGGGCGGACCAGAGGAAGGTGCCCACTTCAAGGGACTGGCTCTGTGCACGAGGAATCTCGTGAACAAGGCCAAGGGATCCTGGCGGACGTAAGCAGCCGGGGCCGTCTGCTGTGGGGCTGCTGTACTTCACCGCTGCACTCCACTGCTGTACTTCGCTGCTGTACTTCACTGCTGACTTCACTGCTCTACGGCGACGGTTCCCGGCACTCGCGGTCACGGCGGGAGGCAGCTCCGGCAAAAGCATGACACCGCCTCGCACGGGATTCAGTAGGGCGCGAGCCCAGCACGAGGTTCGTCCAGAACGGACGTCAGCCAATTCGCAGAATCGGGCGATGAGCACGCCGAGCGCAAAATGAATTTCACGGAACTCGTCGCCCGGGACGAGTGATGCTCATCCGCCTCCCGGAGGAAGGCCGAACGACCGCCTGGAGCAGGGGCAATTGGCCGCCGTGTGGTGTTCCGTGGACGCGCACGGCCGTTCCTGCCATCAGGCGCAGGCACACGGAGATCATGAGCTATGCGGCATTTATCACCTTTCATCCTCCCGTCTTCCGTGTGATGCCGCCTCTTCGGGCGGCGGATTCCCGGATCTGGGCAATTGAGCAAAGCGCTGCGAGCCGCGATAGACATAAGGCTCTCTCCTCGCCCGGAGCCATAGCGATGGCGCCTGCGCGAGCCGCTGCCTGCCCTGAGCCGCTGACCCGATCGCTGTCTCCTGGAGAAACCTGATGCGAGCCCGTGTTCCCCGTGAACTCGCCAAGCTTCCGTACGCGCACCGCCTTACGCCGTTCACCGGGGGAATGGAAAGGGAGGGCACCTATGAGTGGCTCCACTTCGACGGCTGCGTTTTCGAGGACGCGGAGGGCGGAAGCTCTGGCTTCACCGAGTCCGCGTTCTCCGCGGTGACGTTCACTCGTGGCCGCTACCGGCGCTCCCAGTTCGACGATGTCTGGCTGCACACCGTGCGCATGGTGGGGACCGACCTCGCGGAGACCACCTGGATGGACAGCGAGTGTGACGAGGTGGTCCTCGCCGGTACAGAACTCTCCGGCTCCCACATGAACCGCGTGACCTTCTACAACTGCAAGTTCGACTCGGTCAACGCCCGCCTGGCCAAGCTGCGGAATGTCTCGTTCGTGGACTGTCTCCTGCGCGATGTCGACTTCGGCGGAGCCGTGCTCGCCAACGTCACCTTCCCCGGCTCGACCCTGGACCGAGCGCACTTCGACAACGCCAAGATGACCAAGGTCGACCTGCGAGGGACGGCGGGGCTGAGTATCGCTTCCGGACTCGAAGCCTTGAGTGGCGCAACGATCAGTACCTATCAGCTCCTGGACATGGCGCCGGCACTGGCCCAAGTCCTGGGCCTCACGGTGAAGGACGCGTAGGCGCGGTCGCGTCGCTCACCTCCCGGCGGCCCCTTCACCGGTCACCCCGCCTCGGTGTCCGGTGCGGGAGCAACGCCTCGGTCCGCGCCCATTGCGCGTCGGTCAACGGCACACTCGGGCCAAGGACCGGCTGATCCAGACGAAACTGGTTAGGCTCGGGCGGGACGGCCTGGCCGGCATACAGGTCTGTTCTTCCCGCAACGGACAAGGTGATCGTGCAGTACGAGGCAATTTCCCAGGGGCGCGAGGTTCCCGCGCCCAGGACGCGCGGAGCGCGCTCGGGCAGCGGCACGGTTCAGGGGTGGCCCCGATGAGTGCGCCCGCGGATGCGACGTGCCGGTGGTGCTCCGGTTCCGGGGTCGTGCAGTGCCCGGCGGCGTACGTTCCGGGCCCCGCACCGTTCTCGGGTGCGGCGGAGACCGTCTTCCGGGCCGGGGCGTGCAAGCACTGCCGGGGAAGCGGTGTGTACGACGCGGCGCAGGACCCCACGCTGGAGCACCTGCGGCGCGGCGCGTCGTAACAGCCCCTCGGCGGGCCGGGCCCCCGGCCGGTGCGGTCAGCCCCTCGGCGGGCCGGGTCCCCCGGTCAGTGCGGTCAGCCCCTCGGCGGGCCAGGTCCCCCGGCCGGTGCGGTCGGCGGCGGGAACGGGGCACCGCGAGCGCGGCGGACCCCGTTCCCGGGCCGCGTCAGCCGGTGATGATCGCCGGATCGCTCACGCCCGGCCGACCGTTCTCGACGTGTCCGGCGAACCGCCGCAGGAAGGCGGGGTCCCTGTCGGACACCACGGTCAGGTCGTACCAGCGCTTGCCCGCGCGCAGGTCCACCGGCTTCCGTATGGTGGCGCCCGCGCGCACCGTGTAGGTGTGGCTCTTGCCCCCGTAGGCGTCGGTGACGGTGAGGCGGCAGGCGGTGCTGCCCCGGTTCGTCAGGGTGAGTTCGACCCGGCCGTCGGTGGCGTCGTGGCGGGCGGTCACCTCGGGGCCCGCGGTGGCGCCGGGGCCCCGGAACGTACGCAGGAAGCCGTTCGGACCATGGACCGTCAGGTCGTAAACGCCCTGGGAGTAGGCCGTGTTCCAGGTGTCGGAGAGCTGCTTACCGGCCTCCGTGGTGTACGTCCACGGGCCGTCGGTGCGGTTCGCGGAGGTGACGGTGAAGCACACCCCGGCCCGGTCACCGCCGCTGAAGGTGAGGGTGAAGCGGCCGGTGGCGGGCGTCGCGGACCCGTCGGCCCACGGTGCGTACGGCAGCGGACGGGTGGGCCGCGAACCGGCTTCCTGCCGCGGCAGCACGGGTTGGGCGGGCGGCTTGGGCAGGTAGCTGTCGTGCCGCTTGCGGTCCGGCGGCCGGAAACCGTCGGTGTCGGGGAGCGCGGCGGGCCCGGTGTTCCTGAGGCCGAAGTCGAAGGCCGAGGTGAGGTCGCCGCAGATGGCGCGCCGCCAGGGCGAGATGTTCGGTTCGTGCACGCCGAAGCGGCGTTCCAGGAAGCGGAGGATGGAGGTGTGGTCGAAGACCTCCGAGCAGACGTAACCGCCGGTGCTCCAGGGGGACACGACGAGCATGGGGACGCGCTGGCCGAGGCCGTAGGGCCCGGCGGCGTAGCGACTGTCGCCGGGGAAGTGGTCGAGTGCCGTGTCGACGGTGGAGGCGCCCCGGTCTGCGGAGGCCGGCGGGAAGGGCGGGGTGAGGTGGTCGAAGTAGCCGTCGTTCTCGTCGTAGGTGAGGAAGAGGGCGGTGCGGCTCCACACCTCGGGGTTGGCGGTGAGCGCGTCCAGCACCTGGGATATGTACCAGGCTCCGTAGTTCGCGGGCCAGTTGGGGTGTTCGGAGAACGCCTCGGGCGCGGCGATCCAGGAGACCTGCGGGAGCCTGCCCGCCTTCACATCGGCCTTGAGGTGATCGAAGTAGCCGTCGCCCTGCTTGACGTTGGTGCCGGTGCGGGCCTTGTCGTAGAGGGGGTCGCCGGGTTTGGCGTTGCGGTAGTTGTTGAAGTAGAGCAGCGAGTTGTCGCCGTAGTTGCCGCGGTACGCGTCGTCGATCCAGCCCCAGTGTCCGGCCGCGTCCAGGCCGTCGCCGGTGTCCTGGTAGATCTTCCAGGACACGCCGGCCTGCTCCAGCCGCTCGGGGTACGTCCTCCAGCCGTAGCCGGCCTCGTCGTTGCCGAGGACGGGTCCGTCGCCCTTGCCGTCGTTGCCCGTGTGGCCGGACCACAGGTAGTAGCGGTTGGGGTCGGTGGCCCCGATGAGAGAGCAGTGGTAGGCGTCGCAGACGGTGAACGCGTCGGCGAGCGCGTAGTGGAACGGGATGTCCTCGCGGGTCAGGTAGGCCATCGTCCGGGCGGACTTGGCGGGGATCCAGCGGTCGTACTTGCCGTCGTGCCACGCCTGGTGGCCGCCTGCCCAGTCGTGGTTGAGGCCCTCGATGAACTGCATACCGAGGTTCTCGGCGTCCGGGTGGTAGGGCAGCACGTCCTTGGTGCCGTCCGACTGGTGCCAGACCGACTTGCCGCTGTCCAGCGTCACCGGGCGCGGGTCGCCGAATCCGCGTACGCCCTTCAGCGCGCCGAAGTAGTGGTCGAAGGAACGGTTCTCCTGCATCAGCACGACGACATGCTCGACGTCCTTGATGGAGCCGGAGCGACGGGCGGCGGGGATGGCCGCGGCGCGGGCGATGCTGTTCGACAGGGCCGAGAAGCCCGCGGTCGCGCCGGCGATCTGGAGGAAGCGCCGCCTATTGAGTTCAGGCATGAGTCTGAGGACCTCGTGGGTGTGGGGGAGTTCGCGGACGGGGAGGTGCGGACGGCTGGACGGGGGTGCTGAACGGACGTGCCTGCTGCCTGCTGCCTGCTGCGTGCTGCGTGCTGCGTGCTGCGTGCTGCGTGCTGCGTGCTGCGTGCTGCGTGCTGCGTGCTGCGTGCTGCGTGCTGCGTGCTGCGTGGATGTAGCGGTCCCCGCCGGTGAAACCCGGGGCCGGCGGAGTGTTCCGAAGAATGTTCCAAGAGGAACGAGCGTCAGGGAAGGGGTGGTGTCGTCAGCGTGACGGAATGCGGTACGCGCGACGAACAGCCCCGGCCGGGGCGGGCGGACCCGTCGGACCGGCCGTCATCGGCGCGGCATACAGCCCGGCATACGGCCCGGCGTACGGCCCGGCGTACGGCCCGGCCGGTCCCGTACCCCGCTGCGGCCCCGTCCCCCACCAGCTCCGCCCCTCCCCGTCCCACTCCCTCCCGCCCCGGCCCTCCCGCTCCGGCCCTCTCCCCCGCGTCAGGCGAGTGTCGTGGCGGCCCGCCCCTCCCCGCCTCCGGCCGACTCCCCCGGTCCGGGAACCGGCCGCGCCTCCGTGCCCGGCACACTGCGCAGCGGCGGACGCGTCACCACGGGCATTCCACCGGCCGCCGCCACCCGCCGGGTGAACCAGATGACCTTGCCGTCCGCGGTGCCGCAGGTCCCCCAGCTGTCGCTGAGCGCCGCCACGACCGACAGTCCCCCACTGCCGGCGGCCGCGCCCAGCAGCCGCGGCAGGCGCGGTCCGTCGTCGGCGACGGAGGCCGTCAGGTGCCGGCCGGTCCAGCGGAGTTCGACCACGCACCGGGCGTCCGGGCCGATATGGCGGTGCACGTTGGTCAGGAGTTCGACCACCCCCCTGCACACGGGCGGGATGTGCCGTTCGAGCCGCCAGTGCCGCAGATGCGCGGCCACTATGCGCCGGATCCGCGGTACGCGCTCCGCCGAGGCGTGCAGTTCGACCGTGTAGCGCCGGTCGCCGGGGAAGGTCATGGTCGTCGCTCCTCACCACGAGGCTCACGTGCGTCACCTCGTGGGACCAACGAACCCCGAACACGAAGAGTGAGTGACGTTCACCTGTCAGTCACACTCATCGTGACCCGGCGGTTCGGGGTCCGCAACAGATCCTGCCGCGCACGCGGGAGCTCGCCGGCGCCGGCGGTTCCGCGATACGTGAGCGGTCACGACGGGCGGACGGGGGTCCTAGGACGTGTTTGAGATGTTGATCAAGGTCGCGTTTCGGTCTTGGAATGGCACGTGGAGATCTGCCGGGCGACCAGTGGCCGTGGCTGGAGCCGGGACGACCAGTGGTTGTGGCTGGAGCCGCTGTCCCCGACCGGGCCGCGGACGCCCACGCGTCTGCCCCGACCGCGGCTAGCGGACCGCGCGTATTCCCCCCGCCCGATCCGCGAGTACCTGCACCGTCAGCAGATCGCTCACACCATCCCGGAGAAGCGCGACCAGGCCGGACACCGTCTACAGCACGGCAGCGCGCGCGGACGGCACACACGGCTGCAGATCCGGGGATACGGCAGGGCGAACCAGCGGCAGACGGCGCTCACGGTTCCGTTGATTATCTAGTGGTGTTGGCTGAACTTGCTGGTGAGGATTCCATGTGCCGGTAAGGCACGTAAGGCAAGTTCAGTCGACTTGCCGGTCGCCGCAGTGGGCCTTGCTCGTCGGGTTGGTGCGGGAGAGGACCGGCGGGCCGTGTCGGTGCGTGCGGCTGGTGGTACACAAGAAGGTCAGGGTGGGCGGGATGGGCGAGCACGGCCGACGGCAGCGGCACCGTACGGTGGACCGGGTCGCGTGGATCCTGGAGTCCGCCGCGCGGGCGCCGGGCGGGGTGACCGTGGCCGAGTTGGCGCGGACGGTCGGGGCGCCGGCGAGTTCGGTGCAGGATCTGGTCAACGGCCTTGTCGCGACCGGTTTTCTGCTGGAACAGCGCCGGCGCTTCAGGCTCGGGCCCGCCCCGCACGTCCTCAACCTCATTGCCGGCAGGGCCATCCCGCGGATCAGTCAGGCCGAGCTCGGCGAACTGAGCCGCGTCGCGGGTACCCCGGTGCTGCTCACGGTGCGGGTCGGGCTCGACGCCGTGTACCTCGCGCGCGGCGGCGAGGACCAGATTCCCCGCCTCGTGCCGCTCGCTGACCAGCACGTGGCCCGGCCGCTGCTGCGCACTGCCGCGGGCCGTCTGCTGCTGGCCTTCACCGACGAGGCGGAGCGCCGTGGGCTGCTCGACGAGCTCGCCCGCCATGACCCCGAGGCGGTCGCCGAGTTCCGCTGCGCTCTCGCGGCGATCCGCGCGTCGCGGATCAGCCGCAGCGATGGTCTGGCCGATCCCGAGGTCAGCGCGCTCGCGATCCCCGTCACCGACGGCCCCGTCGTCACGGGGGCCCTCGCTCTGATACACCGGCGCCGCGGCCGCTCGGAGCGGCTGTGCCTGGACCGGGCGGCGGCCCGGCTCCTCGCGCACATCCAGGAGAGGCAGACGTGACGTTCGCATCGGTTCACGGATATCCGTGAATCCGGGCGTTCGTGCAGTGCTGGGAACGAGTATCCCGGCATGACTTCGAACACGCTCACCGCGACATCGACGCCCACCGGCGAGATCGTCTCCCGACTGCTGCACACCCTCGGCGACCCCGATCCGGCCCGGGGAGCCGAGGACATCACCGTCGTCGGGGCCGATCCCCTGGTGCCCTCGGTGCACCGCCTCGCCGATGCCATGTCCGCCGCGATCGCCGTCTTCGGGCGGCAGACGGCGGCGCTCGGCGAAGAGCGCGGTCACCGGCACCAGAGGGTGGAGGTGCAGGCCGAGGCCGCGATCGACCAGCTCATGGCGACGTATCACACGACGCTGTCGGGGCGCCCGATCGGCACTCTCCTCGACGATCCGGCGCTGCTCGGCAACAACGACTTCTACCGGGCACGCGACGGCCGGTGGATCTTCATCATCACCGCCTACCCGCATCTGCGGGACGCGGTCGGCTCCGTGCTGAGGTGCGGGCTCGACAAGGTGGGGATCGCGCAGGCCGCGGCCGACTGGGACGCCTTCACGCTGGAGGAGGCCATCTGCGCGCGGGGCGGTGTCGCCTGCGTGGTGCGCAGCCGGGACGAGTGGCTCGCGCACCCCGCAGGGCGGTATGTCGCGCAGCGCCCGGTCGTCGAGATCGAACGCGTCGGTGACGGACCGGTCCGGCCTCTGGAGCCGATCGGTGAGGCCGATGAGGCGCTCGCGGGCGTACGGGTGCTCGATCTCACCCATGTCATCGCAGGTCCCGTCGCGACGCGGCTCCTTGCCCAGTTCGGCGCCGACGTGCTGCACCTGTCGCGTCCCGACCGCCCTGACCCGATCCCGATGATCGCGATGACCGGTGGCGGCAAGCGCAACGCCTACTGCGACCTGCGCGACGATCACGACCGCGCGGCCTTCCACGATGTACTCCAGGACGCGGACGTCTTCGTGCACGCCTACCGGGGACTCACCCGGCACGGGGCGTCGACCGAGGAACTCGTCCGGCGCCGCCCCGGACTCATCACCCTCGAATACCATGCCTGGGGCGCCGAAGGCCCCTGGGGCGAACGCGGTGGGTTCGACCAACTCGCCTGCTCGGCAACCGGATTCGCCGTCGAGGAGTGGACCGACCGGCCCTCGCTGCCGCCGACGTACCTGCTCAATGACTACCTCGCCGCCTACCTCGGGGCCGCCGCCGTGGCAACGGTCCTGCGCCGGCGTGCGACGGAGGGCGGCTCATGGCGGATCCGCGTGACCTTGGCCGGGGTGTGTCACTGGGTGCAGGAACTCGGACTGCTGGCACGGGAGGACGTACTCGACCTGCCCCGGCCCGGTCGCGCGCCGCTCGCCGCGCTGTCGACCACAGGGACCGATTTCGGCCCGCTCACCGAACCGGCGACACCATTCGCGTACAGCGGGCGCACGGTTCCCCAGCCCGGCCGGCGTTCCCCGCTCGGGTCTGCTGCGCTCCAGTGGCGTTAAGCGGTTACGGCGAAGTCAGGTGCTGGTCCTTTCCGGTCCCCAAGTCCTCGGCGAGGCCGCACGAAGAGGGAACAGCGGCGCTTCTCCGCGTCCGCTTGGAGGACGATCCCGCTCAGGATGAGGTGTGCTCCTCAGAGCGGTTCGAGGCCGTGGGTGGTGCGGCGAGCCTGCGGTATCCAACGAACGCGAGCATCAGAACGATCGCGCCGGCTACACCGGCGAGGGCAGTGAGGCATCGAGTCCACCATGTAGCGACGTTGTTCGGAGCGAGGGCCCAGAGCACGGCCACGGGGCTGCCGACGAGCAACGGGAGGCGCCTGGGATCCCACCGCTCGGTGGGTCCGAGAAGAGGTGAGTCGTGCCGGTTGGCACTGTCGGAGACGATCCCGAGCGGGACACCGCAGGCGTCGGAGGCGACCGAGCGTTTCAGTCCCTGCTTGCCCCGGCCGACCGGGGAGCGCCCGCCTTGTCACCGCCGGACGGGACCTTGGTGATACAGCCGTCCACCGAGATCTCGCCCGGTCCGAGGTCGATCACCCAGTCGTATGCCCTCCGAGACCGGCCCTCGGCTCCCGGTGCCGACATGAACACGGCCCGTCTTTCGCAGGGGTTCGAACTGGTCACTCCCCTGACCGGCGGACCGGTGTCCGGGCACGGTCCTGGTCAGCTGACGAACTGGACCGATGCCACGTGGTGCCTGGTGTCGAAGTCGGCTCTGCTACGAGCCGGCTGGCGCCCGGGGCGCCGGAGGGGGTGGACGAGTCGACGCTGACGGCCAACGGGTTGTGGGAGGGACCACCTGCGAGCCCAGCTTCCCAGGCGTGACACGAGGGCGCGCAACTCAGCTGCCGCAGCCCGGAGCCGGTAGCTCCCAACTGATCCCTGGCACGCTGGGCCGGAGCTTCAGAATCCCTCCGCCGGGCGGTGTACCGATGCAACCGGTGAAGGCGCACGGGATTCGGCTTCAGGAGGAACCGATGACGTCACGGGTGCTACTCGCCATTGGCGCGGCCGTGCTCTGCACATCAGCAGCAATCACCGCTCAGGAGGCTCCGCACGCCGCACCCCGCAGTGTCGACGTCGCCTACGGGCTCGCCGACCCGGCGCCACAGCCTTGACATGCGGTGTTGCTGATGCCCCGGCGGGACTCGGACGTATCGGCGCGACTGCCATGAGGTGGTGAACATGGCGGCATGCATCTGCCCGGTACGTCCGCGAGACGGTCAGGGCCGGGCTTATGCCTCACTGCCGGTGAAGCTGTCCTTCAATGCGCGGCCGGCCGCCTCCGCCTCCTGCCGCGAAGAGGACCGGACTACGACGAGTACGTCGTCGCCGTTTGCGGAGATCTTCTCCACGCGGAACGCCGAATCGCGGGGGTAGAGGATCTCGGCCTGCCCGGAGGGCGGCGTTCCGAAGGCCCGTTTGAGTTTGGCGCCCATCCCCTCGCCGGGGGCGGCCAGGTTGTGCATCGCCTCCTCCGTCGCGTTGGTGTAAGGGGATCCGCCCGCGATGTTCGCCCCACCGGACCCGATGATGGTGAACTTCACGTACCGGGTTCCCGGCTTCGCGTTATTGACCCCTTCCACCAGCAGGCGGCGGTTCTCGGAGGCGGAGACGAAGGCCAGGTCGGTGATGTAGTCGCCTACGGTGATGGTCGTGCCGTACGGGACTTCGGGGTCGCCTCTTTCGGGCTTGTAGGTCGTGAGGCGGTAGGTGATCCGATTCTTTTCCGTGAGGGCTCTGTCCGCATCGTTGTAGTGGGTGAACACTGAGTCGACCTTGTCCACCTGGGCGTTCGCACCCGGCGTATTCGCCCCGCTTCGCGCGTGCGTGTTGATCGCCGCGGAGTCCTGGGTGTAGCTCTCGATCGCTTTCTTGAGAGAAGTGCGCTGCGGCCCGTCGAACTTGCCGAGGATCTCGGCGAATTCGCGTTCCGTCGAAGCCGTGATCTCTCGCGCGCGCTCCTTCGTCTGGCCCTTCGCCATCTTCGCGGCGAGCGCGTCGAAGTCAGCAGCGGTGGGCTCGACGCCTGCCTCCAGGTTGTCGAGGATCCTGCGCTCGGTGGAACGGGGACCGGTCGTCTTCGCGCGGGCGATGACGGTAGAGGCAGCGGCGTTGCCGGCCGCCCGCTGCAAGGACGCGACCATCCCCGGGGACAGGACCGTCGCCCCGCCCACAGCCATACGGCCCGCCGGCACCGAGCCACGCACCACCGTTCGCTGCCGTGCCTCTTCCTCCGCCGGAATGGCCCTCTCCGGCTGTTTCCTCTGCGCGCGCATGAGTCCCTTCTCCTGTCGTACGACGCCCGGCCTCAGGAGTACGGCATCGGAGGGCGCGAGAAAAGGGCCGGAAGGACAGGAGGAGGGGCACTTTTCGAGGTACGTCCAGCCGGACGAGGCGGGCGCAGCGGCTTCGGCGCGGTCCTGGCCGGGGACCAGCTCGCGACACCGGGCTGGCGGCAGGGCGGATACGACGAGCTGGCCCATACCGGCGGCTTGTCCGCTGGGCTCGTGGCCCTCGCCAAGGACCGGTGAGGGTCAGTGGCCTCACGCACCCAAACGACCGACCACGCCCCCGATGACGCTCACGTTCCCCCTGGCCGCTTGAACCCCGTCCGCACAAAACAGAATCGAGACACATGTGACTGATACCTGGCAGACGATTGCCCGCCTTGCCGGCCGCCTGAGGACTACTCCACGCTCCCTCGCGAGCAGCGCCTCCTTCTGCAACTGCTGAAGATCCAGGAGGAGGCCGGCGAGGTCGCCGAGGCGGTGATCGGGGCCATGGGGCAGAACCCTCGCAAGGGTCACTCGCACACCTGGAAGGACGTCGAGGCCGAGGTCTGCGATGCCATCGTCACCGGTATGGGCGCGTTGACCCGCATGAACCCCGAGGCCGCGACCGTCTTCGAGCGTCACATGGAGGGCATCGTCGCGCGGGACCCGGACCAAGCCGAGGGTGCCGCTGTCCAGTGAACCGGCTCGCACCATTAGGCAAGAGCGATCACAGTTGGGGGCGGATGTAACAGATCACCGCCCCACGACGTTCCGAGCTGTGAGATGGGGTTGGCCTTTGTGCCAACGCCACCAGCGACACAGCGGTGGAATGGGTGACAACTGCTACTGCTCCCCTCTCACTGGCAGTGGGACGGGCATTCTGGCAGGAATCCCTGTTCACGTAATGGCCCACCCCGGTGCCACAGGCCTCGGTGGCGATGGTCGGGTGGGCTCAGCTTGGGGGCGTCAGGGCATTCGCCTACGGCAGAAGAGGAAGATCCCCAAAGGACTGGAACCTCCGCCGGGAAGCATGTCAACGTACAACGTCCCGGAAATCACCTGCGCAGCGAAGGGACCACTCCGGTGCGGGCGGGGGCCGAATATTTCGGAACCCTGCACCCCACCTGACTCTGCCTCGCTGCCGAGGTCCTTTCCTAGGACGTGTTTGAGATGTGGTCACAGGATCTGCCGTATCAGGGTGAGTTGGACGGTGGCCTCGTAGTGGACGGCGAGTTTGTCGTCACGTGTCGCGACGCCATGAGCCTGTTTCGGCAGGCCGATCCGGCATTTGGCCTTGTGCCTGGGTTTGTAGAGTTCGCGGTCGAAGCCATGTGTGCCGTCCGCGCGCGCTGCCGTGCTGTAGACGGTGTCCGGCCTGGTCGTGCTTCTTCGGGATGGTGTGAGCGATCTGCTGACGGTGCAGGTACTCGCGGATCGGGTGGGGGGAGTACGCGCGGTCCGCTAGCCACGGTCGGGGCGGACGTGTGGGCGTCCGCGGCCCGGCCGGGGTGTGCGGATGCGTTCCATGGCCTCGGTGAACACCGGGTATCGTCGCGCTGCCGGCGGTGGCCACGGTCGCCGGGACGTGGGACGAGGCGTTCACGGGCAGGTGCGGTTTCGTGGTCAGGCCGGCGTGCGAGCGTGCGAGGCCGTGGTCGTCCGGCTCGGCTGCCGGCCCGTCCGGGACCGTCCAGCCCGAATCGCAAGCCCTTTTTTCGGGCCCCGGCGGCGTGCTGGGGCCCGGCAGACCGTGGAGTCGACGGACACCTCCCACTCGATGTGTCCAGCGGCATCTGCCGTGACCTGCAACTTCTTGAGGGCCAGAGTCCATGTTCCGTCGATCTGCCGGCGGCGGAACAGCGTGTACGTGCTCTCCCGCGGCCCGTACCGCTCGGGTATGTCCCGCCACGGCGAGCCGGTCCTCGCCCGCCACCGGATCCCGTCGAAGCACCGCCGCCGATCCCGCGGCGGCCTCCCCGTCTTCGGTATCGGTGGCAACAGCGGCTCCAGCCACGACCACTGGTCGTCCCGGCTCCAGCCACGGCCACTGGTCGTCCGGCAGATCTCCACGTGCCATTCCAAGACCGAAACACGACCTTGATCAACATCTCAAACACGTCCTAGGCCAAGCGGGCCAGATGGGGCAGGAGCTTGTCCGGGGTGAGGGGGAGGTCGCGCAGGCGTACGCCGGTGGCGTGCCGTACGGCGTTGGCGATGGCCGCCGCGGTGCCGACGATGCCGATCTCGCCGATGCCCTTGGTGCCCATGGGGTTGAGGTGCGGATCGTCCTCGTCGAGCCAGTACGCCTCGATGGCGGGGACGTCGGCGCAGGCCGGTACGTGGTAGCCGGCCAGGTCGTTCTGGGTGAAGTCGCCGAAGGCGGGGTCCAGGGTGCTGCCCTCCATCAGCGCCATGCCCAGCCCCATGGTCATCCCGCCGATGAACTGGGAGCGCGCGGTGCGGGAGTTGAGGATGTGGCCGGCCGCGAACACGCCCAGCAGCCGGTGCACCCGGACCGTGCCGGTGACGGTGTCGACCCGGACCTCGGCGAACTGGGCGCCGAAGGCGTGCCGGGCGTAGGGGGACGGCTCGGCGTTCTCCTGCCGGGTGTCCGCGGTCTCCGTCACGCCGTCGGCCGGGAGCGGGCCGTCGTGGTCGCGCAGCCGCCCGGCGAGTGCCGTACACGCCTTGTGGACGGCCCAGCCCCAGGAGCCGGTGCCCGCGGAGCCGCCCGCCACGGGAGCGTCCGGCAGGTCGCTGCTGCCGATCGCGACGCGGACCCGGCTCTCGGGCACGCCGAGCGCGGCGGCGGCGATCTGGGCGAGGACGGTGCGGGCCCCGGTGCCGATGTCGGTGGCGTTCACCCGCACGCGGTAGCCGCCGTCGGCGTCGGCGTGTGCCTCGGCGTCGGAGCCGCCGAGGTAGACGGGGTAGGTGGCCGCGGCGACACCGGTCCCCACCAGCAGGTCACCCGCGCGGCGGACGGCCGGGCGCCGGTCGCGGGGCAGCCAGCCGAAGCGGCGGGCGCCGTCCTGGAGGCAGTCGACGAGGTGCCGGCTGCTGAAGGGCCGGCCGCTGTCCGGCTCGGTGCCGGGTTCGTTGCGTACCCGCAGGTCGATGGGGTCGATGTCCAGGAGGACGGCGAGTTCGTCGACGGCGGACTCCAGGGCGTACATCCCGGGGGCCTCCCCCGGTGCGCGCATCCACGACGGGCTCGGCACGTCCAGGGCGACGACGCGGTGCCCGGTACGGCGGTGCGGCGCCGCGTACATCATGCGGGCGGGGACGGCGGCCTGCTCGACGAACTCCTTGACGGTGGAGGTGTGGGTGGCGACCTCGTGCGCCAGGGCGGTGAGGACACCGTCGTGGGTCGCGCCCAGCCGTACCCGCTGAAGGGTGGGCGCGCGGTGGCCGACGACCGCCGCGAGCTGGCGGCGCGGCAGGGCCAGCTTGACGGGGCGCCCGGTGTACCGCGCGGCCATCGCGGCCAGTACGACCTGGGGGCGGGGCGTCCCCTTGGAGCCGAAGCCGCCGCCGACATGCTCGGAGACGACGGTGACCTCGTCCTTCCCGAGCCCGAACAGGGCGGCGAGTTCGTCGCGTACCGCGGTCGCGCCCTGGCTGGAGTCGTGGACGGTCAGGTGGCCGTCCTTCCAACGGGCGGTGGCGGCGTGCGGTTCCATCGGGTGGTTGTGCAGCGGGGACACGGCGTACGTCGCGTCGAGGGTGGCGGGCGCGGCGGCGAACGCCCCGTCGAAGTCGCCGCGTTCGCTGGTGGCGGGGTAGCCGCCGTTGACGGTCTCCGGGGTGTAGAGGTCCGGATGCCCCGCGGTGAGCCGTACGTCGTGCGTCTCGGTCTCGTACGTGACGCGGACGGCCGCGGCGACGGCGCGGGCGGCTTCGAGGGTGTCGGCGACGGCGAGCGCCACGTACCAGCCGTGGTGCGGGACGCGGTCGTTCTGGAGGAGTTCCAGTATCGGATCGTCGGGTGGCGCCAGGCAGGGCGCGTTCTCGTGGGTCAGCACCGTGCACGCGCCGGGCAGGGCGAGCGCCGCCAGGGTGTCGAAGGCGAGGACCCGGCCCCGGCAGATGGTGGCGGGCACCGGCCAGGCGTAGGCGCAGCCCGGCGGGGTGTGTTCGGCCGCGTAGCGGGCGGTGCCGGTGACCTTCTCCCGGCCTTCCCGGCGGGCGAGCGGGGCACCCGGCGGGGCCGCCGGGGAGGCCGGGGCGCTCCGGGTGCCCGGGGTGGCCGTCGGGCCCGGGTTCGCCGACGGGAATGGATCTTGACTCATGGCGGGCGTCCTTGGGTCGTCCTGGGGGTGGTGGCGACGGGGACGTACGGAGGGGGCGTACGTACCGTGCCGCGTCGGGTCAGGTGCGGGCGGCGAGGTCGGTCAGCGCGTCGATGGCGAGGTTGCGGGCGAGGGTGACCTTGAAACCGTTCTCGCGCAGTGGCCGGGCGGCGGCCAGCTCGGCGTCGGCGGCGCGGGCGAAGGTGTCCGCGGTGGCGGGGGCGCCGCGCAGCACCTCTTCCGCGGCGCGGGCCCGCCACGGCCGGTGCGCGAGCCCGCCGAACGCCAGCGCCGCGCGCCGGACCGCGCCGCCCCGCACCTCCAGTACGGCGCCGACGGAGACCAGGGCGAAGGCGGACGAGGCGCGGTCCCGGGCCTTGCGGTAGCGGGAGCGCGCACCGGGGTGGCCCGGTGGCAGCCGGACCGCGGTGATCAGTTCGCCCGGCCGGAGCACGGTGTCCTGTTCGGGGTGCTCACCGGGCAGCCGGTGGAACTCGGTCACCGGCACATCACGTTCCCCGTCGGGGCCGTGCAGGTGAACGGTGGCGTCGAGGACGGCGAGGGCGACGGCCAGGTCCGACGGCTGGGTGGCGACGCAGTGCGCGGAGTGGCCCAGTACGGCGAGATCGTGATGGGCGCCGTCGCGGGCGGGGCAACCGGTGCCCGGTACGCGTTTGTTGCACGGTTTGGAGATGTCCTGGAAGTAGGTGCAGCGGGTCCGCTGCACCAGGTTCCCGCCGGTGGTGGCGGTGTTCCGCAGCTGCCCGGAGGCACCGGCCAGCAATGCCTGCGAGAGGACGGGGTAGCGCTCGCGCACCACGACGGCCGCCGCCAGCTCGCTGTTGCGGACGGTCGCGCCGATCCGCAGCCCGCCGTCCGGCAGCTCCTCGATCCGGTCGAGCGGCAGCCCGCTCACGTCGATGAGCAGCCGCGGCTCCTCCACCCCGAGCTTCATCAGATCGACGAGATTGGTGCCGCCGCCGAGGAACCGGGCCCCGGGCTGCGCGGCACCGGCCCGGACGGCCTCCTCGACGCTCGCGGCCCGCAGATAGCCGAACGGTTTCACGACGCCACGTCCTGACCGGTCCGGGCGCCGCCGTCCCGGACGTCGCCGACCGCATCGACGATGCGGGGATAGGCGCCGCACCGGCAGAGGTTGCCGCTCATCCGCTCCCGGATCTCGTCCGCGGTGAGGCGCACCGGCGCGCCGGGGTCCGCGGTGTCCGGCGTGACGGACGACGGGAAGCCGTCCGCCGCCTCCGTCAGCAGTCCGACGGCCGAGCAGAGCTGCCCCGGGGTGCAGTAACCGCACTGGAAGGCGTCCCGGTCGAGGAAGGCTTCCTGCATCGGATGCAGCCGCTCGCCCTCGGCGAGGCCCTCGACGGTGGTGATCCGACGGCCGTCCTGCGCCACGGCCAGCAACAGGCAGCTGTTGGCCCGCCGGCCGTCGACGAGCACCGTGCAGGCGCCGCACTGGCCGTGGTCGCAGCCCTTCTTGGCGCCGGTGAGATCGAGGTGTTCACGCAGCGCGTCCAGGACCGTCGTCCGATGGTCCAGGGTCAGCGGGTACGGCACGCCGTTGACGTGCAGAACCATCTCGGAGCGCTCGGCGGTCGCCGCGGTCGCTGCGGCGGTGGCCGCTGCGACGGCGGCCGCCGGCTGGGGGGAGGACTCCACTCGCTCGCGCCTTTCGGTTCGGTGTGGGCCGGCTTTCGGTTCAGGCTGGGCCGGCTTTCGGTTCGGGCCGGGCCGGCTTTCGGTTCAGGCTGGGCCGGCTTTCGGTTCGAGCCGGGCCGGCTTTCGGTTCTGGCTGGGCCGGCTTTCGGTTCGAGCCGGGCCGGCTTTGGGTTCGGGCCGGGTCGGCTTTGGGTTCGATGTGGGGCGGCCGCGGTCGGTCGGTGGGGCGGTCCTGTCGGGTCCCTTCGCCCCGACGGCGTCCGGCCGGTCGCGCCGACCGGGGCGATCGGCGCGATAGGGGCGACCGGGGCGATCAGGGTGACCGGGACGATCGACCCGGCTGCCACCTGCCCCGGCTACCGGCTACCGGGTCTCCAGCAGCAGCTGGACCTCCTCCTCCTGGTCGCCGGCGGCCGTGCCGAGCACCCGCACCGCGAACGCCGTCCGGAGGCTCTCGCACAGCCGGTCCACGGCCCAGTAGCCGCCTTGGAGATTGACGGTCAGCGGTGCGGTCAGCGGTCGCGGCTCGGCCGCCGCCCGTACGTCGGTCACGTCGAAGGTCGAGGTCCACACGGTCGCCCGCGGTCCGACCATCTCCTCGGGCACGTCGTCCGCCGCCCGGTCGGAGACGAAGGAGGTGCGCAACGCGCTGAAGACGGCGTGCGCATCCGCCGTCGCGCAGCCGCTGACCTCCACGACGACCTCGGCCGACGCGTGCCGCTCATGTGCCGCCTCTTCCGCGCTGTTCACTGTGGGGCCTTCCTCTCGGAGCCCCACTGCGGGGCCTGCCACTCGGAGCCGGTCGGTTCCAGGCTCGCCCCGCGGCCCGTCGCGTGCGACCCGAGGCCCGGACGAGCGGGGCGAACGGGCGCACCGGAACGGCCCGGCACCGGGCGGCTGCGGCGGGTCAGCCGGGCATCGCGCACCGGGCGGCCCGGGTCAGGCAAATGGCGCAGGAGGGCTCCCGTCCGGCAGACCGGACCCGCGGGACGCGTGGGCGGCGGGTGGCGGCAGCGTCGGCGCGGACTGCTCGGGCGGGGCGCGGAAGGTGACATCGGCGGTCCGGGCCACGATCTCGATCTCGTCGCCGAGGGCCCATTCGGCGGCCCGCGACGACATGGCGGCCGGGACCACCTCGCTGATACCGGGCGCGGCCGGGATGTCGTAGGTGGCGTGCGCGTCGTGCGGCAGGACGACCCGGAAACCGCGTGCCAGAGCGGCGCGGGCGGTCGCGCTGACGCACATCTCGGAGAGCACACCGCAGACGGCGAGCGCCTCGACGCGGGCCCCGGTCAGCAGGTCGCCCAGCGGTGTGTCCACGAAGCCGTCGTCGTCCGTCTTGCGGACCACCTTCTCCCGGGTGCCGGGCGCGACGGGCAGCCGGAGTTCCCAGCCGGGCGTCCCCGGCTCGTCGACGGCTCCGGGCGCGCCGTCGTTCTGGAGGTGGACGACCAGGGCACCGGCGGCACGGGCCCGGTCGAGCAGATCGCGGCTCCGGTCGAGCACCCGCACCGCGTCGGGCACCGCCTCGTCACCGGAGACGAAGGCCACCTGGACATCGACGACGAGGAGAGCTTCGACGGGACGGACCGGATCCACCGGACCGATGGGATTCACTGAACCAGTCGGAGTCCCAGGGCTGATCGGATTCCCAGGGCTGATCGTTTTCTCGGGGCGGATCGATTTCTCGGTCATGCCCACCATTCTGCGTACGAGATCTTGCTACGAGACTTTTCCGTACGAGACCTTCCGTACGAGCGCCCGCTGATCACCGCCCGCGCCGGATTCCGGCCACGGGGGACGGGCCCGGGGGACGGGAGACGGGCCTGGGGGACGGGCCTGGAGGACGGGCCTGGGGGGCGGGCGCGAGGTGCGGGTCACCGGTACGAAGCGCAGCGGGACAGGAACCGTCACAGGGGACGATCCCGACTGCCGCCGCTGCGCCGCTACGGTGCGGTCTTCACGGTGCGGTCTTCTCGGGCGGCGGTGGCGGGCTCGGGCCGACGGTGGGTTCACCCGCGGCGTCGGTGAGCGCGCGGAGCGAGGCGACGAGTCCGGCGCGCTGTTCGACCGGCAGCCGGGCCACGACCTCGGCGATCTCGGCGTGCCGGTGGTCGAGCACCTTGTCGACGAGACGGCGGCCCTTCGCCGTCAGACGCAGGACGACCTCCCGGCGGTTGTCGGGGTTGGCCTGCCGGTCGACGCTGCCGGCCGCCTCCAGCCGGTCGACCATCCGCATCGCGGTGGACGGGTTGACGCCCAACGCCGTGGCCAGCGCGACGAGTTTGACCGGCCCCTGGCTCTCCAGCACGACGAGGGCCCGGAGTTGGGGCAGCGTGAGGGTGGGATCGCTGTCGGCGAGGGCGCGGGCGGATATGGCGACCAGCAGCCGGGAGGCGGTCAGCACCGCGGCGATGACCTCCTCTACGTCGTGGTCGAGATCCTCGCCGGGGACGACCGTCCCGGACGGCCGCGGACGGCGGTTCGCGTCGTGCCCCATGCCGCCCTTTATACCTGCCGGCCGTATTACGCCTGGTGGCGGGCCCGGCCGTACGGGATCACCGCTGCCGTCCGACGCCGCGCACCCCGTACTTCGCGCCCGCGCACCACCGGCCGTATCGATGGTGCGGTGGGATACTGGAAGTGCGGCACGGATCTGGTCCCGGCGCGGATACGTCGGGCCCTGGTGGAGAGCTGGTGACCATGAACAGGGACACCGAGACCGTTCACGAGGCGTATGCGTTCGTCTGCCTGCACTGCGGGCACGGGTGGGAAGAGGAGTACGAGATCCGCCACTCCACGGATCTGTCGGGGCACCGGAAGGCCGATTACTACGCCCACGGTGTCCGGGTCGCCTCCCCGCTGACCCGTGCCGATTGCCCCGCCTGCAACCGCGGCCCGATCCGCATTCTGCGCCCCGGCCGGGTAAATGTGGCCCACTCCCATCTCCCCTGACCCACCGGGTCTCCTCTGGCCCACCGGGTCTCGCCTGACCCACCGGGTCTCCTCTGACCCACCGGTCTTTCCCGGCCTACCGGCTCTCTTCTGCTCCGTCGGTTCTGCTCTGCTCCGTCGGTTCTGTTCTGCTCCGTCGGCCCTCTTGTGCTCCGTCGGTCCCCCGTCCTGCCACGCGGGCGGTGCCCCGTGTGCTCCGGCGCCGAGACGACCGTTCCGGCGCCGCGACGGCCGGCGGTCCGACGCATCCGGCACCGTCGGTGAGCCGTACGCAGGCGGACAACCGGTGACGTAGCCGGATACCGGACCGCGTTCCGGACGGCGTTCCGGACGGCGTTCCGGACGGCGCCTCGGCCGCCGTGTCATGGGTCCGCGGAGATCAGCGGCGAGAGCCGCGGCCTGCCGCACCCCGCTGCGATTCGGTAACAAGGGTGCAATCGAGGTAATTCGACCCGTCGGCTGTTGCCTATGCTCGGACCAAGGCCGACGGCGGGCGCGCACCGACAGCCGACGGCCCCGTTACCCGCCAGCCCGCCCGACCACCCCTCGGCCGACCGCCGCCCCGTCCGACCGCCGCCTCACCGGCCCCCGCTCCGTCTGTCCGCCCGCCCGCCCGCCCCCGAATTGCCCGATCACCCCTCGCGACACCGTCGGAGTACACCTTGGCCGTGGAGAACGGGGAGCGGCGTACCGGCTCCCGTGTGCTGTCCGCGTTTCCGTACACGGTCATGGCCGTGGTCAGCGCCGTGGACCTGACCGCCGGACCGGGTGTCGGCTTTCTGCCCCTGGTGTCCCTGGGGCCCGCGTTCGCCGGGCTGGTCGGCGGCTGGCGGCGTACGGCCATGATCGGGCTGGCCGCGTGCCTGCTCTGCGTCGGCCTGGGGGTGTACAACGACCTGTTCGAGAGCCGCCGCGGGCTGACCGCCCTGCTGTCGGTGGCCGGGGTCACCGTGGCCGGTGTGGCGGCCGCGGTGATGCGGCAGCGCCGCGAGGCGGAGCTGGCCAGCGTCCGGTCCATCGCCGAGGTCGCCCAGCGTGTGCTGCTGCGCCCGGTGCCACGCGGTATGGGCCCGCTGCGGATCGCGGTCTCGTACACCTCCGCGGTGGCCGAGGCCCGGATCGGCGGTGATCTGTACGAGGTGGTGACCTCGCCCAGCGGGGTACGGATCATCGTCGGGGACGTCCAGGGCAAGGGCCTGGAGGCGGTGGAGAGCGCGGCGGTGGTACTGGGTGCCTTCCGGGAGGCGGCGCACGACGAGCCGGATCTGTCGGCGGTCGGCGAGCGGGTGGAGCGGGCGCTGAGCCGGCATCTGTCCGGGGAGCGGTTCGTGACGGCCGTACTCGCCGAGATCGGGGACGGCCCGTTCGCGACGATGCTGAACTTCGGCCATCCGGCGCCCCTGATCGTCCGGCCCACCGGTGTGGTCGGCTTCGCGGCCCCGCCCGACCGTTCGCTGCCGCTCGGCCTCACCGTCCACGGCACCGAGCCGCCCCTCCCCTACAAGGTCCCGTTCGCCCACGGCGACCAGCTGCTCTTCTACACCGACGGCGTCACCGAGACGCGCGACGCGGCGGGCCGCTTCTATCCACTCGACGAGCGCGCGGGCCTGCTCAAGGACCCCGACCCGGAGTCCGCACTGCGCTCGGTGCGCGAAGACCTGGTCGAGCATGCCGACGGGCCGCTGCACGACGACGCGGCGATGCTGCTGGTCCGCTACCGGACGGTGTACGGGAGAGCGCGCCGCTGACCCCCTGGCCTGGCCTGGCTTCGGCCCCGGTGGGGCGGTGGGCGGCCGGTGGGGCGGCGAGTGGGTGGGTGGGGCAGTGGGTGGGGCAGTGGGTGGGTCGGCCGGTCAGTCGGTTGGTTGGTCGGTCGGTCGGTCGGTCGGTCGGTCGGCTCAGGGACCCACCGGGTGGCACCCCAAGGGGAACGGGGGTTTTCCCTATGGCCTCGCCGAAGCCGCTTGTCATAGCCTCGTCACCGCATCGCCGTCACCTCGTCACCGTCACCGCATCACCGTCGGGCGCCGGTTCCCGAGGTGAGGGGACCCACCGCAGTCACCGCAGCATCCATCGGGGGGACATCCATGCACAGGCATCTCCGGCTTGTCGGGGCCATGGCGCTGGCCGTGGCCGGTGCGAGCGGGCTCACCGCATGCGGCCCGTGGACGGAGGCTGTCGTCAAGGACGACACCGTGGTGTCCCAGAAGATCACGTCGGTACGGCTGGACACCGGCTCCGGCGGCCTCACGCTGCGCGGCGGCAAGGACGTCACCAAGGTGTCCGTACACCGCGAGGTCACCTACCACGGCGACCGGCCGGAAGGAGCGACGCAGCACGTCGACGACGGCGTCCTGGTACTCGACGGCTGCGGCCGGAACTGTTCGGTGACCTACACGATCGACCTGCCTGCGGGCGTCCCGGTGACGGGGAAGACCTCCACCGGCGCGGTCAGCCTGTCCCAGGTGGGCGCCGTACACGTGACCACCAGCTCCGGGAGCATCGAGCTGGACGGGGTCTCCGGCACGGTCGACGTCCGGACCTCCAACGGTGAGATCACCGGACGCGGGCTGACGGGCGGGCGCATCCAGGCGCAGACCACCAACGGCGCGATCGCTCTCACCCCGGCCACCCCGCAGGACGTCCGCGCGCAGACCACCAACGGCTCCATCGCCCTCACCATGCCGTCCGGGCGGTACCAGGTATCCGCGAAGTCCGGCCTCGGCCAGAAGGACATCGGCATCCCCCACGACCCGGCCGGCCCCCACCGCCTCGACCTGACCACCGGCAACGGAGGCATCACGGCCAAGTCCGCATGACATCAGGGCAACTGCTGCGACAGGTACGCACATCGGCGCGAGGTACTGCCTCGCGTACCGCACCCATCGCGCCTCGGAGCGGAACCCCAGCAGCACCCGCGCGACCGCGAGCGTGACCGGCTCTACATCGGTACATCGGTGAGCTTCGGTGGCCTGGCCCTCCACCGGCTGGTCTCCGGTTCGTCGCCGATCTCCACGTACAGCGCGGTCAGGCGGTCAAGCGGTCAGACGGCCAGACGGTCCGGCGGTCCGGCGATCCGGCGGTCAGCAGGATGTCCGGCTCGTCGCTCACACCCCGGTCTCAGATCTACCGTTCGCCGCCACCCGTTCCCCCGTTCCCCCGTTCGCCGTTCCCCGACCCGCCGTCAGGCGGCGCCGCCACTCAGGCCCTCCACCCTTCCGGACTTCCATGCGGCCAGACCAAAGACGAGACCACCGATCAGGAACCAGGGATTCCACAGCAGCAGCGTCCACAGCCGCTGTTCCGGGCTGACAGCTATCTCCTGGCCCGCGGTGTCGGTCAGCAGCAGCCCCTCGACAGCGATGCCGCGCACCAGCAGCACGGCACAGACACACCAGCCGAGGACCTTGACCACCCGTCCTGCCAGGCCACGAGGCCGCGGCCCGGCGAGAAGCCATCCCAGCACACCGCCGATCAGGCACAGCAGCCCCACGCCCCACAAGCCCACCGCCACGAACCACTCGGGGCGTTCCTCGGCCAGGGGCCCCGCCGAGACGCTGAGGCCCCAACTGCCGCCCAGCGCCCAGTAAAAATGCAGCCCGGCGAAAGCGACCGCCCAGGCACCCGCGATACGCCCCCACCACCCCGGCGCTGTCCTGTCCCGCCGATCTGCATCCATAGCGAGGAGCATGCCACTGCCGTGGCACACCACCGCCGGCTTCGCCGCGGGACAAGGCACCGCACCGCATCGGACGCCCGTGAGGCCCGACCGGCCTCCGGCACCACGGAGGCCCGTGAGCACAGCCGCACCGTCTACTGGCCACCTCACGTAATCGCCCGTCGCGTATTCCTTGGTGATGGAGGCCCCAGCTGTCACCCCGTGTGGCCTCCGGGGCGGTGGGGCCGAAGGCCGGCCGGGATACGTGCCGTCTGATCCGTCCTCAGCGCAGGGTGCGGGCCTCGGCCTCGACGTCGTAGTCGTACATCCAGGGCATACCGAGGATCGGGGCCTTGCTCGCAGCCATGAGCTCCACGTTGAACCGGGAGCCCTGCTGGAACCGGGCGGCACGATCGCGCCGCAATGTCTGGTAACGGCCCAGGGCATGGGGCACGTCGGCGGTGCTCACCCCCTCCAGCAGCGTGGCCAGCCCCATCGCGTCCTCGATGGCCTGGTTGGCGCCCTGCCCCATGTACGGCAGCATCGGATGGGCCGCGTCGCCGAGCAGCGCCAGCCGCCCTTGCGACCATCTCCGCAGCGTTTCCCGGTCGTAGATGCCCCACCGGAAGGTCGCATCGACCTGCGAGACGACCTCGCGTGCCAGCGCATCCCAGCCGTCGCCGAAAGCGGCGGCCAGCTGCTGTGGGTCACCCGGCGCCGACCAGGACTCACGCATCTGCTCGTCGGCCGCGGTGAAGGCCACGAAGTTCAGCAGCTCACCCCTGCGCACGGGGTAGACCAGCAGATTCTTGGTGCCGTCGTTCCAGAACCGCACGGCGTGGTCGGGCCAGTCGGGCACCCGCTCCGCGGGCATCACGCCACGGTATGCCGCAAGGCCGGAGAAGACCGGGTCGTGAGGCTCCACGACGTACTGCTGTAGCGCCGAATGGATGCCGTCGGCGCCGACCACGACATCGCCCTCGGCGCTCTCCCCGTTCTCGAACGTCACCACGGCACGGTCGTCGTCCTGCGTGAACGCCACACACCGGTGACCTATGTGCAATGCGTCGCCCGGAAGGCTGGAAACCAGCAGGTTCACCATGTCCGCGCGGTGCATACCGAACATGGTGTGCCCGTCGCTTCCGCCGACCGCCAACGAGGACACCGCGGTGCCGTCCGCCTCGCAGACCGTGAACCCGGTGAAGGGCGCCCCGGTCCGGGTGATCTTGTCGTGGAGGCCGAGCCGCTCCAGCACCCGCAGACTGTTGGGCGCGAGCATGAAGCCCGCCCCGACCTCGCCGAGCCGGTGAGCCTGTTCGTACACATCCGCCTGGACGCCCTTGGACCGCAGTGCCACCGCCGCAGCCAGACCTCCGATACCACCGCCGACGATCACCACGCGTACTCCGGCCATCGGGACTCCTTCCACCTTCACCAAGGCATTCGGATACCTGTGAGCACATGCTGAGCGACTGCCGCGCGGCAACCCGCCATTGAGCCTGCGGCAGCATGTCGCCCACCGCAAGACCTTGCCCCGCCACCTTGCTCGGCGCCTCGCGGGAGGGTGGCGGGCGTAGTGAGCGGGCGACGGCCCTACTGACTGCTGGTGCTGCGTACGGCCACCGCGGGGACGCCCTGTTCAACAAAGAGGACTGCGAGTACCTCATGACGACAGTGCTCGACGGCAAGTGAGCCAGGCCGCGCCCCATCACCTTCGCCGTCACGGCAATTTCGCCATCTCGGAACTCCGGTCAGAGCTGCCGCATTGGCCGAACGGGCCCGACGAGGTATTCACGCCTCAGCCCTTCGACGCCAGGAACGGCCGGAGGGGCAGGCGCGGCTCCCAGACCGCGCGACCGTTCCTGGCGTGCGGCGTGCGCGGTTCCCCGTCGTACCGCCGCCCGTCCATCGTGGCCGGCACCCGTGCCCTCACTTTCCCCACGGCGAAGCGGGCTTCCCGCTCGGCCTCATTGGTGGGCGCGGACTGGCCGGCGGCCTGCCCCGGCTTGCGGTAGCCGAGTCCGGTGTCCGCGGAGAACCCAGCCACGGCTGACCGCGCTCAGCGCCAGGAGCGGGCCCCTGTCCTCGGCTCCCGGCATCAGAACGGGCGACCGCCCAGCTCTTACCGGGGGATGGGTGAGAAGAAGGAGGCATCCATGTTGATGCCCGCGTCCACCTGGAATCCGTGGCCAGGGTGGTCGATGCGACTGTTCCGCCGATGGGGTGCCCGGCCGTTTCGATCTTGCGGGAGTCGATCATTCTCGCGTGCTTCCGGGGAGGGGCCAGGGTCCGGTCATCACCGCGGCCGACTGGTCCACGGTTGGTCCCACTCTTGTCCCCTTGCGCTCGCTGTTGTGCTTGTTCTCGCCTCGTGCCTGTTGCACTTGCCCGTGCTCAGTCGCCGCTTCCTTCCGCGGAAGCGCTGAGACCTGACCGCACACCGCCAACCGGGTGAACGCACATACGCAGTCGCGCCGCGTGTGGAATGAGTAGGTATAGTCACATACGTCATACATGCCGGTTGTGTTCCCACTCATAGTTGCCGCCGGGAGATCCGAAAACGGATTTCCCGGCGCCACCGGAATTGCCGACCCGTTGAGTATGGATCGAGTACCGATCGAGTACCGACCTCACCGCGACACTGACTCACCACGCACGTAAAGAAAGCAGTTTGCAGCGTATCGGAGGCTGAGGTTGTGTCGCCTATTGATGGGATTGTTGACTGCACGCTGAGGGAAGGCACCTATGAGATGCGCTTCTCGCGGAGCGAGGTCGAGGTAATTGCGTCCGCCTTGTTCTCGGCCGGAGTCAAACACATTGAAGTCGGAGTGGACAGCGCCCGGGGGTCACGTCTCGGCATCCCCTGTTCTGATTTGATAAAAGCTGCCGCACTGGGGGCACCCAAAGCGGAAGTCGGCATCTTCGCGGAGGCGAATTCCGCTACGATCGAATCGATCAAGGACTCGGTTTCCGCGGGCGCTCGGTTCGTGCGAGTGGGAGTTAACGCTACAGAGGTCGAAAAATCTCTTGCCCTGGTTCATCAAGCGAAGAACCTGGACATCACGGTCACGCTTAACGCGATGAAGACGTACGCAGTTCCCGCGACAGACGTGCTCACCATCGCCCAGGCAGCCTGCTCGGCCGGAGCCGACCTTTTCTACGTTGTGGACTCTGCCGGCTGCATGCTCCCCGACGAGGTACACCGTCTGGTCAGCATACTGTCCGACGCGCAGATACCCACCGGTTTCCACGGTCACGATAATTTGTCACTTGCCGTCGCCAATTCGCTTTCCGCACTGAGAGCCGGAGCTGTCGCCGTGGACGGCACGCTGCGTGGCGCCGGCCGTAGCGCGGGAAATGCGCAGATCGAGGTCCTCGTAAAAGTAATGCAGCGAGCAGGTTACCTCAAGGAGGTGGACGGAGACCGACTGGCTGAGACTGCGGAGACTCTGATTGCCGAGAGAAGGAAAAGGGACCGGGGTGTCAGCCATCTGGATCTCGTTCTCGGGGAGAGCAGATGTCACTCCGCGAACGTCAATTTCATCGGTGAGGTCGCCGAACGCTGGAACCTCTCCCTGCACGCTCTCGTACGCGCTGTCTGCCGAAGGGATCTGATCCATGCGTCGCGTGCCGTTGTCGAAGCGGCGGCCACCGAACTTCGGACAGCGAATTCGAAAAGCCGGAAATAATGGTCCGTAATTAATGGTCCGGAAATAACGGTCACACTTGGACCGTGGTCTTATAGGACACCGTCTTAGTAGGGATGGAATGGTGCCATGGAAAGCAGCACCAAGCGCTCCGCCGATGTATGGATGCTTGTCTTCCGCCTGCCGGAAAGCCTTCCGGTCTGGATCGAGCTGCTCCAGAAATCACTACACGATCGTTTCGGCCCGCGCTTCGCGGTATGGCACACCGATGAGCTGCTGTTCGGCGTACGGGGCGGGGAACTCGCGTTGTACGACACGTCGGGCTGCCGTCTGTCACCGCCCAAAGTTGTGTACGTCCGGCACAACACCGCCGATCTGCGCCCCGATCACGAGACGTCCCTTCTTCACCATCTCGAACAGATGGGTGTTGCCGTGTTCAATTCGCTGGCCGCCCATACGCTCTGCGCAAACAAGGTTCTGCACCTACAGCGGCTGGCAGCGGCAGGGATTCCCGTGCCCGACACGATCTCGTATGCCGCCGTACCACTGGGCGACGTGGTGCAGAGTCCACTTCTCCCGGAGCCCTGTATTGTGAAATCGGTGCGCGGCAACTGTGGTCGGGCCGTGTTCCTCGCTCCCCAACTGGAGCTGCTCAGGGAAATACACGGAAATATCGACCAACGGCTCCCGCTTCTGTTTCAGCAATACATTTCTTCTTCCCGGGGAAGAACCCTGCGGGTACTGGTGGTCGACGGCCAACTCATTCAGTCGATCGTGTTCAGCGCAGCAGCGGGAAGGCTGAAGTCGAACGCCTCCCTGGGTGGCAACACCAGCGTCTGCACCGGACGCTATCCGGAGGCCGAGGAAATCGCCATTCGCGCGGCCAAGGCGTTGGGGCTGGTGTTCGGTGCGGTTGACTTTCTCTTCGATGAGGACAGCTTCATCATCTGCGAGGTGAATGCGAACCCCGGCTGGGTAGTCAAAACGGAAGACGCCTTGTCATCCGCCATCGCGGACTACGCCGTGCGTTTGCTGAGCCGAGCCTCCGCTCTCCCCTGAGCAGCGAAACTGCGGGCACGGGCGGGGACGGACGGAGACCGGAGCGGGCATGAGATGGCCGCCGGCCTGCCCGGCTCTTCCGTGAACCTCCTCGGCATGCCTCCTCAGCGACCGGTGGGGCCGGGCTCGCGGTATGCCGTCGAGGCACGTCGTCGCAGCGTTTCCTTGTCCGGCTTTCCCGCACCGGTGAGCGGCAGCGCATCGACATACATGGTGTCGGCCAACTCGTACTGCTGCCCCAGCACATCGTGGATCATGGTCCGGAGTTCCCCGGTCGCGACAGAATACCCCGGCTCCAGGACGACGGCGGCATGAATACGCTCAAGGTTGTCGCGGTCCCAGACGCTGAAGACCGCACTCTGCCTGATATGCGGATGAGCATCGAGAATGCGCTCCGCCTCGACGGCCGAGACCGCGCTCTCGGCCTCGACCGCCTTGATCAGGTCATTGCTGCGTCCTGTGACGGTGAGGTAGCCGTCACTGTCGAGGTATCCGATATCTCCGGTACGGAGCCAGCCGTCCCGCAGTACTTCCGCGGTCAGGTCAGGCCGCTTCCAATAGCCTCGCATGACGAACGGAGACCGTACGCAGATTTCGCCACGCTGCACAGGCGGGAGGTCTCGCCCCTTCGCATCGCGGATCACCACCTCAACTCCGTTCCGTACCTTCCCGGCCGACGCCAGACGCTCGGGGTGTGCCGGATCGTGGTCCTCGGGCGGCAAACTGCTGATCGGTCCTGCTTCGGTCTGACCGTAGAACTGTTCAAGTACCGGCCCGAAACGCACCACCGCCTCCGCGAGCCGAGCGGGAGAAGCTGTGCAGCCCCCGTAGTAGATACACCGCAGGCTGGAAAGGTCCGTACGAGCCAGATCCGGGTGATCCAGAAGCTGGTAGAGCAATGGCGGAATCAGCGACAGATAAGTGATGCGCTCCCGCTCGATTGTGGAGAGTACCGTCGCCGCGTCGAAAGATTCCAGGAGCACCAAGGTGCCGCCGTCACGTAGGACGTGGTCGGCCAGCATGCCGACTCCGTGGGCGAGTGTGGAGCACACGAGCTGAATGTGTGGCTCCTGCTCCCGCGGCAGGAGATCCCGAAAATATGCCGTGTCCGCAAAGGTCCGGAGAACGGCCTTCGAGACACCGGTGGTGCCGCCGGTCTGCCGGATAAGACACACATCATGTGCCTCGGTCAGACCGCCGAAGGCACCGGCGGACTCTCCGGCAGCCAGCTCCAGCAGATCGGTTCCCATACGTGCGGGTCCCAAGGTGAGCGCGACTCTGACCGAGGTCTGGTCCATCACCGCCACAGCCTGATCGGCCCATCGAGGGTCGACGATCAAAGCGCTGGTCTCGATGAATTCGACGATATCTGCCTGGGCTTTTACGGAGAGGGTATTGTCGAGGTGGCTGACACGGCAACCGAGCAGGCCGGCTGCGTAACCCACGGCAACCCCTTCCGGCCCATTGCCACACAGCAGTGTTACCGTCCTCCCCCGCCGCACGTCCTGATCTTGCAATGCACGTGCCAATTTGTAGATCATATTGCGCAGGGTCCCTGCGGTGATGCGACGTTCTCCGTGGACCAGGACGACTCGGTCAGGAGCGGCTCCCCACATATCGAGATTCTCTTCGACATAGTTGGAGATTTTCGACGAGTCCACGACTTTCCTTTCGCGTCCCGATTCCCGATTCTCGATTCCGAGTACTGATTCTCGAACAAGTCGAATCGGCAAAATCGAGCCAACCTAGCTGAACCAGCATCATGCCCGTTCCGCAATCGTGCCATTTTTGAACAGTCGGCCCTGAGATCGCCGTGAGTGCGCACTGCCTTGCCCATCCCAACAGCCCAATCGGCAGCTCTCTCTGATGCCGACGGTGCGACCGAGGATGAACATGGTCGGTAGGGCGTAGGCGAGCTCTGTACCGCCGTGTACCTGACGGCCGACACCGCGCGGGGAAATCTGGAGGCTGCCAGTGAATACACGCGCCCACCTGCCACCGGGCCAGGAGGCTGAATCGGCGCTGCCGGCCGCTCTCGATGAATGGCGGGCGGCGATCGGGGTGGCGCATGTCCGCACGGATCCCGCGCTGTTGGAACAGCTCGGTACGGCAACTTATCCCACCGATCAGAGAGTCGCCGCCGCGATCTGTCCGGGCGACCGACAGCAAGTCCGCGCATGCCTGCGCATCGCGACGCGGCACAAGGTTCCGCTGTACCCGGTAAGTACGGGGAAGAACTGGGGCTATGGATCTGCTTCCCCGGTAGTGGACGGTTGCGTGGTGATGCCGCTGTCCAGAATGAACCGCATTCTGGACTATGACGAAGAGTTTGCCTACGTCACCGTGGAACCCGGTGTGACTCAGCTTCAACTGCACAACTACCTCATCGATCGAGGTGCGCGCTTGTTCGCCGGTTTCACCGGCAGCACTCCCGGCGCCAGCCTGATCGGCAATGTACTGGAGCGTGGTCTGGGTTCCGGGCCCTACAACGACCGGTTCTCCCACGTATGTGGATTCGAGGTGATACTGGCTACCGGCGAAGTCCTCCACACCGGCTTCACCCGGTACCCGGGTGCGGTGACCGGGGAACTGCACCGCTGGGGTCTCGGCCCTTGGCTGGACGGAATCTTCACACAGTCCAATCTCGGCGTGGTGACCCGGATGACCCTCTGGTTGAAGCCGATGCCTGGATACGTCGCCAGGTTCGCCTTCACTCTCGACGAGAGCAGCTCCGGCCTGGACACCACACTCGATGCTCTCCGGCAACTGAGCCTGTCCGGTGTTCTTGGCTCCGGTTTCCTCTTTTTCAATGACCTCCGCATCCTCACGACGCAGCAACGGTATCCATGGGCGGAAGCAGGCGGTCGCGTACCGCTGCCGGATGACCTGCGCAGAGAATTGCGTCACCGCTGGGGTCTGGGGGCCTGGAACGGCCGCGCAACGATTCATGCGGTGGATGCTCGGCACGGAGCCGAACTGCGACGCATAGTGACCGAATCACTTGGCCCCCATGTGGACCGGTTGACGTTCGGTGAAGACGATCAACCTTCGCAAGGCAATGCGTCGTCACCTTCGATCCTTGACTGGTGCGCACCGTCCGAGAGTCAACTGCTCATGGCTTACTGGCGTATCCGAGACACGGAGAAAGCAGACGCAGAAACAGACGCACAAGCAGGCTCACAAGCAGGCGCAGGAGCAGGAGCAGGAGCAGAGCGATCGTGCCATTCGGTACCCATCGACCTTGACCGGGACGGTTGTGGCCTGATCTGGAGCTGCCCGGTGCTGCCGCTGAACGGCAGGCATGTCCGCATCGCGGTCGACACCGTCGAGCGAGTAACCCGGTCGCACGGTTTCGAGGCGAACATCGGGCTCCACGCGGCGGGTGAACGAACTGCGGTCGCCACTGTCATCCTCGCCTACGACCGGTCTGTGGAGGGTGAGGACGACCGCGCCATGGCCTGCTACGACGCATTGGAGCAACAATTCAGCGACCTCGGCTATCCGCCATATCGGATGAGCACGCGTGCGATGCGGTCCTCGCTTCACGCGAATGACGATGTGTCAGCCGTGCTCCGCCGTCTTAAGAACGCTTTGGATCCCGCCGGGATCCTGGCTCCAGGACGCTACGTTCTCTGATCCACCAGGATTTGCCCGCCGGCTCGATGCACACCGGCCGACCCCTGACCGATTACCGACTACCGATTGCTGACTGCTGGTTGCTGATTACCGATTGCTGACTGCTGAGCTCGGAATTCGTCATGTCCGTGGCGGTGACAGCCGCTTCCCACTGTGCTGCACTGCCGCGGTGGTACGTCAGCATGCGGTACGTCAGCATGCAGTACGTCCGCATCCGGTACGTCAGCGGAAGGCGAGGAAGACCGTCTCCCCGTATGTACCGCCCTCGGCTCCCGAGGGCGCGTCGCCCGGAGACTCGTCGCCCCGGGGCTCGGCGCTCTGAAGGTGGATGTCGAAGCGGTACCGGCGGGGGCCGTCCGGGCGGGCCAGCAGCGTATCCGCCCGGTGCGCGGGCAGCTGCGCCAGCAGCGGGTCGGCCGCGTTGGCCGCCGCGTTCTCGGGGAAGTAGACGCGGGTGAACAGGTGGTGCAGCAGCCCGCGGGCGAAGAGGCACACCGCGAGGTACGGCGCGGCGTCCGGACGGCCGACCGGGGCGGTCGCGGGCAGTGTCCGCACGGCGTAGCGGCCGTCCGCGTCGGTGGGGACGCGGCCGAAGCCGGTGAAGTCCACGCTGTTGCGGCCGATGGCCGCGCCGTCGACGGGGTCGCGGCGCAGCGAACCGGGCGCGCCCGTCAGGCCCCCGTCGGGGCCCGCCTGCCAGATCTCCAGCAGCGCGTCCGGCACCGGCGCACCGGCTCCGTCCCGGACACAGCCGTGCACGGTGAGCGTGTCGGGGTGGCCGGTCGGCGCGATCTGCCCGCCGCCGGGGAAGGGGAGGGCGTAGCCGTAGAAGGGGCCGATGGTCTGCGAGGGCGTGGCGGGGAGGGCCACGGATGACGCGATGGGCGTGGGCTGCGCGGAGGACACCGGGTGCGACGTGGGGAAGAGAGGGACCGCGGATCGCCCGGACGGGGCGGCGGGCGACGCGGGGTGGGTGAATGTTACGGAGTGGGCGGATGTTGCAGAGTGGGCGGGCGTTCCCGGTCGGGCAGACGCGGCGGGACGGGCAGACACGTCGGGACGGGCGGACGAGTCAGGTCCGGAGGACGTATCGAGTCGCCTGAGCTCATCAGAGAGCGGGGGCCCATCGGATCGCGGGGGCCCATCAGGTCGAGGGGACGCATCAGATCGCGGGGACGCGTCAGGTTGAGGGGACACATCAGGTCCCGGGGACGCATTGGGTCGGTTGCGGTGGGGCATCAGCGGCCTTCCTCGGTCCAGGTGGCGGACGGGCCGTCCAGGATCACGTCCCAGCGGTAGCCCAGGGACCAGTCGGGGCGGGACAGCTCGGGGTCGTAGGCGGCCACCAGCCGCGTCCTGGCCTCAGGGGCGGTGACCGAGGCCAGGATCGGGTCGTACGCGAGGAGCGGGTCGCCCGGGAAGTACATCTGGGTGACCAGCCGCTGGGTGAAGGCCGATCCGAAGAACGAGAAGTGGATATGCGCCGGACGCCAGGCGTTGTGGTGATTGCCCCAGGGATAGGCGCCGGGCTTGATGGTGGTGAAGGAGTACCGGCCGGTGTCATCGGTGAGGCAGCGGCCGGCACCGGTGAAGTGGGGGTCGAGCGGTGCACGGTGCTGGTCACGGTGGTGGGCGTACCGGCCGGCGGCGTTGGCCTGCCAGATCTCGACGAGCTGGCCGCGTACGGGGCGGCCGGTACGGTCCAGGACGCGGCCGGAGACGGTGATGCGTTCGCCGAGCGGTTCCCCGGCGTGCTGCCGGGTGAGATCGGCGTCCAGGTCGGTGACATCCGTGACGCCGAACACGGGACCGCTCAGCTCGACGGCCTCCGGGTCCGCGAGACCGTCGATCTCGACCAACGGCTGTCGGGGGTGACGCAACCCGTTCCCCCGGTACGGGGCGTAGTCCCGTACGGGATGTCCGGGCATGGCGGCGCCCACGGCCCGTCCCCGCTCGCCGACGGTGTCCGGAGCGGCATCGGAGCCGGGCTCCGGGGCGGCAGCCGCGCCGGGGTCCGGAGCGGCAGCCGGGCCGATGCCAGGTCCCGTGTCAACAGTGGCGTCAGGGGCGGTGAAGCCGCCGAGTGGTGCGGGTGATGGGGTCATGGGTGCCCTCTCCAGGCGGTTCGGTCACGGGGTTCGACGGGGCGGGAGCCAGTACCTTCAGCTCACCTGAACCACCCCTCTCCGCCTCTTGGATCGGTCAACTCACCTCACAGGAAAGCAAGTTGGCGGTGATTCGGCAGCTGGGCGGCGCTGCGCCCCGGCGGGAAGGGTCACAAACCGGCCGACTTGAACCCGCCCTTCCTCCCGCGTCTCTTCCCTGCGCCCGTCCCCCGTCCCCCGTCCCCCGTCCCTCGTCCCCCCGTCTCCTCCCGGTCCCCTCCTCCCCCTCCCCAGCGATGATCTCCACCAGGAGCCGGGCAGAGAGCGCAGAGAGCGGGCGCTATCGGCGCCCTCATCGCCGAGCGTCACCTGGAGACCAGGCCGATGTTCCACATCTACCGGGTCGGCCCGGCCCAGAATCCCGACCCCAGCAGGTGGATCACCGACGTCTGCTTCCCTGTCGTATCGCGTTGAGTGAATGCCGGTTCGGGCCCGACGTCCGTTGCGTACGTCGGGCCCGAACCGGCGCGGCAGGTCGGCACGACCTGTCCGGTCGATCGCGTGCGGGGCACGCGAGGAGGTCTCCGGGCCGGTCAAGGCGCACGCCCAGTACGCCCTCACCGCCCCCGAGCGGCTCGCTGGTCCAGCCCCCCGCGCTTGGGCTGGGCGTGCAGCCGGGAGCGGACATCGTCCGGTGGCAGGAACCGGGCCCACCGTTCGGGGAATTCGGACGGCACCCCGCCGCCGGGGGCCTCGCCGACGTCGTACCCGCCCGCGGCGTCGTACCGGTCACCATCACCGTCGCCATCCCGGTCCCGGTCCCGGCCGCCACCGGTGCCCACTCCCTCGCCGCCCGCCGCCGAGCCCGTTGCGGTGTCCGGATCCGCGGCGTCCGGGTCCGCGGCGTCCGGGTCCGCGGCGTCCGCCCCGGTCTCCGCCCCCGCCGCGGCCGGCTCCGTCCGGGCCCGTGACCGCAGCCGGCGTTGTTTCTCCGCGCGGCCGGCGGCGGTGGCGACCGACGGCCACACCCGGTCGAGAGCGGCGTTCATCGCGGCGCCGACCAGCACCGCGAAAGCGGCCATGCCCATCCACAGCAGGACCGCGACCGGTGCGGCCAGCGATCCGTAGATCGTGGGGCCCTCGACGGTACGGGTGAGATAGATGCGCAGCAGGAAGCTGCCGAGCACCCACATCCCGAGCGCCGCCACCGCCCCCGGAATATCCTCCGGCCAGGGCGAACGGACCGGTACGGACATGTGGTAGAGCGTGGTCAGGAAGGCGACCGACAGGATCAGGACGACGGGCCAGTACAGCGCCCGGATGATGTCCTCGCTGGCCGGCAGCCAGCTCACGACCGTGTCGGGGCCGACGACCATCAGCGGCAGCGCGATGGCGCCGACGACCAGCCCGGCGAGGTAGAGCCCGAACGCCAGCAGCCGGGTCTTGACGACGCCGCGCCGCCCGTCGAGCCCGTACATGATGGTGATGGCGTCGACGAAGACGCTCAGTGCGCGGGAGCCGGACCAGAGGGCGATGGCGAAGCCGAGCGAGACGATGTCGGGGCGACGGCCGGTGAACACGTCGTTTATCAGCGGGCGGGCGATCTCGTTCACGCCGTTGTCGGAGAGCACGGTGGCGGTGCCGTTGAGGATGTTCTGCCGGATGCTGTCGATGGTGGCGTGCCCGATCCAGGGCTCCATATAGCCGAGCACGCCGATGAGTCCGAGGAGCAGCGGCGGCAGCGACAGCAGGCAGAAGAAGGCGGCCTCGGCGGCCAGACCGGTGACGCGGTTCTCCATGCAGGAGTTGACGATGTCCTTGACCAGCAGCCACGCCAGCCGGCGTTTGGAGACGTTGCGGTAGAGGGCGCGGGCCCGTTTCAGGCGGCCCGCGGGACGCTCGGCTGATTCGTTTGCTGGCTGCACCTCCTTACCGTATCCGGCATGACAGCAACGACTCATACGGTGATGAACCAGCCCCCGCCGCTGGCCGGATACGACGTCTTCGCGGCCGATCCGGCCCTCACCGAGGGCGTCGCGCGGTACGTCGCCGACACCCGCCTCGCCGAGGTACGGGAGGAGCTGAGCACACTGGGACAGGCCGCCGGCTCGGCGCAGGCCCAGCGCTGGGGCGAGCAGGCCAACGCCGCTCCGCCCGTCCTGCGCACCCACGACCGCTTCGGCCATCGCATCGACGAGGTGGAGTTCCATCCGGCCTGGCACCGGCTGCTCGGCCACGCGGTCGCCGCCGGCCTCACCGACGCCTGGTCGCGTCCGGACGGTCATGTCCGGCGCACCGCGGGCTTCATCGTCTGGACCCAGGTGGAGGCGGGGCACGGCTGCCCGCTGTCGATGACGCATGCGGCGGTGCCCGCGCTGCGGGCCGAACCGGGGCTCGCGGCCGAGTGGGAACCGCTGCTGACCTCGCGGGTGTACGAACCGGGCCTGCGTCCGGCGGCCGGCAAGCCGGGTGCGCTGGCCGGGATGGCCATGACGGAGAAGCAGGGCGGCAGCGACGTACGGTCCAACACGACGCGCGCCGAACCGCTGGCCGCGCCCGGCGAGTACGCGCTGACCGGGCACAAATGGTTCTGTTCCGCGCCGATGTCGGACGCGTTCCTGGTACTGGCACAGGCGCCGGGCGGGCTCACCTGTTTTCTGCTGCCCCGGGTGCTGCCGGACGGCAGCCGTAACGCCTTCCGTATCCAGCGGCTCAAGGACAAGCTCGGCAACCGGTCGAACGCCTCGGCGGAGATCGAGTTCGACGGGCGGAGCTGGGCGCGCCGGGTGGGTGCGGAGGGGCGCGGCGTCGCCACGATCATCGAGATGGTCGCGGCGACCCGGCTGGACTGCGTCAGCGGGGCGGCGGCGGTGATGCGGCAGGCGGTGGCGCAGGCGCTGCACCACACCGCGTACCGGGAGGCGTTCGGCGGCCGGCTGATCGACAAGCCGCTGATGCGCAATGTGCTGGCGGATCTGGCGCTGGAGTCGGAGGCGGCGACGACGCTGGCGCTGCGGCTGGCGGCGGCGTACGACAGCGGCACCGAGCAGGACCGGGACTTTCTGCGGCTGGCGGTGCCCGCGGCGAAGTACTGGGTGACCAAGCGGTGCACACCGATGGTGGCCGAGGCGCTGGAATGCCTGGGCGGCAACGGCTATGTGGAGGAGTCGGGGATGCCGCGGCTGCTGCGCGAGGCACCGCTCAACTCGATCTGGGAGGGCTCCGGGAACGTCCAGGCGCTGGATGTGCTGCGGGCGTTGCGGCACGAACCGGCCGCGCTGAACGCGTTCCTGACCGAGCTGGGCGGCGTGCGCGGTGCGGACCACCGGCTGGACCGGGCGATCAGGGGGCTGCTGACCGAACTCGCCGATCTGGACGGGATCGAGGCGCGGGCCCGGCGGCTGGTGGAGCGGATGGCGCTGGTGCTCCAGGGTGCGCTGCTGGTGCGCCACGCGCCGTCCGAGGTCGCGGACGCGTTCTGCGCGTCGCGGCTGGGCGGCGACGCGGGCGCGGCGTTCGGGACGCTGCCCCACACGCTGGGGCTGGGGGCGATCGTGGCACGGGCCCGGCCGGTCGTGGAGGGGTGACGGGTTACGGGTGATGGGTGATGGGTTACGGGTTACGGGTTACGGGTGAGACGGGCGGGCGGCGGGTGATCGGCCCGTCACCGTCACCCGCCGCTCCTCATCGCTCGTCACCGCCCCGCGTTGTCCGCCGGCACCCGCCACCGTTTCGGCATCGCCATTCATTTCCTTGCAATTCCCTACAGAACATTGCGGTCCGTGGCGGCGGTTCTGTGCAATGGCTCCTTCGGGACGGCCCGGTGACGGCACCATGGGACGGCTCACGGCCCAGTGCACAACGGAGAGCAGCGTGAACGACACACCGAACGACAGCGTCATCTGGTCGGCCCAGAAGGTGCGCGAGACCGCACGGCGCCTCGCCTCGGTCCGTGAGGCGGCGCTCTGCGGTGACCCGTCGCACGACGCGCCCCGCCCGGTCATCGGCGAATCCTGGCGGCGGGCGCTGGGCTCGGGCGTGGACCCGGACCGGGACCGCCGCCAACCGCAGCTCACGGAGGCGGAGCTGGCGCACCGGCGGCAGACCTCGCCGCTGGCGGCGGTGTTGCCGACGCTCAACGAAGGTCTGCTCCCGGCCGCCGACGCCGCGCAGCAGATCATGGTCGTCACGGATGCCGAGGGGCGGGTGCTGTGGCGGGAGGGCTGCGCGCCGGTCCGGCGGATGGCCGACCGGCACGGCTTCGACCAGGGTGCCGACTGGACGGAGGAGATCGTCGGGACCAATGCGATCGGCACCGCGCTGGTGGCCAGGCGCCCGGTGCTGGTGCACTCCGCCGAGCATTTCGTCCGCACCCACCACCAGTGGACGTGTGCCGCGGCGCCGCTCCACGATCCGCGCGACGGCCGCCTGCTGGGCACCGTGGACGTCAGCGGCCCGGCGCACACCTTCCATCCCACGACCCTCTCGCTGGTCTCCGCGGTCGCCCGGCTCGCGGAGGGCGAGCTGCGCACTCGTCACCACGCCTCCCTGGAACGCCTGCGGTCCAGCGCGGCGCCCGTGCTGGCGCGGATCGGCGGACGGGCGCTGGCCGTCGACCCACACGGCTGGACCGCGGGGGTCACGGGGATGTCCCCACCGGACCGGGTGGTGCTGCCCAAGGCCCCCGAGGCCGGGCCGCGGTGGCTGCCGCGCTACGGCATGTGCACGCTGGAGCCGCTGCCCGGCGGCTGGCTGATCCGCGTCGGCCGGCCGGAACCGGCGCCCGCGCCCGGCCGGGTGCTGCTGGACGTCAGCGGCCGGGACGGTGCGACGGTCACCGTCACCGGCCCGGCCGGCAGCTGGTCGCACGAGCTGACCCCGCGCCATGCCGAGCTGCTCTTCGTCCTCGCCGCACACCCCGAGGGCCGCAGCGCCGCCGAACTCGCCCAGGACCTCTTCGGCGACGGCGGCCGTACGGTCACGGTGCGCGCCGAACTGTCACGGCTGCGCCGCCATCTCACCGGGGTCCTGGCGCACCGCCCGTACCGCTTCGCGGACGGCGTGGACGTCACGCTGTGCCTGCCGCCCCGGCCCTGCGAACTGCTGCCGCAGTCCTCGGCACCCGCGGTGGCGGCGGCCCGGCGGGCGTGAGGGACGGGCCGGGCGCGGCGGCCGGGTCGGACGAGGCGGACGAGGCGGAGGAAGCTGAGGGAGCAGAGGACGTTGCGGGAGCGGAGGGGGAGGCCACCGGCGACCCGGCCCGCCACCCGCCCGGCCCGCCACCCGCTCGGCCGTCCGCCCGTTCGGCCGTCTGCTGTCGCCGTCGCCCCGGCGGGCGCCTAGCGTGCCGACTGCGGGCCGTGCGCGCGGGGGCGCGCGGCCACGCCGCGGGAGGAGGGCGATGAGGCCGATGGGCGGGCCGGAGCTGTGGCGGGTGGAGCCGGCCGCGCCGCGGCGCCCGCCGTGGGGCGTGCTGGCGCTGCTCGGTCTGACCGGTTTCGCCATGGTGCGCAGCGGGCTGTCGGACGAGGCCGGCGGGCCGCCGCAGCCGGACGCCGGGACCACCGCGGTCTCCCCCGCCGACCGCCGCCCCGGCCCGTCCGCACCGCCGCCGCTGCCCCGCTCCGCCGCCACCCGGGTGACCATCCCGTCGATCAAGGTGTCCGCGCCGGTGGTACCGGTGGGTCTGGACAAGGACGGCCGGATCGAGGCCCCGCCGCCCGCGGACCCCAATCTGGCGGGCTGGTACGCGGACGCCCCGGCGCCGGGCGAGAACGGCACCGCCGTCGTCGTCGGCCATGTCGACAACTTCAGCGGCCCGGCCGTCTTCTACGGCCTGGGCGCCCTGAAGAAGGGCAGCGCGGTCCGGTTGACCCGCGCGGACGGACGGACCGCGGTCTTCGAGGTCTACGGCGTCCAGGTCTTCGGCAAGAAGTCCTTCCCCGCCGAGCGGGTCTACGGCGCCACCGGCCGCCCCGAGCTGCGCCTCCTGACCTGCGGTGGCGGCTACTCCGCGGGCGCCGGTTACGCGGGGAACCTGGTGGTCTTCGCGCGGCTGGCGAGGACCACCGGCTGACGGGCCCGCCGCCGCCCGCCCCGCCCCAGGGCCGGACGCCGCGCCGGGGTACCCGTGTGATGTGCTGGCGGTATGAGCCACACGGTCACCACCTGGTTTCTCGAACAGACCTCGCCCGGCGATCTGACCCCCGCCGCGGGCCCGCCCGCCGAGCAGGGCGTCCGTATCGTCCGGGCCGAGGTGCCGTCGCCCGAATTCAGCCGCTTCCTCTACACGGCGGTCGGCGGCGACATCCTGTGGACCGACCGGCTGGAGTGGCCGCACGCGCAGTGGGCGGAGTATCTCGGGCGGCCGGGGGTGGAGACCTGGGTGGCGTACGAGCGGGGCACACCCGCGGGGTTCATCGAGCTGGCGGCCCAGGAGGAAGGCGCCGTGGAGATCGTCTACTTCGGGCTCCTCCCCGCGTTCCGGGGGCGCCGGACAGGCGGGGAGCTGCTCTCCTACGGGACCGCGCGGGCCTGGGACCTGGCCGGGCGGTGGCCGGGGCGGGCGGAGACGAAGCGGGTGTGGCTGCACACCTGTAGCGACGACGGCCCGCACGCGATGGACAACTACCGGCGGCGCGGCTTCCGGCTGTTCGACACCACGACGGCCACGGCGCCCTCGTCGCCGGCTCCGGGCCCCTGACCAGGGGCGGCGGACGCCACCCCGGGCGGCGAGTGACCCGCGACACACTGTCTCGGTATGCGGGACAGTGGTGTCTGAATTCTGGATGACGGTGGACTGGCCGGAGAACGGCGTGACACGCTTCCGGCATGTCCACAGCTGGAATTGCCTTGGTGAGTCGGCGACACGTCGATCTCGGCCGCATGTCCAGCGCCATGTGTCCAGCGAGCTGAACAGTCTCAGCACCGCCGTTCCTACGCCGTCCCCGTCGTCGCGGACGCGCTGACACCCCGACCTCGCACACCACCCGCCGACGCGTTGCGACGCGCCGATTTCCGGTGCGTCCGCCCAGGTCGCAGTGGGTGCATCCTGCAAAGTCCGGACCCCTTGAGCCGCCCCGAAGGACGTACTCCCATGGCCGCCACCCCAGATGTGCCCCCGCCCCCGGCCGGGGGTGCTCCCGCCGCAGCATCGACGACCCGCCGCAGGACCGGACGACACCGCGGCGAAGGCCAGTGGGCCGTCGGCCACTTCACGCCGCTCAACGCCAATGAGCAGTTCAAGAAGGATGACGACGGTCTCAATGTACGGACACGTATTGAGACGATCTACGCCAAGTCCGGTTTCGACTCGATCGACCCCAGTGACCTGCGCGGACGCATGCGCTGGTGGGGTCTGTACACCCAGCGCAAGCCCGGGATCGACGGCGGCAAGACCGCGATCCTGGAGCCGGAGGAACTGGACGACTCGTACTTCATGCTGCGGGTCCGCATCGACGGCGGCCGGCTGACCACGGAGCAGTTGCGGGTGATCGGCGAGATCTCGCAGGAGTTCGCCCGCGGCACCGCGGACCTCACCGACCGGCAGAACGTGCAGTTCCACTGGATCCGCATCGAGGACATGCCGGAGATCTGGCGGCGGCTGGAGGGCATCGGCCTGTCCACCACCGAGGCGTGCGGCGACACCCCGCGCACCATCCTCGGCTCGCCGGTCGCCGGGATCGCCGAGAACGAGATCATCGACGGCACCCCGGTCATCGAGGAGATCCAGCGCCGGATCATCGGCAACCCGGACTTCTCCAACCTGCCGCGCAAGTTCAAGACCGCCGTCTCCGGTTCGCCGCTGCTGGACGTCGCGCACGAGATCAACGACATCTCGCTGGTCGGCGTGGTCCACCCGGAGCACGGGCCGGGCTTCGACATCTGGGTCGGCGGCGGACTGTCCACCAACCCCAAGCTCGGGGTGCGGCTGGGTGCCTGGGTGAGCGCCGAGGAGGCCGCCGATGTCCACGAGGGCGTCATCTCGATCTTCCGCGACTACGGCTACCGCCGGCTGCGCACCCGCGCCCGGCTGAAGTTCCTGGTCGCCGACTGGGGCCCGGAGAAGTTCCGCCGGGTACTGGAGGACGAGTACCTGGGGCGCAAGCTGACCGACGGTCCCGCGCCCGCGGAGCCCGACGGACGCTGGCGCGACCACGTCGGCGTGCACCGGCAGCGGGACGGCCGCTACTACGTGGGCTTCGCACCGCGCGTCGGCCGGGTGGACGGCACCACCCTGACCAAGATCGCCGAGCTGGCCGCGGCCCACGGCTCGGGCCGGCTGCGGAACACCACCGAACAGAAGATGATCGTGCTGGACATCGACGAGGCGCAGGTCGACTCGCTGGTGTCCGGGCTGGAGGCGCTGGACCTGCGGGTGACGCCGTCCCCGTTCCGGCGCGGCACGATGGCCTGCACCGGCATCGAGTTCTGCAAGCTGGCGATCGTCGAGACCAAGGGCCGCGGCGCCTCGCTGATCGACGAACTGGAGCGCCGGCTGCCGGAGTTCGACGAGCCGCTCACCATCAACATCAACGGCTGCCCGAACGCCTGCGCCCGGATCCAGGTCGCGGACATCGGCCTCAAGGGCCAGTTGGTGCTGGACGACGACGGCAACCAGGTCGAGGGCTACCAGGTGCATCTGGGCGGCGCGCTGGGCCTGGAGGCCGGTCTCGGGCGCAAGGTCCGCGGGCTGAAGGTCACCGCCGCCGGGCTCCCCGACTACGTCGAGCGGGTGCTGCGCACGTTCCTGGCGCAGCGCGCCGACGGCGAGCGGTTCGCCCAGTGGGCGGCCCGTGCGGAAGAAGGTGCGCTGAAGTGAGCGAGCGCGCCGCCCCGTTCCACTGTCCGTACTGCGGTGACGAGGACCTGCGGCCCTCCGCGGAGGGTTCGGTCCGCGGTGAGGGCGCCGCCTGGGAGTGCCGTGCGTGCAGCCGCGCGTTCCGGCTGAAGTTCCTGGGCCTGCTCTCCCGGGGACCCGCCGCCGGGACGTCCCCGTCCGATGGAGGTGCGTCGTGACCCATGCCACCGATCTGCCCCGGCTCGCCGAGCGCGCGGGCCGCGACCTGGAGGACGCGGATCCGCTCGACATCCTCAGCTGGGCGGCCGAGACCTTCGGTCCGCGCTTCTGCGTCACCTCCTCAATGGAGGACGCGGTCGTCGCGCACCTCGCCTCGCGGGTGATCCCCGGCGTGGACGTGGTGTTCCTCGACACCGGCTACCACTTCCCCGAGACGATCGGGACGCGGGACGCGGTGGCGGCGGTGCTGGACGTCAACGTCATCACCCTGACGCCCCGTCAGACGGTGGCGGAGCAGGACGCCGAGTACGGGCCGAAACTGCACGACCGCGACCCGGACCTGTGCTGCGCGCTGCGCAAGGTCAAGCCGCTCGAAGAGGGCCTGACCGCATACGACGCCTGGGCGACCGGGCTGCGCCGGGACGAGTCCCCGACCCGCGCGGGCACCCCGGTCGTCGGCTGGGACGCCCGGCGCCGCAAGGTCAAGGTCTCGCCGATCGCCCGCTGGACGCAGGACGACGTGGACACGTACATCACCGAACACGCCGTGCTCACCAACCCGCTGCTGATGGACGGCTACACGTCGGTCGGCTGCGCGCCCTGCACCCGGCGGGTGCTGGCCGGTGAGGACGCGCGGGCCGGCCGCTGGGCCGGCTTCGGCAAGACCGAGTGCGGGCTGCACTGATGCGGACCGCACCGAGAACGGGCCCGCCGGGGCCCCACGGCCCGCAGGGCCGTCAGCGCACAGAGGATGTTCAGGACGTTGCGGATGTTCAGGAGATACCGATGACGGGCGCCACGGTGTGGCTGACCGGACTGCCGAGCGCGGGCAAGACCACGATCGCCCGCGCGCTCGCCGAGCGGCTGCGCGCCGAGGGCCGCCGGGTCGAGGTCCTGGACGGCGACGAGATCCGCGAGTTCCTCTCCGCCGGTCTGGGCTTCAGTCGCGCGGACCGGCACACCAACGTCCAGCGGATCGGTTTCGTCGCCGAACTGCTGGCGCGCCACGGGGTGATCGCGCTGGTGCCGGTGATCGCGCCGTACGCGGACTCCCGCGAGGCGGTCCGCAAGCGTCACCAGTCCACGGGCAGCGGGTATCTGGAGGTGCATGTGGCCACCCCGGTCGCGGTGTGCTCCGAACGCGACGTCAAGGGGCTGTACGCGAAGCAGGCAGCCGGCGAGATATCCGGGCTGACCGGCGTGGACGACCCGTACGAAGAGCCCGAATCGCCCGATCTGCGCATCGCGTCGCACACCCAGACCGTGCCGGAGTCCGCCGCCGCGCTGCACGCGCTGCTCGTCGAAAGGGGACTGGCGTGACCACCGCGACCGCCCGGACCGGGACCGGCGGCGACTCCGGGGGCGACGGGAGCCCCTACGCGCTGTCGCACCTGGACGTCCTGGAGTCCGAGGGCGTGCACATCTTCCGCGAGGTGGCGGGCGAGTTCGAACGGCCGGTGATCCTCTTCTCCGGCGGCAAGGACTCCATCGTGATGCTGCACCTCGCGCTGAAGGCGTTCGCGCCGGCCGCGGTGCCCTTCGCGCTGCTGCACGTCGACACCGGGCACAACTTCCCCGAGGTCCTCGACTACCGCGACCGCACCGTCGCCCGGCACGGGCTGCGGCTGCACGTCGCCGCCGTCCAGGACTTCATCGACCGCGGCGAACTGCGCGAACGCCCGGACGGGACGCGTAACCCGCTCCAGACCGTCCCGTTGCTGGACGCGATCGAGCAGAACCGTTTCGACGCGGTCTTCGGCGGCGGCCGCCGGGACGAGGAGAAGGCGCGCGCCAAGGAGCGGATCTTCTCGCTGCGCGACGAGTTCGGCGGCTGGGATCCGCGCCGCCAGCGCCCCGAGCTGTGGCAGCTCTACAACGGCCGGCACGCGCCCGGCGAACACGTCCGGGTCTTCCCGCTGTCCAACTGGACCGAGCTGGACGTGTGGCAGTACATCGCCCGCGAGCGGATCGAACTGCCCGCCATCTACTACGCCCACGAGCGCGAGGTCTTCGCCCGCGGCGGTATGTGGCTGGCCCCCGGCGGCTGGGGCGGCCCCAAGGACGGCGAGCCGCTGGAGACCCGGCAGGTGCGGTACCGCACGGTCGGCGATATGTCCTGCACCGGTGCCGTCGACTCCGACGCCGCCACCATCGAGGCCGTCATCGCGGAGATCGCCGCGTCCCGGCTCACCGAGCGGGGCGCGACGAGGGCCGACGACAAGCTGTCCGAGGCCGCCATGGAGGACCGTAAGCGCGAGGGGTACTTCTGATCATGAGCTCCACCATCACCGCCCACACGGGCGCCACCTCGCTGCTGCGGTTCGCCACCGCCGGCTCGGTCGACGACGGTAAGTCGACGCTGGTCGGCCGGCTGCTGCACGACTCCAAGTCGGTCCTCGCCGACCAGCTGGAGGCCGTCGAGCACGCCTCCCGCAACCGCGGGCAGGAGGCGCCCGACCTGGCGCTGCTGACCGACGGGCTGCGCGCCGAACGCGAGCAGGGCATCACCATCGACGTCGCGTACCGCTACTTCGCCACTCCCCGGCGCCGGTTCATCCTGGCCGACACCCCCGGGCATGTGCAGTACACCCGCAACATGGTCACCGGTGCCTCCACCGCCGAACTGGCCGTGGTGCTGGTGGACGCCCGCAACGGTGTGGTCGAGCAGACCCGCCGGCACGCCGCGGTCGCCGCCCTGCTGCGGGTCCCGCAGGTCGTGCTGGCCGTCAACAAGATGGACCTGGCCGGCTACGCCGAGCCCGTCTTCGCCGCCATCGCCGAGGAGTTCACGACGTACGCGGCCTCCCTGGGCATCTCCGAGGTCACCGCCATCCCGATCTCGGCGCTGGCCGGCGACAACGTCGTGGCGCCGTCCGCCACCATGGACTGGTACGGCGGCCCGACGGTGCTGGAGCATCTGGAGACCGTCCCCGTCATCGCCGACCCGTCCGCCGATCCGGGCCGCTTCCCGGTCCAGTACGTCATCCGTCCGCAGACCCCGGAGCACCCCGACTACCGCGGCTACGCGGGCCAGATCGCCTCCGGTGTGCTGCGCGTCGGCGACGCCGTCACTGTCCTGCCCTCGGGCCGGACGAGCACCATCGAGGGGATCGACGCGCTGGGCCGGGCCGTGGACACGGCCTGGGCGCCGCAGTCGGTGACCGTGCGGCTCGCCGACGACCTCGACATCTCGCGCGGTGATCTGATCGCCCCGACCGCCACCGTGCCGGCCGCCTCCCAGGACATCGAGGCGACCATCTGCCATGTGGCGGACCGTCCGCTGCGGGCCGGCGACCGGGTGCTGCTCAAGCACACCACCCGTACGGTCAAGGCGATCGTCAAGGACATCCCGTCCCGGCTGACGCTGGACGATCTCTCCCAGCATCCGGCGCCCGGTGAACTGGTCGCCAACGACATCGGACGGATCACCGTCCGCACCGCCGAGCCGCTGGCGCTGGACGCCTACGCCGACTCCCGGCGCACCGGCTCCTTCCTGCTGATCGACCCGGCCGACGGGACGACGCTGACCGCGGGCATGGCGGGCACCGCCTTCGCGGCGGCCGCCGAAGCCGCACCGGCCGCCGTGGCGGACGACGAGGGATGGGACTTCTGATCATGCCCCAGGACATGTTCTCGACGTTCGCGAAGGAGGGCGGCCGCATCGGCAGCGGCGCCCGCGGCAGCGGCCAGGGCGGAGTCGGCCGATGTGTGCGCTGACGATGCCCCGCTCGCTGTCCCCCGCGTATCCCGCACCCCGCCTCCGAAGATCCACCGATCTGCCGGGCGCGCCCTGACAGGCGCGCGCTGAACCGGCACCCTCCGAGAGGAACACCTCCCGTGTCTGCCGTTCGTCACCGTCTGCTGGCGGCCGCCGCCGCCGTCCCGCTGCTGACCCTCGCGCTGGGTGCCTGCGGCTACGGTTCCCAGGCCAGAAAGGACACCGCGTCCGAGGTCGTCCCGCAGGGCGCGAAGACCGACGGGCTGGACGAGGTGAAGATCGGGTTCTTCGGCAACACCACGCACGCCACTCCCCTGGTGGGCATCCGCAAGGGCCTGTTCCAGAAGGAGCTGGGCGGCACACGGGTGAAGTCGTCGGTCTTCAACGCGGGACCCGCGGAGATCGAGGCCCTCAACTCGGGCGCCATCGACATCGGCTGGATCGGCCCCTCCCCGGCGATCAACGGCTACACCAAGTCGCACGGCAAGAGCCTGAAGATCATCGCGGGTTCGGCCTCCGGCGGCGTCTCGCTGGTGGTCGATCCCAAGAAGATCAAGAGTCTGGCGGACCTCAAGGGCAAGACGATCGCGACCCCACAGCTGGGCAACACCCAGGACGTCGCGCTGCTCAACTTCCTGGCCCAGCGCGGCTACACGGTCGACGCCACCACCGGGAAGGGCGAGGTCACCGTCCAGCGCACCGAGAACAAGGTGACGCCGACCGCCTTCCAGCAGGGCGGTATCGACGGCGCCTGGGTGCCGGAACCCACCGCGGCCAAGCTCGTCAGCGTGGGCGGTACGCGGCTGCTGGACGAGAAGTCGCTGTGGCCGAACGGCAAGTTCGTCATCACGAACGTGATCGTCTCGCAGAAGTTCCTCAAGGAGCACCCCAAGGCCGTGGAGGCGGTGCTGCGCGGCTCGGTCCGGACCAATGCCTGGATCCGGTCCCACCCCGCCGAGGCGGCGCAGGCGCTCAACGACCAGCTCGCCGATCCGCAGATCGCCGGAAAGGCACTGCCGGCGGACATCATCGGCCCGGCGTTCAAGAACACCGATGTCATCGATGACCCGCTGGCCGCCACTCTCCGGCAGGAGGCGGACCACGCCGTCAAGGCCGGTCTGCTGAAGCAGCCCGACCTCAAGGGCATCTACGACCTCACGCTGCTGAACAAGGTGCTCAGTGCCGAGGGCAGGGCGCCGGTCGACGACGCCGGTCTCGGCAGCGAGTAGTCCCGCCCCAGCAGCACCGCATCCCCAGGAGGTGACACCGATGACGACCACCACGCTCACCCAGCAGCCCGCTGCGGCGGATACCGGCACCGCGGCCCCGTACGCCGTTCGCATCGACCATGTCTCGAAGACGTTCGGCCGCCCCGGCGCGCAACAGCATGTCCTGGACGACATCAGCATCGATGTCGCGCCGGGCGAGTTCGTCTGCCTCCTGGGGGCCTCGGGCTGCGGCAAGTCCACCCTCCTCAACCTCGTGGCCGGGCTCGACGCGCCGTCCGCCGGCGGCATCGAGACGCCCGGTGGGCGGCCGGCCCTGATGTTCCAGGAGCACGCGCTGTTCCCCTGGCTGACCGCGGGCCGCAACATCGAGCTCGCGCTGCGGCTGCGCGGGCTGCCGCGCGCCGAGCGCCGTACCGAGGCGGAGCGGCTGCTCGAACTCGTCCGGCTCTCGGGCGCGTACGGCAAGCGGGTGCACGAGCTGTCGGGCGGTATGCGCCAGCGCGTCGCGATGGCCCGCGCGCTCGCCCAGGACAGCCGGCTGCTGCTGATGGACGAGCCGTTCGCCGCGCTCGACGCCATCACCCGGGACGTCCTGCACGACGAACTGACCCGTATCTGGCGGGAGACCGGTCTGTCGGTCCTCTTCGTCACCCACAACGTCCGCGAGGCGGTGCGGCTCGCCGAGCGGGTGGTGCTGCTGTCCTCCCGGCCCGGCCGGATCGCCCATGAGTGGCGGGTGGACATCCCGCAGCCGCGGCGCATCGAGGACGCCGCGGTCGCCGACCTGTCCGTCGAGATCACCGAACAGCTCCGTGGGGAGATCCGCCGCCATGGCCAGCACTGAGACCGAGGCCCAGTCCGCTGCCGGGAGCGGTGGCGGCACCGGCGCCGGGCAGAGCGCCGCCACGGCGTCGGCCGGTCCGGCCGGTGCCGCACCCGGCGGGCCGCCCGGGGACCTCGCCGGTCTGGAGGCCGGCCTGGACGCCCTGGACGCCGCGGTCGCCCACCGGCAGCCCTGGCTGCGTACCGTCGCCACGAAGGCGTTCCCGCCCGTCGTCGCCGTCGTCATCGTGCTCGGCCTGTGGCAGCTCGCCTACCACTTCGCGCTCAAACCGCACTACCTGCTGCCGAGCCCCGTCGACGTGGGCCGGTCGTTGCAGGAGAAGTGGCTCGAAGGCACCCTGCTGAGCTTTGTGTGGACCAGCGTCTCGCGCGGCGCCCTCGGCTTCCTGGCCTCGGTCGTCCTCGGTACGGCGCTCGGGCTGGTCGTCGCCCGGGTCAAGGTCGTGCGGGCCGCGATCGGGCCGATCCTGAGCGGGTTGCAGTCCCTGCCGTCGGTGGCCTGGGTGCCCGCGGCGATCATCTGGTTCGGGCTGAGCGACGCCACGATCTACGCCGTGGTCCTGCTCGGCGCCGTCCCCTCCATCGCCAACGGGCTGGTCGCCGGGGTCGACCAGATCTCCCCGCTCTACCTGCGGGCGGGCCGCACCCTCGGCGCGACCGGGCTCGCCGGGGTGCGGCACGTCCTGCTGCCGGCCGCGCTGCCGGGCTATCTCGCCGGGCTCAAACAGGGCTGGGCCTTCTCCTGGCGCTCCCTGATGGCCGCCGAACTCATCGTCAACGCGCCCGATCTGGGCACCGGACTGGGCCAGCTCCTGGAGCAGGGACGGGAGTTGCAGGACATGTCCTGGGTACTGGCCGCGATCCTGCTGATCCTGATCGTCGGTATCGGCATCGAGTTGCTGATCTTCGCCCCGATGGAACGGCATGTGCTGCGCAGCCGCGGCCTCCTCGTGAAGGGCTGATCATGTACGCGCCGCCCCCGCTCCTCGTCATCGCCCACGGCAGCCGCGACCCGCGGCACGCGGCGACCGTCACCGCGCTCTGCGCACGGGTACGGGCACTGCGGCCGGGGCTGCGGACCGAGGTCGGCTATCTCGACTTCACCACGCCCGCCGTGCCGCACGTGCTGGAGCGGCTGGCGGCCGAGGGCGTACGGGAGGTCGTGGCGCTGCCGCTCCTCCTCACCCGCGCCTTCCACGCGAAGTCCGACATCCCGGCGGTGCTGCGGGCGGCCACGGCGCGGCTGCCCCTGCTGACCGTGCACCGGGCCGAAGTCCTCGGCCCGTCCCCCCTCCTGACGGCCGCGCTGGAGCGCCGGCTGGAGGAGGCCGGGCTGCGGCCCGGCGACCGCCGCTCGACCGGGGTCGTGCTGGCCTCGGCGGGCTCCAGTGACCCGGAGGCGATCGCAGTGATCGCTGAAACCGCGCGGGAGTGGCGGCGCACTGCTGGTTGGTGTGCCGTGCGGCCTGCGTTCGCCTCCGCTTCCCTCCCCCGCACGGCGGACGCCGTACGGGCCCTGCGGGCGGCGGGCGTCGGGCGCGTCGCCGTCGCCCCGTACGTCATCGCCCCCGGTTTCCTCCCGGACCGCATCGCGGCCGGGGCCCGGGAGGCGGGCGCCGATCTCCTCGCGCCCGTGCTCGGCCCGGCCCCCGAACTGGCCCGCCTCCTGCTGCGGCGCTACGACCAATCGGTCCGCACCCGCCGGGGCGCGCCCGCGCTGACGGCCTGAGGGTCCGTGCCCGGCACGGCGCCGGCCGCCGCGCTCCGTGGGGGTGAGCGCGGTGGCCGGCGTGCGGTGTGGGTGTTTCACCGCGGCCCGGACGGACGTGAGGTGTACCGCCGGGGCTGGCTCAGAACCCTGACGGATTGACGGGTCCAATTCAAGGTTCGCCAGGGCGTGTGCGGGGACGTGTGAGATAAACAACAACATTACATAAATACAAATGCCCCACAGTCGGGCAAACAGCCCCACCGGATGGAACCTGAGGGACTCAACTCCGTTTACTTTTACGTAACAGGGGGTGACACCGCGCGAATCGTGTGCAGGACGGTGCCGCCCGCCCGGCCGTCCCGCGCCCCGCAGGACGTCCACCCGGCGCAGCCGCCGCAGCCGCTCTCCGGACAGCCCCCGCTCACCGCTTCCCGGGTCAGCAGACCGCGGCCCACCCAGTACTCGACCATCGACGCCACTTCGTCGGGCCCGACGCCGACCCGCGCCGCGATGTCCTCCAGCCGTGCGCCACCGCGCGCCCGGCGCATTTCGACCAGAACGCGGCGGAGCGGACTCACGGCCCCGCCGGGCGCGACGCCCCGGCCGGCCCCGCCGCTCCCGGCCCCCTCCTCGGTCCGGTCCCCGGCCCGCCGCCGACCATGGAGACTCACCACCACAGCCGTCCCACCTGGAAGACACCCACCGCCAGGAGCCAGGCGACGGCGAGTTGCAGCCCGTTGGAGAGCAGCGTCATCCGGCGCCCCAGCTCCTGCCACTGGGTGGCGATGGTCGTCATGCACGGCGTGTACGCCAGGAGGAAGACCAGGAACGCGAGGACGGCGGGCAGCGGATGGCCACCGGACGAAGCGGTGAACGTCGCCCGCAGCCGCGTCCCCAGCTCGCCACCGTCGCCCGGGTGCCCGGTATCGTCCGGCTGCCGCGCGCCGTACGTCTGGGCGACGGTCGCCACCACCGCCTCCTTCGCGACGAAGCCGGTGCCCAGCGCGGCCGCGGCGTGCCAGTCGCCGAAACCCGCCGGGCCGAAGACCGGTGCGACAGCGCGCGAGGTGGCGCCGAAGACGCTCCGCTCGATCGGCGCCGCACCGAAACCCGTGCCGGGGGCGGCGCCCGCCGGGATCGCGGAGAGCAGCCAGACGGCCGTGACGGTCGCCACGATGATGCCGCTCGCGGTCCGCAGGAACCCGGTGAGCTTGAGCCAGGTCTGGGTGCCGACGACCCGGAAGGTCGGCAGCCGGTACGGCGGCAGTTCCAGCACCAGCGCCTCACCGCGCAGTTCACGGAAGAGGGTGCGGCGCAGCAGCAGGCCGATGGCGAGGACGAGCAGGATCGAGACGACGTACATCGCGAAGACGACCGTGCCGGCCGCGCTGCCGAAGAAGACACCGGCCAGGAGGACGTAGACGGTCAGCCGGGCGCTGCACGACACATACGGGATGATCATGCCGACTAGCAGCCGCTGCCTCGGGTTGCCGAGGATGCGCAGCCCCGCGAGCGCCGGGACGTTGCAGCCGAAGCCGACGATGATCGGGAGAAAGGCGCGCCCCGGCAGGCCCAGCCGGCGCATCGCGCGGTCCACGACGAAGGCCGCGCGTGCCATGTAGCCGGAGTCCTCCAGGACGGCCAGCAGCACGAACATGATGACCATCAGGGGCACGAAGGTGAGCAGTTGCCCCACACCGCCGATGACCCCGCCGACGAGCAGCCCGCGCAGCCAGGCCGGGGCGCCGAGCGCGTCGAGTCCGGCGGACGCGGCGCCCGCGACCGGCCCGTCGAAGAACGCGCCCAGCCCGTCCTGGAGCGGTTTCGCGAGGGTCGTGGTCGCGGTGAACACCAGCCACATGACGCCGAGGAAGAGCGGTATGCCGAACCACCGGGACGTCAGGACCCGGTCGACGCGGTCGGAGAGCGTGCGCCCGTGGCCCGCACCGCCGTGCCGCTGGGTCCGTACGGCCGCCAGCACCTCGTGCACCCAGGCGTAACGGGCTTCGGCGCGCAGCAGACCGGCGTCGGAGTCCTCGTGCGGTGACCGGTCGTCGCCGTCCTGCCGGGGCGGCTCGGCGGTGCGGTCCGGGTCCGGCACACCGGCTTCCCGGTCCGGGTGCGGCGGCGCGGTGCCGGCCGGGCCGGCGGGCGCGGCGGCCGGCCCGCCGGGCTCGGCGCCCGGCCGGAGGGCGAAGGGACGTGGCGGGCCGTCGGCGGACAGTTCCCGCCGTACGGCCGCGGCGAGGCCGGCCAGGCCCTGCCGTCTGCGCGGGACGACCGGCACCACCGATACGCCCAACTCCGCCGCCAGCGCCGCCACATCGATGACGATCCCGCGCGCCGCCGCGACATCCGTCATGGTGAGCGCCACCACACAGCGCACACCCGTCTCACGCACCTCCGCGATCAGATAGAGGTTCCGGGCGAGGTTGGCCGCGTCAGCGGCGATGACGACCAGATCGGGCCGCGCCTCGGCGGGCCGGCCCGCGTCGGACGGCCGGTCGTCGGGGTGTCGGGCGTCGGGGTGTCGGGCGTCGAGGTGCCCGGTCAGCAGATCGCGGGTGAGTTCCTCGTCCGGGGAGCGCGGTACGAGGCTGTAGGTGCCCGGGAGGTCCACCAGTTCCACGGCGCCGCCCGGCCGGTCCGCGGCCGCCGGGCCGGCCGCCGCGTCCGGGTCGTCCGCCGCGTCCGGGCCGTCCGGGTCGTCCGGCCGCCAGGTGCCGCGGGCGACCCGGACCGTCTTGCCGGGCCAGTTCCCGACGTGCTGACGCGCCCCGGTCAGGGCGTTGAACAGCGTCGACTTACCGACATTGGGGTTCCCGACGAGGGCGACCACGGGCGCGGTACGGATACCCGGCCCCCGGCGCACGCCCAGTCCCGCGGCGCGCCCCTCGCCGCCGTCCGCACCGCGTCGCTTCCCGGGGTGCGCATCGTCCGTGCCACAGCAGGACTTGACCGCCCGCTCAGGCATGAACGGCCGTCCCGGGAACCACAGCAGTCGCCGAGCCTGCCGGGGAGGGAGCAGCCGCAGAGCTTGCCGGGGCTCCAGGGGTCGCAGTGCCGGCAGCGGGCCCAGCAGTGGCCGGGTTCGCGGGCAGCGGGGGCAGTACGCGCACCCCGGCCGCGGTCGCGCCGTCCAGGGCCACCCGCGCGTCGCCGAGGGCGACGAGAAGTCCGCCCGCGGTGCCGCGCCCCACGACCCGTATCTCGGCGCCGCGCACAAAGCCCAGCTCGGCGAGCCGCAGCCGGTCCGCCACCGGGACGCGGACCTCGGCCACCCGTACCCGGGTCCCGGGCCCGCAGCCTCGCAGGGTCATCGCTCCACTCCTCCCTGGAGCCCGCCCGGATCGCCTCCGGAGCAAGGCTTGGTTAGTGCACCCTAAGTGCCGGATTTCGATGATGCGCCGGGAATTTGGCGGAACCTCACCAGGGCGGCGATTCGAGGTCTTTCGTCACCAGGGAAGTGACCTTGGCCCCGCGACTTTCTTGAGTTCAGCATCTTCGAGGGTTCTCCGGCTCGAACTTGAGGCTGCTACCGGCCGTCGTGTGCGGTGGGTGAAGCCCCGCGAGGACGATCGACGGTCGTGGCCCGCACCCCGTTGGACCTGGATGAACTGGTCGAGCACTGGACGCTGCTGAAGGACGAGCCCGTCAGAAATCGGCTTTGGCATCACCAGGCTGCTGAACTTCGATCCGCTGCCGAGGATCAAGCGGTTCAACAGGGTCAGGCTGCACCGCCCCGCGGCCGACGAACCGGACGTCCGTCCACAGCTCACCCCGGCCCTGACCCGCCCGATCCGCTGGAATCTCATCACCCAGCAGCACGACCAGATGATCAAGTACGCCACGGCGATCCGTACGCGGCCCGCGTCCGCGTCCGACCGGCGCGACGAGCAGGAGATGTTCGTGCTCTGTCGCAGAATCTTGCAGTCGGCCCTGGTCCACGTGAACACCCTGATGCTCCAGGACGTCCTGGACGAGCCGGAGTGGGCAGACCCGCTCACCCCCGCCGACCGGTGCGGCCTGACCCCGCTGTTCTGGTCCCATGTACGCCCGTACGGGGAGGTCAGCCTGGACATGGACGCCCGCCTCGACCTTGCCGCGGTCAGACTTCCGAGCCCCGAGTACCGACGGACGCCGTCGGCTTGCAGGCATCTGTGCGTGCGTAGGCGTGGTCGGCCGGATCGGTCCCCACGAAGTATCGCCGCGCTCGTACACCCGTGTGCGAGACGCCGTCGTCGAAGGGCTGACGCCGTGCCAAGGACTGCGACCGCCCCGGAGGTGGTCGCTTCTCAGCGCTTCACTTGGATTCGATCCGCCCCATGGGGGCGGCGCTCTCCGACAGAGCCTTCTGCACCGCCGTCCAGTTGGTGTCCTCGATGCCGAGTGCGTGGCGAAGGTAGGCCCAGGTGACCCGTTGGATCAGGGCCACGCGCTCGGGGTTCTCGTCCGTCGTCTCCCGGACTTCGTAGCCGGCGATTCCGCCGAGGGAGTGCTCCGCCCCGAACAGAGTGAGCAGGCTCTTGCGCTCCGGGCTCAGGTGGTACGGGTCGGCGAGCCACTTCGGCCCTCTGACGGAGAGCGGTAGCTCATCCCTGTCCCCCGCGACCACGAGGGCCGGCGTGGTCATGTGCGCGAAATCCGGTCCCTTCAACCACGGGAGGTTCTCCGCCGCGAAGGGGGTCAGGTCGGCTCCGCCCCTGCCGGCAGTGGCAAGCAGCACGCCCGCCTTGATCCGCGAGTCGGACAGGTCTTCCGCACTCTTGCTCACCGGATCGAGGACGCGCAGGCCCAGCAGAGTGCCCGCCGTCTGGCCGCCGAAGGAGTGTCCGGCCGCGGCGATGCGGCTTCGGTCCAGGCGCCCGCTGAGACCGGGAACGGCGGCCTCCAGCAGATCGAGCTGGTCGAGGATGCGCTTCATGTCCTGGACGCGGAAGCGCCAGAGCCGCGGTGTGCGGGGATCGTCCTGGGGAACACCCACGGTCCTGGAGTCGAGATGGGTGGGCTGGATCACCACGAAACCGTGAGCGGCCCAGAAGTCGGTCAGAGGACCGTAGCCGTTCAACGACGACCCGAAGCCGTGCGAGAAGACGATGACCGGCAGTTCACTCCCGGTTGTCGGCGCGGAAATCCTCACCCACAGGCTCTCACCACGGCCCGGCGCTTCCAGCACCACCGGCTTCACCGAGACGATGGGGGCGGGGGCGGTGACGGCCACGTCCGTGGCCGCCGCGTCTGATGCGGTCATGGGCAGATCTTCCTTCGCGTTTCCGATGGGGAAGCTGTCGAACAAGCTGGTCACGGTCTCGTCCTTCGCCTTGGCGGAGGGGGTGAGCCGTCGCGGGATACGCTAAAACCTGACGCTGACGTCAGAGGCAAGAAGTGTTGTCCGGCTCACATCGGAGAGACATGATGCGTATCGGCGAGCTCGCCACCAGGACGGGCGTCAGCGTTCGGGCGCTGCGCTACTACGAGGAACAGAACCTGCTCGCCTCGGAACGCAGCCCCAGCGGCCAGCGGCAGTACCCGGACGGCGCGGTCGACCGTGTCCAGCTGATCCAGCAGTTGTACGCCGCCGGGCTGCCGAGCAAGTCGATCGCGGATCTGCTGCCGTGTGTCGTGGACGGTGAGGCCACGCCGGAGCTGCTCGACCGGCTTTCGGCGGAACGGGATCGCATCGACAGCCGGATCGGCGATCTGGTGGACGCCCGGGACAGGCTGGGCACCGTCATCGCCGCCGCCACCGCGAACTGGCGAACAGGCCAGCGCTGCCGACCCCAGTAACCAGATCCGTAAGTACGGGTTCGCGGCTCGATCGACGCCGCATCTTGCCCGTGAAACGGTGTCGAAGAGTCGGTGGCGGCTCGCGCCCCACCCCGCTGCCCGCGCGTGGAGACCCCCACCCCACCGGTCCGCACCCCGATCTCCCCACCGGGGTCTTCCCACCGAGGTCTCCCCACCCCGGTCTCCCCACCGGGGCGGAATCGCGTACCTGAGACACTGGTCGCGTCCACGCACCGCAGGAGGCAGCACGATGACCGAACCGAGCTACGGCGCCTTTACGGAGGCGCGCGCCCGGGACGTCCTGGCCGCGGCCGGGCATCTTGGGGCGGCGGCGGACGCCGAGCTGCTCTCGCTCGGCGAGAACGCCGTTTTCGCCCTCGGCGACCACGGGCCGGTCGTACGGGTGGGCCGCAGCCCCGAGCTGCTGGCGCGCGCCGAGCGGGAGCTGGGCGTGGCCCACTGGCTGGCCGCCGAGGGCGTGTCGGCGGTACGGGCCGCGGAGCCGGTGGCCACCCTGGTCGACGGGCATCCCGTGACGTACTGGCAGCGGCTGCCCGAGCCCGTCCGCCCCGCGGGGCCGGGCGATCTCGCCGCGCTGCTGAAGCTCGTGCACGCCCTGCCGGAACCGCCGTTCGCACTCCCCCGGCGCGAGCTGCTCGACGGCGTCGAGCGCTGGCTGCGGCTGGCCGGCGACGCCGTGTCGGCGCAGGACGCGGAGTATCTGCGCGGGCGGCGGGACGCCTTCGCACTGGCCGCGACCGCGCTGGAGCCGCATCTGACCCGCGGTCCCATCCACGGCGACGCGCTGACCCGTAACGTCCATATCGGCCCCGACGGGCCGGTGCTGGTCGATCTGGAGACCTTCTCCTCCGATCTGCGCGAACACGACCTCGTCGTGATGGCTCTGAGCCGGGACCGCTACGGACTGCCGGCGGACGCGTACGACACCTTCGTGTCGGTCTACGGCTGGGACGTACGGGACTGGGAGGGCTGCGCGGTGCTGCGCGGCTCCCGGGAGACGGCCAGTTGCGCCTGGGTCTCCCAGCACGCCCCCGGAAATCCGGCGGCCCTCAAGGAGTTCCGGCGCCGGATCGCCTCACTGCGCGAGAAGGACGCGACGGTGCGGTGGTACCCGTTCTGAACGGCGGCCCCTGAACCCCTCCCCCACCCCTGTGTCCGCCGCGGCTCAGGGCTGGTACGGGATCAGCGGCCAGGCCCCCTCGACGCTCGCCCGCGGATCACCGGAGCGCCGCAAATACGCCTGGAACGAGGCGGCTTGGCCGGCCGCCGCCGTCTCCTGAAGGGCGTGCAGCGCGCGGGGTGCGGGCAGCGCGACGGCCGGGTACTTCTCCCCGATGCGCCGGGCCACCCCGGCCGCGGCCGCCGCGTCCGCGCCCGCTTCGTGCGCGGCGTCGAGCGGCACGCCGTAGTGCTCGCAGAGGGCCTGCAACGCGCGCTTCCCCTTGCGGTAGCGGTCCACGTGTTTGTCGAGGACCAGGGGATCGACGACCGGCGCCGGGGTGTGCCCGAGCCGCTCGGACAGCGTCCGCAGGCCATGGCGCCGGCATTCGCGGTCCAGCAGCGAGAGGTCGTACCGCGCGTTCATCACCACCAGCGGGATGTCCGCGCGCAGGGCCTCGGCGAGCGCCTCGGTGATCTCCTCTATCGCGGTCACCGGCGAACTGCCGTGTTCTCGGACATATGAGGTCGATATGCCATGAATGGCCGCTGCCTCTTCGGGAATCGGCACGCCCGGATCGAGGAGCCAGGACCGCTTGTCCACCGCCCGGCCGTCCCCCTCCAGCCGGAGCAGCGCGGCGGTGACGATACGGTCCCGCTCTATGTCGGTGCCCGTGGTCTCCAGGTCGAAGCTGACCAGCAGCTCCTGATGCCAGCTCATGGCGGCCTCCTTCGGTGGTGCGTCCCCCGTTGCTCGCCCACTCTCCCACGCGCCACTGACAATCCACCGGCCCGGCCCCGCAGACCCCGTACCGCCCCGTCCCGGCACCGTCCGGTCAGGCCCGTCCCCACCGGCCCGGCCGACGCGAACCGGTCACCGTCGCCGCGCCCCCGCCCCGCTCCGCCGAGCGCCCCTACGCTGGCCGCCATGGACCTACGGCTGGCAGGACACGGTGCGCTGGTGACGGGCAGCAGTTCGGGGATCGGGACGGCGATCGCCGAGACGCTGGCGGGCGAGGGGTGCGACATCCTCGTCCACGGGCGGAACGCCGCGGCCGCGGCCGCCGTCGCCGAGCGGGTCACGCTCCGCGGCGTCCGCTCGGAGGTGGTGCTGGGCGATCTGACCGAGCCGGGCGTCGCCGAACAGGTCGCGCTCACCGCACGGGACTTCGGAGCGCGCATTCTGGTCAACAACGCCGGTCCGTTCGCCGAGCACGACTGGGACAGCGCCCGGCCGGCCGACTGGCGGGCCGCGTTCGAGGGGAACGTCCTGCCGACGGTACGGGTCACCCAGACCCTGCTGCCGTCGCTCCGCGCGCACGGCTGGGGCCGGGTGATCACCATCGGCAGCCGGGCCGTACGGACCCCGCTGCCCCATATGGTCACGTACTCGGCGGCGAAGGCGGCCGTGGTGAACATGACCACGAGCCTGGCCCGGCACCTCGCCGGGACCGGGGTGACCGCGAACTGTGTGAGCCCAGGCGTGATCAGCACGCCGTCGCTGCACCGGATGTTCGAGGAGCGGGCGGCAGCGGCGCACGGCCCTGCGGACGAGGCGGATGAGACGGACGAGCTGGGCGAGATGGGCGAGATGGGTATGGCGGACGCGAGGGACGTGGCGGAGAGCGGTGGCGGGCGTGGACCGGTGACCGGGTCCGGTACGCCGGTCCGGTCCGGGCCCGGACCGGTGGCAGCGGAGCTCGTCGCGGAGTACGCGCCGATCCCGGCCGGGCGGCTGGGGCGCCCGCAGGACATCGCGGCCGCGGTCGCCTATCTGGCCAGCCCGCTCGCCGACTACGTCAACGGCATCGAGCTGCGGGTCGACGGCGGTATCACCGGTACGTCGTAACCGGCGCGCACCGAGCGGCCGGCCGGGACGGTGCGGCGCTGTCCCGCCCGGCGCCGCACCGCGGGGCGCCCGCCGCTACGACACCGGCCGCGAGTCGGCCCACTCGCTCTCGAATTCCTCGCGATACGTCTCGAAGAGGCCGTGCTCGCCGTCGCGCCCCGTATGGCCGTCCTGCCGGACCACCGCCCGGCCGCTGCCGCGCAGGACGAGGACCGGGGCCTCCATGCCACGGCTCTTGCGGAGGTAGGACTGGACGACGGCCAGGCCGTCGGGACCGTCGCCGTCGACGAGGTAGGCCGTGAAGCGCGGCGTCTCGTCGAAGACCTGGATCTCGAAGGCGCCCGGGTCGCGCAGCTGGGCCCGCACCCGCCGCATGTGCAGGATGTTCATCTCGATGGAGCGGCTCATCTCGCCCTTCTTCAGGCCGATTTCGCGCTCCCGGCGGCGGACCGCGCTGCTGGCGGGGTTGAGGAAGAGCAGCCGGACGCGGCAGCCGGACTCGGCGAGCCGTACCAGGCGGCGGCCGGAGTAGTTCTGGACGAGGAGGTTCAGCCCTATGCCCACGGCGTCGAGGCGGCGGGCGCCGCCGAAGAGGTCCTCCGCGGGGAGCTGGCGCTGGAGCCGCACCCGGTCGGAGTGGACGCCGACGACATCGGCGTAGCGGTCGCCGACGAGGTCCTCCACGGCGTCGATGGGGAGCCGGCCGGAGGTGCGGGTGCCGGTGCCGGAGCCCAATATGTCCAGCAGCCGGGCCGAGGCGCGCTCCGCCTGGGCCAGGACCGTTTCGGACAGCGCCCGGTTGCGGGAGACGATGTTGCGGGCGACCTCCAGCTCGTCCAGGGCCAGTTCGACATCGCGGCGGTCGTCGAAGTACGGCTCGAAGCAGGGCCAGTGCTGCACCATCAGCTCACGCAGCTGGGGCAGGGTCAGGAAGCTGACGATGTTGTCGTCGGCGGGGTCGAGGAGGTAACCCTTGCGGCGGCTGACCTCGCGGACGGCGACCGCGCGCTGCACCCACTCCTGGCCGGCGGGACCGGCCGCGGCGATGACCCATTCGTCGCCGTGCACCGGTTCGTAGACGGGGCGCAGGACGGCCGAGACGACGGCCCGCAGCCGCTGCTCGACGAGATTCAGCCAAATGTAGGCGCGGCCGGCCCGCCGGGCCCGAGTGCGGACCTCGGTCCAGGCGTCGGCACCCCAGTCGAGTTCGGCGCCGATCTCCAGGGGGCGCGCCACCGACACCGCGCCGGGCGGTGCGTCGGCGGAGCCGCCCTCATGGCCCTCGTGACCCTCGCCACCAGGGGGCAACTCCAGCCCGCCGCTCACCCGCCACCGCCTTCCGAACCCCCGTGCCAACGATCAAGGCAGACTACTGCGGCGCGGCAGGCGGTGCAGCAGGATGGATCGAGTCGGCTGCCAACTCCCCTTGCCCGTGGTGCCGGTTGCGCCCGGACCGTGCGGGCGGAGTGAGCGGATTCATAGCGGTGCCGCCACGCGGCACCCGCCGGGGGCCCCGCCGGTGGTCCGGCACCGGTTTCCGGCCCGCGCCGGCGGCCGGTGCGGGTGACGGACGGCACCCCACGCGAGGGGGTGGTCCACAGGCCCGCCGTTGACCCGGGTGCGGGCGCCCGCACCGGCGCCGGTCCGCGGCTGGCCGGATTGTCACTGGTGACCGGCTCGTATGTGCTGTAGGTGGGGATGGCCTTCGCCCGATCCCCCGGTAGGACGATCCGACATGGCGACAGATTGCCCACCTTTCAGCGAATATCTCGCGAAGGTCCCACTGTGTTCGAGAGGTTGGGGAAAGATTCCGATTCGGTCCGCGGACGCGTGTCGTGGAGTCGCCGCAGCCCCCGCCGAGAGAGTGGAAGAGTCTACGCATGCAGGTCTGGCCGGGACAGACGTATCCGCTGGGTGCCACCTATGACGGGGCGGGCACAAATTTCGCGGTGTTCTCCGAAGCCGCGAGACGTATCGAGCTGAGTCTGCTGCACGACGACGGTTCGGAGACCGCCGTCGAGCTGCGCGAGACCGACGCCTTCGTACGGCACGCCTATCTGCCGGGGGTGATGCCGGGGCAGCGCTACGGCTTCCGGGTGCACGGGCCGTACGAGCCGGAGCGCGGGCAGCGCTGCAATTCCGCGAAGCTGCTGCTGGACCCCTACGCGCGGGCGATGAGCGGCCGGATCGACTGGGACGAGGCGGTCTACGGCTACCACTTCGGCCGGCCGGAGACGCGCAACGACCTGGACTCGGCGCCGCACACCATGGCCTCGGTCGTCGTCAATCCGTACTTCGACTGGGGCGACGACCGCCCGCCGCGCACCGCGTACCACGAGACGGTGCTCTACGAGGCCCATGTGAAGGGCCTGACGATGTGCCATCCCGAGCTGCCGGAGGAGCTGCGCGGCACCTACGCGGCGCTGGCGCACCCCGCGATCCTCGACCATCTGACGAAGCTGGGGGTCACGGCCCTGGAGCTGATGCCGGTGCACCAGTTCGTCCAGGACCACCGACTGGTGGACGCGGGGCTGACGAACTACTGGGGCTACAACACCATCGGCTTCTTCGCCCCGCACAACGCCTACGCGTCCTGGGGCGACCGCGGGCAGCAGGTGCTGGAGTTCAAGACGGCGGTGCGGGCGCTGCACCGGGCCGGTATCGAGGTGATTCTCGATGTGGTCTACAACCACACCGCCGAGGGCAGCCATCTGGGTCCGACGCTGTCCTTCCGGGGCCTGGACAACGCCTCGTACTACCGGCTGTCGGACGACCGGCGCTACTACACGGACACCACCGGCACCGGGAACTCCCTGCTGATGCGCAGCCCACAGGTGCTGCAACTGGTGATGGACTCGCTGCGCTACTGGGTGCAGGAGATGCGGGTGGACGGCTTCCGGTTCGATCTGGCGGCGACGCTGGCCCGGCAGTTCCACGAGGTGGACCGGCTGTCGTCGTTCTTCGATCTGGTGCACCAGGATCCGGTCGTCAGTCAGGTGAAGCTGATCGCCGAGCCGTGGGACCTCGGGGAGGGCGGTTACCAGGTGGGGAACTTCCCGCCGCTGTGGACCGAGTGGAACGGGAAGTACCGGGACACCGTGCGGGACCTGTGGCGGGGCGAACCGCGCACCCTGGCGGAGTTCGGGTCGCGGCTGACCGGCTCCTCGGACCTCTACCAGGCCGACGGGCGGCGGCCGATCGCCTCGGTGAACTTCGTGACCTGCCACGACGGCTTCACGCTGCACGATCTGGTCGCGTACAACGAGAAGCACAACGAGGCCAACGGCGAGGACAACCGGGACGGCGAACGCTTCAACCGGTCGTGGAACTGCGGGACGGAGGGGCCGACCGACGACCCGTCGGTGCGGCGGCTGCGGGCCCGGCAGATGCGGAACTTCATCGCCACGCTGCTGTTGTCGCAGGGCGTGCCGATGCTCAGCCACGGCGACGAGTTCGGGCGCAGCCAGCGCGGCAACAACAACGCGTACTGCCAGGACAACGAGGTGTCCTGGGTGCGCTGGCCGGACCGGGCCACCGAAACGGCCGGTACCGATGAGGGCGAGGGAACCGACGGGACCGAAGAAGCCGACGGGGCCGGTGCGGCGGTGGCGGCGGACGAGGAGCAGGAGCTGCTGGAGTTCGTCCGGCAGCTGGTGTGGCTGCGCCGCGACCATCCGGTCTTCCGGCGCCGGCGGTTCTTCCAGGGCCATCCGGCGGAGGGCGCCTGTGACGAGCTGTCGGACATCGCGTGGTTCACCGCCGGCGGTGCGGAGATGGGGCCGCGCGACTGGCAGTCCGTGCACGCCAAATCGCTGACGGTCTTCCTCAACGGCAGTTCGATCTCCGAGCCGGGGCCGCGCGGCGAGCCGATCACCGACGACTCCTTCCTGCTGATGTTCAACGCGCACGAGCAGGAGGAGGAGTTCACGGTTCCGGCGCGGCACGGCCGGCAGTGGCAGGTCGTGGTGGACACCGACCGGCCGCGGGCCGCGGCGCGCGGCGGCGGTGCCAAGGTCAAGGCCGGTGACCGGCTGACGCTCTGCGGACGCAGCCTGCTGGTGCTCCAGCGGCCCTCCCCGCGGCCCGCGTAGTGGCCACGGCCAGGGCCCGCCGCGCGCACCGCCGCGGCGGCCCGGAGGAAACACCAACTCGAATGAAGCAACCAGCCGCCAGCGGGGTACGGGTGTTCCCATGACGCAGCCATCGAGTCCGTCACCGACCGCCACCTACCGGCTGCAACTCCAGCCGGACTTCCCGTTCTCCGCCGCCGCGGGGACCGTCCCGCATCTCGCCGCGCTGGGCGTCTCGCATCTGCATCTCTCCCCCGTGCTGGAGGCGGTCCCCCGCTCCCCGCACGGCTACGACGTGGTGGACCACGCGGCGGTACGGGCCGAACTGGGCGGCGAACGGGGACTGCGGGCCCTGGCCGCGACGGCCAAGGCGCACGGGCTCGGCCTGATCGTCGACATCGTGCCGAACCACATGGCCGTACCGGCGCCCATGTCGCTCAACGGGCCGCTGTGGGACGTACTGCAGAACGGCCCGGCGTCCCCGTACGCCCGGTGGTTCGACATCGACTGGGACGCCGGGCACGGCGGCCGGCTGCTGCTGCCGGTGCTCGGCGGGCGGCTCGGCGACGAGACGCGGCACTTCCGCGTCGCGGACGGGGTGCTGCGCTACCACGAGCACGCCTTCCCGCTGCGGCCCGGTACGGAGCGGCTGCCGCTGTCGCGGCTGCTGAACGCCCAGTGGTACCGCCTCGCCTGGTGGCGGCTGGCCCGCAGCGAGCTCAACTACCGCCGCTTCTTCACCGTTTCGGAGCTGATCGGCCTGCGCGTCGAGGACCCCGCGGTGTTCGAGGCGACGCACGGCACGGTGCTGCGGCTGGTCCGGGAGGGCGTCATCGACGGGCTGCGCGTCGACCATCCGGACGGCCTGGTGGACCCGGGCGGCTATCTGACCCGGCTGCGCGCGGCCACCGGCAACCGCTGGACGGTCGTGGAGAAGATCCTGACCGGCGACGAGCGGCTGCCGGCCGGCTGGGCCTGCGCGGGCACCACCGGCTACGACGCGCTGCGCCACATCGACGGGTTGTTCGTCTGCCCGCAGGGCGCCGGCCGGCTCTTCTCCCACTACCGCGACTTCGTCACCCCGCTGGCCGACGAGGGCGGCGACTGGGAGGAGACGGTGCGCCGGGCCGCGTACGAGGTCGTCACGGACCAGCTGGCCGCGGAGGTGGAGCGGCTGGTGCGGACCGCGGCACGGATCAGCGAACGCGTTCCGCACCCCGGCGACCACGCCCCCTGGGCACTGCGCCACGCGATCCGCGAACTCCTGGTGCGGCTGCCGGTCTACCGCCCGTACGCCGCGGAGCCGGACGTGGACCGGGCGGAGCAGGACGCGGCGATGCTCGGCGAGGCCGCGGTGCGGGCGCGTACCGCGTTCCGGGTGGCCGAGGAGGCGCACGCGGTGGATCTGGTCCGGGACCTGGCGCTCGGCCTGTTCGGGGACGGGCCGGACTGCGCCGAGTTCGCCGCGCGGTTCGCGCAGACCGCTTCCGCGCTGCACGCCAAGTCCGTGGAGGACACCGCCTTCTACCGCTATCCGGTGCTGCTGCCGGCCTGCGAGGTCGGCGGCGATCCCGGGGAGCCCGCGCTCGGCCCGGAGGCGTTCCACGCGTTCTGCGCCCGGACGCAGCGGGACTGGCCGACGACCGGGACGGTGCTCACCACGCACGACACCAAGCGCAGCGCCGATGTGCGGGCCCGGCTCGCGGTGCTGTCGGAGTGCCCGGACCGGTGGCGGGACGTGCTGGGCCAGGTGGCGGGCGGCGGCGGGACCGGGGCGGACGGTGCGGTCCCGGTGGACGCGATGGTGTCCTGGCTGGCCTGGCAGACCGCGTTCGGGCTGGGCCCGGCGGACGGCGGCCCGCCCGGGTCCGCCCGCGGCGCGGCGGCCACCGAGCGGGTGGCGGCCGCCGTCCTCAAGTCCGTACGGGAGGCCGGGCTGCGCACCTCCTGGACCGAGCGGAACGCGGCATACGAGGACGCCGTGGTGGAGTTCGTCCGCGGCGGCCCGTGCGGCCCGGCGGCCGGGCCGCTCACCGCGCTGGACGACGAACTCGCCCCGTTCGTCCGCGCCAATGTGCTGGGCGCGACGCTGTTGCACCTCACCATGCCGGGGGTGCCGGACGTCTACCAGGGCAGCGAACGGGAGTACACCGCGCTCGTCGACCCGGACAACCGGCGGCCCGCGCGGCTGCGGCCCGGACTCCTCGCGGAGCTGGACGGCGGGGCCGCGCCGCGCGATCTGTCCGGCGAGAAGCTGCGCCTGACGGCCGCGGCGCTGCGGCTGCGCCGGATGCACCCGCAGTGGTTCGGCGCCGACGCGTCCTACGCACCGCTGCACGCGGAGGGCCCGGCGGCCGAGCACTGCGTGGCCTTCTGCCGCAGCGGCCGGGCGGTGACGGTGGCGACCCGGCTGTCGCTGCGCCTGGTGGAGACCGGCGGCTGGTGGGACACGGCGCTGCGGCTGCCACCCGGCGGCCCGTGGCGCGATCTGCTGACCGGCCGCGAGGTGGCGGGCGGCGCGGTGGTGGGGGTGCGCGAGCTGCTGGAGCTGTCACCGGTGGCGCTGTTCGTGGCGGAGTGAGCGGCGCTCAGCCGACGGGCGGCGGGCCCCGTTCGTCACCCGCCGCGCGCGGCAGCCCGGTGAACGCGGCCGCCGCCCCGGTCGGTTCGACGCGGCAGAAGACGGTGATGTCGCGGTGCCGGGGCGGTTCGACGGGGACGGGACGCAGTCCAGGCCGGTGAGTTCACGGGCCGCGGTCAGGAGCACGCCGACACCCGCCGCGGCCATCCGTACGGCGGTGCGCCGAGGGGCCGCGGGCGGCAACCGGCGGCACGCGGGGACCGTCCGGCGGTAAATCGGTTGCGTCCCCGTGACCGCCTGACACCATGCCCGGGTACGTATCACCGTGACCTCAGGAGCACCGCATGCGCCGAAACCTCCGAATTACTCAGCGCCCCTTCCGGACGACAGTATTCGAGGTCTCGACCGCCCATGCAGCCCCGTCACACCACCCCGCGCGCCGCCGATCACCGCGCTGACGCCCCCGCCCGGCCGCACACCCCCGGCACGGGCACCCGCCACGACACCCGCGACGCGGGCGGCGCCCGCCGCGTCCGGCACACCCTGAACATCGGGATTCTCGCCCACGTCGACGCGGGCAAGACCAGCCTCACCGAACGGCTGCTCTTCGACACCGGCGCCATCGACCGTCTCGGCAGTGTGGACGGCGGTGACACCCGTACGGACACCGGCGAGCTGGAGCGGCGGCGCGGCATCACGATCCGCTCGGCCGTCGCCTCCTTCACCGTCGGCGACAGCCAGGTCAATCTCATCGACACCCCCGGGCACTCCGACTTCATCGCCGAGGTCGAACGCGCCCTGGGCGTGCTCGACGGCGCCGTGCTGCTGCTGTCCGCGGTGGAGGGCGTGCAGGCCAGGACGCGAGTGCTGATGAAGACGTTGCGGCGGCTGCGGCTGCCGACGCTGCTCTTCGTCAACAAGGTCGACCGGATGGGGGCCCGGAGCGACGCGCTGCTGGCGGACATCCGCCGCACCCTCGCCCCGGTCGCCGTCCCGATGACGGACGTCGCGGACCTCGGCACGCCACGGGCGCGGGTGACGGTCCGCGCACTGGACGATCCGGCGGTCCGCGACCGGCTCGCCGAGACGGTCGCGGAGGCGGACGAGACGGTCCTGGCACGCCTGGTCGACGGGCCGCCGCCGACCGCGGAGCTGCTGCGCACCGCGCTGGCCGCCCGGACCGCCGACGCCACCGTGTACCCGGTGTACTTCGGCTCGGCCCTCGGCGGGCAGGGCGTCGGCGCGCTCGTCGAGGGCATGGTCCGGCTGATCCCGCCCGCCGCGGTGGGCACCGGCAGCGCACCGTACGGCACGGTGTTCGCCGTCCAGCAGCCGCCGAACGGTGAGCGAACGGCCCATGTCCGGCTGTTCCAGGGGCAGTTGCGGGCCCGGCAGCAGATCGCGCTGCACCGCCGCACGGCGGACGGCGCGCACACCGCGCTGACCGGCCGGATCACCTCGCTCGACGTCATCGGCCGGGAGCCCGGCACCGACGGGCCGCTCACCGCGGGCAATATCGCGGTGCTGCGCGGGGTGCCCGGTATCCGTACCGGCGACCGCCTGGGGCCGGTGGGGGACGGCGCGCCCACCGGCCCGGCCGCCCACGGGCCCGCCGGGGCGGCCCTGTTCCCCGCCCCCACCCTGGAGAGTCTCGTCCGCGCCCGGCACCCCGCGCGCGCCGCCGCCCTGCGCGCGGCGCTGCTGGCGCTGGCCGACCAGGACCCGCTGCTGCACGTCCGCCCCACGCCCGACGGCGCGACCTCGGTGCTGCTGCACGGCGAGGTCCAGAAGCAGATCATCGCCGCCACCCTCGCCGACGAGTACGGCGTCGAGGCCGACTTCGCGCCGAGCCGGGTGGTGTGTGTGGAGCGCCCGGCCGGGGTCGGCGAGGCGTGCCACGAGATCGCCAGGAGGAACCACACCGGGCCGTGGGCCACGGTCGGCCTGCGCGTCGAGCCGGGGCCGCGCGACTCGGGGCCGGTCTTCGCCTACGAGACCGAACTGGGCGCGCTCCCGCACGGCTTCCACCAGGCCGTCGAGGAGACCGTCCTGGCGACGCTGCGGGACGGGCCGCACGGCCGGGCGGTGACCGACTGCCGTGTCGTACTGACCCGTTCCGGCTTCGTCGGGCCGGTCAGCACGGCCGGGCACTTCCGTACGGTGACCGCCGACGTGCTGCGGCGGGCGCTGCACCGGGCCGGGACCCGGGTCCACGAGCCGTATCACGCCTTCGAGGCCGAGCTGCCGCTCGACGCGCTCGCCCCGGTCACCGCCCGGCTCGCCGCGCTGGGCGCGGAGCTCGGCGAGGCGTCCGGCGGGCGGCACTCCTGGCTGCTCAGCGGCGCGCTCGCGGCCCGTCATGTCCCGGAGATCGAGGGGCTGTTGCCCGGACTGACGCACGGCGAAGGGGTGTGGACGTCCCACCCTTCGGGCGACCGCCCGCTGCGCGGGAGGGCCGCGGCGGACCTGGCGCGCTGAGCACCCTGCGGGGCGTCCCCCGGGGCGCCCGCCCTCGGCCCGCCGGCCGTCCACATTCGCCGCGGCAAGGGCGAGTCGGGTGTGCGGATGAGTTCCGTCCGCCGCGGGAAGGCGGTCCGGGACGGCCGCCCCGGTGCCGCGCCGTCGTGCGGCGGGCCGGGGCGCGTTCCCGGCGGGCATGCGACGGGCGCGCCGCTCACGCGGGGAGCTCCGGCGAGGTCGTATCGGTGAGTTCCCGGGCCCCGCGAGCCGGTGTCCACCACGGCCGGTCCAGGGGCAGGGGGGCGGGCGCGCCCGAGGGCCCGCGGCGCGGTCCCGCCGGGACCGCTCGGCGGGCCGGTCCGGCACCGGCCGCCGCGTCGGGCTGTCCGGCGGCGCGGCGGCGTGCTTTCTTCGGGGGACGGGTAACAGGGGCCACGGGCCGGGCGGCGGACCCGGCACCGGGAGCGGACCGAGGACGAAGACCGAAGACGAAGACCGAAGACGGAACCGAGGACGAAGGAGGACAGCCGTGCTGTTCGAGGTGTGGGCGCCGGACGCCCTGCGGGTCGGACTCCAGTGGGCGGGCGGCCGGTCGGGCGAACCGGTGGTCCCGATGGAGCGGGATGCCGCCCGCGCGGGCTGGTGGCGCGCCGAGGTGCCGGCCCGCGACGGCGACCGCTACGCGTTCCGGCTCGACGGCGGACCGCCGCTGCCCGATCCGCGCGCCGCCCGTCTGCCGGACGGGCCCGGCGGTCCGGGCGCGGTCGTCGACCACGGCCGCTTCACCTGGCGGCATCCGTGGCCCGGCCGCCCGCTGCCCGGTGCGGTCCTCTACGAACTGCACATCGGTACGTTCACCCCAGAGGGCACCTTCGACGCCGCCGCCGAGCGGCTGGCGCACCTCGCCGCGCTGGGGATCACCCATGTCTCCCTGATGCCGGTCTGCCCGTTCCCCGGCACCCACGGCTGGGGGTACGACGGCGTCGCGCCGTGGGCGGTGCACGAGCCGTACGGCGGGCCCGACGGGCTGAAGCGGTTCGTGGACGCCGCGCACGGCCACGGTCTGGGGGTCGTGCTCGACGTGGTGCACAACCACCTCGGCCCGTCCGGCAACTGCCTCCCGGCGTTCGGGCCGTACTTCACCGACACGCACCGCACGCCGTGGGGCGCGGCCGTCAACCTGGATGCCCCCGGCTCGGACGAGGTGCGCGGCTATCTCGTCGGCAGCGCGCTCGGCTGGCTGCGCCACTACCGGCTGGACGGGCTGCGGCTGGACGCCGTCCACGCGCTGCACGACGGCCGGGCGCGGCACTTCCTGGCGGAGCTGTCCGCGGCCGTGGACGCGCTCGCCGGGCAGCTGGGACGCCCGCTCTTCCTGATCGGCGAGTCCGACCGCAACGACCCGCGCACCACCGCGCCCCGCGCACACGGCGGGCACGGTCTGCACGCGCAGTGGAACGACGACGTCCACCACGCCCTGCACACCGCGCTCACCGGCGAATCCCACGGCTATTACGCCGATTTCGCCCGCGCTCCGCTGGCCGCCGTCGCCAAGACGCTGACCGGCGGCTTCTTCCACGACGGTACGTACTCCAGCTTCCGCGGCCGCACCCACGGCGACCGGCTCGACCTGCGGACCACGCCCGCGCACAGGCTGCTGGCCTACGCCCAGACCCATGACCAGATCGGCAACCGGGCGCGCGGCGACCGGCTCGCCGCCGGGCTCTCCCCCGGGCTGCTGGCCTGCGCCGCCGCGCTGGTGCTGGGCTCGCCGTTCACCCCGATGCTGTTCATGGGCGAGGAGTGGGGGGCCCGGACGCCGTGGCAGTACTTCACCGACCACCCGGATCCCGAGCTGGCCGAGGCGGTGCGGTCCGGCCGGCGCCGCGAGTTCGCCGCCCACGAACGCGCGGTGCGGGGCGCGAGCGGTGGCGGGGCGGCGGGTGACGACCCGCCGGGTGACCCGTCGGACGGCTGGCCCGATCCCCAGGACCCGGCCACCCGCGACCGCTCCGTCCTGGACTGGGCCGAGCCTGCCACCGAACCCCATACCGCGCTGCTGGCCTGGCACCGGACCCTGCTCGCACTGCGTCACACGACCCCCGCGCTGACCGATCCTGACCCGTCCGCCACCCGGGTCACCTACGACGAGCGGGCCCGCTGGCTGCTGTTGCGGCGCGGTCCGGTCCGGGTGGCGGTCAACCTGGCGTCGCGGGCCACCGCCGCCGTCCCGGTCGGCGCCACGGGCCTGCGCCCACTGGCGGCCTGGCCGGCGCCGTGTCTCCCCGGCGACGACGGGGTGCTGTGGCTGCCCCCGGAGTCGGCGGTCGTGCTCGGACCCTGACGGGAGTCGTGCTCGGACCCCGACGGGAGGGGAAGAGGCATGGAAGGGGACACGGACCTGGGTGCCGTCCCCCGAATCGATCGCCTGATCGTCCACCGGACCGGCAGGTGATGGACACTGTGTCCATGCCGCTGCGTATCTCCGACCTGCTCGTCCGGCCCGACCTCGGCCTGTCGGTCACCTACGACGTGCCGCCCGCCCTGCTGGCCCGCCGGGTCGAGGCGGCGACCGTCTCGGACCTGCCGGCCCCGGGGAAGTGGCTGCAAGGCGGTGAACTCCTGATGACCATCGGCCTGTTGCTGCCGGCGGACGCGGCCGCATGCCGGGCGTACGTACGGGACGTGGCCGCGGGCGGGGCGGCGTGTCTGGCGCTCGGGCTCGGTCAGGGGCTGCCGTACCAGGAGGCGCCCGAGCCGCTGGTGACGGCCGCCCGCGAGGCGGGGCTGCCGCTGCTGACGGTGCCGGACGAGGTGCCGTTCATCGCGGTCACCAAGGCGGTCTTCGACGCGCGGGCGAACGAGCAGCGCGAGGTGCTGCACCGGGCGTTCGCGACCCAGCGGCGGCTGACGGCCGCGGCGACCGGCGACGGGCTGCGGCCGATGCTGGCGGAGTGGACGGCCGCCACCGGGGTCGGCGCGACGGTCCTCGACCCGCTGGGCCGGCTGCTCGCGGCGGGCGACCGGGAGGCTCCCGCGCCGCCCCCGGAGGCCCGCGACCTGATCGAACGGGTGGCCGCGCGCGGGCTGCGCGGCAGCGCGGCCGGCACTACCGCGGGCCGCCGGCTGGAGGTGCAGCCGCTCGGCGCCCGGCGGCTGCGCGGTCTGCTGCTGCTCACCGGCCGCCCGGACGCCGCGGCCCGTTCGGTCGTCCCCGGCCTGGTCTCGCTGCTCTCGCTGGAGCTGGAGCGGCGGCATCTGCGCGACGAACCGGAGCGCCGCCGCCGCTCGGCGCTGCTCTCGGAGCTGCTGGCGGACGACCAGCCGTCGGCGGAGCGGGCCGGCGACCTGCTCGCCTCGGCCGGGCTGACCGCGGAGCGGGTACGGGCCGTCGTGGTGGAGACGGCGTGCGGACCGGGGGGCGCCGCGTGGGCCGGGGCCGGGGAGGGCGCCGCGCAGGAGATGGCCGCCGATCTGGCGCTGGCGATGCCCGGCGGTCTGGTGCGGGTGACGGACGCCGGACTCGTCGAGGCGGTGGTCGGCGAGGACCTGGACATCCGCGAGGTGCTCGGCCGGTTCGCCGCGCGCTGCCCGGCCGGTATCGGCCCGGCCACCGGCCCCGAGACGGTCCGGGTGTCGCTGCGCCAGGCTGCCGGGCTGCTCGCCGTCAGCCGGGCCGGCGGCCGGCCGGCCGAGGCCCGGCAGAGCGAGGCCAGCCGGCTGCTGCTCGACCTGGGCGACCGCCACACCCTGCACGGCTACGCCGACACCGTGCTCGGCCCGCTCGATCTCGCCGAGAACGGCGAGGAGTTGGTGGCCACCCTGGCGGCCTGGCTGGAGAGCGGCGGGGCCTGGGACGCCACCAGCCGACGGCTCGGCGTGCACCGCCACACCGTACGCAACCGCCTCGACAAGGCCATGGACCTCACCGGCCGCCGCCTCGACGACCCCGACGACCGCTTCGACCTCTGGCTCGCCACCCGTATCCGCGGTGGCGGCACCCCCGCGCCAGGCGCCCCCGACACGCCCGCACCGGACGCCCTCGGCGCCCCTGGTAACCCCGGTCACCTGATCGCGCCGCCGCACGGGACACCGCGCGCCCGGTAGAACCGGCGGCCGGGCGCCGGTCCGGGGCTCCCGCTCCCCTCGCCCGGGTCCTCCGCCACGGCCCCGCTCTCCTCCCGCCCTTCACTCTCGCCCCGGCAGCGTCTTTACTTTCGAGCGTGACCTACGAGATCCGCGTACCACCCACCGCCGCCCGCTCCGCCCCGCCCGCCACCGGATCCGCCGCGCCACCGCGCCCGCCACAGAGCCCGCCGCCCGCCGGGGCGCCGCGGCGCGGCAAGCTGGTGGCCGTCAGCGATCTGCACGTCCGGTACGAGGAGAACCGCGAGATCGTCGAGCGGCTGCGGCCGGAGTCCGACGACGACTGGCTGCTGATCGCCGGGGACCTCGGCGAGTACGTCGCCGATATCCGCTGGGCCCTGACCCTGCTCAGCAGCCGCTTCGCCACCGTGGTGTGGGCGCCGGGCAACCATGAGCTGTGGACGCCGAACGGCGATCCCGTGCAGCTGCGCGGCGTCGCCCGGTACGAGCATCTGGTGGCGATCTGCCGGGAGTTGGGGGTGCTCACGCCCGAGGACCCCTACCCGGTGTGGGAGGGCGCGGGCGGCCCGGTCGCCATCGCGCCCCTCTTCCTGCTCTACGACTACACGTTCCGGCCGCCGGGCGTGTACTCCAAGGAGGCGGCGCTCGCCGTTGCCGAGGAGGCCGGGGTGGTGTGCACCGACGAGTTCTTCCTGCACCCGGACCCGTATCCGACGCGGGAGGCGTGGTGCCGCGCCCGGGTGGCCGCCACCGAGGCCAGACTCGCCGCCGTACCGGAGGAGTTGCCCACCGTGCTCGTCAACCACTTCCCGCTGGTGCGCGAACCCACCAGGCCGCTGTGGCACCCGGAGTTCGCGCTGTGGTGCGGGACGACGGCGACCGCCGACTGGCCGCGCCGCTTCCGGGCCGCCACCGTCGTCTACGGCCATCTGCACATCCCCCGGCTGCTGATGTGCGACGGCGTGCCCCATCAGGAGGTGTCGCTGGGCTACCCCAGGGAGTGGCGGCGCCGCTCCGGCACACCGGGCCGGCCGGTCCAGATCCTCCCCGCCACGGACACCCTCGGAACGACCGGGAGCCCCGCATGATCGACCGACTGCTGCCCGCGCCGATCGTGACCGCGGAGGCGTTCCACGACGACCCGCTGTCGGCGATGTTCCCCGAGGAGCGGGAGCTGGTGGCCCGTGCGGTCCCCCAGCGGCAGAAGGAGTTCGGCACCGTGCGCGGCTGTGCGCGCGACGCCCTGGCCCAGCTCGGTTTCGCCCCCGCGCCGATCCTGCCCGGCCCCGGCCGGGCGCCCCGCTGGCCGGCCGGCGTCGTCGGCGCGATGACGCACTGCGACGGCTACCGCGCCGCCGCGGTGGCCCGGTCCACGCAGGTGGTGACGATCGGGCTGGACGCGGAGCCCAACGAGCCGGTGGCCGATCCCGGGGTGGTGGACCTCGTCACCCGGCCCGAGGAGCGCGCGCAGTTCCCCCGGCTGGCCGCCGCGCACCCCGAGGTCTGCTGGGACCGGCTGGTGTTCAGCGCCAAGGAGAGCGTCTACAAGGCGTGGTACCCGCTCACCGGCCGCTGGCTGGACTTCGAGGAGGCGAGCCTCACCCTCGATCCGGCGACCGCCACCTTCACCGCCCGCCTCCTCGTACCGGGCCCCGTCGTGGCGGGCACCCGGCTCACCGAGTTCACCGGCCGCTGGCTGATCGACAAGGGGCTGGTGGTGACGGCGATAGCGGTACCGGCGGAGTGAGACGGGGCACGGGGCGCGGCCGGACGGGTGGTCCGCCCGCGCCCCGCGGCCCCGGCCGCAGGGTCGGTGGCGGTACCGGTGGCCGGGGCGCCGGTGGTCAGCCGTGAACCGTCAGCCGTCGGACGTCAGCCGCAGCGAGATGCTGTTGATGCAGTACCGCTGATCCGTAGGAGTCGGATACCCCTCGCCCTCGAACACATGCCCCAGGTGCGAACCGCACCGAGCACACCGCACCTCGGTGCGGGCCATGCCGTGGGAGCGGTCCTCCAGGAGTTCCACGGCGGCGGAGTCCTTCGGGTCGTAGAAGGACGGCCAGCCGCAGTGGCTCTCGAACTTGGTGTCGGAGCGGAACAGCTCGGCGCCGCAGGCCCGGCAGGAGTAGACGCCTTCGGCCTTGGTGTCGGTGTATTCGCCGGCGTAGGCGGGCTCCGTGCCTGCCTGGCGCAGTACCTGGTACTCCGCCGGGGTCAGCTCGGCGCGCCACTGCTCGTCCGGCTTGTCGATCTCGTACGACATCTGCGGTCTCCTCAGCTCTCCAGGCGCGAGAGGATCGCGGGACCGAGGTCGGTCACATCGCCCGCGCCCATCGTGAGAACAAGGTCGCCGGGCTTCGCCATTCCGGCGATGGCGTCGGGGACGGCGGTCCGGTCGGGCGCGGCGGTGACATCGGCGCCCGCGTCGCGCGCCGCGTCGATGATCAGGGTGCTGGTGATGCCCGGGATCGGGTCCTCGCGGGCGGGGTAGATGTCCAGCACCACGGAGGCGTCGGCGAGGGCGAGTGCCTGGCCCATCTCCGTGCCGAGCTCCTGGGTGCGGGAGAAGAGGTGCGGCTGGAAGACGACCAGGACGCGGGCGTTCTCCCCGGCCGCGCCGCGGATGGCTTCCAGGTCGGCGGTCATCTCGGTGGGGTGGTGCGCGTAGGAGTCGATGACCTGCACTCCGGCCGCCTCGCCGATGAGCTGGAGGCGGCGCTTGACACCGGTGTAGGTGCCGAGCGCGGAGGCGAGGTTGTGCGGCGGCAGGCCGAGGGCGACACCCGCGGCGAGGGCGGCGACGGCGTTGTGGGCGTAGTGCCGGCCGGGGACGGAGACGGTGAAGGTGAGGATCTTGCCGCTGCTGAGGACGACGGTGACGTCGCTGGTCAGGCCGCGCGGGTTGACCTTGAGGATGCGGACGTCGGCGTCCGCGGACTCGCCGTAGGTGACGACCTCGATGTCGTGCCGCCCGGAGATCCTGGCGGTCAGCTCGCGGGCGCCGGCGTGGTCGGCGGCGATGACGAGGGTGCCGCCGGGCCGGATGCGGCCGACGAAGGTCTCGAAGGACGCGTAGATCTCGTCCATCGAGGCGTAGTTGGCGTGGTGGTCCAGTTCGACGTTGAGGACGATGGCGACCTCGGGCGCGTACTTGTGGAAGCTGCGGTCGCTCTCGTCGGCCTCGGCGACGAAGATCTCGCCGGCGCCGTGCTCGGCGTTGGAGCCCGGGGCGTCCAGGTCGCCGCCGATGGCGTACGAGGGCTGGAGGCCGAGCGCGCCGAGGGAGACGGCGAGCATCGAGGTCGTGGTCGTCTTGCCGTGGGTGCCCGCGACCGCGATGGGACGCAGGCCGTCCATCAGGGAGGCGAGCGCGTCGGAGCGGTGCACGACGGGGACGCCGCGCGCGTGGGCGGCGGCCAGCTCCGGGTTGTCGGCGCGGATCGCGGAGGAGACGACGACGCTGGTGGCGTCCTCGGCGAGGTGGGACGCGGCGTGGCCGAGGTGGACCGTGACGCCGAGGGCGCGCAGGGCCTGGGCGGTCGCGGAGTCCTTGGCGTCGCTGCCCGCCACTTGGGCGCCGCGCTGCGCGAGGATCTTCGCGATGCCCGACATGCCGGCGCCGCCGATACCGATGAAGTGCGGCCGGTCCATCGAGGCTGGGATGGCGGGTGCCATGGGCGGTTCTCCCTGATCGTCGCGAGCGGTGGTGCTGCCGACGATTCTCGCACCCGCCACTGTCAGCGGCGGATCAGCCCTTGTGCGGTGGCGGCGGCCACCGCGGACGTGCGGGAATCGACCCCCAGCTTGGCGTAGATGTGCACGAGGTGGGATTTGACGGTGGCCTGGCTGAGGAAGAGCTGTTTGCTGATCCGCGCGTTGGACAGGCCGTCGGCGACGAGTTGCAGGACCTCGGTCTCGCGGCGCGAGAGCGCGGTCGCGGGGGTGCGCAGCCGGTCCATCAGGCGCAGCGCGATGGTGGGCGCGAGCGCGGACTTCCCGGCGGCGGCGGTGCGCACGGCCGCGGCCAGCTCCTCCGGCGGGGCGTCCTTGAGGAGGTAGCCGGTGGCGCCCGCCTCGATGGCGGCGAGGATGTCGGCGTCGGTGTCGTAGGTGGTCAGGACCAGTACCCGGGGGGCGCCGTCGCGGGCGGTGATGGCGGCGGTGGCCTGCGAGCCGAGCATCCGGCCGCCGAACTGGAGGTCCATCAGGACCACGTCCACGTCGAGCCGCGCGGCAAGCTCGACGGCCTGTTCCGCGGTGGGGACATCGGTGACGATCTCGAAGTCCGGTTCGGTCTCCAGGACGGCGCGCAGCCCGGCGCGGACGACGGGATGGTCATCGGCGAGCAGCAGCCGGATGGGGGTGTCGGTCACGTGGCGGACCCCTTGGCGGTGTCGGTGCGGGGGCCGGGAACGCCCGGCGGGGGCCCGGACAGCCGAGCGGGCGGTACGGCGGCACGGCCGGCGGCGTCCGGTGCCCCGGCGCCGTCCGGCGCGGTGGCGGCCGGGCAGGGCAGGGTGACGGCGACGGCGGTGCCCTCGCCGGGGGCGGATTCCACGACGAGGGTGCCGTGCAGCGCGCGGGCGCGGGCGCGCATCGCGGCCAGTCCGAAGCCGGTGCCGGTGACCGCGGCGGAGCCGGGTGCGGGGACCTCCGCGGGGACGAAGCCGGCGCCGTCGTCCACGATGTCGAGGGCGACCTCGGTGTCCATGTAGCTGAGGGTCAGCTCGACGCGGTCCGCGGCGGCGTGCTGGACGGTGTTGGCGAGCGCGGACTGGGCGATCCGCAGCAGGGCGACCTCCTGCGGGGTGGGCAGGGCGGTGGGGACGCCGGAGACCTGGCAGTGCACGGTGAGGCCGGCGGCGCGGGCGGTGGTGGCGCCCAGCCGCTCCAGGGCGGCGGGCAGCGAGCCGGTCTCCAGGTCGGGCGGGCTGAGCGCGCGGACGAACCGCCGGGCCTCGGCGAGGTTGTCGACGGCCGCCCGGCGGGCCTGGCGGACATGGCCGAGGGCGCTCTCGGGCCGCTGCGGAATCGCCCGCTCGGCGGCCCGCAGCAGGAGCTGGATGCTGGACAGACCCTGCGCGAGGGTGTCGTGGATCTCCCGGGCCAGCCGTTCGCGCTCGGCGAGCACCCCGGCGGCGTGTTCGGCGGCGGCCAGTTCGCTGCGGGCGGCGGTCAGCTCCTCGATGAGGCGGCGGCGCTGTTCGCTCTCGCGGTAGAGCGCCTGGTAGCCGAGGACGACGGCGACCGCGACGGCGGCGCCCAGCCCGGGGCCGATGACCGTACCGACGCTGAGGGTGTGGGTGTGCCACCCGAAGCCGGCGACGGCGGTCACGGTGGTGGCCGCGACGGCGGGCAGCGCCCAGCGCAGCGGCAGCAGGTGCAGCTGGACGAAGAAGAGCGGGAACGCCAGCCAGACGCCGTCCTGGGTGAGGGCCAGCAGCACCATCCACAGGAGCGCCACGGCCGACAGCCAGAGGGCCGCGGCGGGGGTGGAGGTGCGCAGCCGGGGCAGTGCGGGGCCGGTGACGTACACGGCGAAGAGGAGGACCGCGGCGGCGATCACGGCCGGTGCGTACGGGGCATCGCCGGCGACCGCCCGGACGGCGGCGAGCGCGAGGAGCGCGGCCACCATCAGGTGCAGGCAGGTACGCAGCACACGCAGGACGGGGGTGAGGGAGTGATCGGTCACGGCTTCTTCAGGCTAAGGGCCGCGCGGGGCCGCGGCATCCATCGAAAGGTGGAGGGCGGGCTCCGCCTTTCGATCCCGGCGGACCACTCCCCGGCGCGATGCCCGCACCCCCGCCCGGAGGCGACGGTGGGAGCAGCCGCCGGGCAGTGGGCCCGGCGCCGGAACCGAGGATGGCAGAGCCTGTGTTCGTCGCCTGGAGAGACCTGGGATTCGCCAAGGGCAGATTCGCCCTGATGGGCAGCGTCATCGTGCTGATCACGGTGCTGGTCGGTCTGCTGTCGGGGCTGACCGCCGGCCTGGGCCGGGAGAACACCTCCGCGATCACCGCGCTCCCCGCCGACCATCTGGTGTTCTCAGCGCCCGCCGAGGGCGGCAAGGTCTCCTTCACCGACTCGCGGCTGCCGGAGGCGACGGTGCGGGACTGGTCGCGGGTGCCGGGAGTACGGAGCGCGGAGCCGCTGGGGATCGCCACGACGAAGGCGGAGGCGGGCCGCCGGACGGCCGCGGTGTCCGCGTTCGGGGTGCGGCCCGGGTCGCCGCTGGCGCCGGCCGGTGCCGCGCTCGGGGACGGCGAGGCGGTGCTGTCCGCGAAGGCCGCCACGTCCCTGGGGGTGGCGGCCGGTGGCTCGCTCTCGCTGGGCGGCCGGACGGTCCGGGTCACGGCGGTGTCGGGCGCGGCGATGTACAGCCATACGCCTGTGGTCTGGGTCTCCCTCGACAGCTGGCGCAAGCTGCCCGGCGGCGCGGGCGGCGCGACCGTGCTCGCCCTGTCCACCACCGGGACGCCCGCCCTGGCGGACGCCGACAAGAAGCTCGGCACCGCGACCGTGACGGCCGACGACGCGCTGACGGCCATCGGCTCGTACAGCGCGGAGCACGGTTCGCTGCAACTGATGCGCGGTTTCCTGTTCGCCATCTCCGCGCTGGTCATCGGCGCGTTCTTCACGGTGTGGACGATCCAGCGCAGCGGCGATGTCGCGGTGCTGAAGGCGCTGGGCGCCTCGACCGGCTATCTGCTGCGCGATGCGCTGGGCCAGGCCGTGGTGCTGCTGGTGATCGGCACCGGCCTGGGGACCGCCGTCGCGGCCGGGGTGGGCGCCGCGGTCGGCGGCACCGTGCCGTTCGTGCTGGACCCGGCCACCGTCCTGATCCCGGCCCTGATCATGATCGCGCTCGGTGCCGTCGGCGCCGCGCTGTCCATCCGCCGCATCACGTCCGTAGACCCGCTGACCGCCCTGGGAAGTGCCCGATGAGCCTGGAACTGACCGATGTCACCCTCACCTACCCCGACGGCGACGCGCGGCTGACCGCGCTGGACGGCGTCTCGCTCACCGTCCCGGCCGGCAGCATGACCGCGGTGATCGGCCCGTCCGGCTCCGGCAAGTCCAGCTTGCTGGCGGTGGCCGCGACGCTGATCACGCCGGACCGCGGCCGGGTGGTGATCGACGGCCGGGACACCGCGGGGCTGGGCCGCGCCGCACTGACGGCGCTGCGCCGCACCACCATCGGCACGGTCTTCCAGCAGCCGAACCTGCTGCCGTCCCTGACGGCCGCCGAGCAGCTCCAGGTCATGGCGCACCTGGACGGCCGGTCGCCCCGCACGGCCCGGCCGCGGGCGCTGGAGCTGCTGGCGGCGGTCGGTCTGGCAGAGCGGGCCGACCGCCGCCCGCACCAGCTGTCGGGCGGTCAGCGGCAGCGGATCAACATCGCGCGGGCGCTGATGAACGAGCCGGCGGTCCTCCTGGTGGACGAGCCGACCAGTGCGCTGGACCACGAGCGCGGCGCGGCCGTGCTGGACCTGCTCACCACGCTCACCCACCAGCGCGCGACCGCGACGGTGCTGGTCACCCACGGCCGTTCCCATCTGGACGCGGTGGACGAGGTCGTGGAGGTGCTGGACGGACGGCTCAGCTCACCGCGGGACCATCCGCCGGTTCGTCGTCCGCGTGCGAGAACAGCTTGAGGACCGGCACGCCGACCTTGTGCCGGGCGCGGGAGGCCCAGTCGCGGTGGAAGAACTCCTCGACGAAGTGCGGGGTGGTCAGCACGATCACCTCGTCCGCGCCCGTCTCGTCGACGACGGACCGCAGCAGGTCGAGCGGGTGGTCCTCGACCACCTGCCCGACGGCTTGCGCGCCCGTGTCGCGCAGCGCCGCCAGAGTGTGCGCCAGCGCGGCTTCGGCGGGGTGCGCCGCCCGTGCGCCCTCCGGCTCCCCGCCCTCCCGTACGGCCTCGTCGAACTCGCCGAGGGCGACGTCGTCGATCGCCCGCAGCAGGATGTCCTGCTTGCCGCGCGGCTGCATGAGGACGACGAAGGAGACCTGGTCGTCGCCGTGCAAAGTGGTCACAAACTCGACGTCGGCGGGCGTCAGAGGCTTCTCGATCATCAATACGCTCGTGAACACGACGGGCGCCCTTCTTCTCTTCTTCTGGACGCCGCGTGGCCCGGCGTCCGACAGAAACCGTCCTGCCCCGTCGCCACACAGGGCCTGTTGGCCTTAAGTGTGCCCAACGGAAGCTAAGCGGAACGAGTTATTCCACTGATTGTCAGGACCGACGGTAGCGGGTGAACAGAAACCCGGCTTCCTCCAGTACGGATACGAGGGCGAACCGCTCCGGAACGGGGAGCGCGGGGCCGCCGGCGATCCGCTGCGCGTCCCCCGCGGCGACGAAGGGGGCCAGCGACAGGCACAGCTCGTCCAGCGCACCGGCCGCCGCGAACTGCCCCAGGAGCGACGGCCCGCCTTCGGTGAGCAGCCGGGTGTGGCCCCGTTCGGCCAGTACCGCGGTCACCCGCGCCGGGTCGACGCCCGTGCCCTCGCCCGCGAACAGCACCTGCGCGCCCGCCTCCCGGGCCGCCCGCACCCGGTCCGGCGGGGCGCCCGTGCCGGTCAGTACGAGGGTCGGGGTGAGCGGCTCGGTGAACAGCGGCAGGGTGAGGTCCAGCTCCAGACCGGCGCTCACCACCGCGATGGCGGGGGCCGGGCCCTGTCCGGCGGCGGCCCGGCGGGCGGCGAACACCGCGCGGGCGCGGGCCGGCCGGTAGCCCTCCTGACGAACCGTTTCGGCACCGACCACCACGGCATCCGCGAGCCCCCGCAGCACGCCGAAGATCCGCATGTCGGCGGCGCCGGAGAGCGGCTGCGAGCGGCCGTCGTGATGGGCCGCGCCGTCCAGTGAGGAGACCATGTTGGCGCGCAGCCAGCCGGTGCGGCCGCCCCGCACCGGATCGTCCGCCGCCGGGTAGGCGTAGGCGTCGGCCAGCTCGTCCGGCGTCCACTCGCGGTCCGCGGCCTCGGCGGCCGCCGGTCCCGGTGCGGGGTGCGCCGGGTGCTCCTCGGCGGCGCGGGCCGGTACGTGCGGGGCGGGAAGGGGGAACAGGCGTCGCATGGCGGCAGTGTGACATGCCTCGCTCACGGATCGGGCGGCCGCGCACAGCGACTAGGCTGGAGAGCTGTGTCGCCTTCCGAACCCTCGTCACCACAGCCCGCCCCGATATCCGGCCCGCCGGCCGACGGGAGCGGCGCGGCCCCCGCCGCGCTCACCGCGCGCGCCCCGCACGTACCGGCCGACCGTCTGGTCGCCGAGATGGTGCCGCCGCCGCGCTTCCAGGGCGCCCGCTTCGACACCTACCTCCCGGACCCGAACCAGGCCAGCCAGGCCGAGGCCGTCCAGGTCCTGAGCGCTTTCGCGGCGGGTATCGACGGCGGGGGCGGCCCGGCCAGGCGGCGCTGGTTCGCGAAGGCCCCCAAGAAGCCCGCGGCGCCCAAGGGCCCGCGCGGTGTCTATCTGGACGGCGGCTACGGCGTCGGCAAGACCCATCTGCTGGCCTCGCTGTGGCACGCCACCCCCGCCCCGCCCGAGCGCAAGGCGTTCGGCACCTTCGTCGAGCTGACGAACCTCGTCGGCGCGCTCGGCTTCCAGCAGACCGTACGGACCCTCGGCGACCACCGGCTGCTGTGCATCGACGAGTTCGAGCTGGACGACCCGGGCGACACGGTCCTGGTCTCCACCCTGCTCGGCAAGCTGGTGGACTCCGGTGTGGCACTGGCCGCGACCTCCAACACGCTGCCCGGCAAGCTCGGCGAGGGCCGGTTCGCCGCCGCCGACTTCCTGCGCGAGATACAGGGCCTGAGCGCCCGCTTCCGGCCGCTGCGCATCGACGGCGAGGACTACCGCCACCGCGGCCTGCCCGAGGCGCCCGCCCCGTACGACACCGAGACCGTCATCCGCACCGCGCACCGCACCCCCGGCGCCTCGCTCGACGACTTCCCCGCCCTGCTCGACCACCTGTCCAAGGTGCACCCCAGCCGGTACGGCGCGATGTGCGACGGCATCCGGGCGGTCTGCCTCACCGACGTCCAGGCGGTGCCCGACCAGTCCACCGCACTGCGCCTGGTGGTCCTCGCCGACCGGCTCTACGACCGGGAGGTGCCGGTGCTGACCTCGGGCAAGGCGTTCGACGAGCTGTTCAGCGACGAGATGCTGGGCGGCGGCTACCGCAAGAAGTACTTCCGCGCGATATCCCGGCTGACGGCCCTGGCCCGCGACGCCGCCCCGCTGGCGGCCGGCTGACCCGCGCCCGGCCACGCCCGGACAGCCGCGCTCCCGGACACGGGCGCGCCGCACGGGGCCGGGCGGCGCACCGGTGTCAGGCGGTCACCGGCCGGGCGCGGCGGCGTCCGCCGACGGCAGCGCCTCCAGTCCCGCCGGCAGCGCCCCCGTGTGGATCACGCCCAGCCGCTGTGTCGCCCGGGTGAGCGCGACGTACAGGTCGCTCGTCCCGAACTCCCCCGGCTCCACCACGATCACCGAGTCGAATTCCAGGCCCTTGGCCTGCCGCGGGTCGATCAGCACCACCGGGCTGGTCAGATCCGGGGAGGCGCCCGCGGAGGCCGCCGGGAGGGCGGCGGAGAGCGCCACGTGGCGGGAGCGCGGGGCGATCACCGCGAGGCGGCCCGCCTCACGGGTCTCCCGCGCGACGGCCCCGGCGACCGCGCCGGCGACATCGTCGGTGCGGAGCGCCCAGGGGCGGGTGCCCGTGGAGCGGATCGAGCGCGGCGGCACGAAGGAGGGGTCCGCGGACCGGGGCACCGCCGCCGCGATCTCCATGATCTCGGTCGGCGTACGGTAGTTGACACCGAGCCGGACGTGGTGCCGGCGGTCGCCGACGTACGGCGCGAGGATCGTCTCCCACGCACCGCAGCCGCCCGGCTCCGAGGTCTGCGCCGGGTCGCCGACCAGGGTCATCGAGCGGGTCGGACAGCGGCGCATCAGCAGCCGCCAGGCCATCGCGGACAGCTCCTGTGCCTCGTCCACGATGATGTGGCCGAAGGCCCAGGTGCGGTCGGCCGCGGCGCGTTCGGCGGCGCTGCGGTGGTCGGCCTCCTCCTGCCGGTCCGCGAGCCGTTCCGCGTCGATCAGGTCGTGCGCGGCCAGCACCTCCGAGTCCTCCTCGTCGAGGTCCTCGAACTCCTGGGTGCGGGAGCCGTAGGAGAGGTCGAGCACGCCCTGCGCGTAGGCGATGCGCTCCTGGCGCTCGGCCTCCGCGGCGGCGCGGGCCGCCGAGTCGTCCGCGCCGAGGAGTTCGGCGGCCTCGTCGAGGAGCGGCACGTCCGCCGGGGTCCATTCGCCGCCGGTCCGCCGGATCGCGTCCGCGTCGGCGTCCGGGAGGTGGACCGGGTCGGCGAGGAAGTCCGCGACCAGCTGCTGCGGGGTGAGGGCGGGCCACAACTCCGCGATGGCGTCGTGCACTTCGGGGCTCGCCGCGATGGCCTTGCCGAGCTGGGCGATGTCGTCGGGGCCGAGGAGGTTCGGCCCGCCGTACGGGTCCGCGCCGATCCGCTCGGCCAGCTGCGCGGTGAGCGCGTCGATGACGCGGAACGCGAAGTGCGGGCGGGCGAGGTTGTGCGGCAGCCCCGTCTCGCGCGCCCGGCGCCGCGCCTCGTACGCCGTGTCCGCGTCCAGCCGCAGTTCGCCGTCCTCGTGGTCGATCACGGTCACGGGGTCGGGCAGGACCTGCCGGTCCCGCACGAAGCGCGCCAGCGCGTCCGCCATCGCCGCACCGCCCTTGACCGCGGCGGCCCCGGCGGTGTCGGTCCCGGTGGGGGTCACGCCCGGGAAGAGCTCGCCGGGCGTGGCGAGCAGGACACCCGTCTCGCCGAGCGCGGGCAGCACCTCCTCGATGTAGCGGAGGAACGCCGGGTTGGGCCCGACGATCAGCACGGCACGGCGGGCCAGCTGCGCACGGTGCGCGTACAGCAGATACGCGGCGCGGTGCAGTGCGACGACGGTCTTGCCGGTGCCGGGGCCGCCCTCCACGACGAGGACGCCGTCGTGCGGGGCGCGGATGATCCGGTCCTGCTCGGCCTGGATGGTCTGCACGATGTCGTGCATACGGCCGGTGCGCGCCGCGTCCAGCGAGGCGAGCAGTACGGCGTCCGCGTCGGCGCCCTCGTGCCCGGTGCGTACGGCGTCGGCGAGGTCCAGGATCTCGTCGTGCAGGGCGGTGACCCGCCGGCCCTCGGTCGTGAGGTGACGCCTGCGGCGCAGCCCCATCGGGGTGTGCCCGGTGGCCAGGTAGAAGGGGCGGGCGACCTCGGCCCGCCAGTCGATGACCAGCGGAGTACGGTCCGCGTCGTCGCGCCGGATTCCGAGCCGGCCGATGTGGTGATCGCGGCCGTCGCGGAATACCAGCCGGCCGAAGCAGAGCCCGTTCTCCCCGGCGTCGAAGGCGGCCAGCAGTCCGGCCTGCTCGGTCACCAGCACATCGCGCTCCAGCCGCGCCTGGGAATTGTTCCCCGGCAGCGGCAGCGCCTCCCGCACCGCCGTCTCGGCCCCGGCCCGCAGTTGGGCGAGGCGCCCGTGGAGCAGATCGAGGAATTCCTGCTCGCGCCGCAATTCCTCGTCCGGCATTCCCTTGTTTGACAACTCAACCCCGCTCGGATAGAATTCGAAATGAAGCTGGATATGCGCCTCAATTTCGTCAGGCACAGAAGCCTTCAATATACGCGGAGAAATACCCCGGCCGTCAATTCGGTCCGGGGTATTTCTTTTCCTGCCCACGGTCGGGGGTGGCGGGACGTACCGCGCCGGGGTGCCTGCCCGGCGCCGCGCACGGCCTCCGACCTTGTTCGAGAACTCCGGGGGGGGCGGCTCGGCCGGGATCCCGGCCGGTGGCATCCCTGCGCCGACGGGGACACCGGGCTCCGGCGCCCTCTCCCCCACGCCCGGAACGGCCCCCGTACGGCCGCCGGGGTCGGTGGAGCCGGTGGAGCCGGTTCATCCCGCTCGTCCCGCGTGTCCCGCCCGTCCGGTTGCCGCCCGCGGAGACCGCTCTCCGGTGGGGGCCGCTCCTCAACCGGAGCAGGCGCCGCGCTGGGCCTCCTGCCACTCGCACACGGGGCACAGGACGACACCGGGCTGTGCGACGCCGTACTCGGTGGGCGCCCCGCACAGGACGCAGTCGGCGAAGGGCGGCCCGGCGGCCGGGGCGGTCCCGGTGCCGGTGGGGTGGTCCGTGGGTAGCGGGTGCCGGGGCGGCGCGTAGCACTCGTCCGTACCGTCCGTGGGGGCTGGCATGCCTCGACCCTACGCCCGGCGTCCGGTGTCAGCCGCGGCGGGAACTGAGCGCGCAGGTGGCCGCGGTGGCGGCGGCCGCGATCAGGGCGGTGGCGGCGAAGGGCAGCCAGGGGACGGTGATCGTGCCGTCCGCGGAGCCGGTGACCAGGCCCGTGACCGCGGCGTTGGCGGGCGAGGCACTCAGCACGAGCAGCAGCAGCGCGGCCACCAGCCCGGCCGGGACGGCCGAGGCGGTGCTGCGCAGCACCGGCCGGTTGCACAGCGCGCCGATCGCGATGCCCAGCAGCACACAGGCCAGCGCGGCGAGCAGCCCGGCACCGGTCGCGGGCAGCACCGGCACGGCGGCCCGGTGGCCGGCGGAGTGCGGATCGGACCGCAGCAGGACGTAGGCCGCACCCCCCAGCGCGAGGAGCAGCGAGGCGCCCGCCGCGGTCAGCACGGCGGCGAGGTGGACGCGGCCGGGCCCGGCGGCGGCCGCGGCGCAGTGGCGGGCGGCCGGCGGCTCGTCGGTGACGCAGATCCGGGTCAGCCACACCGCGACGGGCAGCAGTCCGGCGGCGGCCCAGCCGTACGCGTCGAGGATCGGGGCGCCGGACTGGATACCGAGGGCCAGGAAGGCGGCGTACACCACGACCGGCGGCAGCCAGCGGTGCGAGCCGGCGAACAGGGCCGCCTGGTAACGGAGGAGAGCGATCACGGCAGCGGAACCTCGTCGGGGTCAGGGGCGGGGACGGGGCGGGAGCCGGGACCGGGATGGGGATGGGTCACCGAGCGGATGTGCCACGGTGGGCGGGCGGTGAGCAGGGCGCGCAGCAGCGCGTCGGAGTGGACGGCCGGGACGGTGAGGCGGGTCGTACCGTCCGCGCCCACCGTGGCCTCGGGGTGGCCCGGCAGCTCCGCCGCACCGGGGACCGGGCCCGTCGGCCGGGTGGCCGGTTGGCGCGCGGCGGCGGTCCGTCCGGGCGCCTCGGCGGTCGGCGCCGGTCCGGACCACGGCGCGCTCCCCGGTGGGCCCACCGCCTCGATGACGACCCGGGGGCCCGCCGCGGCCGCCGCCGCACCGCCCGCCGTGGTCAGCAGCCGCCCGTCCGCGATCCGGTAGTGCGCGTCGGCGAGGCCCGCCAGGCGGTGCGGGTCGTGGTCGACGAAGACGACCGTGCCGCCGTCCGCGATCCGCTCGGCGACCGCGCGGTCCAGGACCTCGCGCGCGGCCGGGTCCAGCCCCGTCCAGGCTTCGTCCAGAACCAGGAGCTGGGGCTCGGCGAGCAGCGCCTGGGCGACCGCGACCTTCTGGCTGGTGCCTTTGGAGAGCTTGGCCAGCGGCGTACCGGCGTGCCCGGCCGCCCCGAAGCGGGCGAGCCACTCGGTGGCACGGCGGGTCGCCTCGGGGCCGCGCAGACCGTGGACGCGTCCGAGATGGGTGAGGTAGCCGACGGCGGTGAACGGCAGCGCGGCCGGGAACCGTTCGGGCACGTACGCGGTGCGCGGGCGGCCGGTGATCCGCCCGGTGCTGGGGCTGTCGATCCCGGCCAACAGGCGCAGCAGGGTGGACTTGCCGCTGCCGTTGGTCCCCTCGACGCGCAGCAGCGCGCGGCCCGGTACGTCGAGCCGCACGTTCCGCAGCACCCAGGGCCCGCGCATCCCGTAGCGCTGCCCGACCCCGTCCAGCCTCATACGTCCCCCACTCCCCCGGCTCCCCTGTCTCGCCCGGCTCCCCGCGGCGCCGCGCGGGCGGGCCGTGCCTCCCGCGCCGCCGGCCAACGTACCGGCGCGGCGGCGGCGCTGTCAGTGGTGGCTGGCAGACTTGGCCGGGTGACCAGCACTGAGACCACCGGCCCCGGCGACCCTGCCAGTTCCAGCACCTCCGGCAGCTCCGGCGCCCCGGGTGACCGCCCCGGTCCGACGAGCACCGGCAGCCCGTTCCGCCATGGGGAGACCGACCGGGACGCGGCGCCGCAGTTCGTGCTGCCGCTGGTCGCGCGGATCGAGCGGGCCGAGCCCCCGGCGCGTACGGACGCGCTGGAGACGGCGGCGCGGGCGGTGCTCGTGCTGCTGTCGGACGAGCGGGCGCACGGCACAGGCGAGTGGGCCGAGGCGGTCCGGGACTGGGAGGACGCCCGGATCCGCAAGGTGGTGCGGCGGGCGCGCGGCGCGGAGTGGCGGCGGGCCGCGGCCCTGCCGGGTATCACGGTGACCGGTCGCCATGCCGAGGTGCGGGTCTTCCCGCCGGTGCCGCTGGACGGCTGGCCCAAGGACCTGGCCCGGCTCCAGGTCTCGGGGACGGAGCTGGACGATCCGGAGCCGCCCGCCGCGCCCGCCGCGGACCGGCCGGTGCTGTGGCTCCATCCCGGGCTGGGCATGTCGGCCGGCAAGGAGATGGCGCAGGTCGGGCACGGCGCGCAGCTCGTGTGGTGGGAACTGTCCGACGACGAACGGGCGGCCTGGCGCGCGGCCGGGTTCCCGCTGTCCGTACGGTCCGCGGAGCCGTCGGCGTGGGAGGCGCTGACCCGCAGCGGACTGCCCGTGGTGCACGACGCCGGGTTCACGGAGATCGCGCCCGGGGCCACCGTCGTGGTCGAGTGGCGGTCGCCCGCGGCTCCCGCGTAGGCGCACCGGGCCGGGGCGACCGGGATCGCCCCGGGAAACTCTTGGCCGGAGGCCGGAGGCCGGAGGCCGGAAGCCGGAGGCCGGAAGCCGGAGGCCGGAGGCCGGAAGCCGGAGGCCGGAGGCCGGAAGCCGGAAGCCGGAAGCCGGAAGCCGGAGGCCGGAGGCCGGAAGCCGGAAGCCGGAAGCCGGAAGCCGGAGACCGGAAGCCGGAGACCGGAGGCCGGAGACCGGAAGCCGGAAGCCGGAGACAGGGCGGGGACCCCTCATGCCGGTTCGCTCCCGCGATCACGACGGCAGTGGGGCGGGGCCGGCGGGCCGGTGACGGTCGGGGCCTGCGTCACCGCGTCCGCCGCGTCCGCTCCGCTGACGCCGCCTCCGCGACCAGGGCGTTCCTTCCCGCCGCGGCTCCCCATCGGGCGGGCGCACCGGGGGGTAGCCCTACCCGTCACCGGGCGGGTAGCAGGATCGCCCCGAACGATCACTTACGGAAATGCTGGGTCCGGCACATACCGCTGGTTTCCCCAAGATCCGTAGGAGTTGGCTCGTGCGTGAGCAGGCATGGCAGAGGTTCCGTTCTTCCGGGCGACGGCGGGGTGTTCGGCGCAGAGCCGTGCCGGCCGCGGCCGCGGTGGCCGTCGGTGTCATGGCGATGGGTGCCCTGGCGCCGTCCGCCGCGTCCGCCGCTCCCAAGCCGGACACCGTCCAACAGGGCCTGAACGCGCTGGTGCGCGCCGACGGCATGCCCGCCGCGCTGGCGAGCGTCCAGGACCGCGGAGGCCGCACCCGTACCTACACCGCGGGCGTCGGCGACCTGGCCACCGGCTCGAAGGTGCCCACGGACGGGCAGGTGCGGATCGGCAGCAACACCAAGGTGTTCACCGCGGTGGTCGTGCTGCAACTGGTCGCCGAAGGGAAGATCGGCCTCGACGCCCGGGTCGACACCTATCTGCCGGGCCTCGTCCGCGGGGACGGGATCGACGGCCGCCGCATCACCGTCCGCCAGCTCCTCCAGCAGACCAGCGGACTTCCCAACTACACCGAATACGACCTTCAGCTCCGGCACTACGAACCCCGCGAACTCCTCGGCATCGCGCTCCAGCACAAGGCCCATTTCGCCCCCGGGAAGAAGTGGGAGTACAGCAACACGAACTACGTACTGGCCGGCCTGATCATCGAGAAGGTCACCGAGCGGCCCGTCGCCAAGGAGATCGACCAGCGCATCATCAAACCCGTCGGGCTGCGCCATACCTACTTCCCCGCCCCCGGTGACACGACCATCCGGGAACCCCACCCCAAGGGCTACGACAGGGATTCGGCGGACGCGCCGCTGCGCGACATCACGGAAATGGACCCCTCCTGGGCCTGGGCGGCAGGTCAGATGATCTCCACCAATTCCGACCTCAACCGGTTCTTCACCGAGCTCCTCGGCGGCCGCCTCCTCCCGAAGGCCCAGCTCACCCAGATGCGCACCACCGTGCGCGCCGACTACTTCGGCGACGGCGCCCGCTACGGACTGGGGCTCGTGAGCAAGCCGCTGTCGTGCGGCGGTGTCTACTGGGGCCACGGCGGCAGTTTCCCGGGGTACGAGACCCGGGGCGGAGTCACCGCCAAGGGCCGCGCCGCCAATGTCGCGGTGACCATCCAGCCGACCGACGCGACGGCCATGAAGCGTGTCGAGAAAGTCGTGGACACGGCCCTGTGCCGCCGCTGAACCGCGCCTGGGGGACCGTCCGGCGCGCCGGGAGCGGAGGCGTACGGCGGGCAGCGGTCACGGTGCCGTGGCAGACGTACGCCCTCCCGGCGGCGCGCGGGCCCGCGGCTCGCCCCCGGGAGTCGCCTCCGCGGCGTGACTTGCGGGACGGCTGAGGCGACGGCATAGGCTGCGTCGAAAAGCGTGGAGGGGAGACGTTCGTGTCCGGTCCGATCGTGTTCGAGGTGGCGCAGTGGCAGGGGTCGGGTGCCGCTACCGCCCGTAGGTTGCACAGTGGGGCCGCCTGGCTCGCCGAGCTGGTTCCCGCGAGCCGGCGGCGGACGGTCGCGCTCGACAGCGGCGCCGGCAGCGCGCGGGGCGGCGTGCGGAACGCCGATGTGCTGGAGCGGCATCTGCTGGCGGTGCGCGAGGCGCTGGCCGAGGTTCCGCCGGGCGAGCCGACGGTGACCGTCGGCGGCGACTGCGGGGTCGATCTCGCCCCGGTCGAGGCCGCGCTCGCCGCGTTCGGGGACCGGCTGGCGCTGGTGTGGTTCGACGCCCACGCGGACCTCAACACCCCGGAGTCGTCGCCGTCCGGAGCCTTCCACGGCATGGTGCTGCGCGCGCTCCTCGGCGACGGGCCGGCGGGCCTGCGGCCCGCGCGGAACGTGTCGGCCGACCGCGTGGTGCTGGCGGGCGCGCGGTCACTGGACCCGGGTGAACAGGCCCTTGTCGAGAGCCGTGGCATCCGGCACCTCGGCGTCGGGCAGCTGGCGGAACCGGGGCCGCTCCTGGCCGCGGTGCGCGCCACCGGCGCCGAGGCGGTGTACATCCACATCGACCTCGACGTCCTCGACCCGCGGGTGTTCCCGGCCGTCGGTACCCCCGAACCCGGCGGACTCGGCGTGGCGGAGCTGCTCGCCGCGGTGCGGGCGCTGACGGAAGAGTTCGCCCTCGCCGGCCTCGCGCTCACCGAGTACGAGCGGACCGAGGCCACCGGCCAGGAGGAGGCGGTACTGCGGCGGATCGTCGACGGACTCTTCGGGCCCGACCGACGCTGAGCGGCGTCGGCGCGCCGACGCTCGCCGTCAGGACCGCACTCTCCTGTCCGGCCGTCGCCGCCATCCGGCCCCGCGATGCGCGATGTCGCGTCCGGCACCGTCCGCCGCGCACGGGCGGTGCCGGCGGGGGCGTCCGGCTCCCGCGGTGCGGTGCCGGCCCCGACCCGGCCGCCGGACGCCCGGCCGGGGCCACCTGCGGCCCGCCAGGGTCCTGGACGTACGGTGGTGTCCCGTGCTGACCTCTCTCCTCGGCTTCACTGTGGTGGCCGCGCTGCTGACCATCTCCCCCGGCCCCGATTTCGCGGTGGTCCTGCGGACCGCTCTCCATTCGGGGCGGCGGGCCGCCCTGTGCAGTGCGCTCGGCATAGCGGCCGGGTGCTTCGTCTGGGGGCTGGCCGGTGCCGTCGGGCTGACGGCGATGCTGTCCGCGTCGCAGGTGGCGTACGACGTGCTGCGGGTGGCCGGTGCGCTGTATCTGATGTGGCTCGGGGTGCAGGCGCTGCGCGCTGCCCGGCGGCTGCGGACCGCTCCGGCGGCGGACGGGGCGGTGGCGACGGCGACGGACGCCGACGACGTACGGCAGACGCCGCTGCGGGCGTTCCGGACCGGCGCGCTGACCAATGTGCTCAACCCCAAGGTCGGGGTGGTCTATATGTCGCTGCTGCCGCAGTTCATCCCGCACGGCGCGCCGGTGGTCGCGACGACGCTGCTGCTGGTGGCCGTCCATGCCGCGCTGGGTGTGCTGTGGCTGGGCACCATCGCCGTGGCGGTCCACCGGGCGCGGGCCGTCTTCCAGCGTCCGCGCGTACGGCGGCGGCTGGATCAGGCCACGGGCGGGGTGCTGCTCGCACTGGGCGCGGCGGTGGGATTCGAGGCCGCGCGCTGATCCGGCGCGGAGCCGTACGGCGCTCCGGCGGCGGAGCCGTACGGGGCCGCGGGAAGCTCAGAACAACCTCTGAACCCTGACTGCGCGGGGTTCGGCCCGTCTTGACAGGGTCATGAGTACGTCACAGCACGGAGTGAACGGGGGGAACGATGCAACGTCTGGGTACAGGTATCGGCTGGCGGCCGGAGATCGCCGCGGAGATCGCCGGACTGTCCGGTGTGGACTGGGTCGAGGTGGTGGCCGAGAACATCTGCCCCGGCCATCTCCCGCCCGCCTTGCGGGAGTTGCGTGAGCGGGGCACGACCGTCGTCCCGCACGGCGTCTCGCTCGGCCTCGGCGGCGCCGAACGGCCCGCCGAAGGCCGGCTGACCGCGCTCGCCGAACGCGCCGTGGCGCTGGACGCGCCGCTGGTCACCGAGCACCTCGCGTTCGTCCGCGCGGGCGGGCCGGGCACCGGGTCGCCGCTGCTGGAGGCCGGGCATCTGCTGCCGGTGCCGCGTACCCGCGACGCGCTGGACGTGCTCTGCGAGAACGTCCGGATCGCCCAGGACGCGCTGCCGGTGCCGCTGGCCCTGGAGAACATCGCCGCCCTCCTCTCCTGGCCCGGCGAGGAGCTGACCGAGGGGCAGTTCCTGTCCGAACTCGTCGAGCGGACGGGCGTACGGCTGCTGGTCGATGTCGCCAACCTCCATACGAACCACGTCAACCAGGGTGAGGACCCGGCCGTCGCGCTGGCCGAACTGCCGGTCGAGGCCATCGCCTATGTCCATGTCGCGGGCGGTGTGGAGCGGGACGGGGTGTGGCACGACAGCCATGCCCACCCCGTGACCGGGCCGGTGCTGGACGTGCTCGCCGAGCTGTGCGCCCGGACCACCCCGCCCGGTGTGCTGCTGGAGCGCGACGAGGACTTCCCCGAGGGCGCGGAGCTGGCCGGTGAACTCGACGCGATACGTACCGTGGTGGAGGAGGCGCGCCATGTCCGGCGAGCGGCCTGAGGCGGTCACGGGGGCCGGCGGCGGTCCGGGGGGCAGTGGTCCGGGGGGCGCAGCCGCGGCCGGTCCCGGCGCGCCCGCCCGGACGGGCTCCCGGTCCCCCGTCGGTACCGGCACCGGTACCGACGCTGCGCGGCAGCGGCTGGCGCTCGTCCAGACCGCGCTGCTGTCCGCGCTGGTCGCCGGAACGCCGGCCCCCGAGGGGTTCGACCGCCACCGGCTGCGCGTCCAGAGCCGGGCGCTGGCCGCCAAGCGGGCCGCCGTCGTGGGCAGGATCGCCCCGGAGCTGCCCGGAATCCTCGGCGCGGAGTACCGGCCCGCCTTTCTCGACTACGCCCGCCACCGGCCCCTCCGCGGCGGCCACCGGCAGGACGCGCTGGACTTCGCGGCGCATCTGCTGACCCAGGAGCGTCCCGCGGACCCGGCCGCGCGGCGGCAGTTGACACGGTGGTGGCGGGACCGGGCGGGACCGAAGCCGCCGCCCGCCCGCCCCGCCGCCCGACTCGTGCGAGCCGTGCGGCTCGCCCTGCACCGAAGGTGACACCGTGTCCCCGGCACAATCGATGTACCTGGCAGTCGTCCTCTCCTCGCTGGTGCTCGTCATCGGCACCGTCCGCTCCCGCCGGACACCGCGCATCCGGCTGGTGGACGCCCCCACCCACGACGTGTGGGAGATCGCGTTCCTGGCCGGCGGGCCGGGACGGGTGACGGACGCCGCGATCGCCGGTATGCAGGAGGACGGCCGACTGGCCGTCGGCGGCCCCGGCGCGGTGACCGTACGCCGGGCCGTCGCCCACGACCCCGTCGAGCAGGCCGTACTGGACGCGCTCGCCCGGACGCCCGGCGGGGCGCTGAGCAGGCTGCGCGGCATGGTGATGCGGAGCCCGGCGGTGCAGGAGACCGGCGACCGGCTGGCGGACCGCGGTCTGATGCGGCGCCCGCGGCGGGGCCGGGGCTGGCTCCTGATGGCCCGCGTCCAGGTGGCGGCCTCCGCGGTACTGCTCCTCGGCGGTCTGCTGATGACGGTCACGGGGGCCGCCGGGGACGACGCGTCCACGGTGCCGTTCGTGCTGCGGATCGCGCCCGCGGCCGTCCTGGGCATCGTCGTCGGCTCCCTCTGCAAACTGGCCCACGGCAACCGCCTCACCCCCGCGGGCACCCTCGCGCTCCGGGCCGCGCACGCCACCGACAGCCCCGGTGCCGTCGGCGGCGCCGTCCGGCCCGCCGCGATCGTGGTGGCGCTCGGCGGTGCGGCGCTGGTGGCCGACGCGGTGCTGCGACAGCAGCTGCTCGACGCGCAGTCCGCCATGGCGACCGCCGCCGGCGTGTCCGTCGCGTCGGGCGACACCACCGCCTCGTCCACCACCACGTCCTCGGCCGACTCCGGCTGGGACTTCTCGGACGGTGGACCGGGCGTCTCCTGGTGCGGCTCCGCCGACGGCGGGTCCGGCTGCGGCAGCTCCGGATGCGGGGGCGGGTCGGGGTGCGGCGGATCGTCCTGCGGTGGCGGGTCCAGTGACAGCAGCGGGTCGAGTTGCAGCAGCGGGTCCAGCTGCGGCTCGTCGTGCGGCAGCAGTAGCAGCGACTGACGCCCCGCACCGGTCGCCCGAACGGAGGGCCGCCGAACGGCATTGCGCAGCCCGCGGCCTGACGTGGCGTCCGGGGTTTCGGCCCCGCTCCACTCTTCCGGGGCATAGCGTCCGACACCCGCGACCGGTGCTTTACATCGGCAACCACCGCCCCAACTATCCCTTTTGTATGTCCACCGTGCGGCCAGGCGCCCCGGGCCCCTCGCGGTGCGCCACGCACCATACGAAGGGACGGCTCGTGAGAGCACTCGCGTTGTACGGCACCATCGGGTCGCTGATCCTGACCGCCCTCACCACCGCGCCGGCGGGCGGTGCCACCGCGCCGTCCGCCGCGCCACCCGCCCCCGTCCGCCCCATCGTCTTCGGCCGGTGCGCGGCGGTGGAACACCTGCCGTCCTCCGTCGAGTGCGGCAAGCTCACCGTCCCGCTCGACTACGACCGCCCCGACGGCAAGAAGATCAGCCTGACCGTCAGCCGGTCCCGCGCCACCTCACCCGAGGAGCGGCAGGGCGCCCTGGTCTTCAACCCCGGCGGCCCCGGCGCGAGCAGCATGGACTTCCCGCTCTACGGCGCGCTCGCCAAATGGCGCAGGACGGCCCGCTCCTACGACTTCGTCGGCTACGCGCCGCGCGGCGTGGGCCGTTCGGCGCCGCTCTCCTGCCAGGACCCGAAGAAGTTCGCCAAGAGCCCCACCGACAGCCCGCGGTACCCCAGTGAGGAGTTCAAGCGCGAGAAGCTGGCGGAGGCGGAGGAGTACGCGCGCGGCTGCGCCCGCAACGCCGGCGCCGATCTGCCCTTCTACAACTCGGTCAACAACGCCCGCGACCTGGACATGCTGCGGGCCGGGCTGGGCGAGGAGAAGCTGACGTTCATGGGCGCGTCGTACGGCACGTACTTCGGTGCCCTCTACGCGACGCTCTTCCCGGGCCACGTCCGCCGGATGATCTTCGACAGTGTGGTGAACCCCGACCCCGACCAGGTCTGGTACCGCAACAATCTCGACCAGAGCATCGCCTTCGAGCGGCGCTGGAACGACTGGGCCCGGTGGGTCGCCGCACACCATGCCGTCTACCGCCTCGGCACGACCGTGGCACAGGTGCGGGGCGCGTACGACACGGTCGTCGAGAAGCTCCGGCGGACGCCGCTGAACGGCAAGATCGGCCCCGGCCAGCTTCAGGGGGCGTTCCTCAAGACCGGCTACAACGACGCCTACTGGCCGAGCCGCGCCGCGGCGCTCTCGGCGTATCTGCACGGTGACCCGCAGCCCCTGATCACCCAGGCGTCGCCCCATCCCGAGAACGCCAAGGCCGCGGAGAACGGCAACGCCGTCTACACCGCCGTCGAGTGCAACGACGCGGCCTGGCCGCGGGACTGGCAGACCTGGGACCGGGACAACACCGAGGCCGCGCGGCTGGCGCCGTTCGAGACCTGGGACAACGTCTGGATGAACCTGCCGTGCGCCTTCTGGCCCGACCGGTCGGAGTCGGCCGCGGCCGGCATCGGCGCCGCGGCCGGCGAGGCGGCGGACCGCGCCGCCGCGCACGACGGGCACGACGAGGGCACGGCGGCCACCGGGGAGAAGCTGGCCGCCGCCGCCGGCCATGCCACCGCGACCGGTATCGACAGCGCGCTCAACCCGCGCCGCCCGCTCGACGTCCGTACCGCGCCCGGCGCGCTGCCCCCGGTGCTGCTGCTGGCCGCCGAGCGGGACGCGGCGACGCCGTACCGGGGTGCGCTGGAGCTCCAGCGGCGGCTGCCCGGCGCCTCCCTGGTCACCGAGAACGGCGCGGGCACGCACGGCGTCGCGCTCGGCGACAACGACTGCGTGAACAAGTACACCGAGGCGTATCTGCTGGACGGCAAGGTCCCCGGGGAGCGCGTGTACTGCGCGGCCCGCCCGGAGCCGGTGGCGGACGCGCACGCGCAGCGGAAACCGCAGAAGAAGTAGCGAGCCGGGGCCGCCGGTGCGGCGGCGGACCGGGGCAGGGGCCGTTCCCCGGGGACACCGCTGGTGTTCCCGGGGACGGCCCCTGCCGCGTCCGCGTCAGGCCAGACCGGCGACCAGCTCGGCGACCGGCTTGCGGCGGCCGGTGTAGAAGGGGATCTCCTCGCGGACGTGCAGACGCGCCTCGGAGGCGCGCAGATGACGCATCAGGTCGACGATGCGGTGCAGCTCATCGGCCTCGAACGCGAGGATCCACTCGTAGTCGCCGAGCGAGAACGCCGGCACGGTGTTGGCGCGCACGTCCGGGAAGCCGCGGGCCATCTTGCCGTGGTCGGCGAGCATCCGGCGGCGGTCCTCGTCGGGCAGCAGGTACCAGTCGTAGGAGCGCACGAAGGGGTAGACGCTCACATAGGCGCGGGGGTTCTCGTCGGCCAGGAAGGCCGGGATGTGCGACTTGTTGAACTCGGCGGGGCGGTGCAGCGCCATGTTCGACCACACCGGCGCGAGGGCGCGGCCCAGGCGGGTGCGGCGGAAGAGGTTGTACGCCTCCTGAAGGGCGTCCGCGGTCTCCGCGTGCCACCAGATCATCAGGTCGGCGTCGGCGCGCAGGCCGGACACGTCGTAGGTGCCGCGCACCACGACGTCCTTGGCGGCGAGCTGGGCGAACAGCTCCTCCACCTCGTCGGCGTAGCCGCTGCGGTCCTCCGGGAGGACGTCGCGCAGCGTGAACACGGACCAGAGGGTGTAGCGGATGACGTCGTTGAGGTCCTTCGCCTTCTTGCCGGCGTTCGGGATCTTCTCGGGTGCGGGGGCGGAAGCGTCTGTCATGTCGTCCATTCTCACTCGCCGGGGGCGGTGGCCTGCGGCAGGGTGCCGAGGACCTCGTCGGCGGCCCGCTGTGCCGAGCCGATGCAGGCCGGGATGCCGACACCGTCGTAGACCGCGCCGCACACCCGCAGGGCACCCGGCAGCTGCGCCACCGCGGTACGGATCCGGGCGACCCGGTCCAGATGGCCGACGGTGTACTGCGGCAGACCGCCGTCCCAGCGGGTGACCGTGCTCGCCACCGGGCGCGCGGCCAGGCCCACCGCCGCCCCGAGGTCGGCGAGCGAGAGGCCGACCAGTTCGGCGTCGTCGCGCCCGAGGTCGGCGGTGTCGCCGTAGCGCCCGAGGGAGGTGCGCAGCACGAAGAGGTCCGGGCCGGCGTCGGCGAGCCAGCCCCATTTGTGGCTGGCGAACGTCGATGCCTTGATCCGGTGCCCGTCGACGGGCGGTACGAGGAAGCCGCTGCCGCCGGGCACCCGGTCCAGGTCGGCGCGCCGGAAGGCCATCGTGACCAGCGCCATCGAGGCGTACTCAAGGCCCGCCAGCTCGGCGGCGGCGGCCGGGGCGCCGTCGTGCAGGAGCCGGGCCGCGGCGCCCGCGGGGGCGGCCAGCACGACCGCGTCCGCCGCGAGGACGCGGTGGGCGCCCCGCTCCGTCACGCGCACCGCCCAGTGGTCACCGCGCCAGGTCAGCTCGTCCACGGCGGTACGGAGCAGGATCTCGCCGCCGGCGCCGCGCACGGTGTCGGCGACGGCGACCGGCAGCGTCCCGATCCCGCCGTCGAGGCCCATGAAGACCGGCCCGTCGGGCGGCGTCGTGGCGGCGGTGCGCGCCTGGAGGGCCCGTACGCCCTGGAGCAGCGAGCGCTCGGCGCGGGCCGCGTCGAAGAGCTGGGGGACGGCGGCGCGCATCGAGATGCGGTAGGCGTCGCCCGCGTAGACGCCGCCGAGCAGCGGTTCCACCAGCCGGTCGACGACCTCGCGGCCGAGCCGGGCCGCGACGTACTCGCCGACGGCGACGTCCTCGCCGGCCTCGGTCCGCGCCAGCGTCTCGTCCTCGGCGATCCGGGCCAGACCGGCCGGGGAGAGCACGCCGGAGGCGGTGAGCGGGCCGAGATCGCCGGGGACGCCCATCACATGGCCCTTGGGCAGGGGGCGCAGCGCGCCGCGGGTCCACAGGGCGGCGGTGGCCGTGGCGGGCGGCTGCAACCGGTCGGCGAGCCCGACGGCGCGGGCGAGCCCCACCGCCTCCGGCCGCCTGGCCAGCATCGATTCGGCGCCGAGATCGACCGGTACGCCCGCGATATCGCCCGCGTGCAGTTTGCCGCCGACCCGGCCGGACGCCTCCAGCACGGTCACCCGGGCCCCGCCGTCGAGCAGGCGGTGGGCGGCCGCCAGCCCCGAGATGCCCCCACCGATGACGACGACATGACCGGGCGCCCGGCCCGTACTGGTGTGCGCTGCGCTCATGCCCCCACTCTCTCAGAGTCCGCCCACGAGCCCGCCGGTGGCCACGGCCGGAGTCACACCCGTACGTTGCCCGTTGACAGCGCGCGGCGGCGGGCAAAGACTCGGGGCGGGCGGCGGTGATCTTCGGACCGGTCGCCGACCGTCGAGCCGGGACAGCGAGGACACCGCCAGATGACCGACCACCGCGTACGGGATGTCTACATCGTCGATGCCGTGCGGACCCCCGTCGGCAAGTACGGCGGCGCCCTGGCCGGCATCCGGCCCGACGACCTGGCCGCCCATGTGGTCAAGGCCCTGGTCGACCGCACCCCCGAACTGGATCCGGCCCGTATCGACGACGTCTGCTTCGGCGATGCGAACGGCGCGGGCGAGGACAACCGGAATGTCGCGCGGATGGCCGTGCTGCTGGCCGGGCTGCCCGTCACCGTGCCCGGCGTGACCGTCAACCGGCTCTGCGGATCCGGCCTGGAGGCGGTCATCCAGGCCGCCCGCGCCATCGCCCACGGCGACGCGCACATCGCGGTGGCGGGCGGTGTGGAGTCGATGAGCCGCGCGCCCTACGTCCTGCCCAAGCCCGACCGGGCCTTCCCCGCGGGCCATCAGGAGCTCTACTCCTCCACCCTGGGCTGGCGGATGGTCAACCCGCGGATGCGCCCGGAATGGACGGTGGCGCTGGGCGAGGGCGCGGAGCAGATCGCCGACCGGTACGGCATCACCCGTGAACAGCAGGACGTGTTCGCGCTGGCCAGCCACCAGAAGGCGGTACGTGCCTGGCGGGAGGGCGCCTACGCCGCGGAGGTCGTCCCGGTGCCGGGCGTGGAGCTGGAGCGGGACGAGACCATCCGCGAGACCTCCTCGCTGGCGTCGCTGTCCAAGCTGCGGCCGGTCTTCCGTACGGCGGACGGCACCGTCACCGCCGGGAACTCCTCACCGCTCAACGACGGTGCGGCGGCCCTGCTGCTGGTCGACGAGGAGGGCCTGCGGGCCACCGGGCGCGAACCGCTGGCCCGTATCCGGGCGAGCGCGGTGACCGGCGTCGAACCGCAGCTGTTCGGGCTGGGGCCGGTGGCGGCGGTACGGCGCGCGCTGGAGCGGTCCGGGCGGAGCTTCGCCGACCTGGCGACGTTCGAGCTCAACGAGGCGTTCGCGGCGCAGGCGCTGGGCTGCCTCGGCCAGTGGCCCGAGCTCGACCCGTCCGTCGTGAACCCGCACGGCGGCGCCATCGCCATCGGCCACCCCCTGGGCGCGTCCGGCGCCCGCCTCGCGGGCTCGGTGGCCCACCAGCTCGCCGCACGCGGCTCGGGGACGGGCCTCGCGGCGCTCTGCATCGGCGTCGGGCAGGGCCTCGCCCTGGTCCTGGAGCGCTAGTGCCGTGACCGGCGATGTCTGCCCCATGAGGAGCGTCGTCCGGTGCGTGCGGTCGCAAGGCGGCCGGAAGTCCTGGTAGCGGAGCTGCCAGGGCTGTCGGCCGACGCGGCGTGCGTGCGTGCCGGGCGGCGTGCGTGCGTGCCGGGCGGTGCGCGTACGTGCCGGGCGGTGCGCGTACGTGCCGGGCGGTGCGCGTACGTGCCGGGCGGTGCGCGTACGTGCCGGGCGGTGCGCGTACGTGCCGGGCGGTGCGCGTACGTGCCGGGCGGCACTCCGCACGGGGCAGAGCTTGCCGGGAGGGGCACTTGTTCCGGGGCCAGTGGCTTGATCGGCGCGGGGCGAGTACGGCCGCCCCGCGGACGTCCCCGGGGGCGGCGGCCCGGCCCAGGTGTCGGCGCCGCCACCGCCCCGCCGGCCGCGTCCGTCACCGCGTCCACCACCGTGTCCGCGCCCACCTGCGCGCTCCGGCCGGGGCCGGCCCGCCCACGGGGCGCGCCTCGCCGTGAAGTGCCCCCCGCCGTGGCACGACGGCTGCCCGCACGGCAGGATGCGACCGCACCCACCACCCGCTCATCCCTCAACTGATGTCCCTCGACCGGAAGTTGGCGCGATGACCCTGCTCGATCCGGAGAACTGGCGCACCCTGCGCGGCGGCGAGGCCGAGGCGGTCGAACCCGCGACGGGTGAGGTGCTGGGTGTCCTCACACTCGCCGGCCCGTCCGATGTCGAGCGGGCCACGACCCGTGCCGCCCGCGCCCAGCGGGACTGGGCCGGTACGCCGTACCCGGAGCGGGCCGCGGTGCTGCGCCGGGCCGGCGATCTGATCCACCGGCACGCGCCGGAGATCTCCGAGTGGATCGTCCGCGAGGCCGGCAGCATCCCGGGCAAGGCCGAGTTCGAGATCCGCACCGCGGCCGAGGAGTGCTACGAGGCGGCCGCGCTCGCCCACCGCCCGCTGGGCCAGGTCCTGCCGTCCGCCGCGCCCCGCCTCTCGTACACGAGCCGGGTGCCGGCCGGCGTCGTCGGCGTCATCGCGCCGTTCAACGTCCCGCTGGTGCTCGCCGTCCGGTCCGTCGCGCCCGCCCTCGCCCTGGGCAACGCCGTCGTCCTCAAGCCCGACCCGCGCACCGCCGTCTGCGGCGGCCATGTCCTGGCCGCCGTCTTCGCCGCGGCCGGGCTGCCGGCGGGACTGCTGCACGTCCTGCCGGGCGGTGCCGGTACGGGCCGGGCGCTGATCGGGGACCCACGGGTGCGGGTCATCTCGTTCACCGGCTCGACCGCGGCGGGCCGCCGTGTCGGCGCCCAGGCCGCGCGCCATCTCAAGCGCGCCCACCTGGAGTTGGGCGGCAACAGCGCGTTGCTCGTGCTGGCGGACGCCGATCTGGACGCCGCGATGTCCGCCGCCGCCTGGGCGTCGTTCTTCCACCAGGGGCAGGTCTGCATGACGGCGGGCCGGCATCTCGTACACGCCTCGCTCCACGACGAGTACGTGGCACGGCTGGCGGCCAGGGCCGACGCGCTCACCGTCGGGGATCCCTACCGCGCACAGGTCCACCTCGGCCCGGTCATCGACCGCGGGCAGCTCGACCGGATCGACACGCTGGTGCGCGCCGCCGCCGCGGACGGCGTACGGATCGCCGCCGGCGGCACCCACCGCGATCTCTTCTACCGCCCGACCGTGCTCGCCGACGGTGGCACCGGCTCCGGGCCGGGCTCGGTGGGTGCCTCGGCCGCCTACGGCCAGGAGATCTTCGGTCCCGTGGCGCCGGTCCGCGCCTTCCACACCCTCGACGAGGCCGTCGCCCTGGCGGCCGACTCGGCGTACGGCCTCGCCCTGGGCATCGTCACCCGGGACGCGGCCCGCGCCCTGGACCTGGCCGCCCGTATCCCCACCGGCTTGCTGCACATCAACGACCAGACGGTCAACGACGAGCCGGTGGCGGCCTTCGGCGGCCTCGCCGGCTCCGGCACCGGCGCCCGCTTCGGCGGCGACGCCAACCTCGACGCCTTCACCGAGACCCGCTGGACGACGGTCCGCGCGACACCGGCGGCGTATCCCTTCTAGCCCCGGGCTCTCGCGCGGGGCGCGGTCCGGCAGGTGGCCGAGAACGCGGAGAACGCCGCCGCGCCGCGACGTCGGTCACGGCAGGATCTCGACGTACCCGTCGGTTCCGTGCACACGGATCCGCTGCCCGTCGCGGATCAGCCGGGTGGCCCGTTCCACGCCCACGACGGCCGGCAGGCCGTACTCGCGGGCGATCACCGCGCCATGGGTCATCAGGCCGCCCACCTCCGTCACCAGGCCCGCGACGGCGACGAACAGCGGTGACCAGCTGGGGTCCGTGAAGGTCGTGACCAGGATGTCGCCCGCTTCGAGATCGGCCTCCGCCATGTCGAGGATGACGCGCGCCCGCCCCTCGATGGTCCCGGCGGACACCGGCAGGCCGAGCAGGGCGCCGGCCGGCACGTCCTCGCGCCGGTACGCCCCGGTGACGGCCTCGCCGTCCGAGGTGAGCACCCGGGGCGGGGTGAGCGCGTGGTACGAGCGGAACGCGTCCTTGCGCCGCTCGATGAGCCGGTCGTCCACCCGGTGCGAGCGCACGACACCGTGGAGTTCCTGGAACGTGAGGTAGAAGATGTCCTCCTTCTCGGGAAGCACACCGGCCTGCACGAGGCGCTCGGCCTCCGCCAGCAGGGCCTGCTTGTAGACGAAGTAGCGGCTGACGATGCCGTACTTCGGGTACTCCCGGTACCCGATGAAGGTACGGACCCGGTCGATCATCCGCTTGGCCTCGTCGGCCTTCCGGTCCCCGTCCGGCAGGGCCCGCAAGCGTGACAGCACGTCCTGTTCCTTCTTCCGCGCCTTCCGCCGGCCTTGTTCGAAGCGCCGCTCGGCGGCGCCCGGCTCGAAGTTCCTGACGTTGTCGAGGAGCACGGGCACGAGCGTGCCGGGGCGCTCGCGCCACCGCGGCCTCGTGATGTCGATCTCGCCGACGCAGCGCATGCCGTACCGGTCGAGGTAGGTCTCGATGGCGTCGCGCGCTTCGCTCCCGCCCGCGAGCTTCGCCAGCTCGCCCAGGAAGTCCTCGTCCTCGACGCCCGCCAGGAACGCCACCACCTCGGGCCACGGGCGGATCACGTCCGCGACGTCCAGCAGCGCGAGTCCCATCTGCGATGTGACGTTGTCGGGGGCGGACAGCGTCAGCGTGTCCGCCGCGTTCTTCTCGCCCAGCCACTCCCGCAGCTTGTCGTTGAGCCACCACGTGGCCTCCATCCCCGCCATGATCGCCTGAACGTTCAGCGGATCACCGAGGACTCGTCTGTGCTCCTCGAATGCCTCCAGCAGGAAGTCGAACAGCGCCGGTCCGGTCTTCGCCCGGATGTCGCGCCGCAGGACGGCGAGGGACGCCTGGCTGCGCTCGATCAGCTCGGCGACGATGGCCGGATCGGTCTCGATCGGGGCGGACGCGCCGCGGGCCGGCGGCCCGGCGGGACCCCCGTCCGGGAGCGACGGGACGAAATCGCCGCGGTCGAGAACGGTCTCCAGCGCGTCCCTGATCAGCGGATCGCCTCTCCCCATGGCGTCCAGGAGGCCGGCGCGGCTCGCGGGCGAGGCCAGGCGCCGGGTGACGTCGACGAACAGCCGCCCGCCGGCCTCGTGCATCGGCACCATGGCCGTCAGCTGCCACATGGAGAGCCCCAGGGGCTTCATGGGGTCGGTCATCATCTGCCCATGGCCCACGGAGACGTAGACGTGGTTCTCCTGGTCGCCGGTCCCGGGGACGGGGAACAGCGTCGTGATCGGCCGGCTCTGAACGATCCGGAAGCCGTCATCGGCCAGGCACCATTCGATGTCCTGCGGGCGGCCGAAGTGCGCCTCGATCCGCCGCCCGAGCTGCACGAGCCGTACGACCTGCGCATCCGTCAGCGCCGGCTGCTCCTGCCGCTGCGCGTCGATCGCCACTTCCTGCGTACCGCCGGCCGCCAGGGCGTGCACGGCACGCTGTTTGACGGCGATCGCCCTGGCGACGACTTCGCCGTGCCGCACCGTGAAGACGTCCGGGTTCACCAGGCCGGAGACCAGGGCCTCGCCGAGGCCGAAGCCGGCGTCCACGGTGGCGACCGTCCGGTTGCCCGTGACGGGGTCGGCCGTGAACAGGACGCCGGCCGCCTGCGGGAAGACCATCCGCTGCACGACCACGGCCATGTGGACCGTACGGTGGTCGATGCCGTTCCGCCGGCGGTAGGTCACGGCCCGCTCGGTGAACAGCGAGGCCCAGCACCGGCTGATGTGCCGGAGGATCGCCGCCGGCCCCACGACGTTCAGATACGTGTCCTGCTGGCCGGCGAAGGAGGCCGTCGGCAGGTCCTCCGCCGTCGCGCTGGATCGGACGGCGTAGGCGGCCTGCCCGCCGTGCCGGGCGAGCGCGCGGGTGATCGCCGCCGCGAGATCGCCCGGGATGGCGATCCCCTCGATGGTCCGGCGAATCTGCGCACTGAGTGTGCCGATCGCCTCCCGGTCGTCCGGGTTCAGGCGCGACAACTGATCGAGCCGGTCACCGATCGAGGGCGCCGCCGCCACGATCCGCCGGAAGGCGCCCGTCGTCACGCAGAAGCCGCCCGGTACGCGGATGCCCTCGATCCGCGACAGCCCGCCCAGGTGCGCGCCCTTGCCGCCGACGACCGCGACCTGCGTCTCGTCGACCTCTTGCAGATCCCGCACATACTGCTCGGTCATCGCGATACCTCCGCGGCAGCCGTGCGCCCTCGCACCGCGGCGACCGATCGCGTCACCGGCGCCGCCGGCTCGGTCGGACCTCCGGTCGGGCACGTCCTCGGCTCCGGCTGTCCGTCCGCTGACGCGTCGGCCGACCGCTCCGACCGGTCGGGCGGCGCGCACCCCCGTACCGCCGCCCCCGGCACTCGCGACCGCACTGCCGGTCCCACTGCCGGTCCGACGTCACCGCGTCCCCCATCCGTCGCCAACACACGCACGTCGTGCCCTCATTTCCGCAGGTTGTGGCCTCGGCCGACGATTTTGCGCCACCACCCGGGCCTTGCCGCAAGCCCCCCGGTGCGCTATATGTTGAGAGTGGCGAGGAGAGCTTTCTCCTTGCCTTTGCTTTTGGGCGGCCGGCCTCGAACTGCGCCACCGCCGCCGGGAACCCCAACGGCTCCGGTTGTGGCTGTTCTCCGCCGCCGCACCCGCCCGCCCGGCCGAGACCTGACGATCAGTCTTTTCACGGGCTCCAGGATCAACACGCCCCCGAAGGCCGGAATTTGAATTTCCGAGCCATATTCCGACGACCGCTCGGCCCCCCTGCGGCAATTCCGTAATTCTTGCCGTCGCGCACCGACCCACCCTCCGCTCGTCGGCGGAGTTCACACAGCAGCACCACAGGACAGCTGAATCCTCATTTGCAGCACAAGCCTCTGAATCCACACGCCGAGGGGCATCTCGGAGGGCCATCTTCACCGTTTCGAGGAATTCCGCATCCATGCCGCACACGGCAAGATAGGTGAAAATCAGATTTCTCCCCGGTGAGGCCACATGCAGCGATCCGCCCAACTGTGAAGTTGCCCCACGTGGCCCTCCCGACGCCAACTCCAGCCAGAGCTACCAGTGACAGAGGTCCGGGAGAAGGAACATGCTCGACGACAGCTCGAAAATGACCCGCATCGAATTCGATCCCAGCTACGGCGGTGATGCGCTGTACGCCCCCAACTCCCCGCTGCGTGAGATCTGCGGGGACATCATCCCCTGGGACATCGGCGGTCCGCAGCCGGTGCTCATGGAGATCGAGGAATCCGGCGCATTTCACGGCAAGGTACTCGATCTCGGTTGCGGCACGGGCGAAAATTCCCGGTACCTCGCGGGGCGGGGGCATCAGGTCACCGCTGTCGACACCTCGCCCAATGCGATCAGGCGCGCCACCGAACAGACGACGGCGCTCGGTCTCGACGTACGGTTCATCGTCTCCGACGCCATCACCCTGGAGGGGCTCGACGCGGACGCCCGCTTCGACACCGTGATCGACAGCGCCCTCTATCACGGCCTGGAACCGGAGCAGCGGAAACGGTATCTCGCCACGCTGCATCGCGTCAGCACGCCGGGAGCGACGCTGCACGTGATCTGCTTCTCGGACCTGGTGCCCAAGGAAATCGCGGCGCCCAACCGCTGTTCCGAGGAAGAGCTGCGCAGCACCTTCGCCGGTGCGGGCTGGTCGATCAGCGGCCTGAAGCACGCCGCCTACACCGTGTCCCCGAGATTCAGCCGGGACATCCTGCACCGGATCGTGGACGTGCTGCACGTCCCGGGCGGGCGGGAGTTCGTCGACGGATTGTCCGCCGACGAGCAGAACCGGCTGCTCCTGCCGGTATGGTCCGTCACCGCCGACCGGGTCTGAGGCGTGCCCGGATCCCGGGCCGGGCCGGGGCCGTAAAGTCAGCGCTGGTTCCGGAGTTGCCGGGGTTCCGGCGGCGGGCTGCGGGGAGCGGGCGGGACGGCCTCGCGGATCCGCGGTCACCGGCCCGGTCGCAGGCCGCGGTGCGCACAACTCGCCGCTTTCCGTGCCGTGTTGAAGGCTGGGGACAGGGGGACACACTCGACCCCGGCGTAGATCACCGCATCACCCAGGCTCTAGCCTCGTACCCGTTCCAGGAACGGGAGGGCCACCATGCCGACAACGACAGCGCCCGACGGGCGGACCGGTGCGAAGACGGACCCGGAGGAGGCTCCGGCGCCGCCGCGCGGGCTGATCATTTTCCTGAACGGTACGTCGAGTTCGGGGAAGTCGAGCATCGCCGAGGCGCTGCTGCGGACGCTGGACGAGCCGTGCTTCCATCTGCCGGTGGACGCCTTCCACGCCATGCGTTCCCGGGGGGACATCGCGCCGGACGATCTGCCGGGTGTCCTCGAACGCACCTGGCGGGGCTTCCACCGTGCGGTCGCCGGGATGGCGGCGGGGGGCAACACCGTGGTGGTGGACCATGTACTGAGCCAGCCGTGGCGGCTGCTGGACTGCCTCGGCCTGTTCGCGGCCGAGGATGTCGTCCTGGTCGGCGTGCACTGCCCGCTCCCGGAACTGGAACGCCGCGAGCGGGCCCGTGGTGACCGTCCGGTGGGGCTGGCCGCCGGTCAGCTGGCGCACGTCCACGCCCATGGCGTCTACGACATCGAGTGCGACACCGCCGACACCGACCCGCTGGAGTGCGCCCGGCGGATCAAGGAGTTCCTGCCGCGGCGGCCGACGCCCACCGCCTTCCAGCAGCTCCGGCGGAGCCTGGGGGTCACCGGCCCGGCGTGATCTGCGGCGGCCCGCCGGCCCGCCCGCCCGGCCGGCGCCCGCCCGCCGGACTCCGCCCCGTAGCCTTCGCCGTGACACGACGAAAGGGGCGCACAGGATGGCGGAGCGACTGGTGGTCGTCGGGGGTGACGCGGCGGGGATGTCCGCCGCGTCCCAGGCGCGGCGGCAGCGGAAGCCCGGCGAGCTGGAGATCATCGCGTTCGAGCGGAGCCATTTCACCTCCTACTCGGCCTGCGGCATCCCGTACTGGGTCGGCGGCACGGTCGACGGTCCGGAGGCACTGATCGCCCGCAGTCCCGAGGAGCACCGCGCCCGCGGTATCGACCTGCGGATGCGCACCGAGGTCACCGAACTCGACCTGGACCGCGGCCGGGTGCGCGCCCGCGACCTGGACGAGGACGGCCGGGAATCGTGGACCGGCTTCGACAAACTGGTGCTGGCGACCGGCGCCCGTCCGCGGCGCCCCGCGCTGCCCGGTATCGACGCCCCCGGCGTGCACGGTGTGCAGACCCTCGACGACGGGCAGGCGCTGCTGGACACCCTCGCCACCACCGGGGGCCGGCGGGCCGTGGTGGTCGGCGCGGGCTATATCGGCGTCGAGATGGCCGAGGCGCTGATCCACCGGGGCTACACGGTGACCGTCCTGGACCGCCGCGAGCAGCCGATGTCCACCCTCGACCCGGACATGGGCGCGCTGGTCCACACGGCGATGTGCGGGCTGGGCATCGAGACGGTGCGCGGGGCGGCCGTCACCGCCGTGCTGACCGATGAGGCCGGGCGAGCCCGCGCGGTCGCCACCGAGGACACCGAGTACCCGGCGGATGTGGTCGTCCTGGGCATGGGCGTACGTCCCGAGACGACGCTCGCCGCCGCGGCCGGTCTGCCGCTGGGCGAGTCCGGCGGGCTGCTCACCGACCTCGGGATGCGGGTGCGCGACCAGGACGCCGTCTGGGCGGGCGGCGACTGTGTGGAGGTCCTCGACCTGGTCTCCGGGCACACCCGGCACATCGCGCTGGGCACCCACGCCAACAAGCACGGCCAGGTCATCGGCGCCAACGTGGGCGGCGGCTACGCGACGTTCCCCGGTGTCGTCGGCACCGCCGTCAGCAAGGTCTGCGATCTGGAGATCGCCCGCACCGGGCTGCTGGAACGCCATGCGCTCGCCGCCGGTCTGCAATTCGTCACCGCGACCATCGAGTCGACCAACCACGCCGGCTATTACCCCGGCGCCCGCCCGATGCACGTCAAGATGCTCGCGGAGCGCCGTACGGGCCGGTTGCTCGGCACGCAGATCGTGGGCCGCGAGGGCGCGGCCAAGCGGGTGGACATCGCGGCGGTGGCCCTCACCGCCGGGATGACGGTGGAACAGATGACCGCCCTCGACCTCGGCTACGCGCCGCCGTTCTCGCCGGTCTGGGACCCGGTGCTGGTCGCGGCCCGCAAGGCGACGGCGGCGGTACGGGCCGCCGGGGCCTGAGCCGGCCGCGCCCCGGCGGCCGGCGCGGCGGCGCTCAGCGGGCGGTCTGCTCGTGGACGTACTCGACGAGCCGGGTCAGCGCCTGGGGGTCGGTGGTCGGCAGGACGCCGTGGCCGAGGTTGAAGATGTGGCCCTCCAGACCGGCGGCCGCGTCCAGCACCTCGCGGGCCTTGGTCTCGACGGCCGCACGGGGGGCGAACAGGACGGCGGGGTCGATGTTGCCCTGGAGCGCCTTGCCGGGGCCGACGCGGCGGGCCGCCTCGTCCAGCGGGACCCGCCAGTCGACGCCGACGACATCCGCGCCCGCCTCGCCCATGAGGCCGAGGAGTTCGCCGGTGCCGACGCCGAAGTGGATGCGCGGCACGCCGTACCCGGCGACCGCGTCGAAGACCTTGGCGGAGGCGGGCAGGACGGCGCGCCGGTAGTCGGCGGGCGAGAGCGCGCCGACCCAGGAGTCGAAGAGCTGGACGGCGCTCGCGCCCGCCTCGATCTGCACCCTGAGGAAGGCGGCGGTGATGTCGGCGAGGCGGTCCAGCAGGTCGGCCCAGAGCTGCGGGTCGCCGTACATGAGCGCCTTGGTGTGCTCGTGGTTGCGGGACGGGCCGCCCTCGACGAGGTAGCTGGCGAGCGTGAACGGCGCGCCGGCGAAGCCGATGAGGGGCGTGGCGCCCAGTTCGCCGACGAGCATGCCGATCGCCTCGGTGACATACGTCACGTCGCCGGGCTCCAGGGCGCGCAGCCGCGCCAGGTCGGCACGGGTGCGGATCGGGTGCTCGACGACCGGGCCGATACCGGGCTTGATGTCGAGGTCGATGCCGATGGCCTTGAGCGGGACGACGATGTCACTGAAGTAGATGGCGGCGTCGACGCCGTGCCGGCGGACCGGTTGCAGGGTGATCTCGGTGACGAGTTCGGGGCGCATACAGGATTCGAGCATCGCGGTGCCCTCGCGGACCTTGCGGTACTCGGGCAGTGAGCGCCCGGCCTGGCGCATGAACCACACCGGTGTGTGCGGCACCGGCTCGCGGCGGCAGGCCCGGAGGAATGCCGAATCGTGCGTGGCGGTCTGCGGCTGGCCCATGACGGGGGCCTCCCCTGCTCGACCGGAGCGGAGAGTTTCGGGAAGGTTGTTGGCGCTCACGCCCCGAATCTTCGCACGCGCGCGAGGGCGCCTCCGAATGGGCGACGCGCGCACCGGGTGTCCTCCCCGTATGAGGGCCTTCTTCGGCCTAACCTTCCGGGCATGGCTGCGGCTCAAGAACACCTCGCGGACAGCGCGGACGAGACCCCGATCCCCTTCCGTCAGGCGGTCGAGGCGCTCCGCGCGGCACGGCTGAGGCCGGAGATCGAGATCGACCCGACACCCGCCCCGAAACGGCTGGCGCCGTTCGCGTACGCGCTGGAGGCGGCGGTCGTCGAACGGGGCGCGGGGCCCGGCGGGGAGGACGAGGATCTGGCGGACGGGCGGCTGGTGCTGCTCCACAACCCGGCCCGGCAGGAAGCCTGGCAGGGCACCTTCCGCGTGGTGACGCTGACCCGGGCCGAACTGGAGCCGGAGATGGGTACCGATCCGCTGCTGCCCGAAGTGTCGTGGTCCTGGCTCACCGGTGCGCTGGACGCGCGCGGGGTGCGCTACGGCGAGCCGAGCGGCACGGTCACCCGGGCCGGGTCGTACTACTTCGGCGGGCTGGCCGCGCGCGAGCCGAAGACCCAGATCGAGATCCGGGCGTCGTGGACGCCGGCCGAGGGGCCTGGCGGGGTGCCGGACCTGGCGGCGCATCTGGCGGCGTGGGGCGATCTGCTGTGCCAGGTCGCGGGCCTGCCGCCGGCCTGTCCCGAGGCGGCGCAGCGCGGCGGTGTCGTACCGCTGCCGCAGCGCCGCGGTCCGCAGCCCCGCTGATCCCGGTCCGCGCGGCCGGGCGGCGCCGGTCTCCCCGGCCGCGCGCCGCCGGGCCCGCTGATCATCTCCGGACGGCGCCGTGCCGGGTCCGGGCGGCATCGCGCACGCCTCTGATCATCTCGGTGCACACTCGGTGCCCACCTCTGATCGATCACGCATCCGATTTGCCCGAATTGCCCGAATTGCCCCCAACTAAATCGTGATCAAAGTCTAAAGTCCCGCCGGATTGCTGCCGAAGAGTCCAGTGACCCTTCCAGCACGGATCATTCCGGTTCTCCCCCGCCGGATTCCGTCCCCGCCACTCCTCCCAGGAGGCCCGGTGTCTGTTCTCCTCGAGCAACCTTCGAGCCTGGTCGCCTACCGCCCGAACAAGCCGACGGCCATGGTCGTCGTGGCCGACCCTCGCGTCCGCTCCACCGTCACCCGCCACCTGTGGGCCCTCGGGGTACGTGACGTGATCGAGGCGTCGTCCATCGCGGAGGCCCGTCCCCGCGTCGCCAACCCGCGCGACATCTGCGTTGCCGACGTCCACCTGCCCGACGGCTCCGGCCTCACCCTCCTGTCCGAGACCCGGGCCGCCGGCTGGCCCAACGGTCTCGCACTGTCCGCCGCCGACGACATCGGCGCCGTACGCAACGCCCTCGCCGGCGGCGTCAAGGGCTATGTCGTCACCGGCACCCGCACCAACCTGGGCATCCCCGGCCGGCCCGGCGCCGCGCCCATCGGTGCCCACGCGGCCCGTATGCAGCGCCGCCCGCCCGGGGCCCCCGGGCACCCCGGCGGCTACCGCGAACTGTCGGGCCGTGAGGTCGAGGTCCTGCGGCTGGTGGCGGAGGGCCAGTCCAACAAGGCCATCGGCGTCTCGATGGGGCTGTCGGCGCTGACCGTCAAGAGCCATCTCGCCCGCATCGCACGCAAGCTCGGCACCGGTGACCGGGCGGGGATGGTGGCGGTCGCCCTGCGCACCGGCATCATCCACTGACGCCGTCAGCACACCGTCTCGCCCGTCGAGGGAACGTTCCCTCGACGGGCGACGCGCATACACAGATACCCTTGACCGGTGACCGACGCCCAAAAGACCGCAGCAGAGACGACACTGCGAGCAGCCGGAGACTCGCCTCCGGATACCGATCCGGCGCCGGTACCGCTCCTGGAACCCCGCGAAGGCATCCCCCCGGTGACCGCGACCGACGAGGCGCTCGCCGAGGTCGTGGCCGCCTTCGCGGCCGGCACCGGCCCCGTCGCCGTGGACGCCGAACGCGCCTCCGGCTACCGCTACGGCCAGCGCGCCTATCTCGTCCAGCTGCGCCGCGCGGGCGCCGGCAGCGTGCTGATCGACCCGGTCGGCTGCCCCGACCTGTCGGCCCTCGGTGACGCGATCGCGGACGCGGAGTGGGTACTGCACGCCGCCACCCAGGACCTGCCGTGCCTGCGGGACATAGGGATGATCCCCACCCGGATCTTCGACACCGAGCTGGCCGGCCGGCTGGCCGGCTTCGCCCGGGTCGGCCTGGGCGCGATGGTCGAGAACGTCCTCGGCTTCGCGCTGGAGAAGGGCCACTCCGCCGTCGACTGGTCCACCCGCCCGCTGCCCGAGCCGTGGCTGCGCTACGCCGCACTCGACGTCGAGCTGCTGGTGGATCTGCGCGACGAGCTGGAGGAGGAGCTGGCGCGGCAGGGGAAGCTGGAGTGGGCCCGGCAGGAGTTCGCGGCCATCGCGGCCGCTCCCCCGGCGCCGCCGCGCAAGGACCCCTGGCGCCGTACGTCCGGCATGCACAAGGTGCGCAGGCGCCGCCAGATGGCGGTCGTACGGGAGCTGTGGACGGCCCGGGACCAGGTGGCGCAGCGGCGCGATGTCTCGCCCGGCAAGGTGCTCGGTGACGGCGCGATCGTGGAGGCGGCGCTGAATCTGCCGCCGAACACCCACGCACTGGCCGCACTGCCCGGCTTCGGCCACCGCATGGGCCGCCGTCAGCTGGAGCAGTGGCAGGCCGCCGTCGACCGCGCCAGGGCGCTGCCGGACAGTGAGCTGCCGCAGCCCGGCCAGCCGCTCAACGGGCCGCCGCCGCCCCGCTCCTGGGCCGACAAGGACCCGGTCGCCGCAGCCCGGCTGACCGCCGCGCGCGCCGCGGTGACCGCACTGGCCGAGCGCCTCGGCCTCCCGCAGGAGAACCTCATCACGCCGGACACCGTGCGGCGGCTGTGCTGGGAGCCGCCGGCCGAGCCGACTCGGGAGAAGGTCGCCGAGGTGCTCGCCGGGCACGGCGCCCGTGGCTGGCAGATCGAGCAGGTCGCCCCCGTCCTCACCGAGGCACTGGTGCCGCCGGCCGACGGCTGAGCGGCGGCACCCCGCCCGATCGCGTCCTCGGTCGTCCCGCGGGCCGGACATTCCGGCCCGCGGGACGACCGAGGATTTTTCTGTGCCGTCCGCTGGGCGGGTGTGACGTTCGCCGCTCCGGCCGAGGGGGCTGGGCAGCCTGGTTACCCACAAGTAGCATGAGGGGTGTGACGCGCGCCCCGGGCGCGCTCCGCAGCAGTGCCATCCCGCACCTGGAGGAGAGCCAACGTGCCTCGTACCGCTAGGGACGTCGTCTTCGTCGACGGCGTCCGCACCCCGTTCGGCAAGGCGGGCCCGAAGGGCATTTATCACGAGACCCGCGCCGACGACCTGGTCGTCAAGTGCATCCGGGAGCTGCTGCGCCGCAACCCGGACCTCGATCCGGCCAGGATCGACGAGGTCGCGCTCGCGGCGACCACCCAGATCGGCGACCAGGGCCTGACCCTGGGCCGGACCGCCGGCATCCTGGCGGGCCTGCCGCAGTCGGTGCCCGGCTTCTCCATCGACCGGATGTGCGCCGGTGCGATGACCGCCGTGACCAGCGTCGCCGGCGGTGTCGCCTTCGGCGCGTACGACCTCGCGGTGGCCGGCGGTGTCGAGCACATGGGCCGCCACCCCATGGGTGAGGGCGTGGACCCCCACCCGCGCTTCGTGTCGGAGAAGCTGGTCGACGAGTCCGCCCTGTTCATGGGCATGACGGCGGAGAACCTGCACGACCGGCTGCCGCACCTGACCAAGGAGCGCGCCGACGCCTACGCGGTGCGCAGCCAGGAGAAGGCCGCGAAGGCGTACGCCAACGGCCAGATCCAGGCCGACCTGGTGCCGATCTCGGTGCGCCGCACCAACCCGGAGGCCGGCGAGACCGGCTGGGGCCTGGCGACCGCCGACGAGCCGATGCGCCCGGGGACGACGCTGGCGAACCTCGCGGCCCTCAAGACCCCGTTCCGGCCGCACGGCCGGGTGACCGCGGGCAACGCCGCCGGTCTCAACGACGGCGCCACCGCCTCGCTGATCGCCGCCGAGGACGTCGCGCGCGAGCTGGGCCTGCCCGTCAAGATGCGCCTGGTGGCGTACTCCTTCGCCGGTGTCGAGCCCGAGGTGATGGGCATCGGCCCGGTCCCGGCGACCGAGAAGGCGCTGGCCCAGGCCGGTCTGACGATCGATGACATCGGCCTGTTCGAGATCAACGAAGCCTTCGCGGTGCAGGTGCTCTCGCTCCTGGACCACTACGGCATCGCGGACGACGACCCGCGCGTCAACCAGTACGGCGGCGCCATCGCCTTCGGCCACCCGCTGGCCTCCTCCGGTGTCCGCCTGATGACGCAGCTGGCCCGGCAGTTCGAGGAGCAGCCGCAGGTCCGCTACGGCATCACCACCATGTGTGTCGGCTTCGGCATGGGCGGCACGGTCATCTGGGAGAACCCGCACTTCGAGGGAGCAGGCAAGTGAGTACCACCGCTGAGCTGTTGAAGGGCGCGGCCGAGCTGTTCCCCGACGAGGTCGTCACGCAGGCGCACGTGCGCCATCTCGAACTGCCCCGGGGTGCGGGCCGGTTCGCGCTCATCACGCTGGACAACGGCCTGGACCACACGAAGCCCACCACCTTCGGCCCCCAGTCGCTGGCGAACGTCAACGCCGCCATCGACCAGGTGGAGAAGGAGGCGGCGGACGGCTCCGTCGTCGGCGTCGGCATCACCGGCAAGCCGTTCATCTTCGCGGTCGGCGCCGACCTCAAGGGCGTCGAGCTGCTCAAGCAGCACAAGGACGCGCTGGCCATCGGGACGGGCGGGCACGACGTCTTCAAGCGGCTGTCGGGCCTGGCCGTACCGACCTTCGCGTACTACAACGGCGCGGCGATGGGCGGCGGCGTCGAGATCGGGCTGCACTGCACCTACCGCACCGTCTCCAAGGCGCTGCCCGCGTTCTCGCTGCCCGAGGTCTTCCTCGGTCTGGTGCCGGGCTGGGGCGGCTGCGTCCTGCTGCCCAACCTGATCGGCGCGGACCGCGCGGTGCGCGTCATCATCGAGAACTCGCTCAACCAGAACCGCCAGCTCAAGGGCGCGCAGGTCTTCGAACTCGGCATCGCGGACGCGCTCTTCGAGGGCGCGGACTTCCTGGAGCAGTCGCTGGGCTGGACCGCGTCGGTGCTCTCGGGCGACGTCGAGGTCGTCCGCGACGAGATCGACCGCGGTGCGGCCTGGGACGAGGCGGTGGCGCGCGGCCGGGCCGTCGCCGACGGCAAGGTGCACGGCGCGGCCCCGGCCGCCTACCGCGCGCTGGACATCATCGCCGCCGCCAAGAACGGCGACCGCCAGCAGGGCTTCGACGCCGAGGACCGGGCCCTCGCGGACCTGATCATGGGCGGCGAACTGCGCAGCGGCATCTACGCGTTCAACCTGGTGCAGAAGCGCGCCAAGCGCCCCGCCGGCGCCCCGGACAAGCAGCTGGCCCGTCCGGTCACCAAGGTGGGCGTGGTCGGCGCGGGGCTGATGGCCTCGCAGCTGGCGCTGCTGTTCGCGCGCCGGCTGGAGGTGCCGGTCGTCCTCACGGACATCGACCAGGCCCGGATCGACAAGGGCGTGACGTACGTCCACGACGAGATCGACAAGCTGCTGCTCAAGGGCCGGGTGAACCAGGACAAGGCCAACCGCCTCAAGGGCCTGGTCACCGGTCACCTCGACAAGGCGGCCGCCTTCGGTGACGCGGACTTCGTCATCGAGGCCGTCTTCGAGGAGATGGGCGTCAAGCAGCAGGTGTTCGCCGAGGTCGAGGCGGTGGTGCCGGAGCACGCCGTACTGGCCACCAACACCTCCTCGCTGTCGGTCACCGAGATGGCCTCGAAGCTGAAGCACCCCGAGCGGGTCGTGGGCTTCCACTTCTTCAACCCGGTCGCGATCCTGCCGCTGCTGGAGATCGTGCGCGCCGAGCGGACCGATGACGCGTCGCTGGCCACCGCGTTCGCCGTCGCCAAGTCCCTGAAGAAGACCGCGGTGCTGGTGAAGGACGCGCCGGCGTTCGTCGTCAACCGCATCCTGACCCGCTTCATGGGCGAGATCCAGAACGTCATCGACGAGGGCACCCCGGTCGAGGTCGCCGAGCGGGCCGTCGAGCCGCTCGGGCTGCCGATGTCGCCGCTGGTGCTGCTGGAACTGGTCGGCCCGGCGATCGGTCTGCACGTCTCCGAGACGCTGCACGGCGCGTTCCCCGACCGCTTCACCGTCTCGCCGAACCTGGCGGCCGTGGTCAAGGCCGGCAAGCGCGGCTTCTACGTCTACGACTCCGGCAAGCCGGAGCTGGACCCGGAGGTCGCGGCCCTGCTCCAGCAGGGCACGGCGGTGCTCACCGAGGAGCAGGTCCGCGACCGGGTCCTGGACGCCGTCGCGCAGGAGATCGGCCTGATGCTGGACGAGGGCGTCGTCGCCGAGGCGCAGGACATCGACCTGTGCCTGATCACCGGCGCCGGCTGGCCCTTCCACCTGGGCGGCATCACGCCGTACCTGGACCGCGAGGGTGTCTCCGAGCGGGTGACCGGCAAGAAGTTCCTGGCCCCGGGCGTCGCGAGCGTGCCCGCGTAGCCGCGATGACCTGAGCGCGCGACGGCGCGGGCCTGCTGGATGCGGCAGGCCCGCGCCGTCGTGTGTGCGGGCCATGCCTCAGCCGGTGAGCGGGCAGCGGCGTGGGGCGCCGCGCGCCGGCCGGGCCACAGTGCCGAGCCGGGCCGTGGCCGCCGAAGTGCCCTTCCCGCACACCGGGTTCCGCCGGTCGGTACGCGGCGACGGCAGCCGGATCCGGCAGGTGGTGCGGGCACCGGCCGCGCGGGGCGGCGGCGGTGGCCGCGGGGCGGGGCGCGGACCGCCGTGGGAAGGTTGCGGTATGGATTCCTTGGTCATCGTCGACGCCGCGAATGTCGTGGGCTCGGTGCCCGACGGCTGGTGGCGGGACCGGCACGGTGCGGCGGAGCGGCTGCGCGACTCGCTGAGCGGGTACGCCGCCACCGGGCTGCCGGGGCTGGCCGGTCCGCCACTGGAGATCGTCCTCGTCGTGGAGGGCGCGGCGCGCGCGGTGACGTCGGCCGGTGGCGTACGGGTGGAGGCGGCGCCCGGCAGCGGCGACGACCGGATCGTGCAGCTGGTGGCGGACGAGGACGGCGGACGGGACTGCCTGGTGGTCACCGCCGACCGCGAACTGCGACGACGCGTCGAGGCACTGGGCGCCCAGGTCACCGGACCACGCGCCGTCCGGAGCCGGCAGGACGGCACGTAGCCGACGGCGCATAGCACAACGGCGCGACGGCGCGCCGGACCGCGGGCCAGCGGCTACGGACGAGGGCAGCGGACCGCGAGCCAACGGTTACGAACGAGGGCAGCAGACGCAACCGCCTGATGGTCACCGCCGACCGCGAACTACGACGACGCGTCGAGGCACTGGGCGCCCAGGTCACCGGACCACGCGCCGTCCGGAGCGGGCCGGACGACGCGTAGCCGACGGCGCATAGCACGACGGCGCACCGGACCTCGGATCAGCGGCCGCGGCCCGTGCCCCGCAGCCGGCTGCCCAGGCGGCTGTGCGCACGTCCGTACACGAAGTAGATGCCGAAGCCCAGCACCATCCAGACCGCGAACCGCAGCCAGGTCTCGGCGGGCAGGTTGAGCATCAGCCAGAGCGAGGCGAGCACGGACGCGGCCGGGATCAGCGGCACCAGCGGGGTGCGGAAGGCGCGCGGCAGGTCGGGGCGGGAGCGGCGCAGCAGCACCACGCCGATGGCGACCACCACGAACGCGAACAGCGTGCCGATGTTGACCAGTTCGGCGAGTTCGTTGATCGAGGTGAAACCGGCGACGACGGCGACGACGAGGCCCAGCGCGACGGTCGACCGGTAGGGGGTGCCGAAGCGCGGGTGGACCCGGGAGAAGAACTGCGGCAGCAGCCCGTCGCGGCTCATCGCGAAGAAGACCCGGCTCTGGCCGAGCAGCAGGATCATGCAGACCGAGGTCAGGCCGACGGCGGCGCCGAAGCTGATCACCCCGGCGTAGAAGGGGTGCCCGACGGCCTTGAACGCGTCGGCGAGCGGGGCGTCGGTGGTCAGCTCGGTGTACTTGACCATGCCGGTGACGACGATCGAGACGGCGACGTAGAGGAGCGTGCAGATGGCGAGCGACCCCAGGATCCCGCGGGGCACGTCGCGCTGCGGGTTGCGGGTCTCCTCCGCGGCGGTGGCCACGATGTCGAAGCCGATGAAGGCGAAGAAGACCACGGCCGCCGCCGCGAAGATGCCCATCACGCCGAAGTGGGACGGGGTGAAGCCGAACATCAGCTGGGACAGCGGCGCGGTCAGTCCGCCGCCGTGCGCGGTGGGCAGGGCCGGCGGGATGAACGGCCGGTAGTTGGCGGCGGTGATGAACAGGGAGCCGGCGACGATGACCAGCAGGACGACGGTGACCTTGATGCCGACGATCACCGCCGTCACCCGGGAGGAGAGTTTCATCCCGAGCACCAGGACGGCGGTCACCGCCACCACCAGCAGGCAGGCCAGCAGATCGAAGCCGAACCGTCCGTCGTGGGTGCCGGACAGCACTTCGGGCAGGTGCAGCCCCGCGGTGTCCAGCAGCGAGCGCAGATAGCCGGACCAGCCGACGGCGACCACCGCACAGCCCAGCGCCAGCTCCAGGATCAGGTCCCAGCCGATGATCCAGGCCGGCAGTTCGCCGAGCGAGGCGTACGCGAACGTATAGGCCGATCCGGCGACCGGCACCGTGGACGCGAACTCGGCGTAGCAGAGCGCGGCCAGTGCGCAGACCGCGCCCGCGACGACGAAGGCGACGGCGACGGAGGGGCCCGCCTGTTGTTTGGCGATCTTTCCGGTGAGGACGAAGATGCCGGTGCCGATGACGACACCGACCCCGAAGACGGTCAGGTCGAGTGCCGAGAGGGACTTCTTGAGTTCGTGCTCCGGCTCCTCGGTGTCCTGGATCGACTGCTCGACGGTCTTCGTCCGGAACATGCCACGGTCGCGGCGTGTGCCATGGGATGTGCTGCCGTGCTCTGTGCTCATGGGCGAACCTCCGCCTGGACGACCTCGCGACTCCTGAACTGACCGAGTCTCCGCAATCGAGGGAACCGGTCCGGGGACGTCGGGGCTCAGCCGGGCGGGGATTCACCCGATGAGGCGCGGCGGCGGACATACCGATGGGCCGGCCGGTGCACCCGTAGGGGGTGACCGGCCGGCCCATCGGCACCGGTGGTGCGCTCAGTCGCGGGCGGCCTCGGCGGGCTGGGCCTCCCCGCCCACGGCCGCGGCGCCGGCCGGGTCCGCGGTGTCGTCGTAGCGGCCGTCGATCCGGGCGACGAGGCCCGTCACCTGGCGGGCGATGTCCGGTGCGGTCAGTCCGATCTCCGCCATGACCTCCTTGCGGGAGGCGTGGTCGAGGAACCGCTCGGGGATGCCGAAGTCGCGCAGCGGGAGGTCCACCCCGGCGTCCCGCAGCGCCTGCGCGACCGCCGAACCGACACCGCCGGTACGGATGTTGTCCTCGACGGTGACGACCACCCGGTGCCGGGCCGCCAGACCCGGCAGCGCCGCGTCCACCGGCTTGACCCAGCGCGGGTCGACGACCGTGGTGGAGATGCCCTGCTTGTCGAGGAGCGCGGCGATCTCCAGGCACATCGGGGCCAGCGCGCCGACCGAGACGAGCAGGACGTCGGGCGAGGGGACGGTGGCGTCGGGCGCGCGCAGCACGTCCATCCCGCCGACCTTGCCGACCGCCTCGACGGCCGGGCCGACCGCGCCCTTGGAGTAGCGGACCACCGTGGGGGCATCATCGACCTCGACGGCCTCGCGCAGCTGGGCGCGGACCTGGTCCGCGTCGCGCGGTGCGGCGATCCGCAGACCGGGCACGATCTGGAGCAGCGACATGTCCCACATGCCGTTGTGCGACGCGCCGTCGGTGCCGGTGACACCGGAGCGGTCCAGGACGAAGGTGACACCGCACCTGTGCAGCGCGACATCCATCAGGACCTGGTCGAAGGCCCGGTTGAGGAAGGTGGCGTACAGCGCGAAGACGGGGTGCAGACCGCCGGTCGCCAGCCCCGCGGCCGAGACGGCGCCGTGCTGTTCGGCGATGCCCACGTCGTAGACCCGGTCGGGGAACGCCTTGGCGAACTTCTGGAGGCCGACGGGCTGGAGCATCGCGGCGGTGATCGCGACGATGTCCCCGCGCTCGCGGCCGAGCTTGACCATCTCCTCGCCGAAGACGGAGGTCCAGTCGGCACCGGACGCGGCGACCGGCAGGCCGGTGTCCGGGTGGATGACGCCGATGCCGTGGAAGCGGTCCGCCTCGTCCTGCTCGGCCGGCTTGTAGCCGCGGCCCTTCTCGGTGAGGCAGTGCACGATGACCGGGCCGCCGAACCGCTTGGCGCGCTGGAGCGCGGACTCCAGGGCCTCCAGGTCGTGGCCGTCGATCGGACCGACGTACTTCAGGCCGAGGTCCTCGAACATGCCCTGCGGGGCGATGAAGTCCTTGAGGCCCTTCTTGGCGCCGTGCAGCGTCTCGTAGAGCGGCTTGCCGACGACCGGCGTGCGCTCCAGGAGGTCCTTGCCGCGGGCCAGGAACTTCTCGTAGCCGTCGGTGGTGCGCAGGGTGGCGAGGTGGTCGGCGAGGCCGCCGATGGTGGGCGCGTAGGAGCGCTCGTTGTCGTTGACGACGATGACCAGCGGGCGGTCCTTGGCGACGGCGATGTTGTTCAGCGCTTCCCAGGCCATACCGCCGGTCAGTGCGCCGTCGCCGATCACCGCGACGACATGGTCGTCCTTGCCGCGCACCTGGTTGGCCTTGGCCAGGCCGTCGGCCCAGCCCAGCACCGTCGAGGCGTGGCTGTTCTCGATGACGTCGTGCTCGGACTCGGCGCGCGAGGGGTAGCCGGACAGACCGCCCTTGGCCCGCAGGTTCGAGAAGTCCTGCCGGCCGGTGAGCAGCTTGTGGACGTAGGACTGGTGCCCAGTGTCGAAGAGGACCCGGTCCTGTGGGGAGTGGAAGACCCGGTGCAGGGCGATGGTCAGCTCGACCACACCGAGGTTCGGGCCGAGGTGCCCGCCGGTCCGCGAGACCGCCTCGACGAGGAACGTACGGATCTCCCCGGCGAGCTGCTCAAGCTGTTCCGGACCCAGCCGGTCCAGGTCCCGCGGCCCCTTGATACGGGTCAGCACCTCCTCCCCGTCGCCCGCCATCGCCCCGGCCTGGCGCGCTTCGCGCGGCACCTTCTGCACTGTGCCTCCTTGCTGTCGAGCTTCGACTTCGAGCTGGTCGAGCTTGCCGATCAGCCGAGTCTAGTGTTCCGGTCGCGGCGTCGGCGGCCGGGCCTTGCGATGTATGTCACTCGGGTGCGGCGGCCAAACGGACCCCGCCGGCGGCGGGCCCCGCACGCGGCCCGGCCCCCACCGGATCGTGGCTGGTGGGGGCCGGTTTCGCCGGGTGCGGCGGGCGCTCGGCGGTCAGGTGCGTCCGGCCGTCTTCTGGGTGCGGCGGGAGATGGAGTCGATCACCACGGCGGCGAGCAGGACCGCGCCGGTGATCATGTTCTGGATCTCGCTGGCCATGCCGAGCAGGTTCAGGCCCTGCTGGATGGACTGGATGACCAGCATGCCCAGCAGCGCCGACCAGACCTTGCCGCGGCCGCCGAAGAGGCTGGTGCCGCCGATGACGGCCGCCGCGATGACGTTCATCAGGGTGTTCCCGGCGCCCAGGTTCTTGGTGGCGCCGCCGGAGAGGCTGGCGATGAACAGACCGCCGAACGCGGCGAGCATGCCGGAGACGGCGAAGACGCTGATCCGGATCCGGGTCACGTTGATACCGGCGCGGCGGGCCGCCTCGGCGTTGCCGCCGACCGCGAAGATCTGCCGCCCGTAGGTGGTGCGCCGCACCACGTAGTCGGCGATGACCAGGACCGCCAGGAAGAGCACCAGGGCCAGTGGCAGGCCCCGGGCGCCCGCGGGCTCGTTGAGCACGTACGCGACGGCGAAGGCGAGGACGGCGACGACGCCGGTGCGCAGCAGGATCTCGCCGAGCGGCCGGCTGGGCAGGGCCGCGGCGCGCCGGCGCCGGGCGCTCAGCAGCAGCGAGCCGGCGTAGGCGAGGACCGCGACCAGGGCGAGGCCGTAGGCGGCGGCCTTGTCCTCGAAGTAGTAGCCGGTGAGCTTCTCCACCACGCTGCCGCCCGGCGTGTTGATGGAGCCCTCCTTGCCCATCAGCCAGATCTGCAGACCGCTCCAAGCGAGGAAGCCGGCCAGCGTGACGACGAAGGCCGGTACGCCGACCTTGGCGAAGAAGAAGCCGTGCAGGGCGCCGATGCCGATGCCGACGACGACGGCGATCAGCACCGCGAGCCCGTCGCCGACGCCGTGGGTGGTGCTGAGCACGGCCCAGACGGCGGCGCCGACGCCGGCCACCGAGCCGACGGACAGGTCGATCTCGCCGAGCAGCAGCACGAAGACGATGCCGACCGCCATGATGCCCAGGCCGGAGGTGTAGACGCCGATGTTCGCGAGGCTGTCGGCGGACAGGAAGTTGCTGTTCTTGAACTGGAAGACGACGGCGATGACGATCAGCCCGATGATGACCGGCAGCGAGCCCAGCTCACCGCCGCGCACCCGGCGCGCGAAGTCGTCGACGTAGCCGGCGATGCCCTTTTCGCGGACGAGCAGGCGGGGATCGACGGCGGCCGGCTGCGGACCGGGCGCGGCGCCGGGGGCGGCCGGCTCCGTCGCGGAGTCCTCGCCGCCGGAGCGTTCGGTGAGGTCGCTCATCGCACGTCCTCCTTCCTGACCTGGTCCGTACGCGCCTTGCGGCGGGTGACGGCGTTGTCCGAGGCGCCGGTGATGGCGGCGATGATCTCTTCGTGCGAGGTGTCCGCGACGTCGAAGACACCGTTGTTGCGGCCCAGCCGCAGCACCGCGACCCGGTCCGCGACGGCCTGCACATCGGCCATGTTGTGGCTGATGAGGATGGTGGCGAGGTTCCGCTCGCGCAGCCGCTCCACGAGGTCGAGGACCTGGGCGGTCTGCTCGACACCGAGGGCGGCGGTCGGCTCGTCGAGGATGACGACCTTCGGGTCGCCGATCAGCGCGCGGGCGATGGCGACGACCTGCCGCTGGCCGCCGGAGAGCGAGGCGACGGGGATACGGACGCTGGGGATGCGGATGGACAGGGTGTCCAGCAGTTCCTTGGCGCGCTTCTCCATCGCGATCTCGTCCAGGATCCCGGCGGTGCGCAGTTCGTTGCCGAGGTAGAGGTTGGCGACGACGTCGAGGTTGTCGCAGAGCGCCAGATCCTGGTAGACGGTGGCGACGCCGAGGTCCTGGGCGTCGTGCGGCCGGGTGATGCGGACCGGCCGGCCCTCCCATTCGATGGCGCCGTCGTCGACCGGGTGGACGCCCGAGATGGTCTTGACGAGGGTGGACTTACCGGCGCCGTTGTCGCCGACGAGGGCGACCACCTCGCCGGGGTGGATCTCCAGGGTGACGTCCGTGAGCGCCTGGACGGCGCCGAAGCGCTTGGAGATTCCGCGCAACGCCAGCACAGGCGGAGCGGACACGTGAATCATCTCCTTCGCCGCCGTCGCAACGGCGGGGACGGTGGTGCGTGGGGCAGGGGTGTGCACGGTGTGGTCCGGGGCCCGCTCCCGGAGTGGGGCGGGTACGGGACCGGGCACCGGTCCGGGCGGCGGGGCCACGGGAGTACCGCGCGGCCCCGGCCGGCGGGTGTCACTTGATACCGGCTGCCTCGCACGCCGCCTTGACGTCCGGCGTGCAGATGTCGCTCGCCTTGTAGACCTTGTCCTTGACGAGCGTGTCCTTGATGTTGTCCTTGGTCACGACCTGCGCGTCGTACAGCTTGGCGGGGATGCCCTTGACCTCGCCGCTGAGGCTGTCCACCTTGGTGGGGGTCAGGGAGTCGGTCTTCTCGCCCTTGAGGAGCTTGACCGCGATCTCGGCGGTGATGTCGGCCTGCGGCTTGATCTGCTTGTAGATCGTGAACGCCTGGTCGCCCTTGAGGATCCGCTGGAGGCCGGCGAGTTCGGAGTCCTGGCCGCCGACCGGGACCTTGACGCCCTGGTTCTTGAGGGCGGTGATGATGCCGCCCGCCATACCGTCGTTGGCGGAGTAGACGCCCTGGATGGCGCTCTTGCCGAGCGAGTCGATGGCCGCGCTCATCTTCTTGTTGGCCTCGTCCGACGACCAGTCGGGGATGTCCTGCTCGTAGCTGATCTTCTTGACCTGCTTGTCGAGGACGCTGTGGGCGCCCTTCTTGAAGAACGGGGCGTTCGGGTCGGTCGGCGAGCCGTTGATCATGACGACATCGCTCTCCTTGGCCTTGTCGCCGAGCGCCTTGACCAGCGCCTCGCCCTGGAGGCGGCCGATCTTCTCGTTGTCGTAGGAGACGTACGCGGAGATCTGCCCCTCGGCCAGCCGGTCGTACGCGACGACCTTGACGCCCTTCTTGGCGGCCTGGTTCACCCAGGACTTGGTGGCCTTGTAGTCGACGGGGTCCAGAATGATCACCTTGACGCCCTGGGTGATCAGCGCGTCGAACTGCTTCTTCTGGTTCTCGGTGTCCTGCGCCGCGTTGTTGTACATGACCTTGCAGTCGCCGCAGAGTTCCGTGATCTTCGCCGTCATCAGCGGGCGGTCGAAGGTCTCGTAGCGGGTGGTCTTGTTCTCCGGCAGCAGCAGTCCGATGGTTTTGTTGTCGCCACCGCCGCCGCCACCGTCGGCGGCCTTCCCGCCGTCGCCGGCCTTGCCGCAGGCGGCGACGGAGAGCGCCATCGAGACGGCTGCGGTGCCTATGACGACGCGACGCGTCCAAAGGTTCATTGGGGTTGCCTCCCTGACGTGGCCGCGTCGTTGCGGCCGAGGTGGCTGGAAGTCAACTCGGCCGCCAGCCCACCGTCAAGGAGTAAATCCTTAACGAGATGACAACGGTGCCATGCGTTAGCTGTCTGAACTCAGGGCGTCTAGGCGGTAATCGGAGCGCCCGCGGCCCGCACCCCGTCCAGCAGCGTCGCGTCACCCATCTCGCTCTGCACCAGCGCGAGCGCGCCCAGGACCTCCGCGCGGCCGCCGAGGGTACCCGGCACGATCCCCAACTGCCGTGCCGCGCTGGGGATCGCGTACCGCGACACCGATTCGCGGATCGGCCCCAGCACCAGCTCACCGGCCTCCGCGAGATCCCCGCCGAGCACCACCCGGCTCGGGTTGAGCAGATTGCAGAGATTGGCCACCCCGCTGCCGATATGGCGGCCCACGTCCCCGATCACCCGCCGGCAGCCCGGGTCCCCCTCGCGGGCCAGCTGCACCACCCGCACCATGGTCAGCTCGGCGCCGTGGCTCGGCCGCAGCAGGGGGAGCACGTACGGGGCGGCGGTGAAGGTCTCCAGGCAGCCGCGGTTGCCGCAGCGGCACACCGGCCCGGCCTCGTCCAGCGTGATGTGCCCGATCTCGCCCGCCGTACCACCGGGACCCCGGTAGATCTGTCCGCTGATCACCAGCCCCGCGCCGACGCCGCTGGCGACCTTGATGTACGCCAGGTCGGTGGCGCCCCGGCCACTCCCCCACACCAGCTCGCCCAGCGCGCCGAGGTTGGCGTCGTTGTCGACGTACACGGGCATGCCCAGGCGTTCGGAGAGCGCCCGGCTCGGGTTCGTGCCCGACCAGCCCGGCAGGATCGCCGTCGACCCGAGGGTGCCGGATTCGACGTCGATGGGGCCGGGCACGCCCAGGCCGACCCCGATCACCTTGCCCGGTGCGATCCCGGTCGCCTCGATCAGCCTGCTGACCAGCCGTTCCGCCCGGTCGAACCCCTCGGCGGCGGAGGCGTCCACATCGATCGGCTCGGCCTCTTCCGCGAGCACCTGGTGGGCCAGGTTCCCGACCGCCACCCGTAGATGGGAGTGGCCGAAATCGACCCCCACGACGATGCCCGCGTCGCCGGAGAGCGAGACGCTGCGCGCCCGCCGTCCGCCCGCGGAGGTGGGGGTCACCTCGACGGTCCCGCCGTCCTTCAACTCACGAACGATGTTGGAGACCGTGGCCGCGGACAGCCCGGTGCTCCGGGCGATCTCCGCCTGCGTCAGCGAGCCCGCCATGCGCACCGCGCGTACGACCCGCTCCAGATTGGCCCGGTGCAGCGAGGACTGCGACCCCGGAGTCTCCATCGGCTCATCCACTCCCGCCTGGGGCGGACGGCACGACGACCGTCCGCCTGGCCGCACCCACGTCCTCGGGGGGCGGCTTACGATTTCAACATGTGAACCCTAAGCAGAACTCCGGCCGGGAAGTCCCGTCAAGGCGTTGAGCGGAGCATGATCGGGAAGTGGCCCGGCCGCCGGCCGTGGTCCGCGCCGCCGGGCACGCGACGTATGGAACGTACCCGGACATACCGCAGGGCGGCTCCGCCGTGGCGGAGCCGCCCTGGAAGGCACGGGGCGACGGCCCCGGGCGCTACTTGATCGCGCCGGCCGTCAGACCGGCCTGCACCTGCCGCTGGAAGATGAAGTACACGATGAGCACCGGCAGCATCGCGATCATCATGCCGGCCATCAGACCGCCCCAGTCGCCTTCATAGCCCTGCTGCAAGGCGATGTTGGCCAGGCCCTGGGTGAGGACGTACTTGTCCTCGTTCTGGTTGAGGACCATCGGCAGCAGGTACTGGTTCCACTGGCCCAGGAAGTTGAAGATGCCGATGCTGATCAGGCCCGGTTTGGCCATCGGCAGCATCACCTGGAAGAACGTCCGCAGATGCGAGGCGCCGTCGATCATCGCCGCCTCCGCCACCGAGGTCGGCAGCGTACGGAAGAAGGACGTCATGAAGAAGACCGTGAAGGGCAGCGAATAGGCGATATAGACCATGATCAGGCCCTGGTACGTCGCCAGCAGCGGTATCCCGGGAAAGTCCCGCATCACGAAGAACAGCGGGATGACCAGCATGAAGACCGGGAAGGACATACCGGCCACGAACAGGTAGTAGATGAATCTGTTCCCGGGGAACTTGAAGCGCGCCAGGACATAGCCCGCCATGGAGCCGAGCACCATCGTCCCGATGACCGAACCGCCCACCACGATAATGGTGTTGAGGAAGAACTTGCCGATGTTGGCCTTGTTCCAGGCGTTCGCCCAGTTCTCGAAATGCAGACTGTCCGGCAGCGACCACGGCGTGGTGAGAATGTCCCCGCTGCTCTTGAAGGAGCTCCACAGCACCCACAGCAGGGGCAGCCCCACCATCAGCGCCCACACGATCAGCATGCCGTGCGAGAAGACGTTCAGTACGCCGCCCTCGGCGCCCTTGCGGGACTTCTTCCCGCGGGCCGCGCCGCCGGTGCTCGGGCCGGACACTGCCGGCCGCCGGTCCACCGCGTTGGTTTCCGTCGTCATGCGCCCGTACCCCTAGAACTCGATCCGCTCACGCCGCGCGAAGCGCATCGTGAGGACGGCGAACAACAGCGTCACGACGAGCATGGCGACGCCCATGGCCGCGGCGTAGCCGAACTGGCTGTCGCGGAAGGCGGTCTGGTAGAGCCGTAGCGGTACGACGTCCGTCGCGCCGTCCGGGCCGCCCATGTTGACCGACATGATCTGCACCAGCGCGAAGGCGTCCATCGCGATGATGCCCATGTAGACCCAGCCCGTCTGCACGGTGTCCCAGAGCAGCGGAAGCGTGATCCGGAAGAAGGTGTGCAGGCGGTTGGCGCCGTCCAGCAGCGAGGCTTCGTAGATGTCCCGCGGAATGGACGCCATGGCCGCCGAGAACAGCACGACATAGAAGCCGACATTCGCCCAGACCATCACGACCATGATGCAGGCGAGCGCGATGTCCTTCTCGCCCAGCCAGGAACTCTGGAGGGAATCCAGACCCACCGCACCGAGCAGCGAGTTGAGCATGCCGTCGTGCGGATCCGGATTGTAGATGTTGAACCAGATCACCGAGATGATGGTGATCGAGATGACCTGCGGGAAGAAGTAGACGAACTTGTAGAACCCCGCGCCGCGCACGCCGGTGATGACGGCGCCCCGGCGGGACCGGCCACCGACATTGAGCATGAAGGCGAAGAACAGCCCCAGGGCCAGTGTCGCGATCGGCACCAGCACGAGCATGATGACGTTGTGTTTGAGCGCGTTCCAGAATTCGTCGCTGTGCAGCAGCTTGTCGTAGTTGTCCAGACCGATGCTCTTGGCGGCGCCACGGAGTCCGCTCCACTCCGTGGTCGATATCTGGAATGCCTGGACGAATGGTGAGATCACGAAGACCGCGTAAATCACCAGAGGCAGGGCCAGGAACCCCGCGATGAATCGGTACTTGCCGTGTTGCATTGCGCTCCCCGGCCCTCCCTGTCAGCGGTGGTACCCGGTCAGGAACCGCGGTGGAACTTGGTGACGGAATCGTCCTTGGCGAACTCGTCGGAGAACTGCTGCGCCTTCTTGATCCATTCGGCGGCCTTCATGTCACCGGTCAGCAGCTGGCTGGTGAGCCCGCCCAGCTTCTCGTCCGTCAGCTTCGGATACCACTCCTGGAGCTGGACCATCAGCAGGTTCTTGCCACCCGCCTTGACCACCTCGGCGGCGGAGGAGAGCCCCGGCGACAGCTGCATTCCGTCGGTCGCGCCCTGGACGGCGGTGAGCGACTTGACCTTTGTCGCGAAGTTCTGCGCGTGCTTCTTGGAGAGCATGATCCGCAGCAGTTCCATACCGCCGGTCGGGTTCTTGCCGCCCTTGGCCACGATGAACGGCTCACTGGGCTCGGCGCGTACGGTGCCGTGCGGCATCTTGTCGCCGCTGCCGCCGTCGAACAGCACACCGACGGACATTCCGAAATCCTTCGGAGTGGTCGGCGCGGCCTCGTTCTCCACCCAGGAACCGTTGGGTATGAAGGCGGCCTTGCCACGGGTCCAGGCGGTCTGCGACTGGATATGGGTCAGGCCCTGGCTGCCCTCCAGGAAGTAGCCCTTGGCGGCCAGTTCCTCATAGTGCTCGACCACCTGCTTGACCGCGTCGTTCGACGTCCACGCCTTCGGCTCCAGATTGTCGATCGCGATCCACTTGTCCAGGCCGCCGATCTTGGCGATCTGCGCGAAGAGATTGAAGTGGACGTAGTACGGATACTTCCCCGGGTACGTCCAGGGCGCCATGCCCGACTTCTTGATCTCGGCGCAGAGCTTGATCATGTCATCGAATGAGGCGGGGTATTCCCAGCCCTTGTCCTTCAGCAGCTTGCTGGAATACCAGGTGCCGTAGACGGTGAACGCGTAATAGAGGACATCAAAGGCGTCCTTGTGCTTGCCCTTTTCCAGGGTGCTGGGGTAGACGAGGTCCCGGACCTTCTTGTTCGGGTCGTCCAGCGAGGCGGCGTCCAGCAGCGCCGTGAGATCCTGCAACTGGCCCTGCGAGGAAAGGGTGTTCATGTCCAGATGGTCGGAGCCGGAATTATCGATGAGATCCGGCGGATTGCCGCCGGCGAAGCGCGGCTGGAGCTTCGGGCCGACCTGCTGCGTACCGGTGTGCTTGACGGTGACGCCGTACGTCTTGTTGTAGTCGGCCTCGGCGTCCTTGGCGTACTGGTCGCCCAGACCGCCCTTGAAGATGAAGGCTTCGACCGGTGCGCCGTTCTTCACGCCCAGCGGATTCTTCGCCGAGGTCGTGCCCTTGCTCTTCGCACCGTTGTCACTCTCACCACCACCGCCTCCGGTGGCACACGCGGAGAGCATGCCCATGGCCGGAACGGCGACGATTCCCAGGGCCGCGGCTCGTTTTACCAGATCACGCCGGTTGAATTCTGAGGTGGATCCCATGCGCAAGTCCTCGCCTTCTTCAGGACTCAGGCGGTGTACCGGAGCCACCCGGCACCGCGGGTCAGATGAAGCTGAGTTGTACGGGATGTGCACCGGGCGTGCTAGAGATATGCGGGGAAATCTTCGGGTTCCCCACAGATCCCCCCGGATCCACGGCCGCGTTTCACCGGCCGTTCGGACGCCGACAGGTATAGTCCACTTCCGGCCGACTGGGCAAGATCGAATGCAGGGTTCCACAGCAGTCTTTCCCTAGTTGAGACCTCCCCGACATGCGGCGGTCCGACCGCGCCCGGAACCTCCGTTCCGCACCGCGCCCCGCCCGGCCCGCACCAGGCGGAATCCCCGCCCCCGCGCACGTCACGGATCTCACCGGCACCCTTGACACCAAAGCCCGCACCCCCTCTTACTTATGTCTGCGTTACACAACTGACAACGATGTCAATACCGTTGAGAGGGCTCGCGTGCGGCTCAGACACCGGCACACCCGACACCGGATCCGTCCCTTGCGGGGGATCGCCCGCCCCGCCGCCCTCGTGGCGGCCACCCTGCTCGTCCTCACCGCGCACGGCCCGGCCCAGGCCGCGCCGTCCCCACCGCCCGAGGGATCACCGCGGTTCAGCTCCTCCTTCGAGGCCGGCGATCCGCGGCCCGACTGGACCGACACCGTCGAACGGGGCCCGGACGGCAAGCCGCGGGCCGCCGGCGTCAGCCCGCAGACCGGTCCCGCGGCGCCCGGCATGACCACCAGGACCGACACCGGCCCCACCGACTCCCCCACCGCCAAGGCCCACGCCGGCTTCAGCGGCACCCATGCGCTGCGCTACGCCGGCACCCACACCGCGGCGGGCCACGGCTACGCGTACAACAAGATCTTCCAGGTCAACACCCCGGTCACCGCGGCCACTTCGCTCTCGTACAAGATCTTCCCCGAGATGGCCACGCCGGACGCCGCCTACCCGGCGACCCATGTGGCACTCGACCTGGCCTTCACCGACGGCACCTACCTCAGCCAGCTGCGCGCCGTCGACCAGCACGGCGCCCCGCTGACCCAGCAGGGCCAGGCCGCCTCCAAGACGCTCTACGCCAACCAGTGGAACAACAAGGAGTCGCGGATCGGCGCGGTCGCGGCCGGTAAGACCATCGCCCGCGTCCTGGTCGGCTACGACGCGCCCGCGGCGCCGAAGACCGCGCCGGCCTTCCGCGGCTGGATCGACGACGTCACCATCGGGCCCAAGGCCCCGGACAAACCGCTCGCGCACCTCTCCGACTACGCCGTCACCAACCGCGGCACGCTCTCCAGCGGCAGCTTCTCGCGCGGCAACACCTTCCCCGCCACCGCCGTCCCCAATGGCTTCAACTTCTGGACGCCGGTGACGAACGCGGGCTCCGCCGACTGGCTCTACGCGTACGCCAAGGACAACAACGCCGACAACCTGCCCACCCTCCAGGCGTTCAGCGCGAGCCATGAGCCGAGCCCCTGGATGGGCGACCGGCAGACGTTCCAGGTGATGCCGTCCGCCGCGGCCGGCACCCCCGACGCCTCGCGCACCGCCCGCGCGCTGCCCTTCCACCACGCCAACGAGACCGCGCGCCCGCACTACTACGGCGTGACGTTCGACAACGGCCTCCGGACGGAGATCACCCCGACCGACCACGCCGCGATGATGCGCTTCACCTTCCCCGGCGCCGACGCGAACCTGATCTTCGACAATGTCAACAACAAGGGCGGGCTGACCCTCGACACCGAGCGCGGGATCGTCACCGGCTTCTCGGACGTCAAGAGCGGTCTGTCGGCCGGTGCCTCCCGGCTGTTCGTCTACGGCGTCTTCGACGCGCCGGTCACCAAGGGCGGCCGGCTCGACGGCGGCGGGGGCAAGGACGTCACCGGCTATCTGCGCTTCGCGCCGGGCGCCGGCCACACCGTGACGATGCGCATCGCCACCTCGCTGATCGGCGTGGACCAGGCGAAGGCCAACCTGGCCCGCGAGATCCCCGCGGGCACGTCGTTCGACAGCGTCAAGAAGCGTGCGCAGGCGCAGTGGGACGGCATCCTGGGCCGCATCGAGGTGACGGGCGCCGACCGCGACCGGCTGACCACCCTCTACTCCAACCTCTACCGCCTCTACCTCTACCCCAACTCCGGTTCGGAGCAGGTCGGTTCGCGGGTCCGCTACGCCAGCCCGTTCGCGCCGCGGACCGGTCCGGACACCCCGACGCACACCGGTGCGAAGATCGTCGACGGCGAGGTGTACGTCAACAACGGCTTCTGGGACACCTATCGCACCACCTGGCCGGCCTATTCGCTGCTCACCCCGGAGCGGGCCGGGAAAATGGTCGACGGTTTCGTCCAGCAGTACAAGGACGGCGGCTGGATATCCCGTTGGTCCTCCCCCGGTTACGCGGACCTGATGACCGGTACGAGTTCCGATGTGGCCTTCGCCGACGCCTATGCGAAGGGCGTGAAATTCGACGCCGCGGCGGCCTATGAGGCGGCCGTCAAGAACGCCACCGTCGCCCCGCCGAACCCCGGCGTCGGCCGCAAGGGCATGAACACCTCTCCGTTCCTCGGCTATACGAGCACCGACACCCACGAGGGCGCGTCGTGGGCGCTGGAGGGTTATCTCAACGACTTCGGCATCGCCCGTATGGGCAAGGCCCTCTACGAGAAGACCAAGAACCCCCGTTACAAAGAGGAATCGGACTATTTCCTGGGCCGCGCCCAGAACTACGTCAAGCTCTTCGACAACAAGGTCGGCTTCTTCCAGGGCAAGGACGCGAAGGGCAACTGGCGCCTGTCGCCGGACGCGTTCGACCCCCGGGTCTGGGGCAACGACTACACCGAGACCAACGCCTGGACCTACGCCTTCACCGCACCGCAGGACACCCGCGGGCTGGCCAACCTCTACGGCGGCCGGGCCGGTCTGGCCAAGAAGCTGGACGCGTACTTCGCCACCCCGGAGACCGCGTCCAAGGAATTCGCCGGCTCCTACGGCGACGTCATCCACGAAATGACCGAGGCCCGCGACGTCCGGATGGGCATGTACGGGCACAGCAACCAGCCCGCGCACCACATCGCCTACACCTACGATGCGGCCGGACAGCCCTGGAAGACCCAGGAGAAGGTCCGCGAGGTCATGTCCCGGCTCTACCTCGGCAGTGAGATCGGCCAGGGATATCCGGGCGACGAGGACAACGGCGAGATGTCCGCCTGGTACATCTTCAGCTCCCTCGGTTTCTACCCCCTGGTGATGGGCTCCCCCGAATACGCCGTGGGCTCCCCGCTGTTCACCAAGGCCACCGTCCATCTGGAGAACGGCCGCGACCTGGTCATCAAGGCCCCCCGCAACAGCGACCGCAACATCTACGTCCAGAGCCTCCGCGTCAACGGCAAGCCCTGGAACTCCACCGCTCTCCCCCACGATCTGCTCGCCCGGGGCGGCACCCTGGAATTCGCCATGGGAGATCGGCCCTCCGCCTGGGGCACCGGAAAGAACGCCGCCCCCTCCTCCCTCACCCAGGACGACAAGATCCCCACCCCGCCGGCCGATGTGACCGACCCCGTCGCCGGCCCGCTCTTCGACAACACCTCCGACACCTCGGCGCCCTTCACCACCGCCCCCGTCGGCCTGAAGCAGCCGGCCAGGGTCACGTCCTACACCCTGACCTCGGCGGACCACACCGCCGCACCGACGGGCTGGGTCCTGGAGGGCTCGAAGGACGGCCGGCAGTGGCAGGAACTGGACCGGCGCTCCGGTGAACGCTTCCCGTGGGACAAGCAGACCCGGGTGTTCTCCCTCGCGCACCCCGACACCTACCGGCACTACCGGCTGGTGAACGGCGGCGGGACGGCCTCGCTCGCCCAGATCGAACTGCTCGCGCGGTAGCCGGGCGGCTGCCGCGACAGCTCCGGAACGACGCCACGGGCCGCATCACCTCATGGGGAGATGCGGCCCCCCGCACAGGCGAAAGGGCCGCACCCCCGGGAGGGTGCGGCCCTTCGTGCCTCCGCCGGCGCTTGCCGGGCGGCCGGCGCGGCTTACTTACGGATCAGCGAGCGCAGCACGTACTGCATGATGCCGCCGTTGCGGTAGTAGTCCGCCTCGCCGGGGGTGTCGATGCGGACCTTGGCGTCGAACTCCACCGTGGTCCCGCCCGGGGCGGCAGCGGTGACCTTGACGGTCTCCGGGATGCCGCCGTCGTTCAGCGCGGTGACGCCGGTGACGGCGAAGGTCTCCTCGCCGGTCAGGCCGAGCGAACCGGCCGTGGCGCCCTCCGGGAACTGGAGCGGCAGGACGCCCATGCCGATGAGGTTCGAGCGGTGGATGCGCTCGTAGGACTCGGCGACGACGGCCTTGACGCCGAGCAGCGCGGTGCCCTTGGCGGCCCAGTCGCGGGACGAGCCGGAGCCGTACTCCTTGCCCGCCAGGATGACCAGCGGGACGCCGGCGGCCTGGTAGTTCTGCGAGGCGTCGTAGATGAAGCCGACCGGCCCGCCGTCCTGGGTGAAGTCGCGGGTGAAGCCGCCCTCCGTGCCCGGCGCGATCTGGTTGCGCAGGCGGATGTTGGCGAAGGTGCCGCGGATCATGACCTCGTGGTTACCACGGCGCGAGCCGTAGGAGTTGAAGTCGCGACGCTCGACGCCGTGCTCGGTGAGGTACTTGCCGGCCGGCGTGTCGGCCTTGATGGCACCGGCCGGGGAGATGTGGTCGGTGGTGACCGAGTCGCCCAGCTTGGCCAGCACCCGGGCGCCGGCGATGTCCACGACCGGGGTCGTCTCCATCGTCATGCCCTCGAAGTACGGGGGCTTGCGCACGTAGGTGGACTCGGCGTCCCACTCGAAGGTGTTGCCGGTCGGGATCGGCAGCGCCTGCCACTGGGCGTCGCCCGCGAAGACGTCCTGGTAGGAGGAGGTGAACATGTCCTGGCCGATCGCGGAGGCGACGACCTCGTTGACCTCGGCCTCGGACGGCCAGATGTCCTTGAGGTAGACGGGCTTACCGTCCTGGTCCGTGCCGAGCGCGTCCTTGGTGATGTCCACCTTCATCGAACCGGCGAGGGCGTACGCGACGACCAGCGGCGGCGAGGCCAGGTAGTTCATCTTGACGTCGGGGTTGATCCGGCCCTCGAAGTTGCGGTTGCCGGAGAGCACCGAGGTGACGGCCAGGTCGTGCTCGTTGACGGCCTTGGAGACCTCCTCCGGCAGCGGGCCGGAGTTGCCGATGCAGGTGGTGCAGCCGTAGCCGACGAGGTTGAAGCCGACCTTGTCGAGGTACGGGGTCAGGCCCGCACGGTCGAAGTAGTCGGTGACGACCTTGGACCCGGGGGCGAGGGTGGTCTTGACCCACGGCTTGCGGGACAGGCCCTTCTCGACCGCCTTCTTGGCCACCAGCGCGGCGGCGACCATGACGTACGGGTTCGAGGTGTTGGTGCAGGAGGTGATCGCGGCGACGGTGACGGCGCCGTGGTCGATCTCGTACGTCGAGCCGTCGGGGGCGGTGACGGTGGTCGGACGCGACGGCACACCGTCGGTGGAGGCCGGGGAGTCGGAGGCCGGGAAGGACTCCTTGCCCGCCTCGTCGTCGTCCTCGACGTAGTTGCGGACGTCCTGCGCGAACTGCTGCGAGGCGTTGGCGAGGACGATGCGGTCCTGCGGGCGCTTCGGGCCGGCGATCGACGGGACGACCGTCGACAGGTCCAGCTCCAGCTTCTCGGAGAAGTCGGGCTCGGCGGCCGGGTCGAGCCAGAGGCCCTGCTCCTTGGCGTACGCCTCGACGAGCGCGACCTGCTGGTCGCTGCGGCCGGTGAGCCTGAGGTAGTTCAGGGTCTCGTCGTCGATCGGGAAGATCGCGGCGGTGGAGCCGAACTCCGGCGACATGTTGCCGATGGTGGCGCGGTTGGCGAGCGAGGTGGCGGCGACGCCCTCACCGTAGAACTCGACGAACTTGCCGACGACGCCGTGCTTGCGCAGCATCTCGGTGATCGTGAGGACCAGGTCGGTGGCGGTGGTGCCGGGGGTGAGCTCACCGGTCAGCTTGAAGCCGACGACCCGCGGGATGAGCATCGAGACGGGCTGGCCGAGCATCGCGGCCTCGGCCTCGATGCCGCCGACGCCCCAGCCCAGCACGCCGAGGCCGTTGACCATGGTGGTGTGCGAGTCGGTGCCGACGAGGGTGTCGGGGTACGCCTGGCCGTTGCGGACCATGACCGTACGGGCCAGGTGCTCGATGTTCACCTGGTGGACGATGCCGGTGCCCGGGGGGACGACCTTGAACTCGTCGAACGCGGTCTGGCCCCAGCGCAGGAACTGGTAGCGCTCCTTGTTGCGGCCGTACTCCAGCTCCACGTTCTGCGCGAACGCCTCGTGGGTGCCGAACTTGTCGGCGATCACGGAGTGGTCGATGACCAGCTCGGCCGGGGCCAGCGGGTTGATCTTCGCCGGGTCACCCCCGAGCTCCTTGACGGCCTCACGCATGGTGGCGAGGTCCACGACACAGGGCACGCCGGTGAAGTCCTGCATGATCACGCGGGCCGGCGTGAACTGGATCTCCTGGCTGGGCTGGGCCTGGGAGTCCCACCCGCCGAGCGCCCGGATGTGGTCGGCGGTGATGTTCGCGCCGTCCTCGGTGCGGAGCAGGTTCTCCAGCAGCACCTTCAAGCTGTAGGGAAGGCGCGCGGCGCCTTCGACCTTGTCCAGCTTGAAGATCTCGTACGACTCGTCGCCCACGCGCAGCGTGCTGCGGGCGTCGAAGCTGTTCGCCGACACGACAGTCTCCTTCATGCATGAATTCGCGCGTACCACCGCAATCCTGCCGTCACAGGTCACGCCAATCCGCTAAGGTAACCCTAAGTTAGGTATGCCTTACTGGCGCGGCAGCGGTACGCCTCTCGGCAGATATCTCGATGTCGAGATAACTCTAGTACATCGCCGCGTCGAGGTCATGCGCCGGAGGTGCTTGTCCCCTTGCGGCGAAGGCTGAGCGTGGTCAAGGAAGGCCGGTCACCGCCGGGTCTTCCCGCCGCAGGCCGAGTGGTCGTGTACGGCCTGCTGTCCGGGGCGATGATGCGGAAATGGGTCGGGGAGACCGGACACTTCTCAGCTCGTCCTTCGGCGCGGCGGCGGTCGCCTACGCCGAGCACCGTCCGGACTACGCACCGACCGCGGTGCGCTGGGCGCTCAAGTCCGCGCCCGGCCTGCGCGTGCTCGACCTGGGCGCCGGAACCGGCAAACTCACCGCCACCCTGGTCGCGCTGGGCGCGGATGTCGTCGCGGTCGAGCCCGATCCGGCGATGCTGACCGAGCTGCGCCGCGCGCTGCCGTCCGTCCGTGCCCTGCCGGGCAGCGCCGAGGCGATACCGCTGCCGGACGGTGCCGTCGATGCCGGGCCGGCCGGTAATGCCCTGCACTGGTTCGACATGGCCGTCGCGGGACCCGAGACAGCCAGGGTCCTCGCACCAGGCGGCATCCTGGCCGGTTTGTGGAACGTCATGGACGACCGGGTGGAGTGGCTTGCCCAGCTCGCGCGGGTCAGCGGGAGCGCGGCCATCGGCCCACGTGACACGCCCACCGGCCGGCGTGCCGAGACGGCAGGCATGCGCCTTCCCACGACGGGCGCGGCCGCCCTGTTCAGCTCGCCGGAACGGGCCGAGTTCCCGCACGGGCAGCGTCGCACCGCCGACTCCCTCGTCGCGGCCCTCGCCACGAGGGCGGGCACGCTGGTCATGCCGGAACCGGAACGAGAGGCCACGCTGGGCCGGATCCGCGCCTACCTCGCGAGCCGACCGGAGACCGCCGACTGCGAGTTCACCCTTCCGATGCTGACCTGCGTACTGCGCGTCCGGACGTCATGAAAGCCGGCGGCCCGCGCCCCTTCACCGAGCACAGAGCCGCCGCACCGGGGGTGCTGGGTGGCTGTACCGGCCGGGACGGATCCCGCGGGACCCGACGTCGAGCTGTCGTACGTTGATGCCGCAGGCGAGCGTCGGCGGCGTCCGCATCCGGACTGTGTGACGGCCCGGTTCGGGGTCGGCCCCAGGCGTCGCCATCCGTCTCCCCTTGCTGAAGGTGCGCATCGAGGGCCTCTTGGACTGCCGGAAGCATGCTGCCGTGGTGGTCCACAGCACTGGCGACTTTCAGCGGTTTCCGCGCGCCACCCCTCTGCGCTACTTTCACCAGCAAGGTGCTCCATATTGGATTGCATCGATACAAAGGGGTGGAAAGTATGCGCAAGATCGCGTTATCCGCCGCAGGTCTGTCCCTCGCCGTGGGACTCGGACTCGCCACGGCGCCCAGCGCTGGTGCGGCGACGGCCTGCCCGTCCGGCGCAGTCTGCATCCGTGAGACGAACGGCAGCATCCTGAACCAGAACACCTTCTACAGCTACGGCCCCCACAACCTGTCGAACGTCACCGGCGACCGAGTGATGGTCAACAATCAGACCGGCGGCGCGGGCTTCCAGTTCTGCTACGGGTACAACGGCGGTGGTGGCTGCTCCGTCGTGATGCGTGATGTGGGCGAATACCTGCCATACAACATGACGCCGATCAACTCCGTGGTCCTCGTGCGGTAATCAGCACCCGCACCGGCGCTGACCGTCTCTCCTTCCGCGCCGAGGGCAGTGCCCTGTCACTGGCAAGCGGCCGGTGACAGGGCACTGTCGCGTGCCCGCCCCTCGGCGTCACCGCCGAGATACGACCGGACACGGGAGTGGCTGACCCCCACCGTCACCGGCCGGGCCGGCCGGGGCTGCCCGGCCCGTTGGCCGGCGGACGCCCGGTTCGTGCCGGGGCGCTACAGCTTGCCCGCCTCCCGGACGGTGTGGAGGTGGACCAGGACGTCGAAGGCCCTGCCGATGGCGATCTCGGGCGTCTTGGCGTTCGGGTACTGCGTGCCGACGTTGTATGCCGGGCGCGCGATGTCCAGCCAACTGCGGGCGTCTGCCGGGGCCTTGCGCAGGTCGGCGTAGTAGTCGCGGTACCGGACCTGGTCGAGCGTGTACTCGTTCGTGCCCGGACCGGCCGGGCCGACGGTGAACTTCTTCCACTCGCCGCCGAGGGCCTCGTCCTTGGAGAGGAAGGAGCCCTGGTCGAAGGTGGTGCCGATGGAGAGGTAGTCCGCGCCCAGGGTGTCGCGGAGGTACGCGCCCTGGGTCTTCGGGTACGTCGTGGGGTCCGAGGCCGCGTAGCCGGTGTGGTCGTTGTGGGCCGACAGCAGGATCCGGCCGCCGGTGCGCCGCTGCCACCATGCCGTGGTCTCGGCCATCACCTGGTCGCGGTAGCGCTCCATGGCGGTCAACGATTCCTGGTCGTTGGGGTTGACGGCCAAGAAGGTGTAGGTCTGGGCGATGTTGCGGGCGTTCTGGAGAACGAGCTCGACGTCCCCGCCACGCCCCGGCTTCTGCCGTTGTACGAGTTCCAGCACTTGTTGCGCCTTGGCCGCATTCTGCTGCCGCTCGGCGAGCGGCCGCTCCAGGTAGGCGACGGCGTCGTCGAGCGGGCGCAGGCCGGTCAGGAGCGCGTTCAGGCGCGGCAGGGATTCCGGACGGGTCCGCCGGACGTAGTCGGTGACGCTGTCGAAGACCCGCTTGTCGATACTGGGCGCACCGATGTCGTCACCCAGGAAGTGGACCGGGCGGTCGGGGTGCCGGCGGTTGTGGTCGCGCATCCACCGGACGAGGGTCACGAACTCCTCGCGGTCCCAGGGAGTTCCGGCCATCGTCTCGTGCACGACCTGCCGCGCGTCGCGGTCACCGTCGCCGCGCTGGAGGTAGTCGTCGATCCGCAGACCCGCCGACCAGCTCACCTCCAGGGTGAAGGTGGTGAATCCCTTCTGCTCGACGAGGTAGCGGAAGAGCCGGTCCTTCAGGGCGAAGAACTCGTGCGAGCCGTGCGTGGCCTCGCCCACGCCGACCACCTTGGCGTCGCCCACCATCATCCCCAGGGCGCGCAGATCGGCCGTGCCGGTGCCCGGCTCCGCCGACCGCAGCGGATGGGCGATCCGGTCCAGCGCGCGGACGGGGGCCGACGCGACGGCCGACGCGGACGCCGCCGGTGCCGCGTACGCGGCCGCCGCGGGGGCCAGCGTCGCGGCCAGGGCCACAACCACCGCCGCGAGCCGCTTCCCGTTGCCGATCATGTGTGATCACTCCTCAACCTGCCTGGTGCCAAGTACTGCTGAGAAGATCGTCACGCGTGCGGCGGCCCTGGCGCGATGGGGTCGGCCGCACACTTTCCCGGGGGATAACCCCCATGACCCGGGTTTCAGGGTCAGGCGCCCCGGGCCCTGTGGGGACGCGCCCGCCGCCTTCCCCGGAGCCGCACCGCGGTGGCGACGGCGGCAAGGGCGACGATCGCGATCCCCGAAGCGGCCAGCACATACCGGGGCCCCATGGCGGCGGTGAGGGGACCTCCGAGCCCGGTGCCCACCGGTGCGGCGGTGAGCAGGGCGGCGCCCCGGGCGGCCAGGACCGTGGTCAGCCAGGCCGCCGGGGTGCGGTCCTGGAACAGGGTGAAGGACAGTGCCGTGAAAGGTCCGTAGATCACGCCGCCCAGTGCGAAGCACGTTACGGAGACGGGTACCGGCGCGGCCAGGCCGAACGGTACGAGCGTCAGGCCCCAGCCGGCGACGATGCCCAGGGTGACCGGCCAGAGCGGGAGCTTGCGCAACGCACCGGCAGTCAGGCCGCCGAGAACGGCGCCCACCCCGAAGACCGTCCAGTACAGCCCGAGGAGGCTCGCCTGCGCGTGCAGGTCAGCGGTGACATACAGCGGGAGCGCGACCTCCACCGGTCCGTAGAAGAAGTTGAAGAACCATGTCAGTACGAGGATCCCGAGAAGCTCGGGCTGCCCGCGCAAGAAGTGCAGACCGGCCGCCGATCGGCCAGTGTCGACCGGCGCGGCGGACCCGACGGCCCTGGCCGCGCCGCCCAGCCGGCCGACCTGGACGGCGAGGGCGGCGAAGGACACCGCGTCGAGGCCGATGATCCAGGCCGGGCTGACGGCCGTCGCCAGAAATCCGGCGAGTGCCGGGCCGACGATGACGGACGCCGAGGTGGTCGAGCTGACCAGCGCGTTCGCGGCCAGCCGCTGTTCCGCGGGCAGTATCTCGGCGAGCAGGGAGTACTTTCCCGCGCTCCCCCAGGCATGCAGTACCGACGAACCGGCCAGCAGGACGACATACAGAACGGGGTGCAGCACCCCCGCCGCCCAGGCCAACGGCACACCGCCGAGCAGCACCGCGCGGAGCCAACTGTCCGCGGCCATCAGCCGCCGGCCGGGGAGGTGGCGCAGCCAGCGGCCGAAGACCAGCGCCCCGGCGGCTCCGGGAAGGGCGTACGCGGCAACCGCGGCACCGACGACCAGGGTGGACCGGCCGGGAGGCGCGATCAGAACGGCCAGCCACGCCACGGCGACCACGCTCATCCCGTCACCGAGGTCGGAGGCCGCCAGGGCCGGCAGGAGCCGCCGGAACTCGGCATGGGCGAACAGCGGCCGGTACGTGCGCGGCAGCAGGCGAGTTGTCCGTGGCCGGGTTGTCGGTGGGCGAGTCACCCGGTCAGACTCGGGGTTCAAGTGCGCTTGACGTCAAGGGGGATCAGTGCGGGAGCTGGGCATCGGGGACCTCGCGCGGCACGTCAGGATGCGGCCGTCGGCCCTGCGCTACTACGAGAGCATCGGTCTGCTGCCGCCGGCCGGGCGCGTCGCGGGGCGGCGCGTCTATCCGGCCGGCACGGTGCGGCGGATCGCGCTGATCAAAATGGCGCAGCGGGCCCGGTTCACCCTCGCCGAGATCCGCCAGCTGCTGGACACCTCCGCCGACCGGAGCGCCACCCGGCAATGGCGCGCGCTCGCCGAACGCAAACTCCCTGAACTGGACCGGTTCGTCCAGGAGACGCAAGCGTTGCGGAACGCCGTCGCCGACTGCCTCGCCTGCGGGTGCATGAACTTCGACAGCTGCCAGCTGCTCTCCTCCGGCACGGCCGGGGACGACGCCTGAGACGCTGCCCCCGCCGCCGAGGCGCAGGCGGTGGGGGCAACGAGCCCGCCGGAGGGTCTCCGAAGGGCCGGGCGCGGGCCGGGGCACCGGTGGTCCTGGTGACGATGGGAGGCGGTGGCGGGCCGGGCCCGCCGAACCCGTCACCGCCTCCCGTGGTCACCGTCGGACGGCGGTGCTCCCCGCACTGTCAGCCGGGGCGGATTCCGGTTCCGGAGCGGGTGCCGATTCCGGGTTCGGGGCCGGTTCCGGGGCGGGCGCCGATGCCGGATTCGCGGCCGGTTGCGGGGCGGGGGCCGGTGGGGCCGGGGGGAACGGGATCTCGGCCAGGGCCGGGAGGAGCGACTCCTCCTCGTAGTCGAGGTGCGCCGTCAGTTCCTCCGACATCCGGACCAGCTCGCCGCGGAAGTGGTGCGGGTCGGCGGTGCCGATGTCGGCCAGCAGGGCGAGGAGTTCGTCCTTGATACGGGCGACCGTACGGTGTTCGTCGCGGAGCCGGTCGAGGGCTTCGCGCAGATGGGGGTGGTGGTGCGCGAGGGCGGGGAAGACGTGCGCGTCCTCGCCGGTGTGGTGGAACGTGAGCGTCTCGCAGAACGCCAGGCAGTGCTGCCGGATGTGCAGGCCGAGCCCCGGCGCGGGCGGCGCGCCGGGCCCCTGGTGCGCCGCCCGCGCGGCGAGGTGGGTGTCGGCCTCGGCACGTATGTACCGCAACTGCGCGCGCAGCCAGGTGTGGACCTCGATGAGCTTGTCGGCGAGGTTGTTGACCTCGCGCGGGCCCGACGCTTCGGGCTCGGGGCGCTCCAGCACCACGACCGGCAGGGTCCGGGTGGTGCGCGCCTGGTAGTCGGCGTAGCCGGGCGCCACCCGCACCACGTGCCGGAACAGCCTCGCGCGCCGCGCGCCCTCGGCGGGGACCGCTATCGCCTCGTACGCCTCGGTGCCGATCTCCACCCGCACCGCGGGATGGGCGAGCAGATTGTGGTACCAGGCGGGATGGCTGGGCGCGCCGGCGGCGGACGCGACGATCAGTAGCAGCCCGCCCTCGCGCACATAGGCGAGGGGGACGGTGTGCCGCTCCCCCGACTTCGCGCCGGTGGTGGTCAACAGGAGGAGGTCGCCGCCCTCGAAGGGGCCGCCGACCTTTCCTCCGTTGGCGCGGAACTCCTCGATGACCTGCTGGTTGAAGGACTTGGGCATACGGTGTCGGATCTCCGGAGATGTGGTTGCGGACAGGGGTACACGCACGCAGGGGTGCCCTGGTACGCACAGGTACCTGGATGCGCACGGGCCCAGCGGTGCATGGGTGTGTGTGGTGCGGGTGTGTGGTGGTGATGTGGGGTGGGTGCGTGGCGCGCAGGGACCGTACGCGGGACCTCGTCCGGCGACGGACCTCGCTCGCGCCGCGCAGCCGGGTGCGGTCGCCGAGGTGCGGCGGCCATCGGGGAGGCGTGGCGTGGCGAGGTCACACGGGGGTGCGGGGCACCGCTGAGGACAAGGGACGGCGCACGGAGGCGCCTACGTCAAACGCAGGATGCGGAGTATGGACTCAAGGCAGATCCCTTGGTGAAGGTGTTCGCCCGACTACCGGCCTGCCCACTGCTCTCCGGCCGGCGTCACGTGACACGCGGACCATTACAACCACCCGTTTCGCCGCCTGTCAACGCGGCAGTTCGCGCGGGAACGGCGCGCGGAAACGCCGTTCCCCACGTCCGGGACCGCAGCCCCGCCCGGTCGCACCCGCAGCCACCGGACGGTCGGCCATCCCGGCGGAGCGGCGAGCAGCTCCCGCCCCGGACGATCACGGCGACCTCCGCTTCCCAGGAGAGACCACGGTCACCGAAGGAGAGGAGGCCGTGGTCCCTGACGGTCGTGGTCCTTGACGGTTGTGGTCCTTGGCGGCCGTGGTCCTTGACGGTCGTGGTCCTTGAGTCCGCCGGCCGGCGGGGCAGGTGTCCGGTCACTCGGCCCCCTCACCAGGGAAGGCGGTGTCGGCCGGTCCGCCAGGTCCGTACGTTGCCCATGTGCGGTCGATGGCATGGCCGAGGAAGTCCCGGGCCAGGTCGGCGCGCCGGGCGAGCCAGGCGGGGCCGGCGGGGGCGGGGGCCGGGACGTCGTAGCGGCGGGCCCGGATGTCGGCGACGACCTCGGCCGGGGCGTTCAGCTCGGCCAGGACGTGCAGTGCCTCGCCCTTGGTGATCAACCTGCCGTCGCGCAGCGTGACCGTGGCACGGGCCAGGGTCAGCAGACCGAGGTCGACCCAGATGTCCTGGAGCCAGCGGTCGGGCTGGTCCAGGGCGGGCCGCCAGAAACCGCGCAGGGATGCGAGCACGGAAGTGGCGAGCTGTGCGTCGGTGACCGGCGGAAGCAGGGCCGCGGGGTCCGCGCCGTGCAGGACCCGGCCGAACGTGTGGAGTTCGCGCCGGGTGACGGGGGTTACCGGGCGGCGCTTCAGTTCCCGGTGGGCCCAGGTGAGGTGGCTGCGTTCGGGGTCTGTCACCTCGTCGGCGGCGAGATAGCTGCAATGCAGTTTCGCGGCCAGGCGCTCGGTGCTGTCCAGATTCTCGTGCAGCTCGCCGAGCCGGCGCTCCTCCTCCGGCGTGCACCGGCGGTCGGTGATCGCGATCAGGTCGAGATCGCTGCGGCCCTCTTGATAGTCACCTCCGCCGAGCGATCCGTGCGCCCAGAGAGCCAGTAACCGGGGTGCACAAAGCCGTTGTTGGAGTTCCTCTCCGAAACGCTGGAGAAGGGCGGTGGTGGCTGTGCCGGCGAGCGGCTCCGGTGGTGTGGTCCTGGAGGGGAGAGGGGCGGGAGTGGGTCCGGAAGCGGGTTTCATGACGGCAGTCTGGGCCGTACCCGGCGGAGGAGAAAGGACATGTGGCGTTGCGGGAGGGGCGGTTGGAGCGGGCGGCGAGGACGGGCGGGGGCGCGACATGACGACAGACGGGGCACGGGGTGTGGCCACGGGCGGGGCGCCGGGCTCTGGCCGGGAGGTGTGGTCCGGGTGTGTCCTCGGATGTTCGGGATGTGTCCGCGGGGGTGACGTGGGGCGCGACGGTGCGGTCGGCCTCCGCGACGAGGCGGGTGTCCGGAAGCCCGTACCCGGACCGTTGCCGACTCCTACGCTGACCGCCGTGACGATCCCCTCGGCATCCGTGCCCCAACCCCTCTGGCGTGACCGGCGGTTCGCGCTGCTCGTCTCCGCCCGCACCATCTCGGTCCTCGGCAACGCCTTCGCCCGGGTCGCCCTCGCCTTCGCCGTACTGGCGCTGCCGGGGGCGAGCCCCGGCCGGCTCTCGCTGGTGCTGGCCTGTCAGGCGCTGCCGCAGCTGCTGTTCATCCTCGTCGGCGGGGTGATCGCGGACCGGATGTCGCGCTCCCGGCTGATGATCGCCGCCGACCTCGTCGGCGCGGCCGCGTACGCCGGGCTGGCGGCCATGGTGCTGACCGGGCACGCGCCGCTGTCCGCGATGTGCGCGCTGGCGGTGCTGGCCGGTGTGGCCACCGCGCTGTTCGTGCCCGCGATGGACGGCGTCGTACCGCTGATCGTGCCCGCCGAGCGGTTGCAGCACGCGAACGGGATGCTCCGGGTCGGCACGAACAGTTCGATGCTGCTGGGGCTCGCGCTGTCCGGCGTGACCGTCGCGTTCGTCGGCGCCGGCTGGGCGCTGGGCCTGAACGCCGTGTCGTTCCTGGTGAGTGCGGCGCTCATCCGCGGCCTGCGGCTGACCGCGCGGCCGCGTGCGGTGTCCTCCCGGTGGGCCGATCTGCGGGCAGGCTGGCGGGAGTTCACGAGTCGGCAGTGGCTGTGGACCGTCGTCGCGCAGTACTCCCTCGTCGTGGCCTCGCTCAACGCCACCGTCGGGGTCCTGGGACCGCTGCTGGCCGATCGGGACCTGGGCGGGGCACGGTCCTGGTCACTGCTCGTGGCCGCGCAGGCGGTGGGCACCATCGGCGGTGCCGGACTGGCCGCCCGCATCCGGGTGCGCCGCCCGGTGCTGGTCGCCGTACTGGCCACGTTCCCCGCCGCGTTGCCGATCGCCCTGCTCGCCGTCTCCGCGCCGGTGCCGTTGACCGCGCTCGCCATGTTCTGTTCCGGTGTGGCCGGCGACATCTTCGGCGTGCTGTGGGCGACCACCATCCAGCGTGAGGTCCCGGAGGAGGCGCTGTCCCGCGTCAGCTCGTACGACGGGCTCGGCTCACTGGCCTTCGCGCCGCTCGGCCTGCTGATCGCCGGTCCGGTCGCGACGGCCATCGGCGTCGGCCATGCGCTGGCGGGCTGCGCCGCGCTGATCGTGCTGGCGACGGCCGCGGCGCTGTTCTCCCCGCAGGTACGCAGGCTGCGGGCGCCGGGGCCCGGATCGGGGCCGGGGCCGGGGCCGGGGCCGAATGACGGAGCGACCCGGGCAGCCGAGGCGGCGCCCGATACAGCACCCGACACCGGTCAACCATCCTTGTGACACGCACTTTTGCATCGTTGTGACGCGCACGCCTGAGCTTCCGACGGCGGCTACGCACTTCCCGGCACGGCGTCTGCCCCGGGGCCCGCCCCACCCTCGGCGGGAACGGGAAACGGGAGGAGCGCGCAGGAGCGGCACCTGGGAGCGGTGGCCGTCCGTGACGGCATACGTGCGGACGGGGCCTGCGCGACACGGGCGGGTGACGCTCACCGCCGCGACACCAGCGCTTCGGTTGACAACGGCGAGCGACAACGACAAGGGTCGATGACAAGGACCGATGGCCGATGACCAACAACCAGGGTCGGCGACACATGGCACAGACCAGTGACAGCAGCGGCAGGTGACGGCAATGGGTGAGAACAAACAGCGCATGCTCGCCGGCGAGTGGTACCTCCCCGACGATCCCGAGCTCGCCGCGGACACCGAGCGCCGCATCGAGCTCTGCGGGACGTACAACGCGCCCGGGGCGCGCACGGCCGCCGAGCGCACCGGGATCCTGGCGCAGCTGCTCGGCGCGGTGGGCGAGGGGGTGCGGATCCGGCCGCCGTTCCACTGCGACTACGGGCGGTACATCAGTGTCGGGCCCCGTACCTTCGTGAACTTCGGCGCGGTCTTCCTGGACGCGGCGCCCATCACCGTCGGCGCCGACGTACAGATCGGACCGAATGTGCAACTGCTCACACCGCTCCACGAGTTGGACGCGGACCGGCGGCGGGCCGGCTGGGAGAAGGCGGAGCCGGTGACGATCGGCGACAACGTCTGGCTCGGCGGCGGGGTGATCGTCTGTCCCGGGGTGACGATCGGCGAGAACACCGTGGTCGGTGCCGGATCGGTGGTCACCAAGGATCTGCCGCCGGGGGTGCTGGCGGTCGGCAACCCGGCCCAGGTCATCCGCTATCTGGACGCCGGTACGTCCCTGACGGGCCCGCCCGATCCGTTCTGACCGCGCCGTGCCCTCCCTGACCGCACCGCGCCCTCACCACACCGCACCACCGTCACCGGCGCCGCCCCCTCACGGGGTCACCAGTCCCTCCCGCACCAGCGTCACGATCTCCTCGTCCGACAGTCCCAGCCTGCGCGCCTCGGTGATCAGCCGCTCGGCGGCCTCACCGAGGCGGGCGCGGCCTGGGGACGCGGTGCCGGTGATCATCGCGCCGCGTCCGCGGCGGAGTTCGATCAGCCCCTCCTCCTTGAGCCGCTGGTAGCCGCGCAGCACCGTGTGCACGTTCACGCCGAGGGAAGCGGCGAGCGCGCGGGCGGCGGGCAGCCGTTCCCCGGCCTGTACCGAGCCGTCGGCGATGGCGCCACGGATGGAGGCCGCGACCTGGTCCCCGAGGGGCACGGAGGAGGCGGGGTCCACCTGGATCAGCACCTCGGTCTCCCTACTTCGAACGTGCGCGGTCCAGGTACGTGTTGAGCAGTGCGACGGCGGTCGCCGCGTCGTCGACCGTCACCACGAATTCCCTGTCGCTCGTCAGCCGGAGCACGACTCCCTCACCCGAACGGAGCACAAGGCCGCTCCGGCCGGGCTGGACCCGGTAGCCCCACCCGCCGAACTCCGTGGCGATCACGACCTCGCGGCTGGTGGCCGCCACGATGCGGTGCAGGGGTATGCGCCGGAAAGGGTACGGCAGCAGCGTCGGCGCGAGGGCCAGGCCCCGCCGGTCCACCGTCACCCGTACCGAGGCGAGGGCGCCGGTCACGACGGCGGCGGCCAGCAGTACGGCGCCGGGGAGCCGGTTGTCGGTGAAACCCAGGACCAGCCCGGCGCCGCACACCGGGATGCTCACCGCTGCCATCAGTGGTGAGCTGACGGTGTGCGACCAGCTCGCTCGACTCCCGCCGGGGAGGTCGAGCCGGGGCTCGCTGCCGGGCGCCCGGTGCGCGGACCGGGTACCCGGTCCGGCGAGCAGCCGTCCCACCCCGCCGGCCAGCAGGGCGACGGCGAGCGCCACGGCCAGGTGCCAGTACGGAAGGCGGACCGCCGCGGCGTCCGGGACCCCGGCATTGCAGAGCAGCGTCGCACCCGTCAAGTACGCGAGCCCGGCGGCCATGGCGTATCCGACGACGGGCTGCCAGCGGGCCGCCGGGCCGGCGCCGGGCCGGCGGCCGAGCACGGCGAACGCGATGCCGAAGACGGCGAGCGGGGCGATACTCAGGATCAGGTACCCGCCGGGCGATGTGTAGCCGTCGGCCTGGCCGTTGGGACCGAAGTGGGTGGCGAGGTGCTCGGGCAGCCGGCCGGCCACGGCCGCGTAGACGCCGCCGAGCACAACTACCGCGAGGACGAAGGGAAGCACGACAACCCAGGCCCGCGGAGGGCTGGTTGCAGGCCGATCGGCACGCAGGGAAGAGTTCATGACTACCTCCAATTGTTCGCATGGTACTAGAACAATGGGCGATTGCGCATGCATCTCATATCTGAGATACGGTCGCCCCATGGCAGACGACTACCTCGTACGCATCGGCAAGCTCATCCGTGACGCCCGGCAGCACCGGGGCTGGACACAGACGCAGCTCGCCGAGGCGCTCGGCACCAGCCAGAGTGCGGTGAACCGCATCGAACGCGGCAACCAGAACATCAGCCTTGAGATGATTGCCCGTATCGGCGAGGCCCTGGACAGTGAGATCGTCTCGCTCGGCTATGCCGGTCCGATGCATCTGCGCGTGGTCGGCGGCCGCCGGCTCTCCGGCAGCATCGCCGTGAAGACGAGCAAGAACGCCTGCGTCGCGCTGCTGTGCGCCACGCTTCTGAACGCGGGCCGGACAACTCTGCGCCGGGTGGCCCGTATCGAGGAGGTCTACCGCATCCTCGAAGTGCTCGGCAGCATCGGTGTCCGCACCCGGTGGATCAACGACGGCAACGACCTGGAGATCGTCCCGCCGGCCGAGCTGAACCTCGCCGCGATGGACACCGAGGCGGCCCGCCGCACCCGCAGCGTCATCATGTTCCTCGGCCCGCTGCTGCACCGGATGGACCGCTTCAAGCTGCCGTACGCCGGCGGCTGCGACCTCGGCACCCGCACCGTGACCCCGCACATGACGGCGCTGCGCCACTTCGGCCTGGAGGTCACCGCGACCGACGGCACCTATCTCGCCGAGGTCGACCGCGACGTCTCCCCCAAGCGCGCGATCGTCCTGACCGAACGCGGCGACACCGTCACCGAGAACGCCCTGCTGGCCGCGGCCCGGCACGACGGCGTCACGGTCATCCGCAACGCCTCCTCCAACTACATGGTCCAGGATCTCTGCTTCTTCCTGGAGGAGTTGGGCGTCAAGGTCGAGGGCATCGGCACCACCACGCTCACCGTGCACGGCGTCGCGCGCATCGACCGCGATGTGGACTACGCCCCGTCGGAGGATCCGGTCGAGGCGATGAGCCTGCTGGCGGCGGCCGTTGTCACCGAGTCGGAGCTGACGATCCGCCGGGTCCCGGTGGAATTCCTGGAGATCGAGCTCGCGGTCCTGGAGGAAATGGGCCTGGACCACGAGCGCAGCACGGAGTACGCCGCCGACAACGGCCGCACCCGGCTGATCGACCTGACCGTCCGCCCCTCCAAGCTCCAGGCCCCGCTGGACAAGATCCACCCGATGCCGTTCCCGGGCCTGAACATCGACAACGTCCCGTTCTTCGCGGCCATCGCGGCCAGCGCCGAGGGCCAGACCCTCATCCACGACTGGGTCTACGACAACCGCGCCATCTACCTCACCGACCTCAACCGCCTCGGCGCCCAGGTCAAACTCCTCGACCCGCACCGCGTCCTGGTCGACGGCTCGACCCGCTGGCGCTCCGCGGAAATGATGTGCCCCCCGGCCCTGCGCCCGGCCGTCGTCGTCCTGCTCGCGATGATGGCCGCCGAGGGCACGTCCGTCCTGCGCAACGTCTATGTCATCAACCGGGGTTACGAGGACCTGGCGGAGCGCCTCAACTCGATCGGGGCGCAGATCGAGATCTTCCGGGACATCTGAGGGGCGGGCCCGCCGCGCCCCTTCCTGACCTGCCGTGAAGCAGGCCGGGAAGGGGTGCGACGGCATCCGTGGGACGTCTCTGGGACTTTGCGCCTCCGGCGGGCTCCTACAGGCCGCGGCCAGGCGGACTGCCGTCCCGCCGGGGCTACGCGAAGATCGCGTCGATGGCGGCGGTGCCCCGTACACCAGCCCGGTGCGGGAAGTGGGGGTACTTCCGCAACGTGAACCCTCGATCGGAGTGGGCCGGCCGACAATCGCGGCACGAGCCCCTGTGTCCACACTCCGGGGGACGCCTCATTCGGTGACCGGGATCAACGGCTCGGAGCGGCCGGGGTCGCCGGCACGCGGGCGGAGCCCGCTTCCTCCCAGACCTGGTCCAGGGCGTCGACGAATCCGCGTACGTCGTCGGCGGTGTGCACGGCTCCGGGGGCGACCCGCAGGATCTCCTCGCCGACCCGCACGCTCGGCGCGTTGATCGCCTGCACGTAGATCCCGTGCCGGTCGAGCAGCAGCGTGGACATCCGCTTGCACACGGCCTCGTCCCTCACCAGGACGGACACGATATGCGTCTGGTCCGAAATGAAGGGAATGCCACGCTCGTTCAGCAGCCGGTGCATCAACTGCGCGTTCGACCACAGCTGTTCCCGCTCGGCATCGGAGGACCGCAGATGGCGTACGGCGGCCAGGGCGCCGGCGGCCACGGCGGGCGGCAGCGCGGTGGTGAAGATGAAGGAGCGGGAGAACATCCGCACCGCCTCGATGACTTCGGCGGGGCCGGCGATGTAACCGCCGGTGGTGCCGAAGCCCTTGGCCAGGGTGCCCATGATGACGGTGAAGTCGCCGGCGATGCCCTCCCGGGCCGCGATGCCGGCGCCTTCCGGGCCGTACATGCCCACCGCGTGCACCTCGTCGAGGTACGTCATCGCGCCGTGGCGCTTGGCGATGTCGGCGAGTTCGGGCAGCGGGGCGATGTCGCCGTTCATCGAGTACACGGACTCGGCGACGATGAGCTTGGGGGCGTCCGGGTCGGCCGCCGCTATCAGTTCTTCCAGGTGAGCGGTGTCGTTGTGGCGGAAGATCTGCTTCTGGGCGCGGCTGTGGCGCAGGCCGTCGATGAGGGACGCGTGGTTGAGGGCGTCGGAGAAGACGACACACCCCTCCATGCGGCCGGCGATGACGGACAGCGCACCGTCGTTGGCGGTGTAGCCGGAGGTGAACAGCAGGGCGTCGTCCTTGCCGTGGAGCGCGGCGAGCTCCTTCTCCAGCAGCACGTGGTAGTGGTTGGTGCCGCCGATGTTGCGTGAGCCGCCGGCGCCGGCGCCGTACTTGTCGACCGCCTCCTTCATGGCTTCGAGCACCGCGGGATGCTGGCCCATGCCGAGGTAGTCGTTGCTGCACCAGACGCTGATGCTGTCCGGGTCGGCCAGGTGTCCACTGCCGCGCACGCTGGCCGCGGGGAAGCTCCCGGCGAGCCGTCCTATCTCCAGAAACTCCCGCTTTCCCCCGTCGGAGCCTTCGATGAGGCGTGCAAAGAGGTCCAGGTGTTGGATCGTCACGTCTACTCGCTTCGTTTCAGGCCGTCTGAAGCCACGGGCAACTACGTATAACTGGCTGAAACCGCACGACTGCGGCTGGATTCTGCTCGCCCCCGGCGCGAACGCGTCACTGACGGAATCGCGCGGGGAATCACGTGGCTTTGCCGTCCTCGATTCAGAGGAGGGGCGCGGAATTGACATCTGTATACCATCGGCCGCGGTCGGCATCAATACACCCGAGACTGCCGGTCATTCGAAAGCCATCAATGGCAACTCGGTTTGCTCAGCGTCATCTGACTGCCACTCAGAATCCGTTGCCACGCTCTCACGATCATGTAACCCTGCACCGACCGATAAACAGGTCGGCGAAGTGGAGTTCCGATGTCTTCGAACGAGAATTACGCCCGCCGGGTGCTTGAGGCGTTGGCGTCCGATCCCGACCGGATTGCCCTGTGGTGGAAGGGCGAGGAGTTCACCGCGGGCCGGTTCTCCAGGGCGGTTCTCACGGCGGCGGAACTCCTGCGCCGACACTTTACGGAAGACAAGAATCCGGTTGTGGCGGTGCTGACCGTCACCAACAGCCCGGCGACCATCATCCTCCGCTACGCGGCCAACCTCGCCGGGGCCACCCTGGTCCATTTGCACTCCACGAACGCGGTGGATCCCACCGACCAGCTGGCCGCCGCCGCCCGGCAGGAGATCCTCGGCAGGACCGGGGCGGCCTTCCTCGCCGTCGACAAGGAGAACGTCGACGCGGCCCGCGAGCTGTGCGACCGGCTGCCCGAGCCACCGCGGCTCGCCGCGCTCGGCACCCTCGGTCCCGATGTCCTGGACCTCTCGTCGGGCGACCCGGACGCCTTCGACCTCGGCGCCGTCGAGGCCGACCCCGAACAGCCGGCCGTGGTGATCTGCACCAGCGGTACCAGCGGCCGTCCCAAGGGTGTCGCGATGCCGTACCGCGTCCGCAGCCGCTACCTCCAGGTGGGACTCCAGGTGGGCCTCCGGTCCCCGGAACCCACCGTCTACCTGTCGACCCTGCCGGTGAGCAACTCCAGCGGCTCCGTCGTCGACCTCGCGCTCGCCTCCGGCGGAACGGTCGTCCTCCACGACGGGTTCGAGGCGGGCGAAGTACTGCGGGCCGTGGCACAGCACCGTGTCACCGCGCTGACGATCACCCCGCCGCAGCTGTACATGCTGATCGACCACCCCGACACCGCCACCACCGACCGGTCGAGCATCAGGGTCATCACCTACGCCGGCTCCCCCGCGGCCCCCGCCCGACTGGCCGAGGCGGTAGAGGTGTTCGGCCCGGTACTGCTCCAGATCTACGGGACCACGGAGACCAGCCCCATCAGCGTCCTGACCCCGCCGGACCACCTCGACCCGGAACTCCGCCGGACCGTCGGACGCCTGTCCGCGGAGGTACGCATCCGCGACCTGGACGACGACCGTGACGTCCCGCCCGGCGAGATCGGCGAGGTGTGCGTGCGGAGCCCGTTCACCATGCTCGGCTACTGGGGCGAACCGGAGCTGACCGCCGCGACCGTCCACAACGGCTGGGTGCACACCGGCGACCTCGGCTCCGTCGACGAGAACAACTGCCTGCGCCTGCACGGCCGGCTGGGCGAGGTGATGAAGACCAACGGCATCAAGGTCCATCCCACGGATGTGGAGAACACGCTGCTGACCCATCCGGACGTCGCCCAGGCCGCGGTGTACTGCGTGGTCGACGACGACCGCGTGGAGCACATCCACGCCGCCGTCGTGGTGCGGCCGGGCGGCACCGCCGACTCCGGGACGCTGATCGGTCACGTCGCTGCCGAGCTGTCCCCGAAGCATGTACCGGCCGTGGTGACGTTCCGCGACGCGCTGCCCCTCACCGGTGCCGGCAAGCCGGACAAGCGGACGCTGGCCGCACAGCACAGCGGTGCGGCATGACACTGACAGCCGCGTCCGTACTGGCGGAGTCCGCCGAGCGGCGCCCCGACCACCCCGCGCTCGTCCACGGCTCCGAACGGATCAC
>NZ_JAJPWM010000013.1:0-290262 GCF_046549095.1 Streptomyces sp. x-80
CTTGATGGGGTAAGGCTCCCAGTAGACGACTGGGTTGATAGGCCAGATATGGAAGACCGGTAACGGTTGGAGTTGACTGGTACTAATAGGCCGAGGGCTTGTCCTCAGTTGCTCGCGTCCACTGTGTGGTTCCCGGGTTGCGAACAGTCGCAATTGTCGGTTGAACCAAGTTTCACTCTTAACTAAAAAGTGTGCTTGTTCGCTAGAACCCGATAGGGTTTCGGTGGTCATTGCGTTAGGGAAACGCCCGGTTACATTTCGAACCCGGAAGCTAAGCCTTTCAGCGCCGATGGTACTGCAGAGGGGACTCTGTGGGAGAGTAGGACGCCGCCGAACAATCTTTCAAGGACCCTTGGTCCCAGCGTTCACGCTGGGACCAAGGGTCCTTTTTGTTTTGCCGAAGCGCGCCGAAGTCGTCGGTGCGTCAGAATGAATGCAGTACCGAAGACAGGAGTCACGTCGATGTCCACCAACTCTTCCGACGATCGTTCGGAGCGCCGGCCTCAGCGGCGCGATGACGGTGACCGCGGTGGTTTCCGGCGTGACGACCGGGGGCCGCGTCGTGACAACGACCGTGGCGGCCGCCCGGCCGGCGGCGGTGGCGGCTATGCGGGCCGTGACAGCCGCGGTGGCGACCGTGGGGGCTTCCGTCGTGATGACCGGCCTTCGGGCGGTGACCGTGGCGGGTTCCGGCGTGATGACAGCCGTGGTGGTGATCGTCGTGATGAGCGGCCGCGTGGGCCGCGTCGTGAGGATGACCGTGGGGGTCGTCCCGGTGGCGGTTACAGCGGTGGTTCCGGTGGGCGGGATGACCGTGGCGGGTTCCGGCGGGATGATCGCGGTGGCGACCGTGGCGGCTTCCGCCGTGACGATCGCCGTGATGACCGTGGTGGTGAGCGCGGTGGGTTCCGTCGTGATGATCGTGGTGGTGAGCGTCCGGCGTTCCGTCGTGATGACCGGCCTTCCGGTGGCGACCGCGGTGGTTTCCGGCGGGACGACCGTGGGGGCGACCGCGGCGGCTTCCGTCAGGACGACCGGCCGCGTGGACCTCGTCGTGAAGATGAGCGGGGCGGCGGGTTCCGTCGCGATGACCGTGGTGGTGAGCGTCCGGCGTTCCGTCGTGATGACCGGCCTTCCGGTGGCGACCGCGGTGGGTTCCGTGGTGGTGATCGTCGTGATGAGCGGCCGCGTGGGCCGCGTCGTGAGGATGACCGTGGGGGTCGTCCCGGTGGCGGTTACGGCGGTGGTTCCGGTGGGCGGGATGACCGTGGCGGGTTCCGTCGGGATGACCGGCGGGATGATCGCGGTGGCGACCGTGGCGGCTTCCGCCGTGACGATCGCCGTGATGACCGTGGTGGTGAGCGCGGTGGGTTCCGTCGTGATGATCGTGGTGGTGATCGTCCGGCGTTCCGTCGTGATGACCGGCCTTCCGGCGGCGACCGTGGCGGGTTCCGGCGGGACGACCGTGGGGGCGACCGTGGCGGCTTCCGTCAGGACGACCGGCCGCGTGGGCCGCGTCGTGAGGATGACCGTGGGGGTCGTCCCGGTGGCGGTTACGGCGGTGGTTCCGGTGGGCGGGATGACCGTGGCGGGTTCCGTCGGGATGACCGGCGGGATGATCGCGGTGGCGACCGCGGTGGGTTCCGCCGTGACGACCGTGGCGGTGACCGCGGTGGGTTCCGTGGGGGCGACCGTAGGGATGACCGCGGCGGTGACCGGGGTGGGTTCCGGCGGGACGATCGGGGCGATGACCGCGGTGGGTTCCGGCGGGATGACGACCGGGGGCGTCGGCCGTACGGGGCCGGTCGTGGGCGGGATGACCGTCGGGACGATCGACGGGATGACCGTCGGGACCGTGACCGGGAGCCGATCAGGCGGCTGCCGATTCCGGAGGACGTCACCGGTGAGGAGATCGACAAGGATGTGCGGCAGGAGTTGCTGAGCCTGCCGAAGACGCTTGCCGAGGACGTCGCCAGGAACCTGGTGATGGTGGCGAAGCTGCTGGACGAGGACCCGGAGCAGGCGTACGGGTACTCGCGGGTGGCGCTGCGGCTGGCGTCCAGGGTCGCGGCGGTGCGTGAGGCCGCGGGCTTCGCGGCGTACGCGGTCGGCAACTACAGCGAGGCGCTGGCCGAGTTCCGGGCGGCGCGGCGGATGACCGGCAGCGTGGAGCTGTGGCCCGTCATGGCGGACTGTGAGCGCGGGCTGGGCCGGCCGGAGAAGGCGATGGCGATGGCCGGCGAGCCCGAGGTGAAGCGGCTGGACCGGGCCGGACAGGTCGAGATGCGGCTGGTCGCGGCCGGTGCCCGTCGGGACATGGGCCAGGCGGACGCGGCGGTCGTGACGTTGCAGAGCCCCGAGCTCGCGTCGAGCGCTGTTCACCCGTGGACCGCGCGGCTGCGGTACGCGTACGCGGACGCGCTGCTGGAGGTCGGGCGCGAGGGCGAGGCCCGCGACTGGTTCGCCAAGGCGCTGGAGGCCGACCAGAACGGTACGACGGATGCTTCGGACCGGCTTGCGGAGCTGGACGGTGTGGAGTTCACCGACGTGCTGGAAGGCGCGGAAGAGGCTGATGAGGCCGACGTCGCGGAGGAGGCCGGTACTGCCGACGAGGCGGATGAGGCCGGTGAGGCTCCCAAGGCTGATGCGGATGCTGATGCGGACGGTGGCGAGGCTTCGGGTGAGTCCGTCGCGTCGGCCGACGCGGGCGCTGATGACGTGACCGATGAGGTCGTCGTCGAGGACACGGATGCCGATGAGGTCCGCGAGGAGAAGCGTCCTGAGAAGGGCTGAGTACCTGCGGCCGTGCTCGGTGCGGTGAGATGACGGAGGGCGGGATCCCAAGGGGGTCCCGCCCTCCGCCGTTTGGAGATGCGTTGGGTGGTGGTGGCGGGGGGACGGGATGAGCCGACGGTGTCGACGGGGTTTGTGGGGCGGTCGTCTGCTGGTTGTTGTGCGGCCGCGGAGGCGGTTGCGGTGGGGGCGGGCGAACGCGTCGGCGGACTTGACGTATTGGCGGGCGGTGCCCGGTGCCCGGTGCCCGGTGCCCGGTGGCCGGTGTCCGGGAAGGGGCTGACGCGGTCCGGTTCAGTGCACGTCGTCGTCCAGGGTGCGCAGGATGAGGCCGGTGGCGGGCTTGGGGCCGAAGGAAGTGGACTTCCGCGGCATCGTCACGCCCTGCTCGGCGAGTTGACGGACCGTTTCTTCGGACGTGGCGCGCATCAGGACGGCCGTACCGCCGTGCCGGGCGGCCTGTTCGACGGCGGCCTCGGTGTGATGCAGATAGCTGATGTCCGAGGGGTGGTCGGGGATCTGCCAGACCGCGTCCAGCAGGACGGAGTGCAGCACGGTGGCGTCCAGCTGCCGCCATGCCTCGGGCCGGTCCCGGCGGACCGTCCGGTTCAGCAGTTCCGGATCGGGCCGGTCCAGGAGGTGGAAGGAGTCCGGGCCGCCGGAGAGCACGAAGGCGTTGCCCGGCGTCTCCGCCAGCGCCGCGAGGGCGGCCGGCAGCTCGCCCGGCAGCGGCCGGACCCGGAACGCGCCCGCCAGACCGGCCAGCGCCTTGGCCGGCGGCAGATGGGGCAGTACGCGGTGGATGGCGCGGACCTGGAGGGGGTAGCGGGCGGTGTCGACCAGCAGGACCAGTCCGGACGCCCACGGTGACGCGGACGAGGCGTCGGCCTGCTGCTCGTACAGCCGGTGGTAGGTCGCCCAGCGGTGGTGCCCGTCGGCGATCAGGGCTCGCCGGCGGGCGAGGTCGCTGTCGATGGCCGCGAGGTCGCCGGGGTCGGTGACGGCCCACAGGCGGTGCGCGAAGCCGTCGTCGGTGGTGGTGGCGAGCAGTGGTGTGCGGTGCACGGTGCGCTCGATGACGGCGGTGGCGCCGGTCGCGGTGCCCTGGCCGCGGAACGAGAGCAGCAACGGCTCGAAGTTGGCCGCCGCCGCCCGCATCAGGGCGGCGCGGTCCTCGACCACCTCGGGGATGACGTCCTCGTGCGGCAGTACCGGCCCGTCCAGGCGCAGCGCGCCGATCAGCCCGCGTTGCAGCACATCGCCGCTGCGCTGCTCGTAGACGTAGAGCGCCGGCTCGGGGTCCGGGGTCAGGACGCCTTCGGCGCGCCAGCGGCGGAGGGTGTCGGCGGCCTGGCGGTGGCGGGCGGCGGGGTCCGCGGCCTGCGGGAGGATCAGCCGGACGATGTTGTACGGGTCGGCCGTCTCCAGGTGGCGTACGCCGTCGGGCCGGACCACGACGTCATAGGGGGGTGAGGTCACGGCGGTGAGGCTGCTGACGCGGTCCGGGGCGTAACGCAGTCCGCGGAAGGGGAGGAGGCGGAGGCCGTCGGTACAGGTCATTGGAGAATGCTAAGCCGCTTGTCCGGTGAGGGATGATCGAGGGACAGCCACTGTGTGGCTGGAAATATCCGTGTGCGCGAGGCGGCCGAGGGCAGGCCGCGGGGCGCGGGAAGCGGCAGTCGTGGGAACGACGGTTCGTACGGGTGCCGGTGTGTGTGAGGAGCGAGACGGCATGAGTGAGCAGGTTCGCGAACGGCCCGGTGGGTGTGAGCGTGCGCTGAGCGAGGCGTACGACACGGCGCTGCTGGATCTGGACGGGGTTGTCTACCAGGGCGGACATGTCATCGCGCACGCCGTGGAGTCGCTGGCCGCGGCGCGGGACGGCGGTATGCACCTCGCCTATGTGACCAACAACGCGGCCAGGACCCCGCAGACGGTCGCGAGCCAGCTCACCGGTTTCGGGCTGCCGACCGGGCCGGCGGACGTGATCACTTCGGCGCAGGCGGTGGCCCGGCTGATCTCCGAGCAGGTGCCGCCCGGCGCGCGGGTGCTGGCCGTCGGCGGTGAGGGGCTGCTGGTGGCGCTGCGCGAGCGCGGGCTGGAACCCGTCGCTTCCGTGGACGACGACCCGGCGGCCGTGGTGCAGGGCTACGACCCCGGGGTGGACTGGCGGCAGCTGGCGGAGGCCGCGTACGCGGTGCAGCGCGGGGTGCCGTGGTTCGCGTCCAACACCGATCTGACCATCCCCCGGGAGCGCGGGATCGCCCCGGGCAATGGCGCGTTGGTGGAGGTGGTGCGGATCGCCGCGGGCGGGACGCCGCAGGTGGCGGGGAAGCCGCAGCCGCCGATGCACCGCGAGACGGTGCTGCGGACCGGTGCGAAGCGGCCGCTGGTGGTCGGGGACCGGCTCGATACGGACATCGAGGGCGCCTACAACGGCGCGGTCGACTCGCTGCTGGTGCTCACCGGAGTCACCACCGCGGCGGAGCTGCTGGCCGCCCCGCCGCAGCACCGGCCCACCTACGTGGACGCCGACCTGCGCGGGATACTGGGGCCGCAGCCGGCCGTGAGCGCGGTGGACGGCGGTTTCCGGTGCGGCGGCTGGACGGCCGCGCTGAGCGGCGACGCGCTCGTCCTGGACGGCGACGGCGCCCCGCTGGACGGGCTGCGGGCGCTGTGCGCGGCGGCCTGGACGGCGGCGGGGCACGGCAGTTGCGCGGCCGACGCGGGGAAGGCGCTGGCCCGTATCGGGAGGTGAGTGAAGGGCCCGGCGGGTTGCCGGGCCCTTCGGTGGCGCGCACCGGCCGGGCGGGCGGTGCGCGCCACGTCGGACGAACGGCCCCGCGCGGTGCTCGGGTTCCGGTGCGCGGGGCCGTCGCGGTGGTGGTGCCGGTGTGGTCCGGTGCCGGCGTCGGCGGGTCAGTCCTGGTCGGCCGGCGCCGTGCCCGCCGTCAGTTCCGCGATCAGGTCCTCCTCGGTGGCGCCGCGGCGCCAGTAACCGGTGAACTTGACGGCCCGGCGGTCCATACCGCGCTCGCCGACGAGGTGACGGCGCAGCGCCTTGACGGTCCCGGCCTCGCCGGCGATCCAGGCGTACGGCGTGCCCTCGGGCAGTTCGGCGGTGCGCAGCGAGTCGAGTACCGGCGCACCGCCGGCCGCGGTCGCGGCGTCCGTGACGATCCAGGTGATGTCGGCGTCGGCGAGGGTGGGCAGGGGCTGCCGGCCGTCCTCGTGGGCGACCTCCAGCCAGACCTTGGCGCGGGTACCGGGGGAGAGCCAGGACAGGATGCCGGCCACGGCGGGCAGCGCCGTCTCGTCGCCGGTGAGCAGGACCCAGTCGGTGCCGGCCGGCGGCCGGAAGTCGACGCCGCCGTTGTCCTCGACGGCCGGGCCGAGTACGGACACCCGGTCGCCGGGCCGGGCGTGCGCCGCCCAGTGGCCGGCCGGTCCGGCCGCCGGGGCACCGGCCGCGCCCCCGGTGCCGTGCAGCACGAAGTCGACGTCGAACTCCCGTGACGCGGGGCGCTGTTCCCGGATCGTGTAGGTGCGCATCACCGCGCGCTCGGCCGGATCCTGTGCCCGCCAGGCGGCGAACCAGTCGTCGCCGGTGTCGTCGAGGACCGGCACGTCCTGGTGGGGCCGGGGGAGAAAGAGCTTGAAGCGCTGGTCACGGCCGCCGGACGCCAGTTCGGCGAGGTGTTCGCCGCCGAAGGTGATCCGGACCATGGAGGTGCTCAGCCGCCGGGTGCGGACGACGCGCACATCGAAGAAGCGGAAGGGGGCGGTGGCGGGTACGGCGGTCGTGGTCATACGGGGAACCTCCCGGAACCGTGCTGCGGCTGGTCGGTGGCGGATGTGCGGCGCGGGGCGCGCTTCGGTGTGCGGGCGTGGTGCGGGGACGGTGCGCCGCGGCGGATCGCGGTCGTGCGCCGTGCGGACGGCGATCCACCGCGGCCGTACGTCAGCTGACCTTCCTGGCGTTCTCGACGGCCTTGGCGAGGGCCTCGACGAGCGGGGCCGCGCCCGCGTACGAGAAGCGCGGCTCGCTCGACCAGGGGGTGATCTGGCCGGCCTTGACGGCGGGCAGCTTGGCCCAGGACGGCTTGGCGGTCAGGTCCTTGGGCTGGAGGGTGGCGGTGCGGCTGTCGAGCATCAGCACGTCGGCCTTGTACTTGTCGGCGTTCTCCCAGCTCAGGCTCTCGAAGTAGCCGCCCTTGTCCAGGTGGTCGGGGACGATCAGGTCCACGCCGAGGGACTTGTAGTACATCAGGTCGGCATTGACGCCGGGGTTGGAGGCGTAGAAGAGGTCCGGACTGCCGGAGCAGGCCAGCACCCTGACCCGGTGGGACGCGGCGGCCTTGCGCAGTGACTCCGCCGCCTTCTCGAAGCGGGCCTTGGCGTCGGTGACCTGCTTGGCCTTCAGGTCGGCGCCGAGCGACCGCGCCAGCTCCGCGTACCGCTCGATGATCTTGACGAGCGGTACCCGGGAGGACGTGAGGGCGACGCTCTTGGCGAGCTGTGTGATCTTGTCCTTGCTGTCGTCCGGTACGAACCACAGGGCGCCCGGCTCGTACATGTTGGTGACCAGCAGATCGGGGCTGAGGCCCGCGTACTTCTCGACGTTGAACTGGTTGTAGGCGTTGCCGATGATGGTGACCTTGTCGACGTCGAGGTCGCCCGCCTGCGGGTCGGCCGTGCCGTCCTTGAGCTTGGTCGGGCCGAAGACGCCGACGATCTGGTCGTCGATGCCGAAGTCGTGCAGCGCGGCCGCGGTGCCGGTGAAGGCGACGATGCGCTGCGGCACGTTCTTGAGGGAGACCGTGACCTTGCGGTCGTCGGTGAAGGACCAGGCGCTGCTCTTCGCGCCGCTCTTGGCGCCCCCCGAGCTCTTGTCGCCGCCGCATGCGGCGAGCAGGGCGCCGATGCCGAGGGCGCCGCCCGCGGCCAGGATGCCGCGACGGGTCGGAGTAACGCTTCGGGGGGTGTTCATGGTGGTGGTGCTTCTCTCTGACGCGGTCGTGCCGATACGGACGTGGCAGCCTGTTTTGAGGGTAGGCTAACCTAACTTTCGTGTTGGTTGACAGTCCCCCCGAAGCAGCGGTGGCCCCGGCCCCCGTGGCCCCTGCGGCACCACGACGGCGGCACCTCACGCGTCCCGCGGGGCTGCTCGCCGCCGTGGCCGTGCTGGCCGTCATCACCGTTCTCGGCATAGCCGTTGGCGCCAAGCAGGTACCTCTCGACCAGGTGTGGCACGGGCTGTTCCACTACTCCGGTTCCGATACCGATGTGGTCGTCCGCGATGTGCGCCTCCCGCGCACCCTCCTCGGCCTGATCGTCGGCGCCGCCCTCGGACTGGCCGGTACGGTCATGCAGGCGCTGACCCGAAACCCCCTCGCGGACCCCGGGGTTCTCGGTGTCAACGCCGGTGCCTCGGCCGCGGTCGTCTCCGCCATCAGCTTCTTCGGCGTCACCTCGCTCACCGGCTATGTGTGGTTCGCCTTCGCCGGTGCCGCGGTGGTCTCCGTCGCGGTGTACGTCCTCGGCGGCACCCGTAACGCCACGCCCGTACGGCTCGCCCTGGCCGGCACCGCGCTGACCGCCGTCCTCGTCGGCTACATCAACGCCGTCAACCTCATGGACACCGCGGCGCTGGACAAGATGCGCTTCTGGACAGTCGGTTCGCTGGCCGCCGCCACCATGGAGACGGTCACCGGGATCGCGCCGTTCCTGGCGGTGGGCGCCGTCCTCGCGCTGCTGATCGCCCGGCCGCTGAACGCCGTCGCGCTCGGCGACGACCAGGCGAAGGCGCTGGGCGCCCGGCTGACCCGTACCCGGGTGCTGTCGATGGTCGCCGTCACGCTGCTGTGCGGCGGGGCGACCGCCGTCTGCGGCCCGATCGTCTATGTCGGCCTGATGGTGCCGCATGCCGTACGGGCCGTCACCGGACCCGATATGCGCTGGATCCTGCCGTACTCCGCGGTGCTCTCGCCGGTCCTGCTGCTCGGCGCGGACATCCTCGGCCGGGTCGTGGCCCGGCCCGGTGAGCTCCAGGTCGGCATCGTCACGGCCGTCATCGGCGGTCCGGTCTTCATCTGTCTCGTACGGCGCCGGAGGATGTCCCAGCTGTGATCTCGCCCGTGAAGCCCGAGCAGGGCACGAAGTCCGCGGCCGGCGGCGGCCGCGGGGACGCCGCGGCGCCCGGCGCGCGTGCCGAGCCGCGCGCCGGTGCGCGGCCCGAGCGGTCCGGCGCACCCGGCAGGAGGGCTCCTGGCCGGCAGTCGGCGAGGGCGCCCCGGCGGGTGCTGCCGGTCCGCACCCCGGGCGGGCTCTCGCTGCGGCTGGACGTACGCGCCGTCCTCGTCGGCCTCCTGCTGCTGGCCGTGGCGCTGGCGACGGGCATCGCGCTGATCGGCTCGGGCGACTACCCGATGACGCCGGCCGAGGTGGTCGGCACGCTGACCGGCGGCGGCACCGCCGGCCAGGAATTCATCGTCCGCGACCTGCGGCTGCCGCGCGTCCTGGTCGGACTGCTGGTCGGCGCCGCGTTCGGGATCGCCGGCGCCGTCTTCCAGACCGTCTCGCGCAACCCGCTGGGCAGTCCCGATGTCCTCGGCTTCGGCCAGGGTTCGGCGGTCGGCGCGCTGACGGTCATCGTCTACTTCCAGGGCGGGCCCTTCGCGGTCGCCGCCGGTGCGGTCGTCGGCGGCGTGGTCACCGGCGCCGCCATCTTCCTGCTCGCCTGGAAACGGGGCATCCACGGCTACCGCTTCGTCCTCGTCGGCATCGGCGCCGCCGCGATGCTCTACGCCCTCGTGCTCTACCTCATGACCAAGGCGAACATCGTCGAGGCGACCCGGGCCACCATCTGGATGACCGGTTCGCTCAACGGCCGGGGCTGGGACCAGGTCTGGCCGCTGGCCGCCGTCTGCGCCGTCCTCGTCCCGCTGGTGCTCTGCTACGGACGTCCGCTGCGGATGCTGGAGATGGGCGACGACGCCGCGTGGGCGCTGGGCGTACGGGTCGACCGGGTCCGCGGTATCGCGCTGCTGGCCGCCGTCCTGCTCGTCGCCTCGGCCACCGCGGCGGCCGGCCCGATCTCCTTCGTGGCGCTCACCGCACCGCAGCTGGTCCGGCGGCTGACCCGCTCGCCCGGCGCCAACCTGCTGCCGTCCGCCCTGATGGGCGCCGCGCTGCTGGTCGCCGCGGACTGGTCCGCACAGCGGCTCTTCGGCGCCGACCAGCTCCCGGTCGGCGTGCTGACCGGAGTCCTCGGCGGCGGCTATCTGCTGTGGCTGCTGGCCACCGAGCGCAGGGCCGGACGGGTGTGACGGACATGACGGATGTGACGGACGTGATGCATACGACGGAGCGCGCGCACGCGGTGGACGGGGCGGACGGGGCGAATCCGATGGGGGCGACGGCGGCTTCGGCGGGCGCGCTCCGGACGGCCATGGCCGGGGCCACGACCACGGCTGCCGCCACGGCCACCGGCCCGCCGGTGGCGTCGGATTCTGGCCGGACCTCCGGCGGACCGGCGGAAACCGGGCGGCCCGCGCTGCGTATGCCGGACCAGCCGGACCACAGCAATGACACGACGAACCCCAGGAGCGCTGAAGTGAGCCGTCTCACGGCCGAGAACGTCACCCTCGCCTACGACCAGCGGGTCATCGCCGAGAATCTCTCGGTCGCCATCCCCGACCGCTCCTTCACGGTCATCGTCGGCCCGAACGCCTGCGGCAAGTCCACGCTGCTGCGCGCGCTTTCCCGGATGCTCAAGCCGACCGCGGGGTCGGTCCTGCTGGACGGCTCGGTCATCTCCTCGCTCCCGGCCAAGAAGGTCGCCCGGACGCTGGGGCTGCTGCCGCAGTCCTCGATCGCCCCGGACGGGATCACCGTGTCCGACCTGGTGGCCCGGGGCCGCTATCCGCACCAGGGCCTGCTGCGCCAGTGGTCGGGCGAGGACGAGCGGATCGTCCGGGAGTCGATGGCCGCGACCGGCGTCGGCGAACTGGCCGACCGCTACGTCGACGAACTCTCCGGCGGGCAGCGGCAGCGGGTGTGGATCGCGATGGCGCTGGCCCAGCAGACGCCGCTGCTCCTCCTGGACGAGCCCACGACATACCTGGACATCCAGCACCAGATAGAGGTGCTCGACCTGTGCGCGGAACTGCACGAGGAACAGGGCCGCACGCTCGTCGCCGTACTGCACGACCTCAACCACGCCGCCCGTTACGCGACCCACCTCATCGCCATGAAGGACGGCGCCGTCATCGCCGAGGGCGTGCCCTCGGACATCGTCACGGCGGAGCTCGTGGGACAGGTCTTCGGGCTCGGCTGCCAGGTCATCGACGACCCGGAGACCGGCACCCCGCTGATCATCCCCGCGGCCCGCAAACCCCGTAAGGGCGGGGGCGCGGGAGACCGGGGCAGCTCCGTGGCGGGTGGCGCGCCCGGGGCGGGCGAGAAGGCGGCGGGCGTGGTCGCCGTGGACGGTGTCGAAGGCGGGGGTGGTGCGGCGGCCGGGGCCGTGGGGTCCGGCGACGCGTCCGGCGCGGGCTGCGGGGACCGGGCCGCGGCTGCGACGACGGCGGTGTGACGCGGGTGGTTTGATGCGGGTGGTTTGATGCGGGTGGTCTGATGCGAGTGGTGTGACGCAGGTGGTCTGATTCCGGCGGTGGGGGCTCGGTGGTGTGTCCCCGGTGGGTTGGGGCGGCGAGGCCGCGGGGGCGATGGGCTGCCCCGGAGTGCCGACCGGGCGGACCGGTAACGGGCCGGGCAGACCGGCCAGGGGTCGGGCCGGACCGGCTAGGGGTCGGGGGCCGGACCGGCTACGGACCGGCAGCGCCTGACGGCGTGACCCCGGCGGCCACCGCGACAGCAGCCACGAGGCGCACCACGCTAGGAACCGTGACGGCAACCACGACAGCAGTAGCCACGACAGCGGTAGCTCGCGGCGCCGACTACAGCAGTGTCCTGAGGCGCAGCAGGTCGCGCAGGCCGGCCTCCAGTTTGACGCGGCCGGTGCCCCACGCCTTCGCGAAGTTGAGCCGGCCGTCGACGAGTGCGACCAGATCGTCCCCGGCCATCGACAGCCGGATCTCGGCCTTGTGCGGCGGCGGGCCGGGGACGCTCGTCAGGTCCTGGACGGTGCCGTCGGCCAGGCGCCCGAGGAAGGTGACGTCCAGGTCCGTGATGCGGCAGCTGAGCGAGCGGTCGAGCGCGGCGGCGCTGCGGACGCTGCCGTCCGCCGAGGACAGGTTCTGGGCCAGCCGGTCGAGAGCGGCGCGGCACTGGTCGAGGGTTGCCATCGGGAGCGACGATACGCCAGGTCGCGGGCGGCCCGTTCGTCGTCGACGGGGTACTTCGCGGTAGCGTCTGGAGCATGGAAGAACCGACGTCGGGCCCGGAGCCGGAGGCACCCACGGGCACCGGAACCGCGGTCGCCGAGCCCGCCGGGCCTGCCGGAAGCGCCGAGTCCCTCCGGCCCGCCGAGCCCGGGGGGCCGCAGCCGCTGGGAGTCGGGATCACCCCGACCGGCGACGCCGCGGTCGACGACCGGCTGCGCCGTCTCGCCGACGCCGACCGCCTCGCCGTGAGCGGGCACCTCCAGGTGTACGAAAATGTGCACCGTGGGCTGCGGGACGTGCTGGCCGCCCTCGACCAGCACCCCGGACCGCCCGCGCCTTCCGCGACGACGCCCGGCAAGGCGACGCCCGGCACGACGACGCACGACAACAGGAGCTGAACCACAGGTGGCAGGAGTGGCACGACGCCGACTCGACGCGGAGCTGGTGCGCCGCAAGCTGGCCCGCTCGCGCGAGCACGCGAGCCAGCTGATCGCCGCGGGACGGGTGACCGTCGGCGGGATGACCGCGGCCAAACCGGCCACCCAGGTGGAGACCAGCGCGGCCGTGGTCGTCCGCGCGGACGAGAGCGCCCCCGACTACGTCTCACGCGGCGGCCACAAGCTCGCCGGCGCGTTCGCCGCCTTCGTCCCGCTCGGCCTGGAGATCGCGGGCCGGCGGGCGCTGGACGCGGGCGCCTCGACCGGCGGTTTCACCGACGTCCTGCTGCGGGCCGGCGCCGGCCATGTCGTGGCCGTCGACGTCGGCTACGGACAGCTCGCCTGGTCCCTCCAGAGCGACGACCGGGTCACCGTGAAGGACCGCACCAACGTACGCGAACTGACGCTCGAACAGATCGACTCGGTGCCCGTCGACCTCGTCGTCGGTGATCTCTCCTTCATCCCGCTGGGTCTCGTGCTGCCGGCGCTCGTCGGCTGTGCGGCGCCCGACGCGGATCTGGTGCTGATGGTCAAGCCGCAGTTCGAGGTGGGCAGGGAACGGCTGGGCAGCGGCGGGGTGGTGCGCAGCCCGGAGCTGCGCGCCGAGGCGGTGCGCGCCGTCGCGGGCCGGGCGGCCGAACTGGGTCTCGGTGTTCTTGGCGTGACCGCGAGCCCACTGCCTGGACCTTCCGGGAATGTCGAGTACTTTCTGTGGCTGCGCGCCGGGGCGCCTGCACTCGACCCGGCGGATGTCGACCGTGCAGTGGCGGAGGGGCCTCGTTGACCACTACCCAGGCAGTTGAAGGCAGCGCAGCACACGAGAAGAGCGGCGCGGCGCGGACCGTGTTCCTGCTCGCGCACACCGGCCGCCCGGCGGCCATCCGCAGCGCCGAACGCGTCGTCCAGGGCCTGCTGCGCAACGGGATCGGGGTGCGCGTGCTGGCGGAGGAGGCCGCGGACCTGCCGCTGCCGCCGTCGGTCGAACTGGTCGCGTCCGAGCAGCGGGCGGCCGAGGGCTGCGAACTGCTGGTCGTCCTCGGCGGGGACGGCACCCTGCTGCGCGGCGCGGACTTCGCCCGGACCTCCGGGGTGCCGATGCTCGGCGTCAACCTCGGCCGGGTCGGCTTCCTGGCGGAGGCCGAACGCGACGATCTGGACAAGGTCGTCGACCGGGTCGTCACCCGTACCTACGAGGTCGAGGAGCGGATGACGCTCGATGTGCTCGTCCGGAACAACGGCAGCATCGTGCACACCGACTGGGCGCTGAACGAGGCGTCGGTCGAGAAGGCCGCGCGGGAGCGGATGCTGGAGGTCGTCACCGAGGTCGACGGCCGGCCCGTCTCGCGCTTCGGCGGCGACGGGGTGGTCTGCGCGACGCCGACCGGCTCGACCGCGTACGCCTTCTCGGCGGGCGGACCGGTGGTCTGGCCCGAGGTCGAGGCGCTGCTGATGGTCCCGATCAGCGCCCACGCGCTGTTCGCCAAGCCGCTGGTGACCTCGCCGCATTCGGTGCTGGCGGTCGAGGTCCAGCCCAAGACCCCGCACGGGGTGCTCTGGTGCGACGGCCGCCGGAGCGTGGAACTCCCGGCCGGCGCACGGGTCGAGGTACGGCGCGGCGCCGTTCCCGTACGCCTCGCTCGGCTGCATCATGCCTCCTTCACGGATCGTCTGGTCGCCAAGTTCGCCCTCCCGGTGGCGGGGTGGCGGGGCGCGCCGCACTAGCGGTGCCCTAGCGGTGCCGCCGCTGGTGAGGAGGGGGACGGGCCAGGGTCCGCGGTGGCCGCGCGGCAGCGTGCGGACCGCGCCGGAAGTCCGACGGCCCCGCTCCCGGCGCTGTGACCGTCCCGTCCGCCTCCCCGCAGGCGGGGCGGTGGCCGTACGCCGTCGCCCACGCCGATTCGTCGGCCATGAGTACCCCTCTCGTCACGTTCTGTGATCAGGGTGCCGGGTGGCCGCGGTGCCGCGCCATGCGGAACTCACCCAATTTTCGGTGGGGTTTTCCGCAGGGGCGGGGGGACGGGAGAGGGGGCAGGCGTCGCGGTGCGGCCCCGGGACCTCGTAAGGTCGTATCCGTGTTGGAGGAGATGCGGATCCGGTCCCTGGGCGTCATTGACGACGCCGTTGTCGAGCTGTCCCCGGGCTTCACGGCGGTGACGGGTGAGACGGGCGCGGGCAAGACCATGGTCGTCACCAGTCTCGGCCTGCTGCTCGGCGGGCGCGCGGACCCCGCCCTGGTGCGGATCGGCGCCAAGTCGGCCGTCGTGGAGGGCCGTCTCGGCATCGGCCCCCGGACCCCGGCGGCGGTCCGGGCCGAGGAGGCCGGTGCGGAGCTGGACGACGGCGTGCTGTTGATCAGCCGTACCGTCTCCGCGGAGGGCCGTTCCCGCGCCCATCTGGGCGGCCGGTCCGTACCGGTCGGCCTGCTGGGGGAGTTGGCCGACGACCTGGTCGCCGTCCACGGCCAGACCGATCAGCAGGGCCTGCTGCGGCCGGCCCGCCAGCGCCAGTCCCTGGACCGCTACGCCGGGGACGCGGTCGCCGTCCCGCTCGTCAAGTACACGGCCGCCCACCGCCGGCTGCGCGCCGTCGCCACCGAGCTGGCCGAGCTGACGACGCGGGCCCGCGAACGCTCCCAGGAAGCCGATCTGCTGCGGTTCGGTCTCGACGAGATCGCCGCCGCCGAGCCGGTGCCCGGGGAGGACGCCGAGCTGGCCGCCGAGGCCGAGCGGCTCGGCCACGCGGAAGCCCTCGCCTCCGCCGCGACCGCCGCGCACGCCGCGCTGGCGGGCAACCCCGAGGACCCCGAGGGCGTCGACGCCACCACCTTGGTCGCGGGCGCCCACCGTGTGCTGGAGGCCGTACGCGGCCACGACCAGGAGCTGGCCACGCTGGCCGAGCGGCTGGGCGAGATCGGCATCTTGATGGCGGACGTGGCGGGGGAACTGGCCAGTTACGCGGACGGTCTGGACGCCGATCCGCTGCGGCTCGCCGCGGTCGAGGAGCGCCGCGCCGCCCTGACCCATCTGACCCGCAAATACGGCCAGGACATCGCGGCCGTGCTCGCCTGGGCCGAGGAGAGCTCGGCGCGGCTGGCCGAACTGGACGGCGACGACGACCGGATCGGCGAACTGACCGAGGAACGGGACGCCCTCCGCGCCGAACTGGGCGAGCTGGCACAGGCGTTGACCGACGCCCGCACCGCGTCGGCGGAGCGGTTCGCCGCCGCGGTCACCGCGGAACTGGCCGAACTGGCCATGCCGCACGCCCGGGTGAGCGTCGAGATCCGGCAGACCGAGGTGGCGGAGGAGGCCGACGGCATCGAGGTCGGCGGCCGCGCGGTCGCCTACGGCCCGGCCGGCGCCGACGAGGTCGAACTCCTCCTGGCCCCGCACCCCGGCGCACCGCCCCGGCCGATCGCCAAGGGGGCGTCCGGCGGTGAGCTCTCCCGGGTGATGCTCGCCGTCGAGGTGGTCTTCGCCGGTACCGACCCCGTACCGACCTACCTCTTCGACGAGGTCGACGCGGGCGTCGGCGGCAAGGCGGCCGTCGAGGTCGGCCGCCGCCTGGCCAGGCTCGCGAAGTCGGCGCAGGTCGTGGTCGTCACGCACCTTCCGCAGGTCGCGGCGTTCGCGGACCGGCAGCTTCTGGTGGAGAAGACGAACGACGGCTCGGTCACCAGCAGCGGCGTGACGGTCCTGGAGGGCGAGGAGCGGGTCCGCGAACTCTCCCGGATGCTGGCCGGCCAGGAGGACTCCGAGACGGCACGGGCACACGCCGAGGAACTGCTGGAGACGGCCCGCACGGGGCGGTAGGCGGCGCGCGGCCACCGGGCCGGTCTTTTCACGCCGCCGCCCGTGGCCCCGGCTCCGCCCGCCGGCGCACCACTGCCCGAGGCCGGCGTCCGGAGCACGGCGGGCCGCGGAGATCCCGCCTCCTGAGGTGACGGGAGCCGAACGCGGCACGGTGCCGGATGAGGGGAGTGAGATGACGGTGGCAGGTGACAGGGTGCCGGGCCGGATCCGGGCGCTGATCGGGGCAGCCGGTGCGACGCGGGCCGCGTACGGGGCGCTGCGGCGCCGACCGCCCGGCGGTGCCGGCCGGTGGGAGCGGACGAACTACGCGGGCCGGACCGTGCACCTGCACGCGGGGCTCGCGTCGGCCACGGGGACGGCGCTCGCCGCCGCCACCGTGCCCGGCCTGCCCGCCGGGGCCCGGGGCGCGGCGGCCCTGGCCGTGCTGGCCGCCGGCGGCTGCGGCGCGTACGACGACGTGTACGGCGCCGGCGATCCCCGGCGCGGATTCCGGGCGCACCTCTCGGCGCTGCGCCACGGCGAGGTGACCAGCGGGGCCGTGAAACTGTTCGGGATCGGCGCCGCGGGGCTCGCCGCGGGCGCGCTCCTCACCGCCCGCCCGGTGGACAAGGTGCTGGCAGGTGTGGTGATCGCGGGCTCGGCCCATCTGGTGAACCTCCTGGACGTCCGGCCGGGGCGCGCGGCCGGTGCCGTCCTGGCCATCGGTGCTCCGGGGCTGCTGCGCCGCGGACCGGCCGGTCCGCTGTCCGCCGTACCCATGGGGGCCGCGGCCGCCGTCCTCGCGGACGACCTCGGGGAGCGCACGATGCTCGGGGACTGCGGGGCGCATGCCCTCGGCGCGGCGCTCGGTCTCGCCATCGTCACCGGGAACGGCCGCACGGGGCTGGCCGTCCACGCCGTCGGCCTGATCGCCGCGGCCGCCGCGGGCGACCGCGCCAGCCGGGCGGCCGCCGCGTTCTGACCCCCGCCGCCGGCCGCCCGCCCGGGGCGGTGGACCCGCGGGGCGAGGCGGGGGAGCGGTGCCCGTCGGCCGCCCCGGGACGGGCGACGTCCCTCGGCCGCCGCCCGTCAGGAGACCGGCGCCCCTCGAACGAGTGGCCGAAATTCAACTGAACGGTCATCTGGGTGGCCGATTTATCACCCATGTGGGTGATCCTGTGCTGGTGAGGGTGAGACTTCCCACCGGAACGGCGGGCGCACGGTGCCGAATTGACGCCGCGGGGCTGGCATCCTGGGCGCGGTGCGTTCGGCGCCGCCCGCCGGATCGCGGCCCGTCCGCTCCTGGGCACCGCGGCCGCACCGCCCCGCAGCGCCTCGCTGCATTCGGACCGGCGCACCGGCACGGTCCGTGTCCCGTCCGCCGACCCAGGAGCCCCGACCACGTGACCAGCACCCCGACCCCGCCCCTCGGGCAGTCGCCGCTGCGTACGGTCCAGGTACTGGGGCACGGCGGCGCCGGCAGCGCCGCGCACGTCCGGTCGCTGGCCGCCGGCCTGGTGGCGCGCGGTGTACGGGTGACCGTCTGCGCCACGCCGGACACCGAGGCGGTCTACGACTTCGCGGGGACGGGCGCACGGTTCGCGCAGATCACGCCACGTACCGACCCGGTGGGCGTGGCCTCGTTGCGCAGCGCCTGCTGGGACGCCGACCTCGTGCACGCCCATGGACTGCGGGCCGGACTGCGCGCGTCGCTGGCGCTGCACGGACTGCGCGGCCCCCGGGGCGGGCGGGTTCCCCTCGTCATCTCCTGGCACACCAAGTCGCACCCCGAGGGCGCGCGGGCCGGGCTGGTGCGGCTGATGGAGCGGCGGGTGGCGCGGGCCGCCGCCGTCGTCCTGGGGGCCTGCTCCGATCTCGTGGACCGGGCGCGGGAGCGGGGCGCACGTGACGCCCGCCTGGCGCCGGTCGCGATTCCCCGCCCCCGGCCCGCCACCGCGCCGTCCGAGCCCGACGGGCACGACCTGACGCGCCACAAGAAGCGGGCCGAACTCGGCGCGGTGGACCGCCCGTTACTCCTCGTGGTCGGCCGCCTCGACCCGCACCAGGGCCACGATGTGCTGCTGGACGCCGCGCGCGCCTGGTGCGTGCTGGACCCGCGGCCGCTGCTCGTCATCGCGGGAGAGGGCGAGCAGCGGGCCACGTTGCAGCGCCGCATCGAGGCCGAGCAGCTGCCCGCCCAGCTGCTCGGCCGCCGCGACGACGTGCCCGAACTCCTCGCCGCCGCGGACCTGGTGGTGCTGCCCAGCCGCTGGGAGGCCCGCTCCCTGATCGCCCAGGAGGCGCTGCGGGCCGGGGTACCGCTGGTCGCCACCGACACCGGCGGCACCCGTGAACTGGTCGGCCGGGCCGCGGAACTGGTCCGCTACGGCGATGCCGCGGCCCTGGCCCGTACCGTCCTCGGCCTGCTCGCCGACCCCGTACGCAGGGCCGCGCTCGCCGAAGCGGGCCGCGCCCAGGCGGGCGGCTGGCCGAGCGAGGACGACACCGTCGCGCAGATCCTCGGCGTCTACGACGAGCTGACCCAGCCGGTCCGCTCCGGTTAGGCGCCCACACCCAGGCGTCCTGGTCCGGCCGACGGATTCCGTCGCCCCCACGGAGCGGGCGGCACCGACGGCCCGGCCCGATCCCTGCCGCCGACCGGGTACGGCACCCGGCCCGCCCCGCTACGGCCGGTCCGTATGGCGACGGGCGCGCAGCGCGAGGCGCAGGCCCAGCACCGTCTGCGGGTCGTCCAGGTCCGTGCCCAGCAGCTGCGCGATCCGCGCCAGGCGGTCGTAGAGCGTCTGCCGGTTCACATTGAGGTCGCGGGCCGTCTCGGCCTTGCGGCCCGCGCTCGCCAGATACGCCTCAAGTGTCGGCAGGAGGGGCTGGCGGGCACCGCGGTCGTGCGCGAGCAACGGGCCGATGGCACGGTCCACGAAGTCGGCGAGCACGCCCAGTTCGCCGTGTTCGCGCATCCGCCACAGCAGCAGCTCGATGTCCAGGCGGCGCGCGTCGTACCAGGGCTGTTCGGGCAGGCCCTGGGCCGCGGCCGCCGCCTCCGCCGCGTGCCGCAGTCCGGGGCCGGCCGCGGCCCAGTCGCCCGCCGTACCGACGACGACCACCGGGCGGTACGCGGCGGGCCGGTCGAGCCCCGCGCGGACGACTCCCGCGCGCAGCGCCTCGGCGATCCGGTCGGCGAGCGCGTGGCGGTCCTGGCCCGCGCGCAGCGATACGAGCATCGGCACCCGTCCCTCCACCGGACGCACGCCGAGCAGAACGGGCACCCCGGGGGCGGCGAGCTCCTCGCGCAGGGCCTGGGCGAGGAGGGCCCAGCTGCCGGGGTAGGGCAGACCGGACGGCAGCCGCATCACCACCGGGAGCACGGGGTCGCCGCCGGGGCGGAAACCCAGCAGCCGGGCCTGTCCGGGGGCCTCGGCCGCGGCGATCCGGCCCTCTGCCAGATCGGCGAGGAAGTCGCCGCGGCCCCGGGCGGCGAGTACCTCCTCCTGGCGGGACTGCAACATGACGACGGCGAGGAGACCGGCGGCGCGTTCCGCGGCGATCCGGTGCACCGGCGCCAGCGGGGAGTTGACGGGCAGCAGGACCAGCCGGGCGCGGACGGCGTCGGGGCCGTGGCCGCCGCCGGGGACGTCGATGCGTACGCCGGTGTCGCGCAGGCCCTCCCAGGCCAGCAGGGGATCGGCGTCCGCGGGGCCGCCGTCGCCGTCCGCGCCCTCCGGTCCCGCGGCGTACAGCGGGCTGCCGTCGGGCGCCTCCAGACAGAGCGGATTGCCGGTGAACGCGGCCAGCAGCCGGAGCACCTCGGGGGCACCGCCGCCGCGCAGCAGGACGTCCGTACAGCGGCGCAGCACCTCGTCGGCGCGGCGCAGCAGCGCGTAGTGGCTGTTGATGATCTCGGTGTGGATCTCCTCGGTCACCGTGACGTACGGGACCTCGCGGTGCAGCTGGATCAGCGGCAGCCCGCACTCCCGCGCGCTGTCGATCAGCGCCGAGGGCAGCGATTCGAAACGCGATCCGAGCTCCACGACGAGCGCGGCGATCTCGCGGTCGGCGAGCTTGCGGATGAAGGCGCGCTGTTCGGAGGGCCGGGCGCCCAGGCCGAGGCCGGTGGTCAGCAGCAGCTCACCGCCCTTGAGCAGCGAGGCGATGTGCGGGACCTCCCCGGCGTGCACCCAGCGCACCGCGCGGTCCAGCCGGTCCGCACCGGCCAGCACCTCCGGCAGACCGCGCCGGAGCGCGGGCAGCTCCAGCGCCCTGCGCACCGTGATCTCGGCTTCGATCTTCGCTTCCGGCCCCATGGCGTCGAACGGTACCCGCAGCGCGCGTCCGGAGCCGCTCGGTCCGAACTGTGGCGGGGGAGGCGCCGACCGGGCCGGACCCCGGACGGCCGGGCCCGCCCGGCGGTCCCGCGGAGCGGGGCACGGGAGCCCGCGCCGGGCCCCGCGCGTTCCCGCCCCCGCCGGGCGCCCGGCGGCTATCCGCCGCTGTACGCCCCGCTCGCGGTCAGCCGCAGGGCCGTGTCGATCAGCGGAACGTGACTGAACGCCTGCGGGAAGTTGCCCACCTGCCGCTTCAGCTTCGGGTCCCACTCCTCCGCCAGCAGACCGAGGTCGTTGCGGAGGGCGAGCAGCCGCTCGAAGAGCTTGCGGGCCTCCTCCACCCGCCCGATCATCGCCAGATCGTCGGCGAGCCAGAACGAGCAGGCCAGGAAGGCCCCTTCGTCGCCTTCGAGGCCGTCGACCCCGAGGCCGTCGCCGGACGTCGGGTAGCGCAGGATGAAGCCGTCCTCGGTGCCCAGCTCGCGCTGGATCGCCTCGATGGTGCCGATGACGCGCTTGTCGTCCGGCGGCAGAAAGCCCATCTGCGGGATCAGCAGCAGCGAGGCGTCGAGTTCCTGCGAGCCGTAGGACTGGGTGAAGGTGTTGCGCTCCTTGTCGTACCCCTTCTCGCACACATCCCGGTGGATCGTCTCGCGCAGGTCCTTCCACCGCTCCAGCGGACCGTCCACGTCCCCGGACTCGATCAGCTTGACCGTACGGTCCACCGCGACCCAGGTCATCACCTTGGAGTGTACGAAGTGGCGGCGCGGGCCGCGGACTTCCCAGATGCCCTCGTCCGGCTCGTCCCAGTGCTTCTCCACCCAGCTGATCAGCTTCAGCTGGAGCACGGAGGCGTAGTCGTTACGGGCCAGGCCGGTCATGTGCGCCAGGTGCAGCGCCTCGATGACCTCGCCGTACACATCCAGCTGGAGCTGGCCCGCGGCGCCGTTGCCGACCCGCACCGGCTGTGAATTCTCGTACCCGGGAAGCCAGTTGAGCTCGTTCTCGCCCAACTCCCTTTCACCGGCGATGCCGTACATGATCTGGAGGTTCTCCGGATCGCCGGCCACCGCCCGCAGCAGCCACTCGCGCCAGGCCCGCGCCTCCTCGCGGTAGCCGGTGCGCAGCAGCGACGACAGGGTGATCGCGGCGTCCCGCAGCCAGGTGAAGCGGTAGTCCCAGTTGCGCACCCCGCCCAGGCACTCCGGCAGCGAGGTCGTCGGCGCCGCCACGATCCCGCCGGTCGGCGCGTACGTCAGCGCCTTGAGCGTGATCAGCGAACGCACCACCGCGTCGCGGTACGGGCCGTGGTACGTGCACTGGTCGACCCACTCGCGCCAGAAGACCTCGGTGGCCTCCAGCGATCCCTCCGGATCCGCCAGGGCCGGCGGCTTGTGGTGCGAGGGCTGCCAGCTGATCGTGAACGCGATCCGCTCGCCCGGCCCCACCGTGAAGTCGGAGTACGTCGTCAGGTTCTCGCCATGGGTCTCCACGGTGGTGTCCAGCCAGACCGAGTCCGGCCCCGCGACCGCGACCGTACGGCCGTCGACCTTGTGGACCCACGGCACGACCCAGCCGTACGAGAACCGCATCCGCAGCGCGGAGCGCATCGGGACGCGTCCGCTGACGCCCTCCACGATGCGGACCACCTGGGGTGCGCCGTCCCGCGGCGGCATGAAGTCGATCACCCGTACCGTGCCGCGCGGGGTGTCCCACTCGGATTCCAGTACCAGCGAATCGCCCTTGTACCGGCGGCGGTCGGCCGGTTTCGGCTGTTCCGCGGGGCCGTGCGCGGGCCCCATCCGCCAGAATCCGTGCTCCTCTGTGCCCAGCAGTCCCGCGAAGACCGCCGGTGAGTCGAAGCGGGGCAGACACAGCCAGTCGACCGTGCCGTCCCGGCACACTAGAGCGGCGGTCTGCATATCGCCGATGAGTGCGTAGTCCTCGATGCGCCCGGCCACGTGCCTCTCCCGTCGAACTGGAGTGACGCCCCCCATGGGACGTTTCTATCCGTCCTGCCCATGAAACTTCGCCGAGCAGCGGGACCGGAAATCGGGCGGGGGTGGTGCCTTACCGGACGGCTCGTTGCGAGTGTCCGAGCAGGATACGACGCACGCGGGTGATCCGCGCGACGCTCGCGAGGAGTGAGGTGGTCCGATCGGGTGGCCTCCGTCACGCCGGCCGCCGAGAGCGTCGCCGGGAGCGACCATGGCCGGTCGCTGTTAGCCTGGTACCCCGTGGACCGGTGGGACCAGGCAGATGTCACGGCACCCCCGACCGCAGCGACGGCACCCCCTGAAACCTCCGGGACCAGCGCCGCCTCGCACCTCTCACCTCGCGACCACGGGAGCTCCCTCTTGGCCATGCCGCCCAAATCCACGACGACCAAGCACCTCTTCGTCACGGGGGGCGTCGCCTCCTCGCTCGGCAAGGGGCTCACCGCCTCCAGCCTGGGTGCCCTCCTCAAGGCGCGCGGTCTGCGGGTCACGATGCAGAAGCTCGACCCGTACCTCAACGTCGACCCCGGGACGATGAACCCGTTCCAGCACGGTGAGGTCTTCGTCACGAACGACGGGGCCGAGACCGACCTGGACATCGGCCACTACGAGCGCTTCCTGGACGTCGACCTCGACGGCAGCGCGAACGTCACCACCGGCCAGGTCTACTCCACCGTGATCGCCAAGGAGCGGCGCGGCGAGTACCTCGGCGACACCGTGCAGGTCATCCCGCACATCACCAACGAGATCAAGCACCGCATCCGGCGGATGGCGACCGACGACGTCGATGTCGTCATCACCGAGGTCGGCGGCACGGTCGGCGACATCGAGTCGCTGCCCTTCCTGGAGACGGTCCGCCAGGTCCGCCACGAGGTCGGCCGGGACAACGTCTTCGTCGTGCACATCTCGCTGCTTCCCTACATCGGCCCGTCCGGTGAGCTGAAGACCAAGCCGACCCAGCACTCGGTCGCGGCGCTGCGCAACATCGGTATCCAGCCCGACGCGATCGTGCTGCGCGCCGACCGCGAGGTCCCCACCGCGATCAAGCGCAAGATCTCGCTGATGTGCGATGTCGACGAGGCCGCGGTCATCGCGTGCCCCGACGCCCCGTCCATCTACGACATCCCCAAGGTCGTGCACGCCGAGGGCCTGGACGCGTACGTCGTCCGGAAGCTGGACCTGCCCTTCCGCGATGTGGACTGGACCCAGTGGGCGGACCTGCTGGACCGCGTCCACAACCCCGACCACGAGGTCAAGGTCGCGCTGGTCGGCAAGTACATCGACCTGCCGGACGCCTACCTCTCGGTCACCGAGGCGCTGCGGGCCGGCGGCTTCGCGAACAAGGCCCGCGTGAAGGTGAAGTGGGTCACCTCCGACGACTGCAAGACGCCGGCCGGGGCCGCCGGACAGCTCGCCGACTGCGACGCGGTCTGCATCCCGGGCGGCTTCGGCGACCGCGGTGTGGACGGCAAGGTCGGCGCCATCACCTACGCCCGCGAGAACCGCATCCCGCTGCTCGGCCTCTGCCTGGGCCTCCAGTGCGTGGTCATCGAGGCGGCCCGCAACCTGGCCGGCATCGAGGGCGCGAACTCCACCGAGTTCGACCCGGCGGCGGCCGACCCGGTCATCTCCACGATGGCCGAGCAGATGGACATCGTCGCCGGTGAGGGCGATATGGGCGGCACGATGCGGCTCGGCATGTACCCGGCCAAGCTCGCCGAGGGCTCGATCGTGCGCGAGGTCTACGACGGTCTGCCCTACGTGGAGGAGCGCCACCGCCACCGCTACGAGGTCAACAACACCTACCGCGGCGAGCTGGAGAAGAAGGCCGGGCTGCTGTTCTCCGGCACCTCCCCGGACAACAAGCTCGTCGAGTACGTCGAGTACCCGCGCGAGACGCACCCCTACCTGGTCGCCACCCAGGCGCACCCGGAGCTGCGGTCCCGTCCCACCCGCCCGCACCCGCTCTTCGCCGGCCTGGTGAAGGCGGCCGTGCAGCGGCAGGAGACGGTGCGCAAGCCGGGCACCGCCAAGTAGGGCACGGCACGACGGATACGGTTGCCGGGGTACGGGCCTCTTCCCAGGTCCGTACCCCGGTTTTCCGTATCGGTACGAGCACGAGCAGCGGGTACAGGCTCAAACAGGAGGACGCGCATGGTCATCAAGGACACGCCCGAGGAATGGCCGGTCACCGCGACCACGATGCCGTTCACCGGCAAGAAGACCAGTGTGCGCACCGACGAGGTCGTCATGCCGGACGGCTCCACCGTCACGCGTGACTACCAGGTCCACCCCGGCTCGGTGGCCATCCTCGCCCTGGACGACGCGGACCGGGTGCTGGTCCTGCGCCAGTACCGCCACCCCGTACGCCACAAGCTGTGGGAGATCCCCGCCGGGCTGCTGGACGTCCCCGGCGAGAACCCGCTGCACGCCGCGGAGCGCGAGCTGTACGAGGAGGCGCACGTCAAGGCGGCGGACTGGCGGGTGCTGACCGACGTCTACACCACCCCCGGCGGCTGCGACGAGGCCGTCCGGATCTTCCTCGCCCGGGAGCTGTCCGAGGCCGAGGGGGAACGGTTCGAGGTCTCCGAGGAGGAGGCCGACATGGAGCTGGCGCGGGTGCCGCTCGCCGATCTGGTCCGTGGCGCGCTCGCCGGCGAACTGCACAACAACTGCCTCGTCGTGGGTGTCCTCGCGCTCACCGCGGCCCGGGGCGACGCGGGCCCGGACGCCCTGCGGCCGGCCGACGCGCCGTGGCCGGCCCGGCCCTTCGCGTCCTGAGTCACCGGTCCGGTACGGGGCGGTGCCGGGGCGCGGCACCGCCCCCGCCGCCGTCGGTCGGATCATCGGCTGTTCCGGTCGGGTGACCCAACCGCCGTGCTCCGCACGGGGCGTGACCGGCGGTGAACTACGCTCGGTCGCGTTCCCGTCCGCGGCCGCGGCGGGCTCGCAGGCGCAGCTGGACGGGAGAGTGGCCCGTGACGGATCAGGCGGTGGGCGGCGGACACCGCCCGCCCGGAGCAGCGGAGAACGCAGCCCCCACGGCACCCGGCCGCCGGACCGCGGGGCCCGGCCGGGACGGCCTCGCGCCGCGCCACCCGAGCCGCCGCGCCGCCGCCGGGCGTACCGCCCCCGTGGCTCTCGGTGAGCTTCCGGCGGCGCGGTTCGCCGGCCGCGACCGCGAACTCAAGGCGCTCCACGCCGATATCGAACGCGCCGGCCTCGACACCCTTTCCGGCCGCAAAGGCACCCGCAGCCGGGTCCTGCTGATCGCCGGCGTCCCCGGATCGGGCCGTACCGCCCTCGCCGAGGAACTGCTCCGCCGGCTCGCGGACGACTACCCCGACGGGGTCGTACGGGCCGTGCTGACCGGACCCGGCGGCGCACCGGTCCCCACCGACGACACCGCCCGCGAACTGCTCACCGCGCTCGGCACCGACGCCCCGCCGGGCGCCGCCGAGGACGAGCTGACCGAGCTGCTGCGCGGCGCGCTCGCCGGCCGCCGCGCCCTGGTGCTGCTCGACGACGCACCGGGCGGCGACCAGGTGGGACCACTGATCCCGGACGCCTCGGGCTCCCTGGTCGTGGTGGTCTCCCACGGACCGCTGACCGGCGTCCCGGACGTGCGGCCGTGCGCCCTCGGCGGTCTGGACAGCGCCGCCGCGGTCGCCATCCTCGGCCGTTACGCGGGACCGACCCGGATCGCCGTGGATCCGCGCACCGCGGAATCCGTCGCCGAGGAGTGCGGCGGCCGGCCCGCCGCACTGGAGCTGGCCGGCGGCTGGCTCGCGGCCCGCCCCCGGGCGTCGCTCTCCGACCTGCGCAAGGCGCTGCGCGCCATCGAGCTGCCGCCGGACCTGTCCACCGGCGCCCGTCCGCTGCACCGCGCCTTCCGGCTGGCCTACGAGGCACTGCCGCCGCCGGCCGCCCGGATACTGCGGCTGATCACCCTGGCGCCGGCCGGCCTGGTGGACGCGCACCTCGCGTCCGCGCTGGCCGGCTGCTCGGTCGCCGCGGCCGGGGCGGCGCTGCGCGACTTCGCCACGCTGGGCCTGCTGCGGGCGGAGGGCGCCGCGACGGGCCCGGCCCCGCAGGACGACGGACCGGCCGCGGCCCGGACCGCCGAGACCGCGTCACACCCCCGCTACCGGCTGCCCGGCTGCCTGGAGGCGACGGTGCGGGCGCTGCTCCAGGAGCACGAGCGGCCCGCCGATGTGCAGCTGGCCCGCGCCCGGATGCTGGAGCGGACCGTCCGGCTGCTCCTGTCCTGCCGGGCGATGGGCGAGCCGGCCGATTCCGCCGTCCGGCAGAAGACGGCCGGGCTGCCGCGCTCGCTGCGCTTCGCCTCCCGGGAGTCCGCCGCCGAGTGGCTGCGCGGCCGCCGCGCGGCGCTGCTCGACGCGGCCCGGATCGCCGTCGCGGACGGTGAACTCGACACCCTGGACCGGCGGTTGATGGCCGCGCTGACCAGGACGCTGCTCGTGCACCGGGGCGCGGCGGCCGCGCCGGACCTCTACGTCCTGCACGGGCTCGTCCTGGAGGTCGCCGAACGGCGCGGTCTGCCGCACGAGAAGGCCGCCGCCCTGCTCAACCTCGCGGACCTGGACGGCCAGGCCGGGCGGACCACGGACGCGCTCACCCGTTACCGGGCCGCGCTGGCGGTGGCCCGTTCCGTCAAGGACCCGGTGGCCACCGGCCGGGCGCTGGAGTCGCTGGGCGGTACGTACGGCGAGCTGGGCGACTGGCAGCGGGCCGCCGACTGGTACGGGCGGGCGCTGGAGCTGCGGCTCACCCGCGGTGAGAGCGCGGACGCGGCACGGCTGCACGGCCGGATCGGCGGCGCGCACACCTACGCGGGGCGGTGGGGCGAGGCGCTCAGGGAGTGGCGGGCCGCCGCCGGCACGTACCGCAGGCTCGGGGATCTCGTAGGTCAGGCGCGGGCGGCCGGTGAGGCGGCGCGGGTGCAGGAGTACGCGGGCCGGCCCGAAGAGGCGCTGCGGACCTGTCGCGAGGCGGTGCACCTCGCCCGGAACGCGGGCGACGGGAGGCTGGAAGCGGCGTTGCAACTGCGGATTGCGGACACCCTCGAACGGCTCGGCGACCCAGCAGCCGCACGGCTCCACCGGGCCGTGGGGGAGCGGCTCCTCGAAGATCACCCGGAGTGACCTACGAAATCGGTAGTACGCCTCACGAGATTTATGGCTTTGCAAGGCTAGACAACAGGAGATCCTTCAATAGACTGGATCCGCCGCGTTCTCCGCGGTCGGTTCCCCATGCCTGGCATGAGGGATAATTTCTCCTGCAAGCTCTCTTCCAAGGACCGTGATCGACGTGAAGGTCGGCATCCCCCGCGAGGTCAAGAACAACGAGTTCCGGGTGGCTATCACGCCCGCCGGAGTGCACGAGCTCGTCCGCCACGGCCACCAGGTCTTCGTCGAGAAGGACGCCGGTCTCGGCTCGTCCATCACGAACGAGGAGTACGCCGCGGCCGGTGCCGGCATCCTGGACACCGCCGACGAGGTCTGGGCCACCGCCGACCTGCTGCTGAAGGTCAAGGAGCCGATCGCCGAGGAGTACCACCGCCTCCGCAAGGACCAGACCCTCTTCACCTACCTGCACCTCGCGGCCTCCCGGGAGTGCACGGACGCGCTGCTGGCCTCCGGTACCACCGCCATCGCCTACGAGACCGTCGAGACGGCCGGCCGCCAGCTGCCGCTGCTCGCCCCGATGTCCGAGGTCGCGGGCCGGATCGCCCCGCAGGTCGGCGCGTACCACCTGATGCGCCAGGCCGGCGGCCGCGGGGTGCTGCCCGGCGGCGTCCCCGGTGTCTCCGCGGGCAAGGCCGTCGTCATCGGCGGCGGCGTCTCCGGCTGGAACGCCGTGCAGATCGCCGTGGGCCTCGGCTTCCACGTCACGCTGCTCGACAAGGACATCAACAAGCTCCGCGAGGCGGACAAGATCTTCGGCACCAAGGTGCAGACGATCGTCTCCAACGCCTACGAGCTGGAGAAGGCCGTCGTCGAGGCCGACCTCGTCGTCGGTGCCGTCCTGATCCCCGGCGCCAAGGCCCCCAAGCTGGTCACCAACGAGCTGGTCGCCAAGATGAAGCCCGGAAGTGTCCTTGTCGACATTGCGATCGACCAGGGCGGCTGCTTCGAGGACTCCCGCCCCACGACGCACGCCGAGCCGACCTTCCCGGTCCACAACTCGGTCTTCTACTGCGTCGCCAACATGCCCGGCGCGGTCCCGAACACCTCCACCTACGCGCTCACCAACGCGACGCTGCCCTACATCGTGGAGCTGGCGAACCGCGGCTGGGTCGAGGCGCTGCGCCGTGACCCCGCCCTGGCCAAGGGCCTGAACACGCACGACGGCAAGGTGGTCTACACCTCCGTCGCCGAGGCGCACGGTCTGGAATCGATCGAATTGCGCACGCTGCTCGGCTGACGCGTCAAGCGCGCACGTCAACGCTGTACCACCGGCCGGGCCTTGTCGACAAGGCCCGGCCGGTCGCGTGTGCGACACGCCGAGACCCCGTCGTCGGACTACCGGCTCCCAACTCGCCGTGAACGTAACCCTTTAACCGCTTCGCGTGCCCTCGAAACATCGGGCTCATGCCGCTTGCACCCTTGACATTGCGGGGTTCCGTTACCGACACATCGCGCCGGGTCCGGTGGATTGTGTTGCTGCGGATGCCCGACACGCCATAGAGTCGCCAACCGTCGGCATGGTGCCACGCTGACCTATCGATAAGTTTCCTGGTCACATCCAAGGAGGTAAGACGACTTGTGAATGAGTCGACATTTACTCCCGGAGGTGGCCGGCCAGGAGCGGTTGGACGGGGCCCAGGTCCCTCGGGGCCGGAGGCTGTCGGCTCCGTCGCAGTCCACACCTTCGCAGCCCGTCAGGGCATGACCACGACAGCCCACCACAGCATGGACGGCCATCACGTGAACGCCACGGCCGGCGACCGGGGCAGTGGAGAACGCGCCCGACTCGCCGACTACGACGACCTGCCCGAGGGGCACTTCTACGACCCGGACGCGGAGTACGAGCCGGACCCCGAATACGCGGCGACGCTCGCGCCGGACGCTGCGCGCCAGCGCCGCGAACGGGTCGGCCCGACCGGGCGCCCGCTCCCGTACTTCCCGATCCCGGGACCGCTGACGGACCACGGCCCCGCCAAGATCATCGCGATGTGCAACCAGAAGGGCGGGGTCGGCAAGACCACCTCGACCATCAACCTGGGCGCCGCCCTCGCCGAATACGGACGACGCGTGCTGCTCGTCGACTTCGACCCGCAGGGCGCGCTCTCGGTCGGCCTCGGGGTCAACCCGATGGAGCTGGACCTGACGGTCTACAACCTGCTCATGGAGCGGGGCATGTCGGCCGACGAGGTGCTGCTGAAGACCGCGGTCCCCAACATGGACCTGCTGCCCAGCAATATCGACTTGTCGGCGGCGGAGGTACAGCTGGTCAGTGAGGTCGCGCGCGAGTCGACGTTGCAGCGGGCGCTCAAGCCGCTGCTGGCCGACTACGACTACATCGTCATCGACTGCCAGCCCTCGCTCGGTCTGCTCACCGTCAACGCCCTGACCGCGGCTCACAAGGTCATCGTTCCCCTGGAGTGCGAGTTCTTCGCGCTGCGCGGAGTGGCGCTGCTCACCGAGACGATCGAGAAGGTCCAGGAGCGGCTCAACCCCGAACTGGAACTGGACGGCATCCTGGCGACGATGTACGACTCCCGCACCGTGCACAGCCGTGAGGTCCTGGCACGCGTCGTGGAAGCCTTCGACGATCACGTCTACCACACCGTCATCGGGCGTACGGTCCGCTTCCCCGAGACCACCGTCGCGGGCGAGCCGATCACCACGTACGCCTCCAACTCCGTCGGTGCCGCCGCCTACCGTCAGCTCGCCAGGGAGGTGCTCGCCCGGTGTCACGCCGAGTGAGTCTGCCGGGAGCCGACGAACTGTTCCGCACCACCGGGGGGATGGGGCTCCAGTCCTCGTCTCCCCGCCGCGCGGTGAACGGCTCCGCGGCCAACGGCGAGGCGCCCCGGGTGCCCGCGCCGGCCGGCGAGGCCGGCCCGGCCGTGGACGCGCCGGAGGCGTCCACCGGCGTCCGGCTGCGGCAGCCGGAGGCCGGTACCCCGCCGGCCACCGACGGCGGACCGGGTGCGGGTACGGACGCCCCGGCCACCGCCCCGGCCGAGCACAGCGGCCGCGAGGCGGAACCGGGAGGCCCCAAGGGCCACCGCCACCAGGCGGGCCAGTCCGCCGGGACACCCGGCCAGAACGGCCAGACCAGCCAGAACGGTCCGACCGGCCAGACCGGTCAAGAGGCGACCGGGACGGCCGCTCAGGCGGGCGGACCGGGCCGTCGGCGCGGCGGCCGCGGGGCCAACCGGCGCCCCAGTGGCCGGGAGCGGCACGACGAGAAGATCACCGTCTATGTCTCCGCCGAGGAGCTCATGGACCTCGAACACGCGCGCCTGGTGCTGCGCGGTGAGCACGGCCTCGCCGTCGACCGCGGCCGGATCGTCCGCGAGGCGGTGGCCGTCGTCCTCGCCGACCTGGAGTCGCGCGGCGACGCCAGCATCCTCGTACGGCGGCTGCGCGGGCGTTAGCCGGCTCCGCCGCTCCGCCGGGGACCCCGGCCGTGCGGCGTCCCCGGCGGTGCGGACCGGCGGGATAGCCTGCCTCTTCGGCGGGGCATCCCTGGCGGAGCCGCGGGGAATCCCGCCCGTGACCAGCCCGTCGCCCCGGCGCGGGGACCGCAGCACCATGGACCGCGATGCCGACGACCAACGACGACGCCCGCTCTCTCCGCGCGCCGCGGCGCACCCTAGGCCGCGGGCCGGACGGCGAACCGGATCCTGTTCGGCCCGCCGAGCCGCCCGCCTCCGGGGGCGGGCCGTCGGCGGCACCTCCCCGTGGCCCGGACGAGCCGCGGGCACCGGCACCGGACGGAGCACGGCTGCCGGACGCGCCCCCGGCGGCGGACGCACCGCCCCCCGAGGGCGACGACGGCCGGTTCACCGTCCGGCTGGACAACTTCGAGGGCCCCTTCGACCTGCTCCTCCAGCTGATCTCCCGGCACAAGATGGACGTCACCGAGGTCGCGCTGTCGCAGGTGACGGACGAATTCATGGCGCACATCCGCGCCATGGGGCCGGACTGGGACCTGGACCAGACCACCGAGTTCCTGGTCGTCGCGGCGACGCTGCTGGACCTGAAGGCGGCCCGGCTGCTGCCCGCCGCCGAGGTCGAGGACGAGGCGGATCTGGCCCTGCTGGAGGCCCGCGACCTGCTCTTCGCCCGGCTGCTCCAGTACCGCGCGTACAAACGGATCGCGGACATCTTCAGCGGGCGGCTGGCCGACGAGGCGCGCCGCTTCCCCCGTACGGTCGGGCTGGAGCCGCACCTCGCCGAGCTGCTGCCCGAGGTCGTCATCAGCATCGGGGCGGCGGGGTTCGCCGAACTGGCGGTGCGGGCGATACGGCCCAAGGCCAGGCCGCAGGTCCACCTCGACCACATCCACGCGCCGCTGGTGAGCGTGCGGGAGCAGGCCGAGGTGGTGGTGGCGCGGCTGCGGGAGGCGGGCGAGGCCGGCTTCGGGGAACTGGTCGCGGACGCGCCGGACACCCTCACCGTCGTGGCCCGTTTCCTGGCGCTGCTGGAGCTCTACCGGGAGCGCGTGGTGGCGCTGGACCAGGAGGAGGCCCTGGGGCCGCTGACGGTCCGCTGGACGGGTACGGCGGATGCCGAGCCCGTCGTCACCGACGAGTTCGGCCAGAAACCGGACGCGCGCGCCACCGCGGCGCAGACGGCGGAGACGGCCGAGGCACCGATGCCGGACGAGGCGGAAGAGTCGGCTGAGCCGGACGAGTCGCCTCAGCCGGCTGAGGAGGCTGAGGCGGAAAGAGCAGCAGAGCACGAGAACGGAACGGAGGCGGAGCGCAGGTGACCGGCGGGCACGAGGCAGGCGAGCGCGACGACACGTACGGAGACGACACGTCCGGAACGGGTGCCGCCTCCGTGACGGCTACGACTGATATGGCCGATACGTACGGCCGGGCGGCGAGCGGCGCCCAGCTCAGCGCGGGGCACGGCGCGGGGCACGGTCCGCAGGAGCGGGCCGCGGCGGCGCCCGCCGGGGCGCTGGGCGTCGCGGAGCTGGCGCTGAAGCCCGCCCTGGAGGCGGTCCTCATGGTCGTCGACGAGCCCGCGACCGAGGAGCACCTGGCCAGGGTCTTGCAGCGGCCCCGCCGTGCCGTCGCGCTGGCCCTGCGTGAGCTGTCCGACGAGTACGGCCGCGAGGGCCGCGGTTTCGACCTGCGGCTGGTGGCCGGCGGCTGGCGGTTCTTCTCCCGGGCCGCGTACGCGGACGCGGTGGAGAGCTTCGTCCTGGACGGGCAGCAGGCCCGGCTCACGCAGGCCGCGTTGGAGACTCTGGCCGTGGTCGCGTACCGTCAGCCGGTCAGCCGTTCCCGGATTTCGGCCGTACGCGGCGTGAACTGCGACGGCGTGATGCGCACCCTCCTCCAGCGCGGTCTGGTGGCGGAGGCGGGGACGGAACCTGAAACAGGTGCGATCCTGTACAGGACGACGAATTACTTTCTGGAGCGGATGGGCCTGCGCGGCCTGGACGAGCTCCCGGAGCTCGCACCGTTCCTCCCGGAGGCGGACGCGGTCGAGGGTGACTCCCCGGAAGGTATCCCGTCGTTCGACGTAGACGACAGCGGCGACTCTCAGACGGATCATTGATGCGAAGCAGCGGCAGGAACAGCGGAAACCGGAACAACGGAGGCGCGGGCGCCGGCGGTGACCGCCGGCGTTCGGGCACGGGGGGCCGCGACGACCAGCAGAAGCGCGCGGGCCGGCCCCGTCCCGAGGAGCGCCGCTACGACGTGGGTGGATCCGGCGGCCAGGGCGGCGCGGGCCGTGACGACGAGCGCAAGGGCGCGCCGAAGGGCGGCAGCCGGGGCGCGGCGGCCCGCGGCGGCGCCAAGGGCGGCCCCCGTACGGGTGCGAAGTCCGGCCCCGGCGGCCGGAGCGGGGCGGGGCGCGGCCGCGGCCAGGCCCCGGCGCGGCCCCGTGAGTACGACGCCCAGGTGGAGGAGCGCAACCGCGCCCGCCACGACAAGCCGCAGCTCAAGACCCCCAAGACCTTCGGTGACCAGGAGGGCGAGCGGCTCCAGAAGGTGCTGGCCAGGGCCGGTATGGGCTCGCGGCGGGCCTGCGAGGAGCTGATCGAGCAGGCGCGGGTCGAGGTCAACGGCCAGATCGTCAGGGAGCAGGGTGTCCGGGTCGACCCGGAGAAGGACGAGATCAAGGTCGACGGCCTGACCGTCGCCACCCAGTCGTACCTCTTCTTCGCGCTGAACAAGCCGGCCGGTGTCGTCTCCACGATGGAGGACCCGGACGGCCGCCAGTGCCTGGGCGACTACGTCACCAACCGCGAGACGCGGCTGTTCCACGTCGGCCGGCTGGACACCGAGACCGAGGGCATCATCCTGCTCACCAACCACGGTGAACTGGCCCACCGTCTGACGCACCCGCGCTACGGCGTCAAGAAGACCTACCTCGCCGCGATCCAGGGCCCGCTCCCGCGCGACCTGGGCAAGCAGCTCAAGGACGGCATCCAGCTGGAGGACGGCTACGCCCGCGCCGACCACTTCCGGGTCGTGGAGAACACCGGCAAGAACTACCTCGTCGAGGTCACCCTCCACGAGGGCCGCAAGCACATCGTGCGCCGGATGCTCGACGAGGCAGGTTTCCCGGTCGACAAGCTCGTCCGGACGAGCTTCGGCCCGATCGCCCTGGGCGACCAGAAGTCCGGCTGGCTGCGCCGGATGACCAACACCGAGGTCGGCATGCTGATGCGCGAGGTCGAGCTCTAGGAGGGCGCGGCCTCCGGGCCGCCCTTTCCGGCCGCGTACGGGAGGCCCGGTCGCCGTACGGGACCTGATCACCGGAGCCGGGTGGCGTTGTCCACCCGGCGTCCGGGCCCGCGGCGTTCCGTTCGCCGGGCGCCGGAACGCGTCGACCCGCGGAACCTCCAGCCCACGGCAGCCCCCCGTGCTCGCCCCACACGCACCGCCGGTGTGCTCGGCGACCAGGAGGGGGTGACCTGGGGCCATGGCGAGTCGACGGCGGACGGGACGGTGGCCGCCACCCGGTTCCGGTGCGGCACGGGGCGGGGCGGGCGGGCGCCGCGCACGGCTGTCGGTGCTCCTGGATACGCTTGACCGTGCGTGCGGGGGCACGTCGGAAGCGGTACACAACGCAGGGAGCAGTGACGTGGCGGTACGAGCGGTCCGCGGGGCCGTCCAGCTGGAGCGGGACGACGCGGAGCACATGCGGGAGCGGGTCGCGGAGCTGCTCACCGCCATCCTGGAGCGCAACAGCCTCGTCCCCGACGACCTGATCAGCGTGTGGTTCACCGCCACCCCGGATCTGCACAGCGACTTCCCGGCCGCCGCCGCGCGCGGCCTGGGCATCACGGACGTCCCGCTGATCTGCGCCCAGGAGCTGGACGTCACCGGCGCCATGGAGCGTGTGGTGCGGGTGCTCGCCCATGTCGAGACCGGTCTGTCCAAGACCGGGATCGCCCACGTCTACCTCGGCGCCGCCGGGGCGCTGCGGAAGGACATCGCGCAGTGAGGACCGCCCTCGTCATCGGAACGGGCCTGATCGGCACCTCGGCCGCGCTCGCGCTGCACGCGCGGGGTGTGCAGGTGTTCCTGGAGGACCACGACCAGGCCCAGGCCCGGACGGCCGCCGCGCTCGGCGCGGGCATCGCCGAAGCGCCTCCGGGCCCGGTCGATCTGGTCATCGTCGCCGTGCCGCCCGCCCATGTCGCGACGGCGCTCACCGAGGCCATACGGCGCGGCGTGGCGCGCGCCTACCTCGACGTCGCGAGCGTCAAGGGCGGCCCGCGCCGCGAGCTGGAGGCGGCGGGCTGCGACCTGTCCCGCTACCTCGGTACGCACCCGATGGCCGGCAAGGAGCGCTCGGGACCACTGGCCGCGGCCGCCGACCTCTTCGAGGGCCGGCCGTGGGTGCTGACCCCGCCCCGCGACGGCGACACCGAGGTGCTGAACCTCGCCCTGGAGCTGGTGGCGCTCTGCGGTGCCGTCCCGGTGGTGATGGACGCGGACGCCCACGACCGCGCCGTGGCCCTGGTCTCGCACACCCCGCAGCTGCTCTCCAGCATCGTCGCCGCCCGTCTCAAGGGCGCCGACGAGACCGCCGTACGGCTGTGCGGCCAGGGCATCCGGGATGTGACCCGGATCGCCGCCTCCGACCCGGCGATGTGGCTCGACATCCTGTCCGCCAACCCCGGCCCGGTCGCCGATGTGCTCGCCGAGGTCGCCGCCGACCTGGACGGGACCGTACGGGCGCTGCGCGCCCTGGAGAGCGACGACAAGGAAGCGCGCGGGGCCGGCGCCGACGGTATCGAGGACGTGCTGCGGCGCGGCAACGCAGGCCGCGAGCGGGTGCCGGGCAAGCACGGCACCGCCCCGGCCGTGTACGAGAACGTCGCCGTCTACATCGGCGACCAGCCGGGCGAGCTGGCCAGGATCTTCGCCGACGCCGGCCGCGCCGCGGTCAACATCGAAGATGTCCGTATCGAGCACGCCACCGGTCAGCAGGCGGGCTTCATCCAGCTCATGGTCGAACCGCAGGCGGTGCCGGTGCTCACCGCGGAGCTGCGCGAACGGGGCTGGTCCATCCGGCAGTGACACCATGGACGGCGGGGCGCGGGTGAGCCAGTAACCTTGTGCGAGGTCTGTATGGCCTCAGCCCGCCGCCCTGTGTACGAGAAAGGTGTTCGTCACCGTGGAAACCGCCGCCCGGACCGCCCCGGCCGCAGTGATCGTCGCCATCGACGGACCTGCCGGCACGGGCAAATCCAGCACGTCCAGGGCCGTGGCGGCCAAGCTCGGCCTCGGCTACCTGGACACCGGCGCCCAGTACCGCGCCATCACCTGGTGGATGCTCTCCAACGGCATCGACGTGAACGACGCGATCGCGGTGGCCGACGCCTCCGCCAAGCCCGTGATCGTCTCCGGCACCGACCCGGCCGCCCCGACGATCTCGGTGGACGGCCTGGACGCCGCGGGCCCCATCCGGACCCAGGAGGTCACCGCCGCGGTCAGCGCCGTCAGCGCCGTCCCCGAGGTGCGCACCCTGATCACCGACCTCCAGCGCGGTATCGCCGCCGAGGCGCCGCAGGGCATCGTCGTGGAGGGCCGGGACATCGGCAGCACCGTCCTGCCCGACGCCGACCTCAAGGTCTTCCTGACCGCCTCGGCCGAGGCGCGGGCGGCCCGCCGCAGCGGCGAACTCAAGGGCAAGGAGGCCGGCGACCTGGCCGCCACCCGCGAGGCGCTGATCAAGCGGGACGCCGCCGACTCCTCCCGGAAGACCTCTCCGCTGGCCAAGGCGGCCGACGCCGTCGAGGTGGACACCACCGACCTGACGCTGGACCAGGTCATCGAGTGCGTGGTCACCCTCATCGAGGGTGCCTGTGCCGAACGGGCCGGGCAGGTCACCCGGTGACCGGACGCGGTACGGCACCGAGCCCGGCGGGCGCCGCGGTCGGCCGCCGGATCGGCATCGGCCTGATGTACGGGCTCTGGAAGCCCCGGGTGCTGGGCGCCTGGCGGGTGCCGTCCGCGGGCCCCGTGATCCTCGCGGTCAATCACGCGCACGCCCTCGACGGCCCGATGCTGATGGGCACCGCGCCGCGGCCGGTGCACTTCCTGATCAAAAAGGAAGCCTTCGTCGGCCCGCTGGACCCGTTCCTGCGCGGCATCGGGCAGCTGAAGGTGGACCGCGACACCACCGACCGCAAGGCGATCACCGACGCGCTCGGGGTGCTGGCGGCCGGCGGAGTGCTGGGCATCTTCCCGGAAGGCACGCGCGGCGAGGGGGATTTCGCGTCCCTGCGGGCCGGCCTCGCCTACTTCGGGGTGCGTTCCGGGGCCCCGGTCGTCCCGGTCGCGGTGCTCGGCAGTACGGACCGCAAGAGCCGGCTCACCCCGGCCGTGCCGCCGCTGCGCGGCCGCGTCGACGTCGTCTTCGGTGACGGCTTCGAGGCGGGCGACGGCAGTGGGCGGCGCACCCGCAAGGCGCTGGACGAGGCGACCGTGCGGATCCAGGAGCGGCTGACCGCCCACCTGGCGGCGGCCAGGCGCCTGACCGGGCGCTGACCGACACTTGAGTAGTGGGCCGCCCGCGGGCGGCCCACCGATGACGAAGCCACGCGGCGCCAGCCGCACATTTCAGTAGGGCGAGGAACGGACTTCATGAACGACCAGATCCACACCGGCGACGAGCACGGTGCGCTTGGCGACGCCGAGTACGCGGAGTTCATGCAGCTCGCCGCGGAGGAAGGCTTCGACCCCGAGGAGGTCGAGGACGACATCGCCGCGGCGGGGCACGGACCGCTGCCTGTCCTCGCCGTCGTCGGCCGCCCCAACGTCGGCAAGTCGACCCTGGTGAACCGCATCATCGGCCGCCGTGAGGCGGTCGTCGAGGACAAGCCGGGCGTCACCCGCGACCGCGTCACCTACGAGGCCGACTGGAACGGCCGCCGTTTCAAGGTCGTGGACACCGGCGGCTGGGAGCAGGACGTCCTCGGCATCGACGCGTCCGTCGCCCTCCAGGCCGAATTCGCCATCGAGGCCGCGGACGCGGTCGTCTTCGTCGTGGACTCCAAGGTCGGCGCCACCGACACCGACGAGGCCGTCGTCAAGCTGCTGCGCCGCTCCGGCAAGCCCGTCGTCCTGGTCGCCAACAAGGTCGACGGCCTCTCCGGCGAGGCCGACGCCACCGCGCTGTGGTCGCTGGGCCTCGGCGAGCCGCACCCGGTCTCGGCGCTGCACGGCCGCGGTACGGGCGACATGCTGGACGCCGTCCTGGAGGCGCTGCCCGAGGCGCCCGCGCAGACCTTCGGCGCCGCACTCGGCGGCCCCCGCCGGATCGCGCTGATCGGCCGTCCGAACGTCGGCAAGTCGTCGCTGCTCAACAAGGTCGCGGGCGAGGAGCGGGTGGTCGTCAACGAGCTGGCCGGCACCACCCGCGACCCGGTCGACGAGCTGATCGAACTCGGCGGCAAGACCTGGAAGTTCGTGGACACCGCCGGTATCCGCCGCCGGGTCCACCTCCAGGAGGGCGCCGACTACTACGCCTCGCTGCGCACCGCGGCGGCCGTGGAAAAGGCCGAGGTCGCGGTCGTCCTGATCGACGCCAGCGATTCCATCAGCGTCCAGGACCAGCGGATCATCACGATGGCCGTGGAGGCCGGGCGCGCCCTGGTCATCGCGTACAACAAGTGGGACAACCTCGACGAGGAGCGCCGCTTCTACCTGGAGCGGGAGATCGAGCGCGACCTCGTGCAGATCCCGTGGGCGATGCGGGTGAACGTCTCCGCGCGCACCGGGCGGCACATGGAGAAGCTGGTCCCGGCGATCGAGACCGCGCTGGCCGGGTGGGAGACCCGTATCCCGACCGGGCGGCTGAACGCCTTCCTCGGCGAGATCGTCGCCTCCCACCCGCACCCGATCCGCGGCGGCAAGCAGCCCCGCATCCTCTTCGGCACCCAGGCCGGCACCAAGCCGCCGCGCTTCGTGCTCTTCGCCTCGGGGTTCCTGGAGGCCGGCTACCGGCGCTTCATCGAGCGGCGGCTGCGCGAGGAGTTCGGCTTCGAGGGGACGCCGATCCACCTCTCCGTGCGGGTGCGCGAGAAGCGCGGCCGGAAGAAGTAGCGGCGGCCCGGCCGCGGCGGGCGCTCAGCGCCCGTGCGACCGGGAGTCGCGCGGCCCCGGTGGCAGCGCCGCCGGGGCATGGCCCCGGAAGTGGTACGGCTGCCGGGCCACGACCTCCCAGTGGCCCGACGACGCCGTCGTCCGGCCCCAGTTCCGGTGGCCGCCGAGCAGCTCCGGGCCCGGTGGCTCGTCCGTACGGTCCCCGGGCAGCGCCCGGAAGGAGCGGCGGTACTCGGCGTACAGCGCGTCGTAGATCGGCGTCGCCGAACCGAGCGCGGTGTGCGCCCCTGGGTCATGCGGTGGGCGCATACCAGGAATCGGGGGAGGATACGGGGCACGCGAAGAGGCGTCGTATGTGTGCACGTATGTGCAAACGATCCCGATGCCGTCGGGATGCGGCTTTTCGGGCGGAAATAGCTGCACGCGGGGGCAGGACCGCCGTATCAGGCGGTGCTGCCCCCGCGTGCGGTGTGCCGGTCAGGCGGTGCGCCGGACCGGTCAGGTGCCGGCCAGCGGCATCATCGCGGCGACCAGGACCCCCTGCGCGGCCGCCTGCTCCAGCGCCTGTCGCATCAGGTCCTCCCGCGGCTGGTGCCCGATGGTGCCCGCCGGCGCGGCGTACATCAGCACGCTCTGCGCCTTGTTCGCGGCGGCGCGCCAGCCGTCGGAGACAGCCAGCGGCTGATGGGCCTGCCACCACGCGGACTGGCTGCCGGCCGAGCCCGGCTGGAGGACGGCGTGCAGTTTGCCCATGGCCAGCAGCGCGGACCAGCCCGGATTCAGCAGCGGCAGTTCGTTCATGTCCTTCACCGCGTGGAAGCCCTGCTCCAGGAGGAGGGGAAGGAAGTCGTCGTCCAGGCTCACCGAACCGGGGCGGGCGATCGGGCCGTTGGGCTCGACGACGAGCGCGGGGCGCAGCTCGCTCTCGATGAGGACCAGGCCGCAGGTGATACCGAGGGTCGCCTGGCGGTCGCCGGTGGGGATCGGTGCGCTCGGCGCGGGCGCCGCACCGGCGGTGTGGGGGGTGGCGTCCTCGCCGGTGATGGAGCGCACGGCTCCCTGGAGCTGCTCCTCCGACACCGGGACGACCTGCGAGGGAATGCATGTCGCGTGCGCGAACGCGAGCACCGCGGTCTCCTCGCCCACGAACAGGACGGTGCTGGTGCGCTCCTGCTCACTGTCGCCCGGGGTGCGGCAGGAGGTGCAGTCGTAGCTGCCGGGGGCGCCGTTACCGGCCAGCAGTCGGTCGGCCTCTTCATCGCCGATCTCGGCGCGAACGTCGTCACTGACGTCGAGCATGCGCGGCACGGGTGGCTCCTCGTTTTCTGAGCGGCGGCCGGGCGGTCTCCCGGCTCGTAGAACAACAACGGGTGACCTCGGGCAGGGGTCACGCGTGGACGGGAACGGAATCGAACCATTCGGCGCCCAAGGGGAATCGGTGGAAAGGCGTCCCGGAACCGATCACGCACCGTCAATTTCTGCGCAAAACCTGGCGCAGGTGGCGGTGCCGCGTACACCGGAGCGGGTGGGCCGGCCGCACCCCGCGCGCGGCGCCGCCGGTCCGCGCCGTACGGCTGCCTAACGTGACCGGTCATGCTGTTCACGTCGGTCATGCCGTTCCTGACTGCCGACTCCCCGGCGCCGCCGCGCTCCGCCCCCGCGGTGCCGCGGCGCCGCGCGGCCGCCGCCGGGCTGCTCGCCGGGGCGGCCGCCGCGCTGGCCCTGTGGCTGCCGGGCGGCGCCGCGGCCGCCGGCCCGCGCGGTGACGGCGACGGCCCGGCCGCGCACGCCTGCGCCGTCGACGGATGGCCGTGGGGCTGCATCGCCGAGTGCGAGAGCGGCGGTGACTGGCACATCAACACCGGTAACGGCTACTACGGCGGCCTCCAGTTCGGGCAGCCCACCTGGGAGCGCTACGGGGGCCTCGTCCACGCGCCGCGCGCCGACCTCGCCACCCGCGGTCAGCAGACCGAGATCGCGGAGAAGGTGCTGGCCGACCAGGGCTGGACCGCCTGGCCCGGCTGCGCCGGGCACTACGGGCTGAGCGGTACGACCTATGCCGCACGGCGCGGCGGCCCACCCGGCGGGACCGCGGCGGCCGGAACCCGCGTCACCGCCCCGGCCCTCCGGGGCGGTGCCCCGGTGTGCGGCGGCCTCGCCTTCCTCCCGGGCGCCTGCCGGCCCTGGTAGGGCTGCTGGCCGGACGCCTCACACGGCCACAAGGTTGCCCGGTTCGCCTACCGATGCCCTAACTTTCGCGGCACAACTTGGCGAAAGCCCTCAACCCGGAACCCTCGCCCGCGGTCCTGACGTTCAGCAGGTGGACGCGTGACGCCACCGAGGGCCGGCGGCGAGCCGCGGGGACAGGAGCGGCCAGGCACGACCGGAAGAGCAGGGACACGGGACGGATGCACATCTCACTCCTGATTCACCACGCCCACGGCGTCGGGGAAACGCTCCGTACGGCCCGCACCCCGGCCCGTACCGGGGCCGCGCGGCACGGCGCCGGGACCGTCCCCGTACGGCGCCACCGCGCCGCGCCGGTCCCCGGCCCGCGGCGGCTCCCGGACCTCCGGGAGAGCGGCCCCGCCCACGGCGGCGCGGCCCCGTCTCCCGGCCGCGGGCGGGGCGGCGACCCGTGGCGCGCCCGGGGAGCCCTGTGGAGCGGCGCATACGCCACCGAGGACGCGGCCGGTGCCGCGGTGAGAGGGGTGCGGACGGTATGAACGCGTCGACGTGGCTGCCCGCGGCCGGAGCCGAGGCCGACGAGCCCGGGGACGGCGGCCTGGGGCCGGACGTTCCGGAGGCCACCGGGCCGGACGGCACCGGGCCGGGGCTCACGGGCGGCGGACCGGCGGCCGGCCGGGAGGGGCGCGAAGCGCCGGTGCCGGGGGAGCTGCGGGCCGACTGCATCGCGGACTCCGCGGGCGGACTCACCTTCGACCTGACCGCGCCTGAGGACGCCGATACCGGCTGGAGCGCGGCGCTGGTGCTGCGGTTGCGCGGCGGTGACGGCGCGGACGACGAGGTGCGGCTGCCGCTCGGACCGAACGGCTCGGGCCGGCTGCGCGCCGTACTGCCCAGCACCGTCGCGCTCGCCGAGGGCCGCTGGCACGCCTACGCGGACCTGGGCGACGGCCGCGAGCCGCGGCGTCTGCTGCCGGGCGTCAACGACCTGCGGTCGCTGGTGGACCGCCGGCCGCTGGCGGGCATCGGCCGGCTCGGTGTGCGCATCCCGTACGCGACCAGGTTCGGCAATCTCGCGCTGCGCAGCTGGCTGCGCGGTCCGCATGCCGAGGCCGGCGACATCCTGGTGGTGCCCGAGGGCCTGACGGTCTCCGGCCGGCTGTACGGCGCAGCCCCGGCCGCCGGTGCGCGGGCCGAGGCACGCGCACGGCGTACCCCGGCGCCGGACGGCGCGCCCGGTGGCGCCGGTCCGGCCATCGTCACCGTCCCGCTGACCGTCGAGGGCCCGGACTTCACCTTCACCCTGCCGTACGAGGAACTGGCCGCCCGCTGGACGGGCGGCGACGAGCCGTGGGACCTGTGGCTGCGGCCCGCCGAGGGAGCGCGGCCGGTCCGCATCGCCCGTCTCCTGGACGACCTCCCGGACAAGAAGCGGGCCGTCAGTTACCCGGCGCTGCCGGTGCCGGCCGCCGCGGGCGAGTTCACCGTCGGCCCTTACTTCACGTACGACAACGACCTGGCGATACGGGTCGCGGGCCCGGCCCGGCCGGCCGCGGGCTGACGGCGGGCGGGGGACCGAGGCCGACGGTGACGGCCGGGAGCCTCGCGTCGCCCCGGAGCGCCCGGCCGGTCCGCCGGGACGCCGACCGCCTGCGCGGGCTCGGCTGCCTCCGTTCCGCCCCGGTGCGTCCACCCCGTCCCGGACGTGGACCGCGCGGACCGGCGTACCTCCCGTGCGGACCGGACCGCCCGCACTCGGCCACCCGGCCCGCGCTGCGCACCCCGCATGCCGAGAAACCCGCCAAGGACCTCGCCGGGTACGTCTCCGGGGGCGCCGCCACGTGCGCTCGCCGCACGGCGGGCGACGGTGCCGCCGCGCTGCCTCGGCGGCAGGGGCGGCGGCGTATCCGGTCCGTCCGCCGGGGCGCTGGAAGGGCTCGACGCGCACCGCTGTCCGCTGCGCGCCAAGGCGGCGAACGCACCGTCGTGCCCGGCGCGCCCGGTCCGCCCCTGTGGGGGGTGATGTGCGGAAAATGTGTGTGGGATGTGTGTCGTTGGCCAATTACCGGACGGCCGATAAAGGGCTTCGGGTAACGGAAGTCCCGGGCCGGCGACGGATTGTTTTCCGAACGCCATCCGTTGCTGCCCGGGGTGATGACAACTCGTTTCGGGTTTGATCAAGACGGAATTCCGCCGACTTCATTTTCCACCCGGTTGCGGCACCGGATGGCTCGTATGGGTGAGGGAAGTTCCGGCAAACGCAGGAACCTTAGCTGTGACACAAGTGTGACCAATGGCGGACCGGGAGGTCATCGTCGTATGGGAGGGAAGGGACTTCCGCGCGTCGGCGCGGCCGCCTACGGTGGCTGCCATGGCACCCGTACCGCACTCCCTGAACGAACCCGAGGACGACATCGAGGCGTATGTCGGTCTGGCCCGGCAGGACGCCGAGGACCGGGCCCGCGCGCGAGGCTGGAAGACGGTCCGCTCGCTGGCACCGGGCACGGTGATCACCATGGAGTACCTGGGGGGCCGGCTCAATTTCGAGGTCCGGGACGGCCGGGTGCACCGCTGCTGGAAGGGCTGACGACGGCGGTGCACGGCGAAGGCCCCGGCCGCTCCCGAGTGGGAGCGGCCGGGGCCTTCGGTGCGGGGAAGCGGGTGTGCGTACCGGTCCCGCGGTCAGGGGCGGTCAGCCGGTCCCGTTGCGGCCGCGCCCGGATGTCGGGCTCAGCGGCGTGGTGCGCGGGACGCGGTCCGCGTGCGGCGGCCGTCTGCTGCCCGCCGGGGTGACCGGTGAACGCTCCGCGCGGGTGGTGTGCGGCCGGGGCGGGTGGTGCGGGCGGCCGTCCGGGGTGCGGGCGGCACCGCCACGGCCGCCCGCACCGGCGCCGACGGTCTCGCGGACGAGCACCTCGCCGTCCGGGGCGACACGCTGCCGCGAGACGGGTGCCGGTAGACCGGCCGGCAGCGGGCCGCGCAGCGACTCGGGGCGCCGCAGCCACAGCCGCAGCAGCAGACCCATCAGACGGTCCTCCGCCAGGGTCATCGCGGGCTCCAGCCACGGCAGCGCGAGCAGTACCAGCAGACCGGCGGCCCAGCCGAGCAGGACGTCGCTGACCCAGTGCGTACCGAGGTAGACGGTGGTCATGCCGACGCCGAGCGCGCCCAGTGCGGCGATCACCGACAGCGTCCGGCGGCGCAGCGGCGTGGTCGCCAGATAGGCCAGCACGCCCCAGGTGACCACGGCGTTCGCGGTGTGACCCGACGGAAATATATCGCCGCCCAGCCACATCTCGTTGGCGCCGACCGTCGTCGCGTAGTGCGGGCCGAGCCGGCCCATGCCGAGCTTGGCGGCGCCCACCGTCATGTTCAGCAGCAGCAGCGAGGCGCCCAGCACCAGCAGCGGGTGGAGGTTGCGCTGCCGCCAGCAGCGCCAGCCCAGCCAGGCCGCCACCGCCACCGCGGTGGGTCCGCGCTGCCCCAGGACGACGAAGTAGTCCAGGAACTCGTGGATCTGCGGCCACTGCTTGTACGGCCGGAAGAACATGAGCTGCCAGTCGAACGTGACCAGCCATGTGTTGGCCAGCACTCCGACGACGATCGCGAAGTACACCGCCAGCGTGCCCCCGAACAGCCACAGGCGGGTCCGGGTCATGCGTGGTCGGGCGCGGTCGGTCGGGCGCTCCTCCATCTGGTCGAGCTTGTCATCGGTACGCACTCAATCGACGTTACCGCGTGTGATGTAGCTGCTTGGTCAAACTGTGAGCTTTGTAATGACGATGTGATGTGGAATGTGTCTCAACCGTGTCTTCGGCACACGGATTCGGAAGGGAATTATGAACGTTTTGGATTCCCATCGGAGCGCTCGGGCGTCGCGCCGCCAGTGCTTTATCTGCTTTTCCGTGGGCGGATTTTATCTCCGATTCGCACGGGTGTCGCGAGCGGTTTCCCGGGGCCTGGCGCTCACGGAGGGGAATCTCCCGGTCACGGAGGGCCCGAACCGTTCAGCCAGAACGCCCCGTACACCGCCGAGCCCACCGCGACCACGCCGACGACCAGCCAGGACCGCACCGGACGCCACCGCGCCAGTCCCACCGCGAGCGGCAGCAGCAGCGGATAGGCCGGCATCATCAGCCGCGGCTTGGACCCGAAGTAGCCCTTGGCGGTCAGCGCGAGCAGCAGGACGATGCCGCCGTAGACCACCAGCGGCAGCGGCTGGCCCTGCCGTACGCCGCGCACGTACAGCCAGATCACCAGCGCGACGCCGACGAGCAGTCCGAGCCCGGCCGGGAAGGCGGGCCCCGACAGCAGGTGCCAGAGGAACGAGCCGAAGGCGATACCGCCGTCGAAGCCGTTGTGCCAGCCGGCCTGGACGTCCAGATAGCCGGTGAGGCTGCCCTGCCGGGCCGCGACCCACAGGAAGTAGCCGCAGAAGCCGAGCGGTGCGAGCACGACGCCCGGTATCAGGCCGCGGTGCCGGTCCCGGAGGGCCGCGCGCAGCCCGGCGCCGTCGGCTCGCTCGCGCCACAGGGTCACCGCGGCGCTGATCCAGACGGCGGCGACGACCGCGGCGCCCACCGGCCGGGTCAGCCCGGCCAGCGAGGCCAGCACACCGGCCGCCACCCAGCGGCCGGTCAGCACGGAGTACACAGCCCAGGCGGCGAGGGCGGTGAACAGGGACTCCGAATACGCCATCGACTGCACGATCCCGACCGGCAGCGCAGCCCACAGCGCCGCCAGGGCCACTCCCGCGCGCGGGGAGTGCAGCCGCTCGCCGGTCGCGTACAGCGCCCAGGCCGCGGCGAGCGACGTCAGCCAGGCCACCACCATCCCGGCGTCGGCGGCGGACAGCGGCGAGATCGCGGACAGACCGCGTTCCAGCCACGGGAGCAGCGGGAAGAACGCCAGGTTGGAGTGGACGTCGCCGTTGGCCAGCTGGACGGTGTAGCCGTAGCCCTGCTCGGCGACCCGGGTGTACCAGAGCGAGTCCCAGCGGGCGGTGAGCAGCGTGTGCCAGTCCTTGCCGTTCGCCGCCGACCAGACGGCGAGCACGACGAGGCCCAGCAGCCGGATCGCCGCGTACACCGCCAGGGCAGGTGCGGCGCGGCGCAGCGCGGCCCGTACGGCGGGCCACGGTGAGGTCCGGCCGGGGGCGGCCGTGGAGGCAGGATCGTTCATCCGGTCGATTATCCAGGTGGCCGAAGGGCGCGTGGCGAGGGCCGGTGGGGGAACGCGGAGCCCTGCGATGCGCGTCTCATCGTGAGGTGAGCCACGCGGTGCCCCTGGGGACTCGCGTAGTCTGACGTCTCAACTCGCCCGTGCCGCCGGTTCCCCCGGGGCGTTTTCGTGCCCTGATCAGTGGCCGCGAGAGCATGACAGGAGGTACGTGCATGTCCGGGACGACCGCGTCCGGCAGTGGACGGACGGCTGGTGTTCCCCGGCTTCCCGGCGGCGGCGTGAACCGCTGGACCGTGCTGATCGTGCTCTGCGTCAGCCTGCTCTTCGTCGCACTGGACACCACGATCCTGTACGTGGCCGTGCCCTCCGTCACCGAGGACCTGCGTCCCGGCCCGGTGGAGCTGCTCTGGATCGTGGACGTCTATCCGCTGATAGCGGCGTCGTTGCTGATTCTCTTCGGCACGCTCGGCGACCGCGTCGGCCGCCGGCGCATACTGCTCCTCGGCTACGGCCTGTTCGCGCTGGCCTCGGCCGCCGCGGCGCTGGCCCCGAATCCGCAGATCCTGATGGCGGCCCGTGCGCTGCTCGGCATCGGCGGCGCGATGATCATGCCCGCGACGCTGTCGATTCTGCGCCAGGTCTTCCCCGACCGGCGGGAGCGCGCGGTCGCGATCGGCGTATGGAGCGCGGTGGCCGCGGTCGGCGCCGCCATCGGCCCGGTCCTCGGCGGTTTCCTCGTCGAGAACTTCTGGTGGGGCTCGGTCTTCCTCATCAACATTCCGATGATGGCTGTCATGTTCCTGGTAGGGCGCTGGCTGCTGCCGGAGTCGCGGGGCGAGCGCAACGGCCCCTGGGACGTGGTCGGCGCGGTCATCGCGGCGCTGGGTGTGCTGGGCATCGTCCTCGGCGTGAAGCGGATCGGCAGCGGTACGGACGTCCTCGGCCTCACCACGCTCGGCCCCATCGTCGTCGGCACCCTGCTGCTGATCCTCTTCGTCCGCCGCCAGCGCAGGCGCGAGCATCCGCTGCTCGATGTGCGGCTCTTCGTCCGCCCCGCGTTCGGTACCTCCGTCGGCTGCATCGTGCTGGCGATGCTCGCGCTCGTCGGTCTCCAGCTGATCGCCGTCCAGTACCTCCAGCTCGTCCTCGGACTGAGCCCGCTGGAGACGGGGCTGCGGATGCTGCCGCTGGTCTTCGCCGCGATGGCCGCCGGGCTCGCCGGCTCGCGGGTGCTCCAGGCCGTCGGCCCGCGGGCGATGGTCTCCCTCGGGTTCGTCCTCACCGCCCTCGCGGTGCTCTGTCTGACCGCGATGAACGACCAGGACCGCGTCTGGCTGCTCTCCCTCGGCTTCGTGCTGCTCGGCTTCGGCTTCCAGAGCACCCTCTTCGGTGCCTACGAGTCGATGCTCAGCGAGGCGCCCGCCGCCCAGGCCGGCGGCGCCGCGGCCATCGGGGAGACCTCCTACCAGCTCGGCGCCGGCATCGGTGTCGCGCTGCTCGGCAGCGTGATGAACGCCGCCTACGCCCCGGGCCTCTCCCATGTCGACGGCGTCCCCGAGCGGTCCTCCGCCGCGGCGTCGCATTCGCTCGGCGAGGCGTACAAGGTGGCGGCGGGGCTCGGCGAATCGGCCAGGGCCGCGCTGCGCGAGGCCGCCCGGGAGTCCTTCGTCCGCGGGCTGCACATCACCCTCGTCAGCAGCGCTCTGCTGCTGCTGGTCGGTGCGGCCATCGCGCTGCGGCTGCCGCGCCGGGCCGCGGACTCCGCGGAGCGGGCCGAGGGCGACACCGCCACGGGCGCCGGCTGCGACAGCGAACCCGCCCCGGCGGGCTCCGGCCGCTGACGGCCGTTCCGCTCCTTCCTTTCCGTCCCCCCCCCCGGGTCCGCCGCGCCCCGCCGCGCGGTGGTGACCCTTGCCCGGACGGCGCCGGGGGCCGTACCGTCGGACGCACGCCAACTACCACTGCTAGTTTTATGTGCGCCGAACTCGCCGGAGGCCCCGCCATGCCCGCACAGCCGCCCTCGACGCTTCCGCCGTTCGACCCCAGTGACCCGCTGGGCCTCGACGACCTGCTCACCGACGAGGACCGCGCCGTCCGCGGCACCGTCCGTCAGTGGGCCGCCGACCGTGTCCTGCCGCATATCGCCGACTGGTACGAGCGCGGCGAACTCCCCGGCATCCGCGAACTGGCCCGGGAGCTGGGCTCCCTGGGCGCGCTCGGCATGTCCCTGACCGGCTACGGCTGCGCGGGCGCCTCCGCCGTCCAGTACGGCCTGGCCTGCCTGGAGCTGGAGGCCGCCGACTCCGGCATCCGCTCGCTGGTCTCCGTGCAGGGGTCGCTCGCCATGTACGCGATCTGGCGCTTCGGCTCCGAGGAACAGAAGCAGGAGTGGCTGCCGAAGATGGCGGCCGGCGAGGTCATCGGCTGCTTCGGGCTGACCGAGCCCGACCACGGCTCCGACCCCGCCGGGATGCGCACCTACGCCAGGAAGGACGGCACCGACTGGGTGCTGACCGGGCGCAAGATGTGGATCACCAACGGCTCGGTGGCCGGTGTCGCGGTGGTGTGGGCCCGGACCGACGACGGCATCCGCGGCTTCGTCGTACCCACCGGCACCCCGGGGTTCTCGGCCCCCGAGATCACCCACAAATGGTCCCTGCGCGCCTCGGTCACCAGCGAACTCGTCCTGGACGAGGTGCGGCTGCCGGCCGACGCGGTACTGCCGGAGGTCACCGGGCTGCGCGGCCCGCTGCACTGTCTGAGCCACGCCCGCTACGGGATCGTGTGGGGCGCGATGGGTGCGGCGCGGTCCTGTTTCGAGGCGGCGCTGGAGTACGCCGGGACGCGTGAGCAGTTCGGCAAGCCCATCGGCGGCTTCCAGCTCACCCAGGCCAAGCTCGCCGACATGGCGGTCGAACTGCACAAGGGAATCCTGCTCGCCCACCATCTGGGGCGGCGCCTGGACGCCGGGAGACTGCGCCCGGAGCAGATCAGCTTCGGCAAGCTGAACAACGTCCGCGAGGCGATCGAGATCTGCCGCACCGCCCGGACGATCCTGGGCGCCAACGGGATCTCGCTCGAATATCCCGTCATGCGGCATGCGACGAATCTGGAATCGGTGCTCACCTACGAGGGCACCGTCGAGATGCACCAGCTGGTACTGGGCAAGGCGCTCACCGGTCTCGACGCCTTCCGCTGAGCGATGGCGCCGGGCGCGGGCCGACGGCCGGCCTCCGGTGAGCGGCCCTGCCTCAGTTCTGGTTGAAGAAGCCGCCGGTCCTGCGGTGACCGGCGGCTTCGCCGCTGAGCACCTTGTAGTCCGGGGGGGTGAGCAGGAACACCCGGGGGGCGACCCGCTCGATCGAACCGCGCAGCCCGAAGGTCAGCCCGGCGACGAAATCCACCACGCGCTTGGCGTCGGCGGACTCCATGGCCGTCAGGTTGACGATCACCGGGACGCCCTCCCGGAACAGCTCACCGATACCGCGGGCGTCCCGGAAGCCGTCCGGGGTGACCGTGGCGATACGGGTGCCTTGGTCCTGGGCCGCCTCGTCGGTCACCCGGACCCGTGGGTCGGTCACCCAGGAACTGCCGGTCGAGTCCGTGGACCCGGACCCGGAGCCCTCGGCGTAGTCGTCGTCGTAATAGCGCTCGTCATCGTTGTCGTCGACGAGTCCAAGCCAGGCACTCGCCCTGCGCACCGATCCCATGGACGCCTCCTCTCACCCGCGGTTTCTGTGTTTCGTCTCCCTATGGTCGTTCATGATGCGGACGGAGCGCCAAGCGGATACCCGCCGCACGGGGGGTTCGTGACACATCTGGTGCAAAGTGGGTGGCGTGGTGTCAGCGCACGCGCCCCCGTGGCGAACTGACAGTACGACGGGTGTGACGGTCGGTGCGTACCGGCGGTGGCGGTGCGCGGCGCGCGGGAGCGGGACCGGTCCGGACGGGCCGCCCGGACCGGGGTCAGCGGATTTCCGGCGGGCTGATCCGCGAGGTGGTGACGGCCGAGGCGCCGGTGCCCCACTTCCTCAGGATCCGGTCGTAGGTGCCGTCCGTCTTCAGCCGGTTGACCGCGGCCTGGACGGCGGGCGCCAGCGGGGAGCCCTTCTTGAACGCGAAGCCGACGTCCAGCCGCTTGAACTCGTTGAGGAACCGCAGGCCCTGCTGCTGTCGCACGGCGTAGCGCAGCCCGTTGATGGTGCTCATCACCACATCGCTGCGCCCCTGTTGCAGCGAGATCCACAGTGCGCCCTGGTCGGCGTAGGTCTTGACGTCGTACGGCGGCTTTCCGGCGTCCCGGCACCGGTGCCGGTTGTCCTCCAGCGTCGCCTCGAAGGTGGTGCCGGCGCCGGTGGCGACGGTCAGGCCGCACAGCTGCGGCAGTGCGGTGACCTTCTTCAGCGGGCTGTCCGCGCGGACCGCGAAGCCCTGGCCGTCGTTGATGTACGTGACGAAGTCGATGGTCCTGCGGCGCTCCTCGGTGACGCCGAAGTTGCCGGTGCCCAGGTCGTACTTGCCGCTGTCGAGGGCGGGCAGGATCGCCTCGAAGCTCGCCACCTCGCGGGTGAGCTTCAGGCCGAGGACCTTGCCGACCGCGTCCGCGAAGTCGATGTCCTGGCCGGCCACGGTCGTGCCGTCGGAGAGATAGGTGGCGCCCGGCGGGGTGCCGACGCTGGTGGCGAGGGCGAGGGTGCCCCGGGCGCGGACGTCCGCGGGCAGCAGTTTCGCGGCGGCCGGGTCCTTCGTGACGCCGGAGACCACGTCCGTCGTCGGGACCTCGGCGTCGGCGGCGGCCGGCCCCGCCGGGCCGGCCGCCGCACCGCCCGAGCCGCAGGCGGTGAGCGCCAGGACGGCGGTGGCGAGGAGGGCGGCGGTGCGCAACGCGGTGGCACGGGGCCGCGGGGCGCGCGCCGCCCGGCCGCGGGGCGTGGTGGCGGTCATGGGCGGGGGATCTCCAGGTGCTTCTCGAACGGCAGCGGGCCGATCGTCTCCGGATCGGCGGACGGGTCGAACAACGGGCGGTAGCCCGCGGCGAGATAGAGCCCCTTGGCCTCGGGCTGGCGGGGGCCGGTCGTGAGGTAGACACGGGTGTAGCCGCGGTCGGCGGCGTCCCGTTCCAGAACGTCCAGCACCCGCCGGGCCAGGCCGCGGCGGCGGTGCGCGGAGTGCGTCCAGATCCGTTTGAACTCGGCGGTGTGCGCGTCGTAGCGGCGGTACGCGCCGCCGGCGACCGGACCGCCGTCCGCCAGGAGCAGCAGGAACGCGCCCCGCGGCGGAGTGAACTCCTCGGGCGGGTACTCCAGGCTCAGATCGACGGGCTTCTCGTACCGGGTGCGGTACTCGTGGGTGAGTTCGTCCAGCAGCGGGCGGGCGAGCGGATCGGTGACGGTGGTGTGCAGAACGGTCGGGGCGGCCGTGCGCGGCGGCCGGGGCGCGCCGGTCACCGGACCGCCCCGGCAGCAGCCGTGGAGGAGCCCAACTCCCGGGCGGGTGCGGCGAGTCCGGCGACCGGGCGGTGGCCTGCGCGCGGGGTGGATCCGTACGGACCGGGCGCGCATGGATCGGGTGGGTGCGGGAGGAAGCGGCGCCCGGACGGTGTGTCCGGGGCGTGGTCGGTCAAGGTCAAGACGCCGAAGCGCATACCGCGCCCTTCTTCGAGCGTGCTGGCGGAACGGGGAAACGGGAAAACAGAGAAACGGAGAAACGGAGAAACGGTGCACAGCGAACCGCGGAGGCGGGGAGGCGGGGAGGCGGAAACAGCCGTGGACAGGGTGGACAGGGTGGACAGGAGGAACCGGGGGACGCCGGGGCGCCCGGGTTCCGGGACAGGCGAGGGGAGGGGTGCGCCGAGTGGCGGCGCGAAGTGTGAAGGCGCGCGGTGACGGGAGGGGAGAACCGCGAAACGGCCCGGCCTTATCGGCGGCGGGCTTCAGGGCAGGGCGTCAGCTCAACAGGACGACGACCACACGCGACCGAGGTCGATGTGGTCGCGGGTGACCAGCCGCTGCCATGCATACATGCGACCAAGTGGAACAGGCATCCGTTTCCACGTCAACCGCGCAGTGATCCATCGCTCACAGTGTGGACGACATTGACAACGAGGCGTGTTCACCCCATAGCCTGCCCCTCATAGCCTCAAGGGGCGGTCGTGCTGAGGGGCGCGACCCGTTCCGCCTGTGTGAAGGCGCTCAACTCCCGTGTCAGATCATTGAATCCACGGAGCCTTCGCGCATGCCTGTGAACGACGCAGTGTTGACCGATCCGTCCGCGTCACCGGATCACCGCCCCCTCGACCCTCCCGGCGCACCACCCGCCGCGGACGCTCTCCAGGTCGTCCCCGTGCGCCGCACCGGCCAGTGGACCGCCGCCGCCGTGGTGCTGCTGCTGCTCGCCATGGCCGTCAACTCCCTCGTCCGCAACGACGCCTTCCAGTGGGGCGTCGTCGGCGAGTACTTCACCACCACCGCCGTACTGCGCGGCCTCGGGCTCACGCTGTGGCTGACCGTGCTGGTGACGGCGCTCGGCTTTGTGCTGGGCACCCTGCTGGCAGTGCTGCGGATGTCGTCCAACAAGGTGCTGCGGAGCGTCAGTTGGGGATACATCTGGCTCTTCCGCTCGATGCCGATCCTGGTCCAGCTGCTGTTCTGGTTCAACATCGGCGCGCTCTATCCGCAGCTCGGCCTCGGCATCCCGTTCGGCCCGGAACTCCTCACCGTCAAGACCGTGAACCTGCTCGGCCCGGTCACCATCGCCATCATCGGCCTCACCCTGCACGAGGCCGCGTACGCCGCCGAGGTCGTCCGCGGCGGCCTCCTCTCCGTCGAGAAGGGCCAGCTGGAGGCCGCCCAGGCGCTCGGGCTCGGCGCCTGGCGGCGGCTGCGCCGCATCGTGCTGCCGCAGGCGATGCGCGCGATCGTGCCACCGGCCGGCAACATGCTGATCGGCACCCTCAAGGGCACCTCCATCGTCAGCGTGATCGCCGTACAGGACCTGCTCTACTCCGTCCAGCTGGTCTACCACCGCACCTACCAGGTCATCCCGCTGCTGCTGGTCGCCACCATCTGGTACGTCGTGGTCACCTCGGTGCTCAGCGTCGGCCAGCACTACGTCGAGCGGCACTACGCGCGCGGCGGTGCCCGATGAGGCCCTCCGTGGTGATCGTGGGAGCCGGGCCGCGCGGCACCGGACTGGTCGAGCGCATCGCCGCCAACGCCGCCGGACTCTACGGCGACCGGCCGCTGGACCTGCATCTCGTCGATCCGCATCCGCCCGGCGGCGGCCGCATCTGGCGCCACGACCAGTCCCCGCTGCTGTGGATGAACTCCCTGGCCGAGGACGTCACCATGTTCACCGACGAGACCGTGCGGCAGGAGGGCCCGGTGCGGCCCGGCCCCTCGCTCGCCGCCTGGGCCCGCGCGGTGCGCGACGGCGAGATCCGCGTCGCACCCGGCCTCGCCGCGGACCTCGCGGCCCTGGGACCGCAGGACTTCGCCGCCCGGCGGTTGCAGAGCGCGTATCTGAGCTGGGTGTACGAGCGGTCGGTGGCCGCGCTGCCCCCGCGGATCGCCGTCCACGAACACCGGCGCACCGCCGTACGCCTCGCCGGAGCGCGCGATGGGCGGCAACAGGTGTGGCTGGCGGGGTGCCCCACGCCGCTCGTCGCCGACCTCGTCGTGCTCACCCTCGGCCATCTGGAGTCCACCCCGCCGCCCGAGCAGCGGGCGCTGACCGCCTTCGCCGCCCGGCACGGGCTGACCCATCTGCCGCCCGCCTTCACCGCCGACAGCGATCTCACCGCGCTGCGCCCCGGCGAGCCGGTGCTCGTCCGCGGCTTCGGGCTGGCCTTCGTCGACCTGATGGTGCTGCTCACCGAGGGGCGTGGCGGCACCTACACGACCGGCGCCGGCGGTGAGCTGACCTACCGGGCCTCGGGGCGTGAACCCGTCCTGCACGTCGGGTCGCGGCGCGGGGTGCCCTACCACTCCAAGATCGGCTACGAGCTGCACGGCGAACGGCCGCCGCTGCCCCGCTTCTTCGGGCCCGCGCAACTCGACGCGCTGCTCGCCCGGCCCGGCGGTATCGACTTCGAGCGCGAGGTCCGGCCGCTGATCGACAAGGAACTGGGCTTCGCCCACTACCACCGGCTGTTCACCGCCCATCCGGAGCGCACCCGCGTCAACTGGCCCGACTTCGAGGAGAAGTACGCCGCCGCCGACCCGGGCAGCGCCGAACTCCAGGCGCTGGTCGGCGCCGCGGTCCCGGACCCCGCCGACCGCCTCGACCTGGCCGCCCTGGACCATCCGCTGGCCGGGGTCCGCCACCCCGACGCCGAGGCCCTGCAAAACGGGCTGCGCGGCTATATCGAGGCCGATCTCGCCCGCCGCCACGACCCCGCGTACAGCCCCGACCTGGCGGTCTTCCACGCCCTGCTGTCGGTGTACGGGCAACTGATCCGCATCGGCGACCGCGGCCCCTGGTGGCACGGCTTCTTCAGCTACCTCGCCTCCGGACCGCCCGGCCCCCGGCTGCGCCAGCTGCTCGCGCTCTCCCGGGCCGGGGTGGTGCGCTTCCTCGGCGCGGACACCACCGTCACCGCCGACGAACGGCGCGGGGTCTTCCGCGCCGAGAGCCCCAGCGTGCCGGGGGCGTCGGTCGAGGCCCGCGCGCTGGTGGAGGCGCGGCTGCCGGAACCGACGGTCGAGCGCACCCGGGACGCCCTGCTGCGCGGACTGCACGCCGAAGGCGCCGCGTCCACGGCCGCCGGACTGCTGGCCGTGGCCGCCGCCGACGGCCGGATCCTGGACCGGGCGGGCCGCCCGCACCCCCGCCGCTTCGCCCTCGGCCCGTACACCGACGCCCGCTCCGGCGGCGCCTTCGCCCGCCCCCGTACCAATGCCCCCGCCTTCCGGCAGAACGACGCGACCGCGCGGGCACTGCTCACCTTCCTGCGGGACCGGACCCCACCACCCGCCGCCGGCCCCCACCCCGCCCCGCCGGTCCCCGCCGCCGTCCGCACCGCACCCACCCCCGAGGACTCCCATGCCGCTGACCAGTGATCCACCCCTCGACCGGACCGCCCCACGGCCGACCGGGCCGCCGGCGGCCGACGACCCGGCGGCGCTGAAGGTCGTCCCCGTACGCCACCCCTGGCGCTGGGCGGCCATCGTGGTGACGGCCGTGCTGCTCGCCCAGTTCGCGCACGGTCTGCTCACCAACCCGGCCTGGGAATGGGGGGTGTTCGCGCAGTTCTTCACCGCGGAGACCGTCGTCCGCGCGGTCTGGGTCACCCTCCAGCTCACCGTCTACGGCACCGTCCTCGGCTTCGCCCTCGGGATCGTGCTGGCCTTCATGCGGCTGTCCGCGAGCCCCTTCCTCAAGGCCGTCGCCTTCGGCTACATCTGGGCCTTCCGCTCCATCCCGCTCATCGTCCAGCTGCTGTTCTGGTTCAACCTCGCCTACCTCTACAAGCGCCTGGACTTCGGCATCCCCTTCGGCCCCGGCTTCTTCTCCTTCGACACCATGGGCCTGGTCGGCGCGATGAGCGCGGCGGTACTCGGCCTCGCCCTGCACCAGGCCGCGTACGCCGCGGAGATCGTGCGCGGCGGAGTACTGGCCGTGGACGGCGGCCAGCTGGAGGCCGCGGCCGCGCTGGGCATCCCCAGGCTGCGGCAGCTGCGCCGCATCGTGCTGCCCCAGGCGATGCGCGCGATCCTGCCGAACGCCGCCAACGAGGTCATCTCCCTCTTCAAGGGCACCTCGATCGTCTCCGTCATGGCGATCGGCGAACTCTTCTACCAGGTCCAGGTCATCTACGGACGGAACGGCCGGGTCGTCCCGCTGCTGATGGTGGCCACCGCCTGGTACGTCCTGCTGACCACCATGCTCTCCGTCCTCCAGCACTACGTCGAACGTCACTTCGCCAAGGGAGCCACCCGATGAGCACCGCCGCCGCCACCCCCGCGCCGTCCGCCGGAACCCGGCCGATGGTCGAGGTCCACGCCGTCCACAAGAGCTTCGGCGCGCTGGAGGTGCTGCGCGGTATCGACCTCCAGGTGCGCGCCGGTGAGGTCGCGGTCGTCCTGGGCCCCTCCGGCTCCGGCAAGTCCACCCTGCTGCGCACCATCAACCACCTGGAGAAGGTCGACAGCGGCCGGATCAGCGTGGACGGTGCGCTGGTCGGCTACCGGCGCTCCGGCGACAAGCTCTACGAGCTGCGCGAACGGGAGATCCTCCGACAGCGCACCCATATCGGCTTCGTCTTCCAGAACTTCAACCTCTTCCCGCATCTGACGGTCCTGGACAACATCACCGAGGCGCCCCTCGCCGCGCTGCGCCGCCCGAGGAAGGACGTCCTCGCGACCGCGCGCGCCCTGCTGGACCGGGTGGGCCTCGCCGACAAGGCCGACGCCTATCCGCGGCAGCTCTCCGGCGGTCAGCAGCAGCGGGTCGCCATCGCCCGCGCGCTCGCCCTGGAACCCAAACTGCTGCTCTTCGACGAGCCGACCTCGGCCCTCGACCCGGAGCTGGTCGGCGAGGTCCTGGCGGTCATCAAGGACCTGGCACAGCAGGGCACCACCATGATCGTCGTCACCCATGAGATCGGCTTCGCCCGCGAGGTCGCCGACACCGTCGTCTTCATGGACGGCGGCCGGATCGTCGAACAGGGGCCGCCCGGCCAGGTCCTCGACCACCCCCGCCACGAGCGCACCAAGTCCTTTCTGGCCAAGGTCTTCTGACATGCGGTCATCCCTCGTCCCGCTGTACCCGGCCCCCTCATCCCCAGGAGCCCCGAGTTGAACCGCCGCACTCTGACCGCCGCCCTCGCGCTCGCCGCCGGATCCGTCCTGCTCACCGCCTGCGGCAGCGGTGACGTGGGGACCGGGAGCGTCGCCGCGGGCCCCCCGGGGGCGAAGATCAATACGGGCCCCGACCAGCACCGCGTCCGCGGGCAGCGGGACCCGGCGCTCGCCGCCCTGGTGCCCGCCCGGGTCCGGGACGCCGGTGTGCTGCGCATCGGCGTGGGCGCCGAAAGCTCGCCGCCGCTGACCTTCTACGCCTCCGACGACCGGACCCTCATCGGCGTCGAGGAGGACCTCGCCACCCTCGTCGCCGACACCCTCGGCCTGAAGGCCGAGTTCACGCCGCTGTCCTGGGAGAACCTCTTCGTCGGCCTGGACAGCGGCAAACTCGACGCGGTCTTCTCCAACGTCACCGTCACCGAGGAGCGCAAGGAGAAGTACGACTTCGCGACCTACCGGCTGGACGAGCTGGCGATGGAGACGAAGAAGGGCAGCGGCTGGCGGGTGCGCGGCGCCAAGGACGTCGCGGGCCGCACCGTCGCGGTCGGCTCCGGCACCAACCAGGAGAAGATCCTCGTCGAGTGGAGCGAGGAGAACGAGCGGGCCGGCCGCGAACCGGTCGACATCAAGTACTTCCAGAAGAGCTCCGACACCTACCTCGCCCTGCAATCGGGCCGGATCGACGGCTACTTCGGACCGAACCCGTCCGTCGCCTACCACGTCGGCACCGCGGGCCTGACCGAGGTCGCCGGGACCTTCTCCGGCGGCGGCCGCGGCCTCCAGGGCGAGATCGCCGCCACCACGAAGAAGGGCGGCGGCCTGGTCGGTGCCTGTGCCGCCGCGCTCCGGAAGGTCATCGACGACGGCCGGTACGGCAAGGTGCTGGCGCGCTGGGGGCTCGGCGGCGAGGCCCTGAAGACCTCGCGGATCAACCCGCCCGGCCTGCCCAAGACAGCGAACTGACCCGGCGCACGGAAGGCTCACCGATGTCCGTATCCCCCCGCCCCCTCCACCTGTCCGTCGCGCTGGAGCGCCCGCAGCCGGCCGCCGGTGCGGACCGGCCGGACCGTACCGACCGCTATGACGCGGCGCATTTCGTCCGCCTGGCGCGGCTCGCCGAACGCGGCGTCCTCGATTTCGTCACCCTCGGCGACAGCCTGACCCGGCCGGGCCTCGACGCGCTCGCCGTACTGGCCCGCGTCGCCCCCGCGACCGAGCGGATCGGCCTGGTCCCGACCGTCACCACCACTCACACCGAGCCGTTCCACGTCTCCACCGCCGTCAGCACCCTGGACTGGGTCAGCCGCGGCCGGGCCGGCTGGCATGCCGAGGTGTCCACCACCGAGGCCGAGGCCGCCCTCTTCGGCCGCCGGGCCGCCGAGCCGCCCGCCGCGGCGTGGCGGGAGGCGGGCGAGGCCGCCGAGGTCGCCGCCCGGTTGTGGGACAGCTGGGAGGACGGCGCCGAGATCCGCGACCGGGCCACCGGCCGCTTCGTCGACCGGGACAGACTGCACTACGTCGACTTCGCCGGTACGCACTTCTCCGTCCGCGGTCCCTCCACCGTCCCCCGGCCGCCGCAGGGCCACCCCGTGACGGTCGTGGACGTGACGGGGGAGGCGACCGGCGCCGAACGGGCCGTACGGGAGGTGGCCGCCGCGTACGCCGATGTCGTGCTGGTCCGGGCCGCGGACCCGCAGACCGCCGGCGCCGTCCGCGCCGAACTGCGCGACCTCGCCCGCGCGCACGGCCGCGACCCCGGCCGGCTGGTCGTCCTCGCCTCGCTGCCGGTCGAGCTGTACTGCTCGGGCGATGCCGTCGGGCTCGCCGAGCTGCTCGGCGACTGGTACGCGGACGGCGCCGCCGACGGCTTCCACCTGCGGCCCGCGGACCCCGGGCGCGACCTCGCCCTGCTCGTCGACGGCACCGTCCCGGTGCTCCAGCACCGCTGCCTGCTGCGCCGCTTCTACCCCGGTGCCACGCTGCGCGAGCACCTCGGCCTGCCGCGCCCCGCCAACCGCTACGCCCTCGCCCGGGAGGCATCGTGATGAGCCCGACCCCCAGCGGACCGACTCCCGGCGGACCGGCTCCCGGCGGACCGACGCCCAGTGGACCGACGCCCAGTGGTCCGGCCTCCGGCGGACCGGCATCCACCGGACCCGGCCGCACCGCCGCGCCCCCGTACGGCCGCACCACCACCTCTCCGTACGGCCGCACCGCCACGCCCCCGCACGGCCGCAAACAGATGCACCTGGCGGCGCACTTCCCCGGCGTCAACAACACCACCGTCTGGGCCGATGACCGGTCGAAGAGCCAGATCGCCTTCTCCTCGTTCGAACACCTCGCCCACACCGCCGAGCGCGGCCTGTTCGACTTCTTCTTCCTCGCCGAGGGGCTGCGGCTGCGCGAGCACAAGGGCCGTATCCACGACCTCGACGTGCTCGGCAGGCCCGAGTCGATCACCGTGCTGAACGCCCTGGCGGCGGTCACCGACCGGCTGGGCCTGGCCGCCACCGTGAACACCACCTTCAACGAGCCCTATGAACTCGCCCGCCGGCTGGCCTCCCTCGACCACCTCAGCGGCGGCCGGGCCGCCTGGAACGCCGTCACCACCTCCGACGCGTTCACCGGCGAGAACTTCCGCCGCGGCGGCTATCTCGACCGCGCCGACCGCTACACCCGGGCCGCCGAATTCGTCGCCACCGCACGGGAGTTGTGGGACTCCTGGACGGACGGCGGAGTGCCCCGGCCGTTCGCGCACCACGGCCGGCACTTCGACATCCACGGCGAGTTCACCGTCCCCCGCAGCCCCCAGGGCCACCCGGTCGTCATCCAGGCCGGGGACTCGTCCGAGGGCCGGGAGTTCGCCGCCTCGGCCGCCGATGTCATCTTCACCCGGCACAGCGGACCGGAGGCCGGCCGCGCCTTCTACGCCGACGTCAAGGGCCGGCTCGCGGCGTACGGCCGGCGGCCCGACGACCTCAAGATCATGCCGGGCGTCACCGTCGTCCTCGGCGACACCGCGGCCGAGGCCCAGGAGCACGCCGCCGAGATCCGCCGTCAGCAGGTCTCGCCACAGAACGCGCTGCTCGCCGCGGAGCAGATCTGGGGCATCGACCTGTCCTCCTACGACCCCGACGGCCCGCTGCCCGACATCGACCCGGACCCCGGCAGCGAGCTGGCGCAGGGCCGCGTCAGGCTCGGCGACCCGAAGGCCGTCGCCGACCGGTGGCGGGCGCTCTCCCGGGCCAAGGGCCTGTCCCTGCGCGAAACCGTCATCGAGACCACCGGCCGGCAGTCCTTCATCGGTACACCGGCGGCCGTCGCGGAGGAGATGGACGCCTTCGTGCGCACCGACGCCGCCGACGGGTTCATCCTCGTCCCGCATCTGACGCCCGGCGGCCTGGACGACTTCGTCGACCGCGTCGTACCGCTCCTCCAGGAGCGCGGCGCGTTCCGCACGGAATACCGCGGCCGGACCCTGCGCTCCCATCTGGGACTGCCGGATCCCGTACGCCCGGCCGAGAAGGGCTGACCGCCATGAGCACCGGCACACGAGCAGCACAGCAGGAGTGGCAGGACTGGCGCGAGTGGCGCGCCGCGAAGGTCTCCCGGCCGTACGGACCGCTCGCCCTGACCGGCACCCACTGGCTCGCCGACCATCCCGACGGCCGTATCGAGGGGCTGCCGGGCCGCTGGACCGAGGACGGCGACCAGGTCGTACTGCGGACCGGCGCGGGCGACCGGCTCACCGTCGACGGCGCACCGCCGGCCGGCGAGGTCCGGCTCGGCCAGGACGGCGCGGCGGAGCGGGCCCGGGTGGCGTGGGGGGAGCGGCGCCTGCCGGTGCTGCGCCGCGAGGGGCTGTGGGCGGTACGCGACTACGACCCGGACGCCGCGGCCCGCCGCGCGTTCGCCGGGATCGAGGTCTACGCGTACGACGCCCGCTGGGTGCGGCCCGGCCTCTTCCGCCCGTATCCGCAGGGGCGCACCGTCCGGGTGCCCAACGCCGACGGACAGCGGCGCGGCCTCGGCCTGGCCGGTGAACTGGCCTTCACGCTGGACGGCGACGAGCACACCGTGCAGGCCGCGGTCGAGGCCGACGGCTCCCTGTGGGCGGTGTTCGCCGACACCACCAGCGGCGGCGAGAGCTACCGCTTCCGCTTCCTGCGGCCCCCGGCGCCCGCCGAGGACGGCACCGTCACCGTCGACCTCAACCGTGTCGTGCTGCCGCCCTGCGCCTTCGCCGACCACTTCATCTGCCCCTTCCCGCCGCCCGGCAACACCCTGCCGTTCGCGCTGCGGGCCGGGGAGCGTGACCTCCGCACCCGCTGATCCGGTCCACCATCCGCCGGGGGCGCCGCCGCACCCCGGCGGGTGTGTGGTGCGTACATCCGGGCGCGTACATCCGGGTGCCCGGCCGGGTTTACGGGCGTGGCCCTCTTGCGCACAGGGGGTGACGTCCCCGAGACTCCCGCTCAGCGCTTGTCAGGGGCATGCGGAAAATGTCACGTGCGGAATCCCGGATGCCCTTCGGCTGCGCCTCACGGGCCGCCCACCGGCGGCCCATCGATCCCCTCGGAGGAATCACGTGAGGAACGAGCGCACCACCCCCCGCAGCGGCGTGACCAGACGCATCCGGCTGCTCGCCGTGGCGTCCGGACTGGTGGCCCTCGGAGCCGTCGCCATCCCGACCGCCAACGCCCAGGACCCGTCCCCCACCAAGACATTCAGCGCCGCCCAGCTCTCCGCCGCCGGTAACGCGGTACGCGCCGCGGATGTCCCCGGCACCGCCTGGATCGTCGACCAGAAGTCCCACACCCTCGTCGTCACGGCCGACCGCACCGTCTCCCAGGAGCAGATCACCAAGATCGAACAGGCCGCGGGCGGCAACGCGGGCGCCGTACGGATCCAGCGCACCGCGGGCACCCTGCGCACACTCATCTCCGGCGGCGACGCCATCTACGCCCCCAGCTGGCGCTGCTCGCTCGGCTTCAACGTCCGCAGCGGCAGCACCTACTACTTCCTGACGGCCGGTCACTGCACCCAGGGCAACCCGCCCTGGTACACCGACGCGGCGCACGCCACGAGCATCGGCCCGACGACCGGATCCAGCTTCCCCGGCAACGACTACGGCATCGTGAAGTACACCTCCTCCGTCAGCCATGAGGGGACGGTCGGCAGCCAGGACATCACCAGCGCCGGCACCCCGTCGGTCGGCCAGACGGTCACCCGCCGCGGCTCCACCACCGGCATCCACAGCGGCCGGGTCACCGGGCTCAACGCCACGGTCAACTACGGCAACGGCGACATCGTCTCCGGTCTGATCCAGACCACCGTCTGCGCCGAACCCGGCGACAGCGGCGGCCCGCTCTACTCCGGGACCACCGCCCTGGGCCTGACCTCCGGCGGCAGCGGTGACTGCACCTCCGGCGGCACGACGTTCTTCCAGCCGGTCACGGAGGCGCTCAGCGCTTACGGCGTGAGCGTCTACTGATTCCGGTCCGCCGCCGGTCCGCTGCCGGTCCGGCGCCGGCCTGGTGTCGATCTGCCGGTGACCTGGTGACCTGGTGATGCGGTCACGTCGCAGTCCGGCAGTGGCGGGGCCCCCGTTCGTCGGCGGACGGGGGCCCTGTCGTGTGCTCGGCGGGCGGGATCAGGAACGGGGACGAGGGCGCGGGTGGGGGCGAGGCCGGGAGCCCCGTTGCGGTCGTCGGAAGGATCACGGGCGGGCCGGTGTCGTCGGCCGTGGGTGTGGGACGACCGGGCCCCGTGCCCGGCACGGCTCTCGCCCGCTCACCGACCCGGGCATACCATGATAAAGAGTGTGACTCGGGCGGCAGACGGCTAATGTCTGGGGGCCGTGATGGTCGGAGAACTGGTGACGGCCGGAGTGGCGCTGGCCTCGGCGGGCGCGGTCTACCTCATGGCCGCGGCGCGCGTGGTCAAGCAGTACGAGCGTGGTGTGGTGCTCCGGCTGGGGCGGCTGGCGTCCGAGGTGCGCGGGCCGGGATTCACCATGATCGTTCCGGGCTTCGACCGGATGCGTAAGGTCAATATGCAGATCGTCACGATGCCGGTGCCCGCCCAGGAGGGCATCACCCGCGACAACGTCACGGTCCGGGTGGACGCGGTGGTCTACTTCAAGGTCGTGGACGCCGCCGACGCGGTCATCGAGGTCGAGGACTACCGCTTCGCGGTCTCCCAGGTCGCCCAGACCTCGCTGCGCTCGATCATCGGCAAGAGCGATCTGGACGATCTGCTCTCCAACCGCGAGAAGCTCAATCAGGGCCTCGCGGTGATGATCGACAGCCCGGCGCTGGGCTGGGGCGTACAGATCGACCGGGTGGAGATCAAGGACGTCTCGCTGCCGGAGACGATGAAGCGGTCGATGGCGCGCCAGGCGGAGGCGACCCGGGACCGGCGCGCCCGGGTCATCAACGCGGACGCCGAGTTGCAGGCGTCGAAGAAACTGGCCGAGGCGGCCCAGGCGATGTCCGGCCAGCCCGCGGCGCTCCAGCTGCGGCTGTTGCAGACCGTGGTGGCGGTCGCCGCCGAGAAGAACTCCACCCTCGTGCTGCCGTTCCCGGTGGAGCTGCTGCGCTTCCTGGAACGCTCCGGACTCCAGGCCCAGGCGCAGACGGCCCAGGCCGAGGCGGCGGCCCGGACCCAGGCCCCGGCCGGGGGCCAGGAGCAGGACCGGGCCCAGATCCAGGACCAGGCCCAGGAGCGGGTCCCGGTGGAGCAGCAGTGGCAGCCGCCGGTCGCGTCGCGGGAGGCCGTCGAGGCTGTGGAGGCCGTTGAGGGCGTCGAAGTCACCACGAGCGGCGACGGCGGCGTACTCTCGCCCGAGCTGGAGAAGCTCCCCGAGGCGGAGGACCTGCCGAAGGACCTGCCGTAGGCCCGTGCGGTATCAGCGGTATCAGCGGTCAGCGGTGGACGCGGGTGTGGAGCGCGGGCTCCGCCCGTTCCCCGGCACGGTCCTGAGGCGGCGCCGAGCCGTTCGGCCGGAATCGGCTGCGATGCGATCGTGTCCGCGGGCGGCCTCGCGGAGGACCTGCGGAGCGCGGACCCCTGCATCAAGGTCGTCGAGCGGACCGACCCCGCAGCCCGCGCTCCTGCGCTGTGCCGACCTGTTCGTGACGTACGGAGGCCGGGCACCCCTGCTCGACGCGGTGCGGGGCGCAACGTCCGTCCTGGGCATGGGCGTTCTCGCAGGCCGGCCCGACAACGCCGCCGCGTTCGCCCGGCGCGGCGGCGTTGTCGGGCCGGCGCTGGAACTCACGGCTGCACGCGGTGAGATCGCCGCCGCCATGACGGCCGCCCTCGGCAACTCCTGCTGCGCCGCCGCCATGACCGCCGCCGGCGCCGAGCTGTCGCAGCTGCCACCGCTCGACATCACGGAACCGGGGGACAGCGTGTGATTCATGCGGCGCTCGGCCGCCGCCACGCCCGCTTCGCCTCCAGGACCTGCGCCCGACGGCGGCGTTGCCTCCACCACCACCGCGGCCGGCCCACCCACGTCGCTCACGACGTCGCCTCCGCGATCCACCACGCCGTCGGTGCACCGGGACAAGGGTGTTGCCGTCCCCACCCCGGGACCGACCGGTTGGCTCCTGATAAGTGACTCTCTGTGGCGAAGCAGGGGTGTGCCCGTCCGGAGGGGGCGGCGCACGAGATGACGTGCCTCGGTCGGGAGGCTGCCGCACTCGTCACCAGAGCTGAGGACGACAGCACCGAACCCACAGTCCGGGCATCGCGGACCGCTGTCCCGCGGCTGGGGTCCGAGAGGGCTTCGGGGCCGTTGAAGTGGGCGGATACGGCGATCACGCCGTCCGGGGCCGGACGGTGGGCCGTGGTCGTAGACGGAACCGGGGGAGTGGTGGGGGATTCGCGGGGGCCGGATGTGGCGGGTGGTTTCCGGACAGGTGTAGTCCTTACCCCCTGCGTGCCCGTGGGTGCCCCCTGTGGTCATCGCTGTCCGTGATCGGGTGCGACGTGCGCGGACCACGCTGTGTCCGCGGTCCGGCGGAACGATCAACTCCCTTGCTTGAGACCGGAATTCGGTCTTGTGCGCGAGTGGAGCGGTGGGAATACTCGGTCCGCACGTTGGCATGGACGCGACTCCCCGAGGTGCTGTGACGCGGGGCGGACCCGTCCGTGTCCCGAGTTCCCCACACTCTCCGGGTCCGTATCTCCCCACAGAGCGGGCCCATCCCCCCACGGGAGGCTCTGACTTGAAGCACCGACGCATACCCAAGCGGCGCGCTGTCCTGGGCGGCGCGGGCGCGCTGGCCCTGGCCGCCACCGCCACTCTCACCATGGCCAGCGCCCAGGCGGCGACGGCCCCCACCGCGGACCGGCTGACCCCCGCCGCGGCGACCACGCTGGCGGCCCAGTTCAAGACCGGCACGGCCGGCTCGTTCTATGACGCCAAGGCCCAGAAGCTCGTGGTCAACGTCGTGGACGAGACGGCTGCCAAGGCCGTCCGGGCCAAGGGGGCGGAGGCGAGACTCGTCAAGCACACGCTCGCCCAGCTCGACACGGCCCGCCGGACGCTGACGACGAAGGCGACGATCCCCGGTACGGCCTGGTCGGTCGACCCGCGGAGCAACAAGGTCGTGGTGACCGCCGACCGCACGGTCCGGGGCGCCGAGCTGAACCAGCTCACCAAGGTGGTGGGCACCCTCGGCGACAAGGCCGAACTCCGCCAGAGCAAGGGCGAGTTCAAGACCCTCATCGCCGGCGGCGACGCGATCTGGGGGAGCACCGCCCGCTGCTCGCTCGGCTTCAACGTCGTCAAGGACGGCCAGCCGTACTTCCTGACGGCCGGCCACTGCGGCAACGCCGTGCAGAGCTGGTCCGACCAGCAGGGCGGCTCGGAGATCGCGACCACCGACCAGTCCAAGTTCCCCGGCAACGACTACTCCATCGCCAAGTACACGGCGAGCACCCCGCACCCGAGCGAGGTGGACCTCTACAACGGCAGCACCCAGCAGATCACCCAGGCCGGGGACGCCACGGTGGGCGAGCACGTGACCCGCAGCGGCAGCACCAGCCAGGTGCACGACGGCACCGTCAAGGCGCTGAACGCCACCGTCAACTACCAGGAGGGCACGGTCAACGGTCTGATCCAGACCGATGTCTGCGCCGAGCCCGGTGACAGCGGCGGCGCGCTCTTCGACGGCGGCACCGCGCTCGGCCTCACCTCCGGCGGCAGCGGCGACTGCTCGTCGGGCGGCGAGACCTTCTTCCAGCCGGTTCCGGCGGCCCTGGCGGCCTACGGCGCGCAGATCGGCTGACCCGCACCGCACCGTGCCGCCGGGCCCCGGCCCGTACGGCACCGGCACCGGCCCCCGGACCTGCTCGACATCCGGGGGCCGGTGCCTGCCGGTGCTCACCTCCCGCCGGCTGTCCGTCCGTCGTCCGTTCACCGGCGGTCCCGCCGTCTGTCGTCCGTTCACCGGTGGCACCTCCGTCCGTCGTCCGTCCACCGGCGGCCACTCCCGGCCCCCGGCCCGTCGGCCCCCTGCCCGACGATCCCCGGACGCCGCCGTCCGGCGTCCGGGGACCTGGAATCCGGTGCCTGGCGGGGAGCGGTCAGAACTCGAAGACCGAGCCCTTGCCGTCCGTCATCGCGCAGGAGTTGGCGAAGGTGTACGTGTAGGACACCCGGCTGCCCTGCCAGACGCCGTCCGCGGTGACCACGATGGGGGCCCACTCCTTGGTACACACCCGGCCCGTCCCGGCCTCGGTCACCTCGGTGAAGTCGCCGGACACCGAACGCAGCTGGGCGCAGGCGGCCTTGGGGTCCGGGTGGCTGCCGCTCGCCGCCGGCGCGCAGCTGAGCGTCACCGCGCGCTGCACCGTGGCGGTCGCGCGGCTCTCGCCCTGGCCGACGGTCAGTACCAGCGCCGTCGGGGCGTAGAGCCCGGTGGTCCGCGCCGACTGCGCCGGTGCGGTGGTGGGTGCGGTGGGTGCGGCGGTGGCCGGTGCGGTGGTGGCGAGGGCACCGAAAACCAGTGCCGCGCCGAGCGCGATTCCGCCGGTGATGTACCGCATGACGAACACTCCCTTGCTCGAAGGTGCAGATACCGGACGGGAGTCTGGCCCAAGCGCACAGTGAACGCACCCCGGCCGATCGCTTTGAGTCGATAGGTGAAAGCAGTGGGTAATGGCGTGAACGAATGCGGGGGAAGTGTGGGGAAGCAGTGCGGACACCGTGTGCGGCCAGCGGGGATGCGGTGCCGACGGCGACCCCGGCGAGGTGCCGGGCGGCCCGGAAAGGAGTGAATCCGGCCGCCGACCGATCGTTCGGGAGGGATTCGATCTCCGCCGATTGGCCCGAAGGCGGGGCCTGGGCGTCAGGGTCGGCCTATGCCGCTAGCGGATGCCCTGCGCCCGCGAAACTTGTGAAAGTTTTCACGAGCCCTCAAGGGTCTTAGGTCCTCCCCCGTTCTTGCAGGTCAGACGGCATATTGACGGTCTCGTTCCGATCTTGAAGGGACTTTGGTCCGCGAAAAAGGGGGCATTCGCGGACACTTCGCAGGTCTGGGCGGAGGTCTGATGGAGACATCAGGAAACCGGTCCAGCCAAGGAGGACCTGCCATGCAGGCCACGGAGAACACCGCACCGACCCCCGCAGTGGAAGCGGTCGATGGCCTTGTCCAGGGGGCGCTGAAGGCCCTCGGCCAGTTCGAGGAGTTCACCCAGGAGCAGGTCGACCACATCGTCATGAAGGCATCGCTCGCGGCGCTCGCCGCGCACGGTGAGCTCGCCCGTCAGGCGGTGGCGGAGACCGGCCGTGGCCTGTTCGAGGACAAGGCGGTGAAGAACCTCTTCGCCTGTGAGCACGTCACCAACTCGATGGCGGGCCTCAAGACCGCCGGTGTGATCCGCCGCGACGAGCTGAACGGCATCACCGAGATCGCCGAACCGGTCGGCGTGATCTGTGCGATGACCCCGGTCACCAACCCCACCTCGACGACCGTTTTCAAGGCGCTGATCGCCCTCAAGACCCGCAATCCGGTCATCTTCGCCTTCCACCCCTCCGCCCAGAAGTGCAGCGCCGAGGCGGCCCGGATCGTCCGGGACGCGGCGCTCGCGGCGGGTGCCCCCGAGCACTGTGTGCAGTGGATCGAGGAGCCGTCGATGGCGGCCACCGACAGCCTGATGCACCACGACGGTGTCTCCACGATCCTCGCCACCGGCGGCAACGCCATGGTCAAGGCGGCCTACTCGTGCGGCAAGCCGGCCCTCGGCGTCGGCGCGGGCAACGTCCCCGCCTACGTCCACAAGAGCGCGGAACTGGCCCGCGCCATCCACGACATCGTGCTCTCCAAGGCGTTCGACAACGGCATGGTCTGCGCCTCCGAGCAGGCCGTCATCCTCGACCGGGAGATCTACGACCAGGGCCTCGCGGAGCTGCGCAGGCTCGGCGCGTATGTCCTCGCCCCGGCCGAGAAGACCATGCTGGAGGAGTACGTCTTCGGCACCACGGCCTTCGCCAACAACTGCGCCGGCGCCAAGCTGAACGCCGCGGTCGTCGGCAAGTCCCCGCAGTGGATCGCCGAACAGGCCGGTTTCACCGTCCCGGAGGGCACCTCGGTCCTCGTCGCGGAGTGCGCCGAGGTGGGCGAGGGCGAGCCGCTGACTCGCGAGAAGCTCTCGCCGATCCTGGCCTGCCTGCGCGCCGACTCCACCGAGCTGGGAATCGAACTCGCCGCACGGATGGTCGAGTTGGGCGGACTGGGGCACAGCGCCGCGATCCACACCGGGAGCGAGGAGCTGGCCGAGGAGTTCGGCAAGCGCGTCAAGGCGATCCGGGTGATCGTCAACTCGCCCTCGACCTTCGGCGGCATCGGCGATGTCTACAACGCCTTCCTGCCCTCGCTCACCCTCGGCTGCGGTTCGTACGGGCACAACTCCGTCGCCGGGAACGTCACCGCGGTCAATCTCGTCAACGTCAAGCGAATCGGACGGCGCAACAACAACATGCAGTGGTTCAAGGTCCCGCCGAAGATCTACTTCGAGCGCAACTCGCTGCGCTACCTCGGTGAGATGGACGGCCTCAAGCGGGTCTCGATCGTCACCGACAAGACCATGTCGGCCCTCGGCTTCGTCCAGAAGGTGACGGACATCCTCCAGGGCCGCGCCTCGGCCGTCGTCCTCCAGGTCATCGACAACGTCGAGCCCAACCCGGAGCTGTCCACCGTCCAGGCGGGCGCCGCGCGGCTGCGCGACTTCGGGCCGGACACCATCATCGCGCTCGGCGGCGGCTCGGCGATGGACGCGGCCAAGATCATGTGGCTGATGTACGAGCGTCCCGAGGTCGAGTTCGCCGACACCAAGGAGAAGTTCTTCGACATCCGCAAGCGCGCCTTCAAGTTCCCCTCACTGGGCGAGAAGGCCCGGCTGGTCGCCATCCCGACCACCTCGGGCACCGGCTCGGAGGTCACCCCCTTCGCCGTCATCTCCGACCCCGCGGCCGCCCAGAAGTACCCGCTGGCGGACTACGCGCTCACGCCGAACGTCGCCATCGTCGACCCGGTGCTGCCGATGAACCTCCCGGCGACCGTCACCGCGGACTCGGGCTTCGACGCCCTGACCCACGCCACCGAGGCGTACGTCTCGGTCTACTCCAACGACTACACCGACGGCCTCTGCCTCCAGGCCATCAAGCTGATCTTCGAGAACCTGGAGCGCTGCGTCGTGCACGGCGCCGAGGACCCCGAGGCCCGGGAGAAGATGCACAACGCCTCGACGGTGGCCGGTATGGCCTTCGCCAACGCCTTCCTCGGCATGGTCCACGCCATGGCGCACACCCTGGGCAACACTTTCCACGTCGCCCACGGCCGGACCAACGCCCTCCTCCTGCCGCACGTCATCCGGCACAACGGACAGCTCACCGGCAAGGCCACCCCCTGGCCGAAGGCGGAGGTCTACCGCGCTCCGGAGCGGTTCCAGGAGATCGCGAAGATGCTGGGCCTGCCCGCCGCGACCCCGGAGGAAGGCGTGGAGTCCTACGCCCGCGCCGTCGAGGACCTGCGCACCCGGTGCGGCATCCCCGCCTCCTTCCAGGAGCAGGGCGTCGACGAGCAGGAGTTCCTCGCGGCCCTCCCGCAGCAGGCCATGAACGCCTACGCCGACCAGTGCGCGCCCGCCAACCCGCGGATGCCGATGACCGACGACATGCAGCGGCTGATGAAGCAGGCGTACTACGGCACGACGGAGGACGTGGCCGGAGAGAAGTGAGACCGCCGTGCGGGGCGTGACGACCCCGTGCGCGAGGGCCGCCCGGTACCCGGTACCGGGCGGCCCTCGCGCGGTATGCCGGGGCGGCCCGGTGTGCCGCGTCCCTCCGCCGGCCGGTTCAGTCCCGCCGCGTGGCCGGTTCCGTCCGCCGGCCGTCCAGCTCCGGCAGCCCCGCCGTCAGGGCCCGCATACCGCGCGTCACCAGCTCCGCGGGCCCCTGAGGGCCGTCCGCCGGCTCGTCACCGGCGGCCCACACCTCCACCGCGACCCGCAGCGCGGTGTTCGCGGCGGCCGCGGCGAGCCGTACCGCCGGCGGGCCGGCGTCGGTCAGCCGCGCCAGGACCGGGATCAGTGCCTCCTCGGACTCGTGGTGCACGCGGTGCCAGACCGCGCGCAGCGCCGGATCACCGGGCATCGCGCGCAGCAGCCCGCGGGTCCAGCGCAGCGCCTCCTCGGCCTCCGGTCCGGCCGGGGTCAGTGCCCGCCGCGCCGCCCGCTCCAGCGCCTCGCGCACGGGCGGCGGGTGCGGCCCGGCCGCCGGCCCCGCCAGATCGTCGATCCACCGCCGCACCCCGGCGGCGAGCAGCGGCGCCACCGCGTCCTCCTTGGTGCGGAAGTAGCGGTAGAAGGTGCGCGGTGCGACGCCCGCGGCGCGCGCGATCTCCTCGGCGGTGACCCCGACGCCGCGCTCGGCGAACAGGGCCGCCGCGGTGCGGGCGATCTCCAGCTGGGTCTCGGCCTTGCGCCGCTCGGTGAGGGAGAGGCGGGCGGGGCGCGTGGGGGGTGCGGTGCGGGGCGCGGTGGGCATGGGCCCAGCTTACGGAGCGTGGCTGTATCTCGGCACGTCACGCGAATATGGCACAACGTGCCATGTTGGCGTACTGTGCGGACGAATGCGCCCGGAGAGGGCGCACGTACCCAGGGAAAGGGAGCAGCGCCATGGAGCGCTTTGACGGACGCCGCGTACTGATCACCGGGGCCGGCTCGGGCATCGGACAGGCCACCGTCCACCGGATCCTCGCCGAGGGCGGCCGGGTGGTGGCGGCGGACATCGACGCGGCGGGCCTGCGGGCCACCGCCGAGCGCGCCGCCGCGGACGGCGGCGGCGACCGGCTGGTGACCGCGGTGCTGGATATCTCCGACGAGGCGGCGGTCCGGACCGGCGTCGCGGCCGCGGTGTCCGGACTCGGTGGCCTGGACGTCCTGGTCAACGCGGCCGGCATCCTGCGCGCCTCGCACACCCACGAGACCGGCCTGGACTTCTTCAACAAGATCATCTCGGTCAATCTGACCGGCACCTTCCTGATGATCCGGGAGGCGCTGCCCGCCCTGCTGGCCGGCCGGTCACCGGTCGTGGTCAACTTCAGCTCCACCTCCGCCTCGTTCGCGCACCCGTACATGGCGGCGTACGCGGCGAGCAAGGGCGGAATCCAGTCCCTCACGCACGCCATCGCGAGCGAGTACGCCAAGCAGGGGCTGCGCGCGGTCTGTGTGGCACCGGGCTCCATACGGTCCGGGATGACCCTCGACCCGGGCCTGCCCGAGGACGCCGACCTGAGCCTGTTCGGCAAGCTGCTGCCGGCCGTCGGCGAGGGGTTCGCGGGCCCGGAGACCGTCGCCGGAGTCATCGCGATGCTCGCCTCGCAGGACGGCGCGTTCATCACCGGTACGGAGATCCGGATCGACGGCGGCACGCATATGTGAACGCGGCGACGCGGCGGTGACGGCGGAACGCGCGGGCACGCGGGGTGCGCGGGTGAGCGCGCCCCGCGGGGTGTCGTACCCGTTCCGCGTCCGTCGGTCGGCCAGGGCGGGCGGTCAGCCGGCCGGGGCCTGTGCCGGGGCCGGCCGCTGCTTCCGGTCGCGCCTCGAACGGAACTCCGCGAGCGCGAGGGTGAGCAGGGCGCCGCCCGCCGCCCAGGCGGAGAGCACCAGCAGCGGTCCGGTCATCGCGTTGCCCCGGAAGTACGCGAGGGAGCGCGCCGCCCAGGTGCCCGCGCCCGGCGGCAGCGCGGGCCCGATCGCCCGCCAGAACGGCGGCAGCAGCGGATACGGATAGGCGCCGCCCGCGCTCGGATTGCCCAGCACCACGATCACCAGGATCGCCAGGCCGATGCCGATGATGCCCAACAGCCCCTGGAAGGCCAGGGTCGTGGCCCCCACGGCGAAGACGGTCAGGGCGCCGAGCCCCCACAGCCCGAAGAGACTGCCGGGCAGCGCGTCGAGCACCGGGCCGACGATGATCGCACCGGCCAGGCCCGCGGCGACCGCGTAGAGCGCGAGTACGGCCAGCCTGATGACCGCCCGCTGCCCGTTGGCGGGGCGCGCCCCGGCGCTGATCGCCAGGATCGCGGCGCACAGATAGCCGCCGACACACCAGCCCACGACGAGGTAGAAGGACGACAGGCTGCGGCTGTCGCCGTGCCCCGCGGGCGCCACGTCCACCGTGCGCACGGTGCGCTGCCGGGCCTTCTCGGCCGCGCCGACGACCGCCTCGACCGCCTGCGACAGCGAGGCGCCACCCCCGCTCGCGACGAGCAGCCGGTCGGTGCTGCCGGGCACCTCGACGATCAGCGCGGCATCGATCTCCCGGTTCTTGAGCAGGCGCACCGCGGCCGCCTCGGAGGAGACCGCGCGCGCAGCCAGGGGGGAGCCGGGCAACTGGTCCAGTTTCTGCACCAATTCCCCGCTGACCTGCGCGGGGGCGACCACGGCGAGCGGTACGTCGGTCGGTTTCGGGTGGTGGAACGCGCCGGTGTACGACGTGATGAACGCGGCCATCAGGCCCAGTACGCCGATCACCAGCAGCGCGGCCCGTGTCGTCACCGCGCTCTTCACCTCCCCGAGGAAGGTGGTGCGGGTGCCGTCGTCCATCGTGGCCATGCGCCGCTCCTCGCCACATCCGTGCCGGGATCACGCCGGGGCCCGCCGGGTACGTGCTGGGCCGGGACCGGGATCACGCCGTGATCCTTCGTCCCCATATCTTCCGGCAGGCAGTGGGATCGCGCAGATCGGGCGGGCCGGCCGACGGCGGCGAGCCGGAGCACCTCTCTTCGTGTTCGTACGAATGTTCGAGCAAGGGTTATGGTGGAAAAGGAAACGAGGGGCCCGGGGCCGAAGCGAGGGACCGGGACCGGCACGGAACCCGGGACCGGTCAGGGGGCGGATGAGCGCAGGAGGTGTGGATGTCAGGGTTCACGCATCTGCACACCGCTTCGGGGTTCTCCCTGCGCTACGGCGCCTCCCACCCGGAGCGGCTCGCCGAGCGCGCCGCCGAACGGGGCATGGACGCCCTCGCGCTGACCGACCGGGACGGGCTCTCCGGCGCCGTCCGGTTCGCCAAGGCCGCCGCCGCGGCCGGTATCCGCCCGCTGTTCGGCACCGGACTCGCCGTGGCGGGGCGCCCCCCGACGCCGATGCCCGCCGCGCGGCGGCGCACCCCGGTACGCGGCGGCGCCTTCCTCGACGAGTCCGCGGCCCGCGCCGTCTTCCTGGCCCGCGACGGTGCGGCCGGCTGGGCCGCTCTGTGCCGGCTGGTCTCGGCCGCGCACGCGGACCGGGCCGAACGGCCGGTCCTCCCGTGGCACGCCCTGGAGTCCGCCGCGGACGGGCTGACCGTGCTGCTCGGGCCGGACTCCGACGTGGGCCGGGCGCTGGCCGCCGGGCGCCCGGACCGGGCCGCCCGGATCGTCGCCCCCTGGCGCGAGCTGTACGGCGACGCGCTGCGCCTGGAGATTGTCGACCACGGCCGCGACGGCAGCGGCCCCGGCTCGCTCCGGCTGGCCGCCCGCACCTTCGGCTTCGCCGTCGACCAGGGCATCCGCGCCGTCCTGACCAACGCGGTCCGCTATGCCGACCCCGGCCAGGGCCCGGTCGCCGACGTACTGGACTCCGCCCGCCGCCTGGTCCCGGTGGACCGGCACCGCCCCGAGGCCCGGGACACCGGCGAGCGATGGCTCAAGGACGCCGCCGCGATGCGCCGCACCGCCGGGCGGATCGCCGAGGCGGCCGGATTCCGGCACGACCTCGCCCACCGGCTGCTCACCATGACCGAGGAGACCGCGGGCGCCTGCCGGGTCGACCCGGAGGACGACCTCGGGCTCGGCCGCGTCCACTTCCCCGAACCGCGGCTGGTCGGCGCCGGGCACCGCACCGCCGCCCGGGTACTGCGCTCACGCTGCGCCGCCGGGATGGTGCTGCGCGGCTACGACCGCGACCGTGCGCACTGGACACGGCTGCACGAAGAGCTGCGCACCATCGAACGGCTCGGCTACCCCTCGTACTTCCTGACGGTCGCCCGGGTCGTGGACGACATACGGGAGATGGGCATCCGGGTCGCGGCCCGCGGATCCGGCGCCGGTTCCCTGGTCAACCACCTCCTGGGCATCACCCACGCCGACCCGGTCGCCCACGGGCTGCTGATGGAGCGCTTCCTGTCCGAGCGGCGGGCGGCGCTGCCGGACATCGACATCGACGTCGAGTCCGCCCGCCGGCTGGAGGTCTACCGCGCGATCTTCGACCGCTTCGGCGCGGCGCGGGTCGCGACGGTCTCGATGCCCGAGACCTACCGGGTGCGGCACGCCGTACGGGACGTGGGCGCCGCCCTGGGCATGGACCCGGCGCAGGTGGACCGGCTCGCCAAGGCGTTCCCGCACATCCGGGCCCGGGACGCGCGGGCGGCGCTGGCCGAACTGCCGGAGCTGCGCGGGGTGGCGGCGGCCGGGAGCGAACGGCTGTGGCAGCTGGTCGAGGCGCTGGACGCGCTGCCGCGCGGTATCGCCATGCATCCGTGCGGGGTGCTGCTCTCGGACGCCTCGCTGCTGGACCGTACGCCCGTCGTACCGACCACCCACGGTGCGGGCCCCCACCACCCCGAGGGCGCGGGCGGGGACGGCCGGGGGAGTACCCCCATCGTGATGTCCCAGTTCGACAAGGAGGACGTCGAGGACCTGGGGCTGCTCAAGCTCGATGTGCTGGGTGTGCGGATGCAGTCCGCGATGGCGCACGCGGTCACCGAGATCGGCCGGGCCACCGGGCGCCGCCTCGACCTGGACGACCCGGCGCAGGTGCCGCCGGACGACCGGGCCACCTACGACCTGATCCGCTCCACCGAGACGCTCGGCTGCTTCCAGATCGAATCGCCCGGCCAGCGCGACCTGGTCGGACGCCTCCAGCCCGGCACCTTCCACGACCTGGTGGTCGATATCTCGCTGTTCCGGCCGGGACCGGTCGCCGCCGATATGGTGCGGCCCTTCATCGAGGCCCGGCACGGACGCAGAGCCGTCCGCTATCCGCACCCCGACCTGGCGGAACCGCTGCGCGAGACCTACGGGGTCGTGGTGTTCCACGAGCAGATCATCGAGACGCTGCGGATCATGACGGGCTGCGCGCGGGACGAGGCGGACGAGCGGCGGCGCGCGCTGTCGCAGCCGGAGGCGCAGGAGAAGGTGCGCGCCTGGTTCGTGGCACGCGCCGAGCGGCGGGGGTATACGCCCGAGGTGATCGCGCGCACCTGGGAGATCGTCGAGGCGTTCGGGGCGTACGGCTTCTGCAAGGCGCACGCGGTGGCCTTCGCGGTGCCCACCTACCAGTCGGCCTGGCTCAAGGCCCACCACCCCGCGGCCTTTTACGCCGGGCTGCTCACCCACGACCCCGGGATGTACCCGAAGCGGCTGCTGCTCGCGGACGCGCGGCGGCGCGGGGTGCCGGTGCTGCCGCTGGACGTGAACCGGTCGGCGATCACCCATCGAATCGAACTGGTGTCTGATGCGGGTTCGGTTTCGGGTCCGGTGCCCGGCCCGGGTCCGGTCGCGGCGGCTTCCGGGGACGGCTCCGGGGTGTGGGGGGTGCGGCTCGCGCTCTCCGATGTGTACGGGATGAGCGAGGCCGAGGCGCGGCGCATCGCGGACGGGCAGCCCTACACCTCGCTCCAGGACCTGTGGCAGCGGGCCAGGCCGAGCCGCCCGGTGGCCGAACGCCTGGCCCGGGTGGGCGCGTTGGACGCCTTCGGCGCGAACCGGCGGGACCTGCTGCTGCACATCGCCGAACTGCACCACCGCCGACGGAGCGCGCCGGCCGGACAGCTGACCCTGCCCGGCCGGGCCATCGACGCCGGAAGCCCGGGACAGGACGGTGGTACGGCGGGCGGCGGCGGGGCCGTCGGGCGGGCGACGGTGGCCGATACGGTCGAGCCGGTGGGGCTGCCCGACCTGAGCGACACCGAACGGCTCAGCGCCGAACTGGGCGTCCTGGGCATGGACGCCTCCCGGCATCTGATGGCCGATCACCAGGAGTTCCTCGCGGAGCTGGGCGCCCTGCCGGCCCGGCTGCTGCGCGACGCCGGACACGGCGAGACGGTGCTGGTCGCCGGGGCCAAGGCGGCCACCCAGACGCCGCCGATCCGCTCCGGCCGCCGGGTCATCTTCACGACCCTTGACGACAGCACGGGGCTGGTCGACTGCGCCTTCTTCGACGCGGCTCCGGGCACTGGCGGCCCGGGAGGTCCCCCCAGCCCCCTTGAGGTCTGCGCGCACACCGTCTTCCACTCCTGGCTGCTGCTGGTGCGCGGCACGGTCCAGCGGCGCGGACCGCGCAGCCTCAGCGTGGTCGGCGCCGCCGCGTGGAACCTCGCCGAACTGGCCGAACTGCGCCGCGAGGGCGGCCTGGAGGCGGTCACCGCCCGCCTCGCGGCAGGATCGGACCAGGCGGCCGGACCGCCGGCGGAGCCCGGGGACCGCGAGGGTTCCGGGGCGGCGGCCGGGACCGGAGAGGCGGAAGGGCGGACCGGCGGGGGAGAGGAGGCCGCGGAAGCGGCGGCGAAGGGAGCCGGTGGGGCGGACGGTTCCGGCGGGGCGGGCCATGGCGTGGGGGCGGGCGCTTCCGGCGGTGCGGCCGGGGAGGCCGCCGCCCCGGCCCGGACCATCCGGCTGCCGACCGGCTACGAACTGCACCCGTGGGCCGACCTCCAGCCCCCGGGCGAACGCGCCGCCACCGGCCGCAAGTTGTGGCACTCCAGCCCAGGGAGCGCGGGATGACCTCCGCGCCGCGGCCGTCCGCCGTCCCGGGGTCGTCTGTCGAGGGCCGGTCTGCCGTCCCGGAGCCGCCTGTCCCGGAGCTGTCCGCGCCGGTGTCTGCCGGGGGCCGGTCTGCTGTGTCGCCGTCTGCCGGGGGTCGGTCTGCCGTGCCGGAGCTGTCCGTACCGGCGTTCGCCGAAGGCCGGTCCGCTGTGCCGCCGTCCGTCGAGGGTCGGTCTGCCGTCCCGGAGCCGCCTGTCCCGGAGCCGTCCGCACCGGCGTTCGCCGAGGGCCGGTCCGCTGTGTCGCCGTCCGTCGAGGGCCGGTCTGCCGCACTGCCGCCCGCCGGGGCGCCGCCGGTCACCCCGCTGTCCGTCGAGGGTCGGTCCGCCGTCCCGGAGCCGCCTGTCCCGGAGCCGTCCGCACCGGTGTCTGCCGGGGGCCGGTCCGCCGTGTCGCCGTCCGCCGGGGGCCGCTCCGCCGCGCCGGAGCCGTCCGTTCCGGAGCCGTCCGTGCCGGCGTCCGCCGAGGGCCGCACCGCCGCACCGTCGTCCGCCGGGGCGCCGCCGGTCACCCCGCCGTCCGCCGGGGCGCCGCGGCCGGCCGGTGTGCTCTGCGTACGCTTCCGGGCCGCCGGCGACACCCCCGTGAGCGCCGGGGAGTACGCGGCGCTGCTGCGGCTGCTGGCGCAGTTCACGCCGGTGGTCGAGGCGCTGCCGCCCGATGCCGCGCTGGCCGATGTCCGCGGGGCGCTGCGGTACTTCGGCCGGGACGCGGCGGGCATCGCCGAACTGGTGCGGCTGCGTGCGCTGGTGTGGCACGGCGTACGGTGCACGATCGGGGTCGCCGCCAACCCGCTGCTCGCGCGGATGGCGGCCCAGGGCGCGGCGCCCGGGGAGATCCGGGCCGTCCCCGGGGACACCGGGTCCGTCGCCACGTTCCTCGCCCGCCGGCCGGCGGTGGCGCTGGAGGGTGTCGGGCCCGCGACCGCACGCCTCCTGTGCGCGTACGGACTCGACAGCGTCGGGCGGATCGCCGCCGCGCCGTCCGCGACCCTGCAACGGATCCTCGGCGCCAAGGCGGGCCGCGCGGTGTACGAGCGGGCGCGCGGTATCGACCCGACGCCGGTGTCCCCCAACGCGGCCACCCGCTCCCTGGGCGCCGAACACCGCTTCGTCCACGACGAGCTGGACCCGGCCAGGCGCCGCCGGGCACTGCTCTCGCTCGCCGACGACCTCGGGGTCCGGATGCGCGCGGGCGGGCAAGTGGCCCGCGCGCTCACCCTCACCGTCCGCTACGCCGACCGCTCCACGACGGTCCGCACCCGGCGGCTGGCCGAGCCGACCGCGCACGGACCCGCGCTGACCGCGGCGGCCTACGCGCTGCACACCGCGCTCGGCTTGCAGCGGGCGCGGGTGCGGTCCGTCGCGCTGCGCGCGGAGGATCTCTGCTCCGCCGAACTCGCCGCACACCAGCTGACGTTCGATCCGGCCGACGACAAGGCGCACCGCATCGAGGCGGCCGTCGACCGGGCCAGGGCACGCTTCGGCACCGGTGCGGTGCGCCCGGCGGCGAAGACCGGCGACCACTGACCCGGCCGCCGGCTCACCGGCGGTCAGCCACCGGCCACCACCCGTCAGCCACCGGCCACCACCCGTCAGCCGTACAGCCGCTGGCCGTACCGCGGGCCGTAGTGCTCCTCCAGGGCCTCCAGCGGGACGTCCTGGGCCTCGACGCGCTTGACGATCCGCGCCCGCGAGGGCAGCGCGTCGGGTTCCCAGGTCTCCGGTTGCCACAGTTCCGAGCGGAGGAACGCCTTGGAGCAGTGGTAGTAGACCTCCTCGACCTCGACGAGCAGCGCGAGCCGCGGGCGGTTGCCCTTGACGATCAGCTCGTCGAAGAACGGGGCGTCGCGCAGCAGCCTGGCGCGGCCGTTGACGCGCAGCGTGTCGCCGCGCCCCGGCAGGAGGTAGCTCAGCCCGACATGCGGATTGCCGAGGACGTTCATGAACCCGTCCAGGCGCCTGTTGCCGGGGCGGTCCGGGATCACCAGGGTGGTGTCGTCCAGGACGTGGGTGAAGCCCGCGGGGTCGCCCTTGGGCGAGACGTCGCAGCGGCCCTCCGCGTCCGACGTCGCCATCAGGCAGAACGGGGAGTGCGCCAGCCACTGGCGGTCCATGTCGTGCAGCCGCCGGCGGGTCTTGTGCGCGGCGTGCGCGCTCGGTTCGCCGATCAGCTCGCGCAGCTCCGCTTCGGAGGCGATCTCCGTGATTCCCGTCAGATCCGCCGTCTCCATCGGTCTCTCCCCTCGTCGGCCACCCCGGGCAACCGCCCCCCGGGCCATGAACTTCCCAGGTGAACGGCTTATCGGACAACGCGTCACCGACTCTACGGGACGCCACCGACAACGGCCCGGACACGGCGGACGGGCCCGGCGCGAGCACGGTACGGATGCCGCGTGACCCGGACGTCCGGTGCGGATCGTGTGCGGCTTCCTTCACTGCCGGATGGCTGGTAACGCCATTTACCCAGCCGTAACTTGACTCTCAGTCAGCGGTAATGACCCTTGCGATCCGGATCGCAGGTGAACGGCTCACCGAGCACTTCGGAGTCCCCTCACCCGCAAGGAGCATCGTATGAAGCTGCGCCGGTCCCGCCTGCTCGCCGTCCTCCCCGCCCTCGCCCTGGCCATCGGTGTCACCACGGCCGCGCCCGCCGCCGCCGGCACCCCCACCGTCGGCAGCGGCTGGAACAACTTCTCCTGCAAGCCCTCCGCACAGCACCCCCGGCCGGTGGTCCTGGTGCACGGCACCTTCGGCAACGCCGTGGACAACTGGCTCGGTCTCGCGCCCTACCTGGTGGACCGCGGCTACTGCGTCTTCTCCCTCGACTACGGCCGGCTGCCCGGTATCCCGTTCTTCCACGGCCTCGGCGCCGTGGACGCGTCGGCGCGACAGCTCGCCGGGTACGTCGACCGGGTGCTGGCCGCCACCGGGGCGGCGAAGACCGATATCGTCGGCCACTCGCAGGGCGGCATGATGCCGCGGGACTACCTGAAGTTCCACGGCGGCGCGGACAAGGTGAACGCGCTGATCGGGCTGGCGCCCAGCAACCACGGCACCGATCTGGACGGCCTGACCCGGCTGCTGGACCAGTTCCCCGGGGCCAGGCAGTACCTCAGCACCCTCACCCCCGGCCTGACCGACCAGATCGCCGGGTCGGACATGCTGGACCGCCTCAACGCGGGCGGCGACACCGTCCCGGGCGTGCGCTACACCGTCATCGCGACCCGGTACGACGAGGTCGTCACGCCCTACCGGACGCAGTTCCTCGACGGCCCCGGTGTCCACAACGTCCTGCTCCAGGACCTGTGCCCGTCCGACCCTGCCGAACACGTGGCCATCGGGCTCGCCGACGGCGTCGCCTTCCACGAGACGGCCAACGCCCTCGACCCGGCCCATGCCACCCCGACGACCTGCTCGTCCGGCTGACCCGCACCCGTCGGGGCCCGGCCGAGCCGACCGCGCACGCCGTGCCGGGCCGGGAGCGGGCGGCACGGTGCGACCGGGCCCCGACGGCCGGCGGGACGCCGCGGCCGTCGTCACCGGTGCGGGCCAGGTGCCGGCCGTCGGCCGGTCCGGCGCCGCCACCACGGGGCCGCGGGGGCGCCGGGCGCCGGAACCGCCGTCCGGCGTGGCGCCGCATCGTCCGGCGTGGCGCCGCACCGTCCGGCGGGACGCCGCACCGTCCGGCGGGACGCGACCCGCCCCGTCCCGCCGGAGGGACGCCGCGTCACCCTCTCCCGAGCTCGCGCACGCAGCGCCATTCGGCCGCGTACGGCAGGTAGCCGAGGGCGTGGTTGATCGCGAGCATCGGGGCGTTCGCGGCGTCGTTGCCGGTGAACGCCTCGGTGCAGCCTGCGTCCCGGGCGCGGCGCAGCGAGTCCGTCTTGGCGAGCCGGGCCGGCCCCCGCCCCCGGAAGGCGCGGCGGGTGCCGGTCATGCCCGAGGAGTAGCGGCCGAGACCGTCGGTCGTGGCGAGGGTGAAGGCCGCGATCTCGCCGTCGACGGTCACCACGGTGGTGAGGCCGAGGTCGTTGTCGGGATGCTCCCAGGTGTGCAGCAGCCAGTTCTCGTAGGCCATGGCGTCACCGGTGGCATCGCCCGGTACGTCCGCCGTCGCCTCGGCGTCCACCGCGAACAGCGGGTAGGGGTCGGCGCCGAAGTCCGCACCGGTGCACAGCCGGACGCCCGGCGGCAGCCGGCCGGGGAGCGGCGGCAGGCGGGCGCCCGCGAGATCGAGCCGGAGAAAACTGGCCGGACGGGTGCGGCGGTAGCCACGGTGCGCCGCGAAGGCCAGGGCGCCCGGCTCGTCCGTCGCCCAGGCGAAGAGCCGGGTGGCGCCGGCCGCGGCCAGATGTTTCTCGGCCGCGGTCAGCAGCGCGCCGCCCACGCCCCGCCCCCGTTGGTCCGGATGGACCACCGGCGTCGCCGCCGCCCGGCCTGGGACGCTGTGCTCGTGCACCAGACCGCTGTGGACCGCGCCCACGATCCGGCCGTCCAGCTCGGCGACGAACAGCCGCAGGCACTGTGCCGCCGGAGCGGTGGCGACCTGCCAGGCGACGCCCTGCGGAGTGGAGATCAGGAACGGCAGCGCGGCGCGCCGCAGGTCGGCGACGGCCTTGGCGTCGGCAGGGCGGAACTCGCGTATGGCGGGCATCATGGCCGCGGACAGTACGCCCCCCGCATGCCCCGGCGCCTCCCCTTTCCGTACCGCTTCCCCGCTGCTCTCCCTGCCGCTTCTGACGCCGCCGTCCGGGTGGCTCATTCCGGACGGTGCTCCACCGGTTTAGGTGGCAGGTGCAACTATCCGGGCGTACGGTGATCGCCGCGAGCCGCCGCCGGTATGCGGTGGCCTGCCGCCGACCGAAGAGGAGCCGCCAGCATGTGCGGAATTACCGGATGGATTTCCTACGACCGAGACCTCACCACAGAGCGCCGCACCCTTGAGACGATGACCGAGACGATGGCCTGCCGGGGCCCGGATGCCGGCGGCGTCTGGCTCGACCGGCACGCCGCGTTCGGCCACCGGCGCCTCGCCGTCATCGACATCGACGGCGGCAAACAGCCCATGACCGTCGAGCACGACGGCCGCACCCTGATCGTCACCACGTACAGCGGTGAGGTCTACAACTACCGTGAACTGCGGAGCGAGCTGGAGTCCCTGGGCCACGCCTTCCGCACCAGCAGCGACACCGAGGTCGTGCTGCACGCCTACCTCCAGTGGGGTGAGGCGTTCGTCGAACGGCTCAACGGCATGTACGCCTTCGCCCTCTGGGACCCGCGGACCGAGGAACTCCTGCTGATCCGCGACCGGATGGGCATCAAGCCGCTCTACTACTACCCCACCCCCGACGGCGCCCTCTTCGGCTCCGAACCCAAGGCGATACTCGCCCACCCCTCGGTGCACCCCACCGTCGACACCGAGGGCCTCGCCGAGCTGATCACCTTCACCAAGACCCCCGGCCACGCCGTCTACAAGGGCATGCACGAGGTGCGCCCCGGCCATATCGTCCGGGTCGGCCGCGGCGGGGTGAGCGTCAAGCGCTACTGGGCGCTGGAGGCCCGTGAGCACACCGACGACCTCGACACCACCATCGCGCGCGTCCGCGAACTGCTGGACGACATCGTCGCCCGCCAGCTGATCGCCGATGTGCCGCTGTGCACCCTGCTCTCCGGCGGCCTGGACTCGTCCGCCATCACCGCGCTGTCCGCCCGCGCGCTGGCCGCCCAGGGCAGTGGCCCGGTGCGCTCGTTCGCCGTCGACTTCACCGGCTACACCGAGAACTTCAAGGCTGACGACCTGCGCGGCACCCCCGACGGGCCGTACGCGCACGCCCTGGCCGAGCACGTCCGCTCCGACCACCACGACATCGTCCTGGACACCGCCGCCCTGATGGACCGCGGCCACCGCGCCGCCGTCCTGGCCGCCCGCGACCTGCCCAACGGTTTCGGCGACGGCGACACCTCCCTCTACCTCCTGTTCAAGGCGGTCCGCGAGCAGTCGACCGTCGCGCTGTCCGGCGAGTCCGCGGACGAGGTCTTCGGCGGCTACCGCTGGTTCCACGACCCGGCGTCCGTCAACGCCGACACCTTCCCCTGGATCGCGGCGGGCCTCTCCGGCCGGTTCTCCGGCGGCAACGCCACCCGCGAGGCGCTGCTGGACGAGGGGCTGCTCGCCAAGCTCGACCTGCCCGGCTACGAGAACCGCCGCTACCGCGAGGCGCTCGCCGAGGTGCCCTACCTGGACAGCGACACCGGACTCCAGCGCCGGATGCGCGAGATCAGCTACCTGCACCTGACCCGCTTCGTCCAGGTCCTGCTGGACCGCAAGGACCGGGCCAGCATGGCCGTCGGCCTGGAGGTCCGGGTGCCGTTCTGCGACCACCGCCTCGTCGAATACGTCTTCAACACCCCCTGGTCGATGAAGACCTTCGACGGCCGCGAGAAGTCGCTGCTGCGCGCCGCCGTCCGCGATGTGCTGCCCGACCTGGTCGCCGACCGGGTCAAGAGCCCCTACCCCAGCACCCAGGACCCGCGTTACGGCGAGGCGCTCCGCGCCGAACTGAAGGAACTGGCCGCCGACCCCGGCGCACCGGCCCGGCCGCTGCTGAACGCCACGGCCGTCGCGGAGGCCACCGCGGACGGCGCGACGACGGACATCCGGCCGGGCGCCGAGCTGGTCCTCGGCGTGGACAGCTGGCTGCGGACGACCGGGACGACCCTGGAGGTGTAGCACCGGTATCCCCGGTATCCCCGGTAACACCGGTAACACCGGTAACACCGGTAACACCGGTAACACCGGTGACCCCGGTGACACCGGTATCCCCGGTAACTCCGCAGGGCATACGGACCGGTATCGGCACGGCGGGCGCTCCTGGCGCACAATGGATGCGACAAAACCGCGCACCCGACCCGCCACCACCAGCACCAGGAGCGCCCGCCGTGTCCCCGCAGAACCTGAAGATCAGCATCGATCCGGCGGCGGCCGACGCGCCGTTCGAGCAGGTCCGCACCCAGATCGCGGACCAGGCCCGGGACGGCCGCCTGCCGGTCGGCCACAAACTGCCGACCGTCCGCGGCCTCGCCGAGGAACTCGGGCTGGCCGCCAACACCGTCGCCAAGTCCTACCGGGCCCTGGAGTCCGACGGGGTGATCGAGACCAGGGGCCGCAACGGCAGCTTCATCGCGGCCGCCGGTGACGCCGCGGACAAGGAGGCCGCCGCGGCCGCAGCGGGATACGCCCGCCGCGCCCACCGCCTCGGCCTGGACCGGCGGGCCGCCCTCGCCGCCGTCGAGGAGGCCCTGCGCGCGACGTACGAAACGGACACCTGAGCGGCCCCCGGAGAACGGGCACCTGAGCGGCCCCGCCCCCTACCGCGCACCGCCACCCCGCACGTCAGCACCCCCGTACGTCAGCACCCCGCACCTCGCCACCCCGGCCACCGCCACACCGGCCGCGCGACCGAAGGAGACGTATGCCCAGCCAGCAGGCCCTAGTCCGCCGTCCGGGACCCCGCCTCGCCGAGGGGCTGGTCACCCATATCGACCGGCGGCCGGTGGACCCGGCGCTCGCGCTGCGCCAGTGGGAGGCGTACGTCCAGGCGCTGCGCGACCACGGCTGGCAGCCCACCGAGGTACCCCCGGCCGACGACTGCCCGGACGCGGTCTTCGTCGAGGACACCATGGTCGTGTACCGCGATGTCGCGCTGATCACCCGGCCCGGCGCGGAGTCCCGCAGGCCCGAGACGCGCGCCGCACGCGCCGCGGCCGGGGCGTTCGGCTATTCCGTCCACGAGATCCGCGCCCCCGGCACACTCGACGGCGGCGACGTCCTGAAGACCGGCGACACCGTCCACGTCGGCCGCGGCGGCCGTACCAACGCCGAGGGCATCCGCCAACTCCGCTCCGCCTTCGAGCCGTTGGGCGCCACGGTGGTCGCCGTGCCGGTCAGCCGGGTGCTGCATCTGAAGTCCGCGGTGACCGCCCTGCCGGACGGCACCGTCATCGGCTACCCGCCACTGGTCGACGACCCGGCCGTCTTCCCGCGCTTCCTGCCCGTACCGGAGGAGTCCGGCGCGCATGTCGTACTGCTCGGCGACGGCAAACTGCTGATGGCCGCCAGCGCACCGAAGACCGCGGCACTCTTCGCCGACCTCGGATACCGCCCGGTGCCGGTGGACATCGGCGAGTTCGAGAAACTGGAGGGCTGTGTGACCTGCCTGTCCGTACGTCTGCGCGAGCTGCACGCGTGACCGCACCTATCGTGACGGCATGAGCAACCTCGATCTCCAGCCCGTGTCCAACCTCTGCGGCGGGAACCGCCGTACGGGTCCGGTCCGCGACCTTCAGCCGGGCAAACAGGTGCCCCTCGGCGAGAGCACCGTCGTGCGGCGCCTGCTGCCCAACCTCGGCCGGCGCATGGTCGGCGCCTGGTGCTTCGTCGACCACTACGGCCCCGACGACATCGCCGACGAACCCGGTATGCAGGTGCCGCCGCATCCGCATATGGGCCTCCAGACCGTCAGCTGGCTGCGCGCGGGCGAGGTGCTGCACCGCGACAGCCTGGGCAGCCTCCAGACGGTGCGCCCGCGCGAGCTGGGCCTGATGACGTCGGGACGGGCCATCGCGCACTCCGAGGAATCCCCCCGTGCCCATACGCCGCTGCTGCACGGCGCCCAGCTGTGGGTGGCGCTCCCGGCCGAACACCGCCATGTCGCCCCGGCCTTCGAGCACCACACCGAGCTGCCGGTGATCACCGGTGGCGGCGGACTGTCGGCCACCGTCATCCTCGGCGAACTGGCCGGCGCCACCTCGCCCGGCACCACCTACTCCCCGCTCGTCGGCGCCGATATCGCCCTCGCCGCGGGGACGGACACCCGGCTGCCGGTCGAACCGGACTTCGAGTACGCGGCACTGGCCATCTCCGGCGCATGCGAGGTCGACGGGGTCCGCCTGGCCCCCGGCGCGCTCCTCTACCTCGGCTGCGGACGCGGCGAACTCCCGCTGCGCGCCGACACCGACAGCAGCCTGCTGCTCCTCGGCGGCGAGCCGTTCGAGGAGTCCATCGTGATGTGGTGGAACTTCGTCGGCCGCAGCCACGCCGAGATCGCCGAGGCCCGCGCCGCGTGGAACGACGGTGACCGCTTCGGCGCCGTGCACGGTTACGACGGCACACGGCTGCTCGCGCCGGAACTGCCGCCGGTGCGGCTCAAGCCCCGGGGAAGGGCACACTGACCTGCGACTATGGCTGATGGGGAGGAGCCGGTGAACGGTTCGCGGTGCACGAACCCGAACTTCTCGTGCAGCTCCCTGGCGGGAGGAAGAACCCGGAAGCCTCATTCCGGTCACTCTGCGCTTTCCGGTACGGCGTCCCGGGGGCTGCCCTCGTGTTCGTCCGTGCCGTGCCGGCGTGGATGTCGAAGCCGGCGCCCGCCCGCACCGTCGAGCGGGTCCCACCGACGTAGGAGCTGAGCGGGCGCTGCTCGACGCCGCCGCGCAGCGCCCACCAGGCCGTCTCGACCGCGGCCTTGGCGAAGGTGTTCTCCCGGATCTCCGCGAAGAGTTCGGCCGGCTGAGCTGCGTCGTCGACGGTCGCCCCGGCGGGGCGGGGCAGTATGCAGTCGCGTACCAGCGCGAATGCCGACTGCCCCCACTCCCCGCAGAACAGCGGCCAGGTACCCGGGGCCGCCTCGCCCCACCCGGTCACCTCACCGCTGGCCGGCCGGACGAGCACCGTGGGGCTCGTCCCCGAAGGGCGTCCTCCAGGGAACCTTCCATGGCATGCGCAGTATGAACGCACGCGCGGAATTCATGTGCATGGACTCCTTCCGCTGTCCGGACCGAGGGGCCCTACCGGCGGCCGGGCTCACGAATTGCTCGCGAGCCACTTCTTGGCCTGCTGGGCGTACTGCGGCGCCCACTGCGGGCTCCAGCGCAGGAAGTAGACGTGCATGTTCAGCGCGTGCAGCAGATGTCCGAGATCGACCCGCCGCTCCCAGTCGTCCGGCAGCGGACACGCCGCGTCGTACGACTTGAGGAAGACATCGCGGCCGGCCGGGAACGCGTCGAAGATGTGCTCGTCGAGCTTGCCGAAGTCCCGGAACCTCTCCGCGTACGTGGCATGTTCGAAGTCGAGGACGCAGCTGATCCGCCCGTTGCGCACCAGGAAGTTCGGCAGCCACAGGTCACCGTGGGTGAAGGCCGGGACGTTCGCCGAGTTCTCCAGCCGCGCCACGGCGGCGCCGATCGCGGACCGGAGGGTGTCGGGGTCACCGATCCGACCGAGCTCGGCCTGCGGGAGCAGCGCCGCCACCTCGGCCTCGACCGACTCCCGCAGCGACGAGGCCCTCGCGCCGCCCAGCACGTCCCCGAAGTGGGGTCCCACGATGGCGTGCAGCCGCCCGATGATGTCGCCGAGGTCCTGGAGCAGCACCATCCGCTGGTCCCCGTCGAGGGAATCCCACACGTCACCCGCCGCCTCGCCCTCCTGGTACTCCTGGATGAGCAACGGGCCGTTCACGGCCGGTTCGTGCGGCACCAGCCGCCGATACCGCACCACAGGGATGCCGTGCTCGGCCGCCACCCGCGCGCCGGCGACGAGCCGCCGCAGATGCTCGGGGTCCAGGTCGCGCTGCGGCACCTTGACCAGCAGCCGGCCCTCATCGGTGGCGGCCACCCACTGCTTGCTCGTGTAGCCCTTGTCGAGCGGGCGGACCGACGTGACGTGGACCCCTGGGCACTCCCTCTGGAGAACGTTACGGATCGTGCTCGCGGTATCGGTTGACATGGATCACCTGCCGTTGGCGTTGAGGAGACGAGTCGGCACCTGCGTCGGAACGATCTTGAGGCGCCCCTGCATCAGCACAACGTAGGCCGTGCGCATCGCGGTGGCACCTCGCCTGACCCGTTCCCGGACGAGGCCGGAGACGCCAAGGCGTGCCGCTTCCGCCATGAGGGACACGACCGCGTCCCGGGATGTGGCCGAATGACCCGTCTCGACGTCGTCGTCGGCGATATGCGGTCGGGGGGAGCTCGTGTCGTACCCGAGGTCGGTCGGACCGTCGGCCTTCGAGATGCCGGCGGTGCCCGGACCGTGGAACTCGCAGCGCATGTTCACGCCGACGATCTCCGGGAATCTGCGCACCGGGAATTCCGCGATCGTCGGCCGGAACGCCGGGCGGAGAAACCCTTGTTGAGGAAGTCGACGCCCTCGATGAACTCCCTGGTCCAGAACTTGGGGAGCCGGTGGCCGAGCCCGACGGGCAGCTCCTCGTACAGCGCGCCGTGGCTGTGGCCGGGTTTGCCGTTGCCGGTCTCGTCCCAGGAGATGTCGTCAAGCAGCCGCTCGCTGTCCGACGGCACGACTCCCCGGGTCACCCCCGGCAACCACGCGCCGTCGCCCCGATTGTCCGCCGCCCCGTGGAAGCTGCGGTCGTGGTGGGCCTGGCCGTCGTCGGCCACCGGCGGGACCGCGGCCGACGCCATGGCCCGGCAGGTCAGGTGCATCCACTCCGGGAACTCCTCAGCGTCGTAGCGCTCGGGGAGGTGACAGGCCGTTCAGGAGCCGTCCGGTCACCACCGCGGCGGTGGGAGGTCGGGGTCACGTATCGACGCGCCCGACCGCCGGACACCGGGGCGCCGAGCTGCGTGGACACATCCGGAGGCCGGGTCGGCCGGGCGGGGGCGGCGTGGCCGCACGGCAGCGGTGCGTGCGTACCGTACGGGGGTGGGCGCCGCGCCCCGGGAGAGCCCCTGCCCAGGGGCGGTCGAGGGGCGCGGGCTTCCAGCGGGTGATCGCCGGTGGGCGCCGTCAGCCGGACGGCCCGCCGGGGCCCGACCACCGGGTTCGGAGCACCGGGTTCGGAGCACCGGGGCCGGGCGACCGGGGTCAGACCACCGGGGTCGGGTAGGTCGGGTACTCCACCCCGGAGACGTGCTGGACGACGCGGATGACCTGGCAGGAGTAGCCGAACTCGTTGTCGTACCAGAGGTAGAGGATCGCGTTGTCGCCGTCGACCTTGGTGGCGCCGGCGTCGACGATGGAGGCGTGGCGCGAGCCGATGAAGTCGCTGGAGACCGCGTCGGGGGCGCTGATGAAGTCGATCTGGCGCTTGAGCGGCGAGGTCAGCGACACATTGCGGAGGTAGTCGAGGACCTCCTCGCGGGTGGTCTCGCGGGCGAGCCGCAGGCTGAGGATCGCGATGGAGACGTCCGGCACCGGGACGCGGATCGAGCTGCCGGTGATCGGTGCCTTGAGGTCGGGCAGTGCCTTGGCGACGGCGGAGGCGGCACCGGTCTCGGTGATGACCATGTTGAGCGGCGCCGAGCGGCCGCGGCGGTCGGAATTGTGGTAGTTGTCCAGCAGGTTCTGGTCGTTGGTGAACGAGTGGACGGTCTCCACGTGGCCGCGCAGAACGCCGTACTCGTCCGCCATCGCCTTCAGCGGCGGGACGATCGCGTTGGTGGTGCAGGACGCGCAGGACAGGATCTGCTCGTCCGGCTTGATCATGTCGTGGTTGACGCCGTGGACGACATTGGGGACGTCGCCCTTGCCCGGCGCGGTCAGCACGACCTTGGCGATACCGGGGCCCAGGTGCTTCGACAGGCCCTCACGGTCGCGCCACTTGCCGGTGTTGTCGATGAGGATGGCGTCCTTGATGCCGTACGCCGGGTAGTCCACCGACGTCGGATCGTCGGAGTAGATCACCTTGATCTCGTTGCCGTTGGCGATGATCATGCCGTTCGCCTCGTCGACGGTGATCGTGCCCTGGAACTGGCCGTGGATGGAGTCCCGGCGCAGCAGCGAGGCGCGCTTGACGAGGTCCTGGCCGGCGCCCTTGCGGACGACGATGGCGCGCAGCCGCAGGCCGTTGCCGGAGCCGGCCTTCTCGATGAGCAGGCGGGCGAGGAGGCGGCCGATGCGGCCGAACCCGTAGAGGACGACGTCGCGCGGCTCACGGCGCTCGGTCTTGTTGGCGCCCGTGGCGCCGGCGACGGCCCCGGCGGTGAACTCCGCGACCGACAGACCGCGGTCGTCGGCCTTGTACGTCGCGGCGAGCATGCCGATGTCGATCTGGGACGGGCCCAGATCGAGCGTGGTGAGGGCCTGGAGGAACGGCAGCGTCTCGGTGACCGAGAGCTCCTCACCGGCGATCTGCCGGGCGAAGCGGTGGCACTTGAGGATGCTGACCACCGACTTGTTCACCAGGGAGCGGCTGTGCAGCAGGACCGTGACGTCCCGCTCACGGTGCAGCTTCCCGATGATCGGGATCATCGACTCCGCGATCTCCTCGCGGTTCTTCCAATTGGTGAACGAGTCCTCATTGACAGTCACAGATTTATCTTTCGAGCTAGGCGGCGCTCATATGCTAACCCGCCCCCTTTTTGCCCACTCAGGCGGTGCCACCCGGGCGGGATGCGGTGACCGGGCCCCGCGCCCACCGGACGCGGGGACCCGCACCGTCCGCCCGGCACCCGCTCACCTCACCGGTGAGGCGGCGAACCGGCGGACCGGGGGCCGCGCCCGTCGCCCGGCCGGCTCGTCACTGCGCCGTCATCCCGGGCGTGAGCGGACCCCGCGCCGCGCGGCGGGCCGGTACCGGGGCGGCGAGCGGCGCCGCCAGCACCGCGGCCCCCAGCAGCACCCCGAGCCGGCCTCACGGCAGCGTGAACGGCACCGGTTCGGCGGCGGTCGACGCCACCCGCATGAACAGCCACGCCGAGCCGGTACCGAGGAGCAGACCGCACACCGCACCGAGCAGCGCGACGAACACCGACTCCGCGGTGAGGGCGGCGCCGAGCCCGCCCCTGGTCAGCCTCCCCGCCCCGGACCGCGAACGCGTCTTCGACCGCTTCGCCCGCCTCGACGACGCCCGCACCCGGGACGCCGGCGGCTCGGGCCTCGGCCTCACCCTCGCCCGCGACATCGCCATCCGCCACGGCGGCTCCCTCCGCGTGGCGGACAGCGAAACCGGAGCCGGACTGGTCGCGCGGCTGCCGTCGGCCGGGGGGACCGGTGACGAGGGCGCTTTCGCCTGAGCGGCCGGCCCGGCGCGAACCGGGCGAGGCCGCCCTCGGCGCGGTAGGACCCGGCTGTCCCCGGACGCCGCCCTACAGGTACAGGCCGGCGTCGGAGTCCGGGGACGGGGACGGGACGGATGCGGGGCGGGTGCCGCGGCGCAGGGCGTACAGCTCGGCGAGGGAGGCTCCCTCGCGTCCGATGCCCTCCTCCGTGCCCAGCCAGTTGACCGCTTCCGGGCGGCTGAGCGGGCCGACCTCGATACGGGCGAGGCAGCGGCCCGGCCGGACCACCGCGGGGTGCAGCCGTTCCAGGTCCTCGTTGGTGGTGACCCCCACCAGGACGTTGCGGCCCTGGCCCAGCAGCCCGTCCGTCAGATTGAGCAGCCGGGACAGCGCCTGCCCGGCGGTGTGCTTGGCCTCCCCGCGGATCAGTTCGTCGCAGTCCTCCAGGAGCAGCAGCCGCCACCGGCCCTTGCCGGTGTCGTCGTCCTCCTCGCCGATGGCGATGTCCATCAGGTACCCGACGTCGTTGAAGAGCCGTTCCGGGTCCAGTACGCAGTCCACCTGGCACCAGTCCCGCCACGAGCGGGCGAGGGTCCGCAGTGCGGAGGTCTTGCCCGTACCGGGCGGGCCGTGCAGCAGCAGGAGCCGTCCGGCGATCTCCTCCGGGGCGACCTTCATCAGCCCGTCCATCGCGTCGGCCACCGGCGCGGTGTAGTTGGGCCGGACCTCCTCCCAGCTGCCGGCCGAGATCTGCCGGGACGTACGGTGCGGGCCGCGGCGCGGGGAGAAGTACCAGAAGCCCATGGAGACGTTCTCCGGCCGTGGCTCCGGTTCGTCCTCCGCGCCGTCCGCGGAATGGGCCAGCACCTTCTCGGCCAGTTCGTCGCTGACGGCGGTGACCGTCACATCGGCGCCGCGGTTCCAGCGGGAGATCAGGAGCGTGAAACCGTCGCCCTCCGCGAGGGTGGCACTGCGGCCGTCGCCGCGCGCGGAGCGCAGGACGCGGGCGCCGGGCGGCAGCAGCGTCAGACCGGCCCTCACCCGCTCCAGGGACCGGGTACGGGAGTACGGCTGCTCGCCGCTGGCGAACCGCCCCAGAAAGAGCGCGTCGAGGACATCGGAGGGGGAATCGTTGTCGTCCAGGGTCAGACGGATCGGGAGGGACTCCTCGGCGGCGGTCGGCTGGACGTGATCGGCACTCATGCGGTCATGATCTGCCACCCGGCCCCGCCACGTACACGGAATATCCCGCGTACCCGCGATATTCCGGCGTTCTCCCCGCACCGGAAGCCACCCGTGACGAAGAAACCGGGTGTACCGGGCGGCCGGCCGGCTGGCTACTGTTGCCTGTTGTGCGACGCCATGGTGGGGCACATCGAGGACGTCAGGGGCGTCAGGGGCGTCAGGGACGTCGGGCCGGGGCATGTCAGGGACGTCCGGGGGGTGACGGAGCGGAGAGGGGCCGGGCGAAGCGGGGGAGTTGGCCGGTGCGCCGCTGGGCCGCCCTGGTGGCCGTGGCCGGGGTGGTGGTGTCGGCGGTGCTGCTGGCGGGGTGCGGACGGTCGCCGGACGTGCCCCCACCGCCGCCGTCCGGCGCGGCGAAGGCCGCCGTCGGCTGGGGTTTCACCCACACCCAGTACAGCGCGGACCGGGGCACGGACCGGGCCACCGGGCGGGCCGCCAGGCTGCTGTCCGCCGACCCGATGCCGCAGAACCAGCACATCATGGGCTGGGGCGCCCGGAACCCCGAACCGAGCCCCGGCCGTTACGACTTCACCGATCTGGACCGTCGTATCGCGCTGATCCGCCGCACCGGCGGCACCCCCGTACTGACGCTGTGCTGCTCGCCGGACTGGATGAAGGGCGGGCCGGCCGGCCGCACCGACTGGAGCGCGCTGGAGAAGGCCCCCACGCCGGAGCATTACGCGGACTTCGCGGCGCTCGCCGGGAAGATCGCCCGGCGCTATCCGGACGTGCGGCACTTCGTCGTCTGGAACGAATTCAAGGGATTCTTCGACGATTCCCGCGGACGCTGGGACAGCGAGGGATACACCCGCCTGTACAACCTGGTCCACCGGGAACTGAAAAAGGCGAACCCGGCCAATCAGGTGGGCGGGCCCTATCTGGTGATGGACAGCCATGTTCCGGGTGACGAGACCTACCCCTCCGCGCTGAAGGGCCCCTGGGGCAGTGTCGATCAGCGCACCCTCGACGCCTTCCGGTACTGGAACCGGCACAAGGCGGGCGCGGACTTCGTCGTCGTCGACGGCTCCAGTTACAGCAAGGACGACCGCTACGCACCGGACCCGTTCGCCGCCACCCGGAAGTTCGCCGATGTGGGGCGCCGGCTGCGCAAGGAGACCGGGCTGCCGCTGTGGTGGGCCGAGTGGTACGTCGAGATCGCCGACGCCGCCGACGACCGGAGCGGCTGGAGCGAGCGTGAACGCACCGCCGTGCAGGCGGCGGCCCTCATCGAGATGGCGGCCGGCGGTGCCACCAGCGGCTTCTACTGGAACCCGCAGAACGAGGGTGCCGACTGTCCCGGCTGCCTCTGGCGCAGCACCGAACTGGCGGACGGCGGAGGGGCGTTGCCGATGATGGAGCTGCTGTCGCGGTTCGCGCGCGCCTTCCCGCCCGGCACCCGGCCGCGCGAACCCGCGCTCGCGGCGGACGACCGCGCGCGGGTCCGTGCCCTCGCCGACGGCCGCACGACGCTGGTCGTCAACACCACGGACCGCCGCATCACGGCGACGGTCGACGGGCGGGCCGTGCCGCTGGCGGGCTACGGGGTGCGCTGGATCGAGCGGCGGTGAGGCGGCGGTCAGGTGGTTGTCCGTCCGAGGCGGCAGCAGTGCACAGCAGCAGTTCACCGCACCGCCGGTGCAGCGGTTCACGACAGCGTCAGGAACCGCTGCACCAGCGACGCCAGCAAGACCGCCAGCAGCGGCATCGCGCACCAGAACGAGCCGCGCAGCCACCGCCCCCGGCGGGTGCCCGGCACGGCCGCCACCCGTAGCACCTCACGGGCGGTCAGCAGCAGGATCAGCGGCACCGCGGCCGACGCGCCGGCCACCGTCCACGGCGTCCAGGTCACCCGCGGCCCGGCCGGGCCAGGCCGCGGCTGCGGGACCTCGCCGGGCGGCCGTCGCGTCAGCTCGTACACCGCCGCGTGCGCGTTGGACAGCACCCGGCGCAGCTCGGGCCGCCGGTCCAGGGAGGTGCGCAGCCGCCGTTCCCAGTGGTCGCGGTAGCCCGCGTTCAGTCGCAGCGCCTCCGACTGGCCGTGGCTGACGACGAGGTACGACTGCGGTCCGGCGTCCCGCAGCGCCGTGACGACCGGGTCGAGGCGGGCCGGGTCGCGCGGGGCCAGGACCGGCTGGTACCGCACCCGGGCCATGTCCTTGGCGCCCCAGGGCATCGCGGGGGTGACGCTGTTGACGGGGTCGTCGCTGAACCACAGCAGCCGCGCCGTGGGCCGGTCATGAGCGTAGACGTACTCCATCGCGGCGACCTCGCCCGGCCGGATCCGTTCGAACTGTTCGTTGCCCCAGCGGGCGACGAGGAAGCCGCCGGTGAGGATCAGGCCCGCCAGCAGCGCGGCGAGCGGGCCCAGGCCCCGGCGGGCGTCCGTACCGTGCGGGAAGAGCGCCAGCGCCGCCAGCACACAGGCGCCGGGCAGCGCGAACAGGAAGACGCGCAGGGCCATCTCGCCGCCGTAGGACTGCATCCCGAAGGCCAGGAACGGGACGCAGGCCAGTACCGGCAGCGCACGTTCGGTGAAGCCCGCGAGCCGTCGGCGCAGCACTCCCCAGCCGGCCAGCGCGAGCACCCCGCCGGCCAGCGCCACCCGGGTGTACAGCACGAGCTTGTGGGTGTCGTCGCCGCCGCCGATCCGGTCCGTGACGGAGGAGGCGACGTTGCCGCCGAAGCCGCCGAGCCCCCCGAACAGCTCGTCGAAGTGGCCCGACCAGTACGGCTCGGCCAGGAACCCCAGCCAGGCCGCCACCATGACACCGAGCAGCAGCGGCAGCCCGCGCAAGCTGGAGCGGCGGGCCAGGACCAGCACGGTCAGGACGCCGAGCATCACGAACGGGGTCAGCTGATGACCCGCCACCGACGCCGCGAACAGCGCGATCAGCACGGCCAGCAGCACCGCGCGCGGCCCCCGCCCGGCCGGCGCCACCGCCGCCTCGCCGGGCTGCCGACCGCCGGACGGCGGGTGCGGCGTCCCGGACAACCGGTGCGGCGTACCGGACGGCGGGTGCGGCGTGCGGAACCACACCAGCAGGATCGCCGTGAACGCGAGGTACAGGAGGTAGGTGAAACCCTGCGGGGAGAAATAGTCCTGGCCCACCCAGCCGCACAGTGCGAACAGCCAGGCCGCGCACCATTTCGCCCGCCAGCTCGCGCGTACCGCCGTCAGCAGCAGGAACAGCGGGGCCAGACAGAGGAGTTCAAGAGTCAGCGGCCACCAGCGGAGGACCTCGGTGAAGTCGGTGACCCCGCACGCCTGGGCGAGGAACTGCGCCATGGCGAAGAACCCCGGCCAGCTCCAGCGGGCGTCCAGATCCGGCGCCGCGACGCCCGTTCTGCCGAGCTGGTCCAGGAAACCCAGATGCTGCCAGGCCGTCGCGAAGCGCGGTTCGGTCTCCAGGACGGCGGGCAGCGCGTGCAGCGCCACCACCGTCAGCAGCAGTACGGCGGCCAGCAGGACGCGCCGCGGCCGGACCAGCCACAGGGCGCAGCCGTACGCCGTGACGAGCAGGGCGGCACCGGCCAGGGTCGCCGGGGGCAGCACGGAGACCAGGCCGAGTCCGTTCATCCGGTCCAGGTCGGCGTCTCCCATGCCGCGCAGCGGCAGCCAGAACAGCGTGAGCGCGACGGCCAGCAGCCCCCAGACCGCGAGATCGGGACGGCGCCGGAGGCGGACGGAGAGGGGGACGGGGGAGGGGCCGCGGGGGCGGGTGGGACCGGGGGCGGGCGGGTCGGCGGCGGTCTCGGCCCAGGACGGAACCGCCCGGCGCCGGGGCGGCCGTACGGTGTCCGTGCCCGTATCTGTCCCCGTGCCCGTCCCTGTCTCCGCCCCCGCGCTCGTGCGCACGCCGGTGACCGCGTCCGTATCCGTATCCGCAGGGGCGTCGTCATCCGCCTCCCCATCCGCCTCCGTGGTGCTGCCCGTCCACCGGTACGCCCCGACGGCGTCGCCGCGGTCGCCGTAGACGGCCAGGTCCGCGAGATCGCCGTCCGGGGCGAGGCTGTCCGCCGGGGCCCGGGTGAGGGGCGGGGACTGGTGGCCGCGCAGAACCCGGTGGAGCCGGCGGGCGGCGAGGGAGACGACCAGCGCGAGGCTGGAGATCTCGGCGACGCCGGCCCCCGTCAGCCCCATCCGCGGCAGCAGGAGCAGTGTCAGCCCCAGCACCAGGACGCACAACAACCCCTGGAGGTACGCCAGTCCCGAGGTGCGGCTCTGTGCGCGCAGTACCGCGAAGTAGACCTCCAGCACCACGCGTAGCGCCGCCCCCACCGCGAGCCAGCGCAGCAGTGGCGTCGCCGCGTCCGCGTAGCCGGCCCCGAAGACACCGAGGACGTACGGCGCGAGGACGAACAGCAGGCAGCAGACCGGGATCATGATGCGGGCCATCCGCCGCAGCGCGGCCCGGGTGTGCTGGGCGAGCCGCGCCGGATCGTGCGCCCCTTCGACGGTCAGCGAGGCGCCCATGTTGACGGCGAGCAGGTTCACCGTGCCGCCGATGGTGGTGGTGATGTAGAAGTACGCGTTGTCCACCGCGCTGACCTGCGAGGCGACCAGCACCGGTACGAGGTAGACGACCGCGAGCGAGAACAGCGACCCGGTGTAGTCGCCCGCCAGGAAGCGGCCCATCTCCCGGAGGGACGGCGGCCGGGTGGTCCGGTCCGTCGCCCGGATGTGCCGGGGGATCAGCCGCCGGAACACCAGCCAGCCGAGCGGCAGGACGGACACCGCGATGGCCGCCACCCAGGAGACGAAGACCCCGGCGGTGGGCAGCGCGGCGGCGCACACCACCAGCAGCCCCAGCTTCACCGCCGAGAAGGCGAGGTTGCCGGCCGGTACCCACAGCGCGCTGCGCAGCCCCGTCAGCACCCCGTCCTGGAGGGTGAGCAGTGACCAGGCGGCGACGGCCAGGATGAAGCCGAGGCCGTTCAGCGGGCCGTGCAGAAAGCCGTAGGAGGGGCCCCACAGGTCGAGGGTGAGCAGAAAGACGGTCGCGGCGACGGCCACCACGGCCGAACCGCCCGCGTAGGTGCGGAAGACCAGCCGGCCGGTGGCGCGCCCCGCGACAGGGAGGAAACGGGCCAGTGCGCCGGTCAGCGTCACCGCCGTCAGCCCCGCCAGCAGCTTCATCGCGGCGATGGCCGCCGAGCCCTGGCCGACCGCGGCCTCCGTGTAGTAACGGGCCGCGACCAGCCAGAACCCCAGCCCGAGCAGCCCGGAGACACCGGTGTTGAGCATCAGCGCGTAGGCGTTGCGGAACAACGGACCGCCGTCGCCCCGTCCCGCCGGGGGCGGCCGGCGGGACGGGGCGACGGTCCCCGGTCCCGGTCCGGTGCGCGCCGCGGTCCGGGCGGTCGTGTCGGGCACGGGCCAGGCCGTCCTTCCTCCCGCCGCCGGCGGACCCGGTCCGTCGCGGCCACCGGGTCTGAACTGCCCGATATACGTGGTCAGTTGCCGTCCCTCGGGTCTCGTCGTCCGTCAGGTCTCATCCGCCGGGCCGCCTGCCGGGTCCGGCGCACCACCGCGTACCCCTTGGTGAGCGCCCGGTCCCGGGCGAACGCGCGGGTGATGCCGTGGCCTTCCACGAGCCGCGCGAACTCCTCGGGGCCGGTGCCGCGCCGCACCGTCAGCCGGGCCAGCGCGTACGGCCCCTGGCGGCGGTCCGCGAGCGCGTTGCGCACCGCGAGCGCCTGCCGGAAGCCCAGCCCGCGGACCAGCTGCCGCACCCGCCGGCTGGAGTGGCCGTAGGGATACGCGAAGGACTCCGGGGCCACGCCGGTCTCGGCGGTGACGATCTCCTTGCAGCGCAGCACCTCCCGCCGCAGCCGGTCGTCGGTGAGCCCGTCCAGCGGCGGATGGCGGTGGCTGTGTCCGCCGATCTCCACACCGGCCGCGGCCAGCCGGCGCACCTGGTCCCAGTCGAGCATGGTGTCCGGGCCGCCCCCGGTGCCGTACGGGCCGCGCAGCCAGCCCGTGGTGACGAAGAGGGTGGCCGGGAAGCCGTGCCGGACGAGGGCGGGCAGCGCGTGCCGGTGCACGCCCTCGTATCCGTCGTCGAAGGTGATCAGCACCGGCTTGGCGGGCAGCGGGCCGCCGTCCCGCCAGGCCGCCGCGAGTGCGGCCGTGGTCAGCGGCGTGAAGCCACGGTCGGCCAGCACCGCGAGCTGCCCGGTGAACGCCGCGGGCGTCACGGACAGTTCCCGTACGGCGGGCGCGGGCGTCCCGGTGACCGCGTGATACATCAGGACCGGTACGGGGGACGGGCCGCTCATGCGGTCGCCCCCGCGCACCCGGAGGCGGAGACGCCAGCGGCAGCGGTGGCGGTGGCGGACTCCGAGGCGCCGTCCGGGCCGCCGTCCGGGCCGCCCGGACCGTCAGAAGCTGTCGGCGCGCCCCTGAGGCGTACCCGTACCGTCCCCACCAGATAGCCGCCCGCCGCGGCCGCCGTGCCCGCCACGATCGCGCCCGCCCGGCCGGCGCCGCCCACCCGGCCCAGCAGTGCGTCCCGCACCCCGCGCAGCACCCCCGCGGGCAGCACCCGGGTCAGCTGGCGCCGTTCGGCCGCCAGCCCGGCCCGGGTCCCGACGCGCCGCGTCACCAGCGCCTTGGACAGGCCCTCCGCGTACGCCCGGCTGCCGAAGTAGCCGAAGCGCTGCCGGGCGGCCGGTACCCGGTGGTGGATCACCGCCCGGTCGTCGATCAGCAGCACCGCGTCCGGCAGGGCGCGGGCGAGCCGGATGCACAGGTCCGTCTCCTCGCCGCCCAGCGGCCGCCCGCCGGCGGTCCGGCCGATACCGTGCGCGAAGCCGCCGACGGCCTCGAACACCGACCTGCGGAACGAGGCGTTGCCGCCCAGTACGTTGCGGACCCGCACCCTGCCCGGCGGCAGACCCCGGTACGTACAGCCCACCACCCAGTCGAACTCGGCGGGGAACCAGGCGGGCCGGCGGCCCGCCGCCCAGGCCGGTTCGGTGCGCCCGCCGACCGCCAGCACCGCCGGGTCCGCGTACCCCTCGGCGAAGTACCGCAGCCAGTCCCGCTCGGCCACCGCGTCGTCGTCGAGGAAGGCGATCACCTCGCCGCGCGCCGCCGCGATACCGGTGTTGCGCCCGGCGGACAGTCCCCGGGGCCCTGAATTGGCCATGATCCGCAGGGGAGTTGACGGGATCGGGGGCGCGGGGGCGCCCGCGGTCCCGAAGTGCCGGTGCAGCCGGTCCAGCAGAGCGGTGTGATGGTCGACCACGAGCAGCACTTCGTGGGCGGGCCGGGACTGCTCGCGCACCGAGGCCACGGCGGCGAGCAGCTCGTCCCAGCGGTCCTCGGTGTGGACGCAGATCACGACGGAGATCCGGATACCGGCCCCGGTGCGGTCCGCCCCGGTACGGCCCGGTCCGCCGCGGTCCGGCAGGGCCGGGCCGGTCACCGCGTGTCTCCGGTGCCCGGCCCGCGCCGGGCGGTCCGTCTCCGCCGGGTGCCGCGCTCCCGCAGGATCACCCGCAGGACCCGTAAACCGTCGTGCACCGCCCGCAGCTTGCTGACGCCGTGGATGCGGTGGTACTCGTGGCTGGGGATCTCCTGCACCCGCAGCCCGGCCTTGACCACCCGGATGTTCAGCAGCGTCTCGACCTCGAACCCGGCGCAGTCCAGGGAGATCTGGGCCAGGCAGCGCCGCCAGAACGCGTTGTAGCCGTAACACAGATCGGTGTAGCGGGCGCCGAACTTGACGTTGACGACGGTGGTCAGCACCCGGTTGCCGAGCCTGCGGACCGGCGTCATATCGTCCGTGCCGCCGCCGTTGGCGAAGCGTGAGCCCTTGGCGACATCGGCCCCGGAGACCAGCGCCGACACATAGCTGACGATCTCGCGGCCGTCGGCCGATCCATCGGCGTCGATCATCACGATGATGTCGCCGGTGCAGGCCGCGAATCCGGCGATCAGCGCATCGCCCTTGCCTTTGCCGCGCTGCCGCACGACGACGACGGAGGGCCACAGCTCACGGGCGACCCGGACCGTGTCATCGGTCGAATTCCCGTCGACCAGGATCACTTCATGAATCCAGTCCGGCAGGGTCGTGAAGACGTACGGGAGATTCTCCGCCTCATTCATCGCCGGTATGACGACGCTGACCGGCGGTGCGATGGCGAGATAGGAGGAAACGGGCCGGTAGACGGCGTGGCCGGGCAGTAGTGTCTGCGGCGGTCGAACCGCGCCGACGGGGCGAAGGAACGAGCTCATGGGTTGAATTCCCTCCCGTCCGGTGGGCCGCCCACCCCCGGGCGGTCCTGCTGTGTATCCGGTTCGAAAGGGGGGTTCGCACCCCATTCGGGACGGCCTGGACCGCCATGCGAACAGAGCTGGCCGGCAAGCGTGTCACCGGTTGCGCGGCTCGTGTCCCGGTCATCGGTGAACGGCGATCAATAAGCGAATTCCGGGTGCACCAAGACCCCCCGCCGTGCCTCGCACCGGATATTCATCGTGCTGGCTTCGGCTCTCCCCAAGAGCGCTCGGTAATGATCGCCCGATGCGAGTGGATGAGTGAATGCATGACGATATGGATAACGGCGACTCTAAGGCAAGATGACGGACTCCAAATCTCTTTCCATGTTATTGGCCGGTACGCGCCGATGAGCGGCTCACCGGCCCGACCGGAACTGGCCCATACGTTTGAGCAGGCGATCGGCCGGCTCGAAGAGCTCCGGCCGGGCCAGCACGGTGTCGCGCAGCGCCCGCACCGGAGCGCGCCGCGCCCGGTGCCCCAGCGCCACCGGATGGCGTCGCGCCACCCAGCCCTCGGACACCGGGAGTTCCCGGGTCTTGAAAGAGTTCTTGTAGTCCTTCGCGCCGCGCCCCAGATCGAGGTAGGCCATCGAGGCCGCGGCCGCCGCCTCGGCCATCCGCAGATGCAGCACCAGGCCCGGCGAGAACTTCGCGTACCGCGGGTCGTACGCGGGGAACCAGCAGGCCAGTACGGACTCCGAGCGCAGCCCGAAGTGCGCCGCGACCGGCCGCTCACCGGCGTACAGCACCGACAGCAGACCGGCGAAAGCCTCGGTACGGGTGTGGAAGAGTTGCTCCACCAGCCGGACGATCCAGGGGTGCGCGAACCGGTCGCGGCGCCCCGTCCTGCGGTACTGCGCGGACTTCCAGCCGATGAGGGTGCGCAGCACCGCCGGATCGCGCTCGTCGTGGACATAGCGCACCGGGCCGAGGTCGCGGCCGAGCCGGCGCTCCTTGGCGAGGGTGGTGCGGAGGAACTTCGGGGACCGGCCGCGCAGTTGCTCCAGATACGCGGCGAAGCCCCGGTCCACGTCGATGACGGGGGAGGGGTGCGCGATCAGCGCCCCGCAGTCGAAGGGCTTCTGGCCGTCCACCAGGTGGTCGAACTCCAGCACCGACAGTCCGCAGGCGCGCAGCAGCTCCTGGGCGTCCCACTGGAAGCCGGGCCGGTGCACCAGCCCCTGGGCGTCGGAGATGCCGAGGCCGATGGCGCGCCCCACGCCCAGCGCCGAGCGCTGGAAGGGCAGGAACGCCGTCGGGGCGCCGTCCTCCCGGATCACCGCCAGCCGCACACCGCGCCGGCACCGGCCGACGGCCAGCGCGAACTCGGGGGCGAGAAAGGGGTTCGCCAGCTGCGGCGACCCCAGCGCCCGTGCCTGGGACTGGACGGCGGTCCAGGCGGTCCGGTCGGCCGCGGTCAGCTCGCCGGGGCGGCATACGGCGATGTCCACGTCAGGGTGTCCGGCTTCGGCGGGCCCGGCCGGCCCGTCGGCGCAGGGCCGTCAGCAGCAGCGCGGTACCGCTGAGGACCGCCACCGCGACCACTCCGCCGCGCACCGACCACAGATGCAGCGCGAGCATGGCCTCGGCCACCAGCAGATCGGCGGCGAGCGCGCCGGCTCCCGCGACGACGGCGCGGCCGAGCGGATCCAGCCGGCCCAGCGCCGCGCCGATCGCGGTGGCCGGTGCCAGCAGGAGGAAGAAGAGCGTGAACGGCGCGCGCAGCGGCGAGGCGAGGTCGGCGAACGCCAGTACGGCCCCCACCGCGCCGACGCCGACCGCCGCGCCCGCGCGGAGCGGCACCGCTCCGGTCCACCGGTGGCCGCCGGTCGGATGCCCGTCGGACCGCCGTACGTCTGAGTGCCGGTCATCGGGTGGCCGGTGACCGGGTGGCGGCCCGTCGCGCGAGCCGCTGTCGTTGATGGCCGTGGTCTGCATTGGCCGCTTGCCCCCTGTAAGCGCCGGATGCCGGGCCTCAATGTCGCGCAGCGCCCGACCCCCGTCAAGACGCGAATCCGGGCAGCGGCGGCCCGGTGCCGGGTGCGGCGGAGGGCCGCGGGCGATGCGTCGCCCGGGGGTGTACGCAGCAGGCGGTACGGAGGGTTCCGTTGACCGCCCGTCACCTGGTTCGGGGGTGGCGTCGGGGGCGCAGCAAGGATTCTGAGGCAATGCCATATGCATGTCACCGCGCGCAATGGTCCGGCGGTGAAGATCTTCACGGGTCCGCAGATGTGCCGTGAACTCTCGCTGATCTTTGGCATGGACACTTCCCGTTGCCTGGCCCTGCTGCTACTACATGTGAGGCCGAGTTCCTGCTATGGGAGGTTCTATGAGACTGCCCCGACTTGCGGCCATGACGTCCGCCTTCTTCGCCGCCGCCGCGCTCGTCCTCACCGGTCCGGTGGCGACCGCGGCCGCCCAACAAGCCGCCCCCACCGGCTATGTAGCCCTCGGAGACTCCTATTCGGCGGGTGTGGGGGCCGGCAGCTACGACAGCTCCAGCGGCTCCTGCAAACGCAGCACCAAGGCGTATTCGGCCCTGTGGGCCGCCGCGAACTCGCCGTCCTCCTATCAATCGACCGCCTGCTCCGGCGCCCGTACGGGTGATGTCATCAACGGTCAGCTGGCGCCGCTCAGCTCCTCCACCGGTCTGGTGAGCATCACCATCGGCGGCAACGACGCCGGGTTCGCCGACACCATGTCCACCTGTGCGCTCAACTCCGAGAGCACGTGTCTGGCGCGCGTCGCCCAGGCCGTCAGCTATGTCAAGAACACGCTGCCCGGTCAGCTCGACGGGGTGTACAACGCCATCAGCCAGAAGGCCCCGGCCGCGCACGTCGTGGTCCTGGGCTATCCGCACTTCTACAAGGTCGGCGGCAGCTGCCTCGCCGGCCTCTCCGAGAAGTCCCGCAGCGCCATCAACGGGGCGGCCGACGAGATCAACGGTGTCACCGCCAAGCGCGCCGCCGACCACGGTTTCGGCTTCGCCGACGTCAACACCCATTTCTCCGGACATGAGCTGTGCTCGGGCGACCCCTGGCTGCACAGCGTGACCCTGCCCGTCGACGAGTCCTACCACCCCACCGCCACCGGCCAGGCCAAGGGCTACCTGCCCACGCTCTCCTCCGCCGCGTAAGCCGCCGCACCTCGGGACGGCGAGGAGGGCCCGCGGGGTGCCGGCCCTCCTCGTGCGTCCCGGCGCCGCTGTGGTGTCCGACGGGGCATCAACTCGGCCTGGTCACAGCCCTGTACGCGGCGTTTCGTCGGTATTCGTCAACGCCGAGGCGGGGCAGGTGATGCCGTCGACCGGTCTGCGCACGTGTCCTCCGGGGGAGATAGGGTTACCCTGCCCGGGGCCGGGTGCCCTCGTAAGGGTGGGGAGAGTCATGGAACAGATAGCAATGCGCAGGGCGCGAGTCCCTGCCGTCAGCTGCGGAAGCAGCGCGTCCAGCGCGCGGCTGGACCGCCATCTCGCGGTGCTGGGCGGTCCCGCCGTCCCGCAGCGGGAGGCGGAGGGCGCGACGTCACTGATGCGGGAGCTCACCACGCGTGACCGCTCACGCACGACGAGCCGCGGTGCCAAGGTGCTGTTGTTCGCCCCGCTGCGCAGGCTGCGGCGATCGCTGCTCGGCGGGCACAGCTGACGCGTCCCTGACGCGGCACCTCGGGCGACCACACCGCCCCGGCGCAGCGCTGCGATCCGACCGCTCGTCAGGCCCGGGGCGTCGGCAGCGCGTCGGTGTGTTCGCCGGGGCAGGAATCCCCGCCCGTCGTACGGCGCACGGCCCGTTCCGCCGCCCGTCCCACCCGGTCGGCGCCCCATCCGCACCACCCGTCCTGTTGTGACGGGTGGTTTTCCTGCGTTTCCGGCCGTGCGCCGCGTGACCCGGGGCCGGACCGGTGGCCGGCTCGTCCAGGAAGCGCGCCGGCGGATCGGTGCGCAGGCCCGTGGCCCGGTCCGGTCGGCGGTGCGTCCCGCCGGAGCGGGCCACGCGACGGCCGGTCCGCGGCCTCAGCCGGCGCGCGGCGCGAGCAGTTCCCCGGCCCGCCGCCCGGCCGTGGCGCCGGGCGCCGTACGGCCGCGCACCCCGGGGCCGTACCTCCCCGGGCCGCCAGCGCCTCACAGCAGGGTGAACTGCCCCTCCGGGCCCTCCTCGTGATGGTCGAGCACGGACGCCGGGCGGCGCGCGGTGGGAGGCGGCGGAAGGACGCCGGCGGCCCGTAGCCCGGCCGCGTCCAGCCGGGGCCCGTCCGCCGTCCGGCGCGCCAGCTCCTCCCGGCGCGGCTCCAGTTCGGCCAGCAGCGCCAGCACCGTGATCAGTTCGAGCAGCTCCGAGGTCCACTCCTGCGGCCACGCCGCGGGGCGCAGCGCGGCCAGCGAACCGGCCTCGGCCGGTTCCGGGCCCGCGGCGGTGCGCTGCTCGAACCACGACGTCAGGACACGGACCCCGCCCGCGTGGAACTCCCAGGCACCGGGTGGAACCGGTGAGATCCGGCCACTGCCGAGCAGCAGCGCCTCCTCGGCCGGGTCGTACGCGAGGGTCCCCGGCAGGCCGCGGGAGGGCAGTGCGGCCCGCACGTACGGGCGGCGGCCGCCCGGCAGCCGCGGCCGTTCGCCGCCGGGGCCGCCACCGGGTGCGTACGCGCCCCGGGTGTGCAGCCACAGCAGCCGCTCGCCGAGCGCGACACCGGCGTCCCAGACCGCGGGGTCGGCGGTGAGCGGCACCAGGCAGCCGTCGGGGGAGTGGCGGGCGCTCGCGGTGATCCAGGCGAGGACGTCCGTGGGCGCGGCCGGGCGGCCGAGCCGCCGGGTGAGGAGCGCCCGCAGGCCCGGCGCGAGATTCGGCTCCCGGCCGCCCGGCCGCCGGTAGAGCGGATGGATCCGCCCCGGGCGGCCGGCCGGCGAACGCCCGTCCGGCAGCACCGCGGAGCACACCACCGCGGGGCCCGGGAGCTGCGGCGCCGGACCCCATGCGACCGCGAACAGCTGCCGGGCGCCGGCCACCCGCCACAGCTCCGGCCGCGCGGTGTCGAGCAGCCGGTGGTCGGGCAGCAGCCACTGCTGGTCGAAGGGGCCGTGCAGCAGCCGCACCGGCTCGGGGCACGGTCCCGCCGCCCGGGACAGCCGCCCGGTGGGCGTCGGCTGTCCGGGCAGCTGCCCGACGGCGGAGTGCAGGGTCCGGGCCCGGGACGGCCGGAACAGCCGCTCGCGGGCCGCCGGGTCCGCGGCGCCCGCCAGGGCGTTCCAACGGGCCCGCAGTACCGCCGGGTCCGGCCCCATGACCCAGGAACGGCCGGGCCGCAGTGGCGCCACGGACCACGGCAGCAGATCGGACAGCCGTGGCGCGTCCTGCTTCGCCGTCACGCGGAGCCCCTCCCGGACCGTTCGGTTGACCCCGGCATCGTATCCACCGGCCGGACACCGTGGCCGGGCCCGGCACCGGCCACGGGCGTCCGGGGACGGGCGTGCGACGGCGGTCTACCGGGTCCGATCTTGGCGGAGTACGGTCCTCGCCGTACGCCCGGCGAGCGCGCTGCGCACGCCACCGCGCCCCGCGCGCCGGGACCTGCCCAGGGGGGACCGACTTGACGGACACCACTGTCGCCGGCGCGTTCACCGCCGCCCGGCTCGACCGGCTGCCGGTGTCCCGGTGGCACCGCAAGATCACCCTCATCGTCGGCATCGGCTCCTTCTTCGACCTGTACGAGGTCTTCCTCGGCGGGGTGCTCGGGGCCGCCCTCGCCGAACGGTGGCAGCTCGGTCACACCGCCAGAGCCTGGGTGATCGCCGCCGCGTTCCTCGGCATGTTCGTCGGCGCGAACGTGCTGTCGGTGCTCGCCGACCGGGTGGGGCGGCGCCGGATGTTCCTGGTGAACCTGGGCGCGTACGCAGGGTGCTCGCTGCTCTGCGCCTTCGCCCCGAATCTGCCGTGGCTGCTCGCGCTGCGCTTCCTGTCGGGGATCGGGCTCGGCGCCGAACTCGTCCTGGTGGACACCTATCTCGCGGAGTTCCTGCCGCGCGCGGTACGCGGCCGCTACATCGCCTGGGCGTACACCTTCGGCTTCCTCGGCGTACCGGTCGTCGCACTGCTCGGCGCCCGGCTGGTGGCCGCGCATCAGCTGCTGGGCGTCGACGGCTGGCGCTGGCTGCTGGTGGCGGGCGGGCTGGGGGCCGGTTTCCTCCAGCTGATACGGCGTCAGTTACCCGAGTCGCCCCGCTGGCTGATGGTGCAGGGGCGCGAGGCCGAGGCCGAGCGGATCGTGGCGGACATCGAGGCGAGGGTGGCGCACGAGACCGGCGGCAGCCTGCCGCTGGTCCCGGCGGCCGGGACCCCGCCGGAGCGGAAGGTGCCGCTCGGCGCGCTGCTCCGCGGCGACCACCGGCGGCGCACCGTCATGTGGTGCGTCTTCCAGGTGCTCCAGACCGTCGGCTACTACGGCTTCGGGTCGCTGGCGCCGGTGGTGCTCACGGCGAAGGGACACACCGTCACCGATTCGCTGCTCTACGCGGCGCTGAGCTTCTGCGGCTATCCGATCGGCTCGGCGCTGTCCGTCCCGCTCATCGACCGGATCGAGCGCCGTACGCTGATCGCCGCCGCGGCGCTCGCCATCGCCGCCTGCGGCCTCGTCTTCGGTCTCGCCGACGCCCCCTGGCTCATCGTCGGCTCCGGCTTCGCGCTGACGCTGTGCAGCAACGTCTTCTCCAACACCTTCCACGTCTACCAGACCGAGATCTTCCCGACCGGCGTGCGCAGCAGCGCCATCGGGATCGCCTACTCGCTCTCCAGGCTCACCTCGGTGGTGCTGCCGTTCCTCGCGCTGGCGGTGCTGGCCCGCTTCGGAGCGGTCGCGGTCTTCGCCGGTTCCGCGGTGCTGATGGTGCTGCTGTGCCTGGACGTGGTGCTGCTGGGGCCGCGCAGCACGGGCCGGAGCCTGGAGCGCATCTGAACCGGGTGCGGCCGGCGCGGCGGCCCGGCCCCCGTCCGGTGTGCCGTCCGCGCCGGCCGCCCTCAGTGCGCGTCCAGGGTGACCGTGAAGGAGAAACGGTCGCCGCGGTAGTGGATACGGGCCACGTCGACCACCCGGCCCTCCTCGTCGTAGGTGATGCCCGTGTGGTGCAGGATCGGGCTGACCAGCGGGACCTGGAGCAGCCGGGCGGTCTCCGGATCGGCCAGCCGCGCCTCGACGGTGTCGGTGATCCGGCTGATCCGCACGCCCACCGCGTCCCGCAGCACCTTCGTCATCGGCCAGCGCGCCAGATCCGCCGGGTCGATACGGGCGGCGACGTCGGGCCGTACGTAGTTGCACGCGTGGTTGGTCGGCTCGCCGGTCTTCTCGTCGCTGCGCAGCCGGCGGAAGCGGGCGACCTCCGGGCAGCCCGGGAAGTACTCGGCCAGCTCGGTCGGCGGGGCGCAGCTCCCGTGCGCCAGCAGGACGCTGCTCATCCCGGACTGCTGGGCCACGATCGCGTCCACGGAACCGAGCAGCCGCACCGGAGCGCCGCGCCGCGCGTCCGGTTCGATGAAGGTGCCGCGGCGCCGGTGCCGGCTGATCAGCCCCTCGGTCTCCAGTTCCTTGAGGGCCTGGCGCATGGTCAGCACGCTCACGCCGTAGTGCGTGGCGAGCGTCTCCTCGGTGGGCAGCCGCAGCGGGGCCTCGGGGGAGCGGCCCAGTATGGAGGCGCGCAGTGACTGCGAAACCTGGTACCACAGCGGCAGCTTGCGGTTCAGGGCGAGCGAGTCGGGAGCGAAGGTCGTCACAGAGGGGTCCCCGGAGTCACGGGCGGAAGTGGCGCTGGAGACCCTGCCATACGTCGTCATAGCCGTGTTGCAGGTGTCCGGCGTCACGGGCCTGCTCGGTGAGCGTCAGCGGCCAGCGGGTCTCGAACATGAAGGCCAGACCGTCCGTGATCTTCTGCGGTGCCAGCTCGGCCGCACTGGCGCGATCGAAGGTCTCCCGGTCGGGGCCGTGCGCCGACATCATGTTGTGCAGTGAACCGCCGCCCGGTACGAAGCCCCCCGGACCGGCCGTCTTCGCGTCGTAGGCGCCCTCGATCAGCCCCATGTACTCGGTCATCACGTTGCGGTGGAAGTACGGCGGCCGGAAGGTGTCCTCGCCGACCAGCCAGCGCGGCGCGAAGACCACGAAGTCCACACCCGCCAGCCCCGGGGTGTCCGACGGGGAGGTGAGGACGGTGAAGATTGACGGGTCCGGGTGGTCGTAGCTGATCGACCCGATGACGTTGAAGCGGTGCAGGTCGTAGACGTACGGGACGTGGTTGCCGTGCCAGGCGACGACATCCAGCGGCGAGTGGTCGTAGACCGCCTTCCAGAGGTGCCCGCAGAACTTGTTGACGACCTCGAACGGGCCCTCGATGTCCTCGTAGGCGGCGACCGGGGCGCGGAAGTCCCGGGCGTTGGCCAGGCCGTTGGCGCCGATCGGGCCGAGATCGGGGAGCTGGAAGGGCCGGCCGTAGTTCTCGCAGACATAGCCGCGGGCGGTCGCGTCCAACAGCTCGACGCGGAAGCGCACCCCGCGCGGAATCAGCGCCACCTCGCCCGGCAGGGCCCGCAGCAGGCCGAACTCGGTGCGCAGCAGCAGCCCGCCGTGCTCCGGCACGATCAGCAGCTCGCCGTCCGCGTCGCTGAACACCCGCTCGGACATCGAGTCGTTGGCGTAGTAGAGGTGGACGGCCATCCCGGTGCGCTGGGTGGCGTCGCCGTTGCCGCCCAGCGTCCACAGACCGTCCAGGAAGTCGACCGGACCGGCCGGCTCGGGGAGCGGGTTCCAGCGCAGCCGGTTGGGGTCGGGGACGCAGTCGGTGAACGGCGCCGAGCGGAGCGCGCCCTGCCCGGCACGGACGAACGGCGGGTGCGCGGCCGAGGGGCGGATGCGGTAGAGCCAGGAGCGGCGGTTGTGGCCGCGCGGCTCGGTGAACGCGCTGCCGCTGAGCTGCTCCGCGTACAGGCCCAGCGGGGCGCGCTGCGGGGAGTTGCGGCCCAGGGGCAGCGCGCCGGGCACCGCCTCCGAACTGTGCTCGTTGCCGAATCCCGGGGAGTACGCCGGCCCCTCGGCCGTCTTCCCCGCCCGCTCGTTGCCCGTGCCTGTCATCGCGCGCTCCCGCCGCTCAAGGAATCCTATGGAGGACCTTAGGATTGCTGCCGGGGTCCGTCAACGGAAACTCCCGGCCGCCGTGGCCGGATCGCCGTGCCCCACTCCCGCTCCTGGCCGGTCCGGTCCACTGTGCGCCGCCCGCACCGCACCGGCCCGCCGACCCGCCGCCGGGCGGGAAAGGGGCGGGCGGCGGCCCCGGGGGAAGCGGGCGGCGCCGGGCCGCGGCCGGCCGCGCACCGCCTTCGGCATCCGTCGGCCGCCGTGGGAGCCGCCGGGGCGGGAGCCGCCGGGGCGAAGAAGCGGCCGTGGGGCCGGCGGCGGGAGGGCCGGCGGTTCGTGGGTACGGCGGTGCCGTCCGGGGGAGGGAGAGAGATGTCGCCGGGGCCCGGCGGGCGAGACGCCGGGCCGTGCGGAAGGCGCCCGACACCCCGCCTCCGGGCGGGCCGAGGGAATTGCCGAGGTTTCCGGCGACGGAAAACTACCGGTGCTAGTTTGGGGACGCTCGACCACAGCGGCCCCGGGAGGACCACGACGTGAAGCAGCATGACGCGATGTACATCGACGGAACCTGGCGGCCCGCCGAGGGGAGCGGCACGATCGATGTCGTCAACCCGGCCGACGGGCGGGTCATCGCCGCCGTCCCGGCCGGTTCCGCACCGGATGTGGACGCCGCCGTACGGGCCGCCCGCGCCGCCCTGCCGGGCTGGGCCGCCACCGCGCCGGCCGAGCGCGCCGCCCGGCTGACCGCGCTGCGCGACCAGCTCGCGGCGCGCGGCGAGGAGCTGGCCGAGACCGTCACCGCCGAACTGGGCGCGCCCCTCGCGTTCAGCACGAAGGTGCAGGTCGGGATGCCGGTCGCGGTCTGCGGCTCGTACGCGGAACTGGCCGCCTCTTACCCCTTCGAGGAGCGGATCGGCAACTCCACCGTGCTGCACGAACCGGTCGGCGTGGTGGGCGCGATCACGCCCTGGAACTACCCGCTGCACCAGATCGTCGCCAAGGTCGCCCCGGCGCTCGCGGCGGGCTGCACGGTCGTGCTCAAGCCCGCCGAGGACACCCCGCTGGTGGCCCAGCTGTTCGCCGAGTGCGTGGACGCGGCCGGGATCCCGGCCGGTGTCTTCAACCTCGTCACCGGCCTCGGCCCGGTCGCCGGGCAGGCGCTCGCCGAGCACCCGGGCGTGGACCTGGTCTCCTTCACCGGCTCGACGGCCGTCGGCAAGAAGATCGGCGCGATCGCGGGCGCCGCCGTCAAGCGGGTGGCCCTGGAACTCGGCGGCAAATCCGCCAATGTCATCCTGCCCGGCGCGGATCTCGCCAGGGCGGTGGCCGTCGGCGTCGCCAACGTGATGGCCAACTCCGGCCAGACGTGCAGCGCGTGGACCCGGATGCTGGTCCACACCGACCAGTACGCCGAGGCCGTCGAACTCGCCGCCACCGCCGCCGCCAAGTACGTCCCCGGGGAGCGGATCGGCCCGCTCGTCAGCGCCCGGCAGCGGGACCGGGTGCGCGGCTACATCGAGCAGGGCGTCGCCGAGGGCGCGAAGATCGTGGCGGGCGGCCCGCAGGCGCCCCTGGAGGCGGGCTACTACGTCACCCCGACCGTCTTCGCGGAGGTCACCCCGGAGATGACCATCGCCCAGGAGGAGATCTTCGGCCCGGTGCTGTCACTCCTGCGGTACGAGGACGAGGCGGACGCCGCCCGGATCGCCAACGGCACCGTCTACGGACTCGCGGGCGCGGTCTGGGCCGGTGACGAGGCCACGGCGGTCGCCTTCGCCCGCCGGCTGGACGCCGGGCAGGTCGACATCAACGGCGGCGGCTTCAACCCCCTCGCCCCGTTCGGCGGTTACAAGCAGTCCGGGGTCGGCCGCGAGCTGGGCCGGCACGGCCTGACCGAGTACCTACAGACCAAGTCGCTCCAGTTCTGAGCGGGGCGGGCGCGGGCGGGAGGGCGCGCCTGCCCCGCCCGCGCCCAGCCCTTCCGCGCCGTTCGTCACCCTTCCGTCCGCCACACCGAGGAGATCCCTTCCGTGGTCCGCGCCGTCGTACTGCCCGCCGTCAATGCCCCGCTCCGGATCGCCGAGATCGAACTGCCGGAGCCGGGGCCCGGCCAGGTCCGCGTCCGCCTCGCCGCCGCCGGTGTCTGCCACTCGGATCTGTCGCTGTCCAACGGCACCCTGCGCCAGCCCGCCCCGGCCGTCCTCGGTCACGAGGGTGCGGGCACCGTCACCGCCGTCGGCCCGGAGGTGGCGACGGTGGCCCCCGGCGACCAGGTCGTCCTCAACTGGGCACCGGCCTGCGGCGACTGCCACTTCTGCGGGCTGGCGGAGCCCTGGCTGTGCGACCGCTCCGGGGCCGCCGCGAACGTTCCGTACGCCACCCTCGCCGCCGACGGCAGCGCGCTCTACCCCGGCGTGGGCACCGCCGCCTTCGCCGAGGAGACCGTGGTGCCCGCGCACGCCGTGCTGCCGCTGCCCGCCGGGGTGCCGCTCACCGACGCGGCACTGCTCGGCTGCGCGGTGCTCACCGGCTGGGGCGCGGTCCACCACAGCGCCCGGGTGCGGGCGGGGGAGTCCGTCGCGGTCTACGGGGCCGGCGGGGTCGGGCTGGCCACGCTCCAGGCGGCGCGGATCGCGGGGGCGGGCCCGATCGTGGCGGTGGACGTCTCACCGGAGAAGGAGGAGCTGGCCCGCGCCGCCGGCGCCACCGAGTTCGTGCTCTCCGGCGACCGCACCGCCAAGCGCGTCCGCGAGCTCACCGGCGGCCACGGCGTCGATGTCGCGGTGGAGTGCGTGGGCCGCGCCGACACGATCCGGACGGCCTGGTCGTCCACCCGGCGCGGCGGACGCACCACCGTCGTCGGGATCGGCGGCCAGGAGCAGCAGGTGACCTTCCACGCGCTGGAGCTCTTCTACTTCGGCCGTACGCTCTCCGGCTGCGTCTACGGCAACAGCGACCCCGCGCGGGACCTCCCGGTGATCGCCGGACATGTCCGCTCCGGCGCGTTCGATCTCGGCGCGCTGGTCACCGACCGCATCGGGCTGGAGGGCATCCCGGCCGCGTTCGAGGCGATGCTGGCGGGCCGGGGCGGGCGCGCGCTGATCGTCTTCTGAGGTCACGAGCCGATCGTGTGCGGAAGGTGAGATCCGGCCGTTCTCGGACGGCGGCAACGGGGAGCGGGACGGGCCGGACGGGGAGCCGGGCGGGCCGGACGGGCTACGAGGCCGGGACGGTCGGCCGGTGCCGCGGCCGGCCGGCGGCCCGGTCCGGTTCCGTGCTGCCGGGAGCCGAGGTGTCCTCGCCCGGGGCGCCGGCCTCGGCGGCGTGGTGCGGGGTGTCCGCCGCGGTGTCCGCCGGGTCGGCCGCGCCCACCCGGCGCAGCCGGGGGAAGGCCGGGGCCGCGGCCAGGAAGACCGCCGCGACGAGGACGAACGGCCAGGTGAAGGTGTGGCCGCCGGACGGGGCGAAGAGAGCGCCCATCGCCGACGTCAGGGCGGTCGCGGCGGCCGCGCCGACCAGCGCGTACCCCAGGCTCCAGGCGTCCGCGACGAGGAAGACCCCGCACAGCCCCATCGCGACCAGCACCGCGTTGTAGCCCATCGTGCCCGAGGCGATCTGCTCGGCGGGCGCGCCGAGGGCCCAGGCGGTGAGGATGCCGACGGCGCTGCCGAGGCAGGCCATCACACCCACCCGGCGGCTGGCGAGGAAGATGCCGGCCAGGAAGATCAGGCCGACGTACCACTGCGGCATGAAGAAGATCTCGCCGAAGTTGGCGAAGAAGGCGTGCCACAGATCGGTCCAGCCGAGCGCGGTGGACCCGCCCGCGGGGCGGGTCAGCTCGGCCAGCCCGGCACTGTGGTGCCAGACCCGCTCGAATCCGGGCGCGGCGATCGTCATCGCGCTCGCCATCAGGCAGAACGGCAGCGTGAAGGTCGGCAGCTCCCAGGTGGCCATGATGCGCGCCGTGCCGCCGGTGACGATCGTGACCACCGCGCTGCCGGCGAGGGCCAGCACCACGGTGGAGACCTGATCGGCGCCGAGGAACACCGCGAAGCCGACCGATACCAGACAGGCGTTGAACCCTTCGAGCCCCGAGGTGACCCGGTCCCGGTCCACGCCCAGCAGGGCGGCGGTGGCGGTACCGACGGCGGTGCCGGCCAGCCCGTAGAGGCCGTACTCCCAGCCCGACGCGAACAGCGCGACGGCGAACACCAGACCGGTCAGCGCGCTCGGCAGGAAGTCGACCTGGGCCTGGCCGCGCAGGACCTGGACGGCGAAGCGCGCGCCACGCGCCGTGAACCGGTTGTCATGGGCTGTGCCGAGTTCGCGCACGCCGCCTCCGTACCACGCGTCAGGTCCCTGCTGGTCAGGGACGGATGCACTTTACATCTACTGATTGGAGTGCAGGCAAGAGGTGTCGCCCGGGAATGCGGATCGCTGGATTCCGGGGGCCGGCGGGGCCGGGCACCACGGGGCGGGCGTCACTGCGACGGCGCGCCCCGGCCGTGCGGCGGTACGAGTTCCGGGTGGTGCAGCGCGAGCCCGTCCACCAGGGCGCGCAGACCGGCTTCGAACGCCCCCTCGTCCACCCGGCGCTGATGCTCCGCCAGCAGATGGGCCTGGCCCAGGTGCGGGTAGTCGGCCGGATCGTAGGCGCTCGGGTCGTCCACGAAACCGCGGGCGAACGAGCCCAGCGCGGAGCCCGCGACGAAGTAGCGGATCATCGCGCAGATCCGGGTCGCCTGCGCGGGCGGCCAGCCGGCCTCGACCATGCCGCCGAACGCCGCGTCGGCCATCTTCAGGCCGGCCGGCCGGCGGCCGGGGCCCTGGGCGAGGAACGGCACGATGTGGGGATGCGCGGCGAGCGCCGCGCGGTAGGAGCGGGCCCAGTCCAGCAGCCCGGCCCGCCAGTCCGCGCCCCCCTCGAAGGCCGAGACGTCGACGTGCGCGATGACCGTGTCGGCGACCGCGTCGAGGATCTCGTCCTTGGTCGTGAAGTGGTTGTAGAGGGACGGCCCGCTCACGCCCAGCTCCGCCGCGAGGCGCCGGGTGGAGAGCGCCGGCAGCCCTTCCGCGTCGATGAGCGCCAGCGCCGTGGTGACGATGCGCTCGCGGCTCAGCAGGGGCTTGCGGGGTCGGGCCATGACGCACATAGTAGAGGCTGCCCAGCGAAAACTAGCAGCGCTAATTTAATGGGCGCACCGGCGAACACGCTGCCTCGCACCACCTCGTCACGCCGTGTACCACCGCACCGCACCGCCGTCGTCCACAAGGGGCCCCGATGAACCTGGAACTCAGCGAGGAGCAGGCCGCCGTGCGGCAGCTCGCCAAGGACTTCACCGACCGGGAGATCACCCCGCATGTCACGGCCTGGGACCGCGCCGAGGAGGTCGACCGCGGCATCGTGCGAAAACTGGGCGACCTCGGCTTCCTCGGGCTCACCGTCCCCGAGGAGTACGGCGGCTCCGGCGGCGACCACCTCTCGTACGCCCTGGTGACCGAGGAGCTGGGCCGCGGCGACTCCGCGGTGCGCGGCATCGTCTCGGTCTCCCTCGGCCTGGTCGCCAAGACCATCGCGGCCTGGGGCGACGAACGGCAGAAGCGCCGGTGGCTGCCGTCGCTCACCTCCGGCGGCGCCCTCGGCTGCTTCGGCCTCACCGAACCGGGTACCGGCTCGGACGCGGCCGCCCTCACGACCCGGGCCCGTCGCGACGGCGGCTCCGGCGGGGACTGGATCATCGACGGCAGCAAGATGTTCATCACCAACGGCACCTGGGCCGATGTCGTGCTGCTCTTCGCCCGCACCGGCGAGGAGCCCGGCCACCGGGGCATCAGCGCCTTCCTCGTCCCGGCCGACAGCCCCGGGCTGGAGCGCCGCGAGATCCACGGCAAGCTGGGGCTGCGCGGCCAGGCCACCGCGGAACTGTTCCTGGACGGTGTCCGGGTGCCGGAGAGCGCCCTGCTGGGGCCCGCGGGCAAGGGGTTCCCGGTCGCGATGTCCGCGCTGGCCAAGGGCCGGATGTCGGTCGCCGCCGGCTGTGTGGGCATCGCCCAGGCCGCCCTGGACGCCGCCCTCGGCTACGCGGCCCGGCGCGAGCAGTTCGGCAAGCCCGTCGCCGGACATCAGCTGGTGCAGGAGCTGATCAGCGATATCGCCGTGGACGTGGACGCCGCGCGCCTGCTGACCTGGCGGGTCGCCGATCTGATCGACCGCGGCGAGCCGTTCGCCACCGAGGCGTCCAAGGCCAAACTGTTCGCCTCCGAAGCCGCCGTGCGGGCCGCCAACAACGCCCTCCAGGTCTTCGGCGGTTACGGCTACATCGACGAGTACCCCGTCGGCAAGCTGGTGCGGGACGCCCGGGTGATGACCCTGTACGAGGGCACCAGTCAGATCCAGAAACTGGTCATCGGCCGCGCGCTGACCGGCGTCTCCGCCTTCTGACCCGGCCGCCGGGCCGCCGTTCACCCGATTCCGGCCCCCTTCCCCGGCGCGCACCGACAGCTCGCTAAGCGCTTGCTCAGTGCACGGTATGGTGTTCGATCCGGCAGCGGGCTGTCCCTGGCGGGCCGAGGAGCGAAGAGCGGGGTGCGCGATGGGTACGGAGGCGGAGCGGGCGGCAGGGGGCCGCGAGGAGTGGGCCGATGTGACCCCGGACGCCGCGCGGCGGCTGGTCAGCGCGGCCGTCGAGGCGTTCGCCGAGCGCGGATACCACGCCACCACCACCCGCGATATCGCCGGCCGGGCGGGGATGAGCCCCGCCGCGCTCTACATCCACTACAAGACCAAGGAAGAACTCCTCTACCGCATCAGCGGCATCGGCCACGAGCAGGCGCTGCGCATCATGGGCGCCGCCGCCGCGGCCGGGGGCACTGCCACCGAGCGGCTCGGTGACGCCGTACGCGGCTTCGCCAGCTGGCACGCCGAGCACCACACCACCGCCCGGGTCATCCAGTACGAACTCCAGGCGCTGGGCCCGGAGCACTACGCCGAGATCACCGGTCTGCGCCGCCGGACCGACCGGGCGCTGCGCCAGATCATCCAGGACGGCGCGGACACCGGGGAGTTCCGGGCCGACGACGTGCCCGGCACCACCCTCGCGGTGCTCTCCCTGTGCGTGGACGTCGCCCGGTGGTTCTCCGCGGACGGCCCGCGCACCCCCGACGAGGTCGGCGCACTCTACGCCGGTCTGGTGCTGCGCATGGTCGGCGCGGAGACGGTATGAGGTACGGGCCGGGCGGGCTCGGCGGGCCGGGGCGTCGCGGCTGAAGCGGCCCCGGCCCGTCGGCCGGCCGGTGTCAGAGGTAGAAGCGGCTGACCGTCTCCGCGACGCAGACCGGCTTGCCGCCGCCCTCCCGCTCGACCGTCACCGTCGTCGCGACCTGGACGCCGTCCGGCACCTCGGTCACTTCCGCGATCCTGGCCGAGGCGCGCAGCCGCGAGCCGACCGGGACGGTGGCGGGGAAACGCACCTTGTTCACGCCGTAGTTGATGCCCATCGTGACGTTGTCGACCCGCATCAGCTGCGGGACGAGCGCGGGCAGCAGCGACAGCGTCAGATAGCCGTGCGCGATGGTCGTCCCGAAGGGACCGGCGGCGGCCCGCTCCGGATCGACATGGATCCACTGGTGGTCGCCGGTGGCCTCCGCGAACAGGTCGATCCGCTGCTGGTCGATCTCCAGCCAGTCGCTGGTGCCCAGGTCCTCGCCGACCGCGGCCCGCAGCTCGTCGAGCGATCCGAACACTCGGGGCTCTGCCATCTCCGTCTGCCTCCTCAGGGATCCGTGCGCGCCTGTCGCCGTCGCTGAACGCCGTCGCCGTATGCCGCTGCCCGGCGCTGACTGAGCGCTTGCTCAGCATGCTGAGTGCCCCCACCGGCTGTCAACGTATGCGTGGATCCCCGCTATCAAGGGCTGACCCGTCATACCTGGTGGGTCAGCGCGCGGCGTCGGATGCGGTGCATCGCAAGGCGGAGGAGCATCCGTCTACTGGATGTTGGTGGACGCTCCGGCAACGCGGCGAGGTGCCGTAGCTGTCGTCGCGCGCCCGCCAGGTATGACGGGACAGACCTTAGGGTGGAACCCGTGCCCCAGCTTCCCTACAAGGTCCATGAACTCACCGTCGGCCAGCTCTCCGCGCGGAGCGGCGCGGCCGTCTCGGCGCTGCATTTCTACGAGTCCAAGGGGCTGATCAGCAGCACCCGCACGGCCGGCAACCAGCGCCGCTACACCCGTGACGCGCTGCGCCGGGTCGCCTTCGTACGGGCCGCGCAGCGGGTCGGGATTCCGCTCGCGGTGATCCGGGACGCGCTGACGGAGCTGCCGGACGAGCGGACCCCCAACCGCGACGACTGGGCCAGGCTCTCCGAGGTCTGGCGTGCCGAGCTGGACGAACGGATCGGCCAGCTCGTCGAGTTGCGGGACCGGCTGACCGACTGCATCGGCTGCGGCTGTCTGTCGCTGGAGAAGTGCGCGCTGTCCAACCCGTACGACGAACTCGGCGAACAGGGCCCCGGCGCGCGGCGGCTGCGGGTCGACCGGCGGGCCAAGGACCCGTCGGGTCCGGCGGCGGACAAGGACGACGGCGCCGGGCGGCGGACACCGGACGGGCGGGCGGCCGCGGACGAGCGGCGGACACCGGACGGGCGAGGGTGCGGCACGGCCCGGCCCGCCGACGGCGCGCGGGGCACCGGCGGCTGTGCCGTCCCCGGCCCCGCCACTCCCTGACCGGAGGGCGCAGTCCGGGAGGATGCGGCGGCCCCGTCACCAGACGTCAGGCCGGCGCCCGGCCCACGGGCGGGCCTGCTCCAGCTGGGCGGAGAGCGAGACCAGCAGGGCGTCCGCGCCGTACCGGCCGGTCAGCATCACGCCGATCGGCAGCCCCTCGGCGTTCCAGTGCACCGGGACGCTGACCGACGGCTGGCCGGTGGCGTTGTAGACCGTGGTGAAGGGGGTGAACGCGATGAGGGAGGCGAACTCGGCCTCCGGATCCGCGTCGTTGCGCAGCCCGCCGACCGGCAGCGGCGGAGTGGCCAGCGTCGGCGAGAGGAGCACGTCGTAGCCGGTGTCCGGCGGCATCAGGTCGTCGGCGATGCTCTGGCCGAGCACCCGGAACGCGAACAGCGCCGCCGCGAACTCCGTGCCGGAGACCTCGGCGGCGCACTCGCGCAGATAGCGGGTGAGCGGCAGCAGCAGATCCTCGCCCTCCGGCGGCACCGGACTCCGGCCGGCGATGATCGCCCAGACACGGGTGACGGCCTGGCGGATGGAGTCGTCGGCCGGCAGGGACGCCTCCTCGGTCCGGTGGCCCAGTCCGGACAGCAGGGCCGCGGTCTCCGCGACGGCGGCGTGGCAGTCCGGATGTACCTCGATGCCGGGTATGGGCGGGGCGGTGAGAACACCGATCCGCAGCCGCCCCGGATCGCGGCGGGCGTACGCGGCGAACGTCTCCCCGGGCGGCAGCGCGGGCGCCGTGTACGGATCGCCGGGCATCGGCCCCGCCAGGACGTCCAGCAGTGTGGCCGCGTCGGCGACCGTACGAGCCAGCGGTCCCGAGGAGCTCATACCCGTGATGTCGTGCAGCGGGCCGGTACTGACCCGGCCGCGGCTCGGCTTGATGCCGTACAGCCCGCAGACCGACGCCGGGATCCGGACCGAGCCGCCGCCGTCGCTCGCATGCGCCAGGGGCGCCAGGCCGCCGGCGACCGCCGCGCCCGACCCGCCGCTCGAACCGCCCGCCGAGCGCGTCAGGTCCCAGGGGGTACGGGCGGGCGGTGTGAGGTCGTTCTCGGTGTGACAGGAGAGCCCGAACTCAGGGGTGTTGGTCTTGCCGAGCAGGACCGTGCCGGCCTGCCGCAGCTTGCCGACCACGTGGTCGTCGACGGTCGGGACGCGCTCGGCCAGCGTCCGCGAGCCCAGCGTGCAGCGGACCCCGGCGACGTTGTTGAGGTCCTTGACCGGGACGGGGATGCCGTGCAGCGGCGGGAGTTCGCGGCCTTCCCGGCGGGCGGCGGCGGCCGCGCTCTCGGCCTCCGCGGCCTGTTTGCGGGCGAGGTCCGGGGTGCGGGTCAGGAAGGCGCCGAGCGTGTCGTCCAGCCGGTCGATGCGCGCCAGGTAGTGCTCGGTGAGTTCGACGGGGGAGAGCTCCCCGGACCGGATCGCGGCGGCTTGTTCGAGCGCGGTCAGATCGTGCAGTTCGGCCATGGACGTCCACCCTCTCGTACGGTGCCCGCGCGGCCCTGATGCCGGGTGGGCGGCCGGGCCGACGTCGGTCGGCCCGGGAACGCGTGTGTCAGGTCCTGGGCGAGCTGCTGCCGATTCCCTCTCCGGCCGGGCGCCTCGATGCCGATGCCGGTGTCGACGCCGATGCCACAGGGCCCCCGTCACCGCCACCGGCGCGCGGTATCGCGAGTGCGGTCGGTGGCCTCGGCGCTGCCCCGCAACCGGCCGCCGTCCAGGGCTCGTTGATACGGATCTGACACATGTGAAGATTATGACAGAGGGGTCTGACAAGGCCCTGGGCCGTACGTTCCGCGGTCCCGGCTCAGGCCGCTGTGTACACCCGCGCACCGCCGCCCCGCGCCGCGGCCGTCAGTGCCTCGGACGTCAGCACGGACGCCGGGGCCACCACACCGCACCCCGCGCAGACCGGCCCGAGCACCGTGCGGTCCGCCGGCCGGCCCGCCGGCTCCGGGCGCCAGGCGAACCGCGTCCCGCCGCACACCGGGCAGTCCCGGCGCGGCCGCCCCGATTCCATCGCCACGATCATGCTGCGCAGCACCACCGCCAGGCGGGCCGTCGGATGCCGCTGCGGTGACTCGCACGACACGATGTCACGGCCGCCCCAGGTGCGCCGGTGCCAGTCGGCGGTGGCATCGGGCTGCCGGATGCCGTCGTGCTTCTCCCGCCGGCGCCGGGCCGCGAACTCCGCCTCGTACGACAGCCACAGGGCGCGGGCCTCCTCCAGTTCGGCGAGGGCGGCCACCAGCCGCTCCGGGTCCGGTTCGCGGTCCTGGGCCGCGATGCCCGCCCGGGTGCAGAGATGGTGCCAGGTCGCCCGGTGCCCGTACGGGGCGAAGCGTTCGAGGCACTTGCGCAGGGCGGTACGCCGCTGGGCTGCGGCGAGTCGCGGATTGCGGACCTGTTCTGCGAGAGCTCTGAAACCGGCCATGTCATCCCACCTCCGTGGGGAGGACCCGATGTGACAGGGAATGGACGTACCCGGCCGCCACCTGGATCCATCGAATTTTTGTGCGGTTTGTGCGAGGTGTCCAGCGCCGTCATCGTCGTCAGTGCCGCCACCGGCGTCAATGCCGGGCCTTCGGCCAGTGGCCGGGCTTGCGCGGGGGGTGGGAAAAGGTGACGGCTGTTCATCTTCCGGTGCCGAGTAACCGGCGGTAACCTCCGGCCCACCCGCCTCCTGAGGAGCAGGCATGCGACGACGTACCGGAAGGCTCAGGACTGCCGCCGCGGCAGCCCTGTTCGCCCTGGGTGCCATGGTCTTGGCCCCACCCCCCACCGCGGCCGCGGCCACCGGGCCGAACGATGCCGACGACTACTGCCAGGGCCAGTGCGCCGACATCCTGCCGCCGGGTGCCAGCGGCAACGCGACGCTGGCGGAGATCCTCGGCAACAAACTGTTCGGCACCCATCCCGAGCACACCACCGACCAGCTCGCCCCGTACGGCGCGCTGGCGAGCGGCTATCAGTCGCTCACCGACGACACCCTCACCCAGTTCTTCAACGACGCCTCCTTCGGCGTCCCCAAGGACCAGATAGCCAAGGTCACCACGCCGCGCGACGACGTGACCATCACCCGCGACAAGAAGACCGGCGTCCCGCACATCAAGGGCACCACCCGATACGGCACCGAATTCGGCGCCGGCTACGCCGCGGGCCAGGACCGGCTCTGGCTGATGGACCTCTTCCGGCACATCGGACGCGGCGAACTGACCTCCTTCGCGGGCGGCGCGCTCGCCAACCAGGGCCTGGAGCAGCAGTTCTGGCCACAGGCCCCGTACACCGAAGCCGATCTGCAAGCCCAGGTCGAGAACATCCGGGACACCAACGGGGCCCGCGGCAAACAGGCCATGGACGACGCCCAGGCGTACGTGGACGGCATCAACGCCTACCGCGAACAGTCCAAGAACGGCCGCTATTTCCCCGGCGAGTACGTACTGACCGGCCATGTGGACGCCATCACCAACGCCGGCGAGATCAAGCCCTTCGAACTCACCGACCTGATAGCGCTGGCCTCCGTCGTCGGCGGCCTCTTCGGCAACGGCGGCGGCGGCGAGGTCCCCGCGGCCCTCGCACTGCTCTCCGCCCAGCAGAAGTACGGCGTCGAACAGGGCACCAGGGTCTGGGAGTCCTTCCGCGAGCGCAACGACCCGGAGGCCGCGAAGACCCTGCACGACGGCAGCAGCTTCCCGTACGCCGTCAAACCGGCCAGGGCCAAGGGCACCGCGCTGCCCGACCGCGGCTCGGTCACCCCGGAACCGCTGGTCTTCGACCGCCAGGGAGCGGCCGCCGTCAAGGGCAAGGAACTACCCCGGAACCCGGTCAAGGCGCCGGAGAAGTACCGCAAACTGGAGGGGATGTTCAAGGACGGGGTGCTGCCCAAGGGCAGCTTCGACCCGACCCAGCACCGCGGGATGTCCAACGCGCTGCTCGTCTCCGGCAAGCACACCGCCGGCGGCCACCCGGTCGCCGTCTTCGGGCCGCAGACCGGCTACTTCGCGCCCCAGCTGCTGATGCTCCAGGAGATCCAGGGACCGGGCATCAGCGCCCGCGGCGCCTCCTTCGCGGGCGTCGGGATGTACGTCCAGCTCGGCCGCGGCCAGGACTACGCCTGGAGCGCCACCTCCGCCGGCCAGGACATCACCGACACCTACGCCGTCGACCTGTGCAACGCGGACGGCTCCGCGCCCGCCAAGGACGCCACGTCCTACCGCTACCGCGGCGAGTGCGTCCCCATGGAGAAGCTGGAGCACACCAACGCCTGGCACCCCACCATCGCCGACCCGACGGCCGCCGGCTCCTACCGCATGCAGGTCCTCCGGACGAACTACGGGATCGTCACCCATCGCGCCACCATCGACGGCAAGCCCGTCGCGTACACGGCGCAGCGCTCCACCTACCGCCACGAGGCCGACTCCATCATCGGCTTCCAGATGCTCAACGACCCGTCCTACGTCCGCGACGCCGCGACCTTCCAGCAGGCCGCCCAGCACATCGGCTACGCCTTCAACTGGTTCTACGCCGACTCCCGCGACATCGCGTACTACAACAGCGGCCTCAACCCCGTCCGCAACCCGGACGTCGACCCGGCGCTGCCCGTCAAGGCCGACCCGGCGTACGAGTGGCGGGGCTACGACCCCAGGACCAACACCACCGACTACACCCCGCCCGCCCAGCATCCGCAGTCGGTGAACCAGGACTACTACATCTCCTGGAACAACAAACAGGCCAAGGACTACGACTCGGCCGGGTTCGGCAACGGCTCGGTGCACCGCGCCAACCTCCTGGACGACCGGGTGCGCGCGCTGACCCGGGGCGGCGGGGTGACCCGGGCGGCGCTGACCCGGGCGATGTCCGAGGCCGCCGTCACCGATCTGCGCGGCGAGGACGTACTGCCCGAACTCCTGCGCGTGCTGCGCAGCGAGCCGGTCACCGACCCCAAGCTGAACACCGCCGTCCAGCAGCTGGAGGCATGGCGCAAGGACGGCGCGCAGCGCCGCGAGACCACCGCGGGCTCGCACAGCTACGCCCACTCCGACGCCGTACGGCTGATGGACGCCTGGTGGCCGCGGCTGATCGAGGGTGTCTTCGCACCGGGTCTGGGCGACGACCTCTACCGCGCGCTGGGCGCCAACCTCGCCATCGACGAGTCACCGTCGGCCGGCCACGGCCCCACCGGGGCACACGCCGGATCGGCGTTCCAGTACGGCTGGTGGAGCTACGCGGACAAGGACCTGCGCGCGGTACTGGGCGACAAGGCCGAGGGCCCGCTCGCCGAGAAATACTGCGGCAACGGCGAGCTGCCGGCCTGCCGCGACACCCTGCTGGCGACGTTGCAGCAGGCGAACGGGCAGACGGCCGAGCAGGTCTACCCCGGTGACGACACCTGCAAGGCCGGCGACCAGTGGTGCGCGGACTCCATCGTCCAGCGCGCGGTGGGCGGTCTGACCCACGCCACCATCAGCTGGCAGAACCGGCCGACCTATCAGCAGGTCGTGGAATTCCCGTCACACAGATGAGCGCGTCACGCGGCGGGCGCGGACACCACCGGCAGCACCGGCAGCACTGGTGACACCGGTGGACGTCGAGCGGCCGGTGCCGTCCCGCACAGACCGGCCCCGGGCACCCGCCCGGGGCCGGGGCGCGGGCGGACGGGGGCCGGTCGGCCGGACAGCGGCCGGGATTCGGCCATGTCCCACTGTCGCGTACGCTACTGACAGGCCGCCGACAGCACACCGGCAGCCCGGGGCGGGGCGACGGGTCGCGAGTGACCGCTGCCGTCCGCCGCGGCCACCGGAGCCGCGCCCGCCCTCAGGCCAGCTCGCGCTCCCGCGTCTCCGGCAGCGCCAGCACACAGAGCAGCGAGACGACCGCCATCGCGCTGACGTACCAGCCCACCGACGCGGAGCCGAACGCCGACTGGAGCCGGGTGGCGACCAGCGGCGCCACCGCACCGCCCAGGACGCCGCCCAGGTTGTACGCCAGCGAGGCGCCCGAGTAGCGCACCGTCGTACCGAACAACTCCGGCAGATAGGCCCCCATCGGGCCGTACACCACCCCCATGCAGAACAGCGCGCCGCCGACCCCGAGGGCGATCAGCACGGGCTGCCCGGTGTCCAGCAGCGGGAAGAGGACCAGCCCCCAGACCACCGCGAGCCCGCACCCGGCGAGGATCAGCTTGCGGCGGCCGGAGCCGTCGGAACGGGTGGCGGCGAGCCAGGTGCCGGCCGCGAGGAAGAGGCAGGCGACGAGCGAGAGGCCCAGCATGGTGTCGCGCGAGATGCCGAGGGTGCCGGTGGCGTAGGAGAGGCAGTAGGTCGTCGCGGTGTAGAAGAGGCCGTACGCGATGATCATGCCGCCGGCCCCCAGCAGCAGTTCGCGAGGATGCCGCCGCAGCACGTCCAGCGTGGGGACCCTGCTCGCCTCCTGGGCGTCCATCACCTTCGCGAAGACCGGCGTCTCACTGATCTTCAGCCGGACGAACAGCCCGACGCCGACCAGCACGAACGACAGCAGGAACGGCACCCGCCAGCCCCAGGAGCGGAACGCCCCGTCGTCCAGCACCGCGGAGAGCAGCCAGAACACCCCGGTCGCCGCGAAGAAGCCGACGGACGGCCCGAGTTGCGGGAACGCGGCGTACAGCCCGCGGCGCTTCTTCGGGGCGTGCTCGACCGCCAGCAGGGCGGCCCCGCCCCATTCGCCGCCCAGCCCGATGCCTTGGAGGAAGCGCAGCAGGATCAGCAGCAGCGGCGCCCAGATGCCGAGCGTGCCATAGCCCGGCAGCAGCCCGACGCAGGCCGTGGACAGCCCCATCAGCAGCAGCGAGGCGACCAGCACCGACTTGCGCCCCACCCGGTCACCGAAGTGCCCGAAGACCACCGAACCGAGCGGTCGGGCCACGAACGCCACCGCATACGTCGAGAACGACGCGAGGGTGGCGGTCACCGGGTCGAGCGTCGGGAAGAACGCCTGATTGAGAACGAGCGCGGCAGCCGTCCCGTAGATGTAGAAGTCGTAGAACTCGATGGCCGTCCCGATGAACGAGGCCACCGCGACCCGCCGCAGGCTCTCTCCGGAGCCCGATCCACCCGCCGCCGCCGATGACGGTCCTGATGTCGTCGCTGATGTCGTTGCTGATGTCGCGTCACTCTGCACGAGCCGCACTCTCACGCCGGGCCCGGGAGGCAGTCAATACATGGGATGGGCTGTCTCGGTTGTTGAGACAGGGATGAAGGCGGGGGCGTACCGGTGAAGTTGGCGCCCCACCCGCCCTTCTCCCGCGGTGACGCAAGTCACATCACCATTGATCCTTGTATGTCACTTCCGCGGCTTCGGTGGCAATTCATGGATCTGTCCCGCACCGGCCGATTCCCTTTAGGTTCCCGTCCTACGGGATCTTCACGTAATTCTCATTTTTGTGGGCGGGGTGTGGGGGATGGGTACGCGGATGCGTCGAAGGCGCATGTCTGGACTGCTGGCCGCCGGGCTGGGCGGTGTGCTGACGGTCGGTCTGCTACCGGGGCCGTCCGCGGCCTTCACATGGTCTGCGCCCCGTCAGGCAAGCCCCGCGGCGGCGCGCGCCGAGACGTCGGACAGCCAGGCGGCCACGGAGGAAAGGGCGTTGGCGACAGCCGTGCGCACCGGCCACCCTGTGAAGATCACGTCGATGCAGGGCGAGTCGGCCGACGTTTTCGCAACCCCCGAGGGGAAGTTGCAGGCGCGGCAGTACCTGCGCCCGGTCCGCGCACGGATCGGCGGCCAGTGGAAGGACATCGACACCGATCTGGCCAAGAGCGGCGACGGAAGCGTCGCCCCGAGGTCCGCGACGGTGGACCTGGCGTTCTCCGGGGGCGGGGACGCTCCCCTGGTGCGGATGCGGCGCGCGGGGCGTGAACTCGCGCTGTCGTGGCCGGGCACGTTGCCGGCTCCGGTGCTGGACGGGGACGTGGCGACGTACCGCGATGTGCTGCCGGACGTGGACCTGCGGATGGGAGCCCAAGCGGACGGGTTCACCCAGCTGTTGGTGGTGAAGACTGCCGAGGCCGCCGCCGGCGAGGCGCTGGCGCAGCTGCGGCTGAAGGTGGCGGCGGCCGGTATGGACGTCAAGGAGACCTCCGCCGGCGGGCTGGCGGCGGTGGACAAGGGCGCCGGATCCCCGGTCTTCGAGGCGCCGACCCCGATGATGTGGGACTCCAGCCCCGGCCGGGCCGCCGACGGCCCGGCGGGGCAGCAGGCCCGGTCGGCGGCGAAGGACCAAGGCCGTGCCCCGGCGGCGAAGGGCGCCACGGCGGAGGAGGGGGCCGAGCCCCCGACCGGGCAGAGCCCCGAGCCCTCGGCGGGTGAGTCGGGCAAGCTCGCACCGGTGGCCGTGGCGGTACCGGCCGGTCAGGGCCAGGTGGTGCTGACACCGGATGCCGAGGTCCTCAAGGGCAAGGACACCGTGTACCCGGTGTTCATCGACCCGCAGTGGTCCACCCCGCGTGCCACGTCGTGGACGATGGCGTCGAAGTACTGGGCCTCCTCCCCGCAGTGGAAGTTCAACGGAGACCACGACGCCGGGCTGGGCTATTGCAACTGGAACTACTGCAAGCCGAACGACACCAAGCGCCTCTTCTACCAGATCCCGACCTCCGCGTTCGCCGGCAAGTCGGTCCTGTCGGCGGAGTTCGTGGTCCGCAACACCTGGTCCGCCTCCTGTACCAAGAAGGAGGTCCAGCTGTGGCGCACCCGGCCCATCACCTCCGCGACGACCTGGAACTCCCAGAACGCCGCCGGCTTCTGGGTCCGGCAGCTCGCCTCCGACAGCTTCGCGTACGGCTATGAGGGATGCGCGGCCAAGGACGGTGAGTTCGACGTCAAGTCCGCTGTCCAGGAGGCCGCGAACAACCAGTGGCCCACGCTGACGTTCGGGCTGAAGGCCGGCAGCGAGGCCGACGGGTACGCCTGGAAGCGGTTCTCCGACAAGGCGTATCTGCGGGTGACGTACAACCGCCCGCCGCCGCAGGTGAAGACCTCGCAGCTGGCGATGGAGTACGGGGGAGCGTGCAAGAAGTCCGATGCGCCGGCTCACGTCCGCACCCGGGGGAAGCTGTACGCGAACCAGATCACCGATCCGGACAACGACAACGTCGCCGTCGAGTTCGCGGCCAACTGGGACGCCGGTGACGGCAAGGGCAACATCGTGCGCTGGAAGCCGGGCCTGACCACGGCGAAGAAGTCCGGGTCGAACTTCTCGGTCACCGCGCCGGTGGTACCGCAGAACGTGGTGGTCAACTGGTTCGTCCGCGTCTACGACGGAGCGCAGTACTCGCCCTGGTCCTACGCCGGAGCACCGCAGGCGTGCTACTTCATCTACGACACCACCGTCCCCGCCGCACCCGCCATCAACTCCGGCGCATATCCCCCCTCCGACCCGGAGAACCCCGACGACCCCTGGTACGACGGTGTCGGCCAGTACGGCGCCTTCGCCCTCAGCTCCGCCTCCAAGGACGTCAATCGCTACCGGTACGGCGTCAACAACGACCCGTCCGCCAAGAACCAGCTGACGACCAGTGGCGGCGCGGCGAAGAACGTCAACGTGCTGCCCCAGAAGCCGGGCGTCAACTTCGTGACCGCCCAGGCATTCGACGAGGCCGGCAACGGCAGCGAGATCCGTACCTACCAGTTCCGGGTCAGGGCCGGACAGCCCGAGCGCGCCACCTGGCAGATGGACGAGGCGGCCGGTGCCACCGAGGCCAAGGGCTCCACCCCGGCCCGCACCGCGGACCTGCACGGCGGCGCCACTCTCGGCGGCGACGGGGTGGTGGGGACGGGGCTGTCCCTGAACGGCACCGACGCCTACGCCTCCACCGACATCCCCGTGATCGACACCTCCGCCGGCTTCGCCGTCTCCGCCTGGGTCCGGCCGACCGAGATCCCCGACCACGCGGCGATCATCGCCACCCAGCCGGGCAACTACCGCCCCGGCTTCGAGCTGTACTACTCGTCCGACCTCAAGCGGTGGGTCTTCAACCAGTACACCGCCGACAGCCAGGACGCCGGCATCGCCCGCGCAATGGCCCCCCAGCCCGGAGGCGTCACCGCGGGCGAGTGGACCCATCTGGTCGGCGCCTACGACAGCGTCGCCAAGGTGCTCCAGCTGTACGTCAACGGCAAGCTGGCCGGCCAGACGCCGTACACGACGGCCTGGAACGCCCGCCGGGGCCTGCAACTGGGCGCCGGTTCGTACACCGGCAATCCCGGAGCCTTCTTCCCCGGCTCCCTGGACGAGATACAGATCTTCGACAGAGCCGTCTCGGCCGGTGAGGTCACCCGCCTGTTCAACAAGGAACGCCTCAGCGGCCCCGGCCGCCCCGCCCGCGCCGCCTTCCCGCTCGACGAGGAGGCCGGTACCAAGCAGGTGACGGGCCACGGTGACGTCCTGCCCGCCGTCTTCCACGGGGGCGCACAGCCCGGCCGCCCCGGGGTGGCGGGCAACGCCCTGACCCTGGACGGCAAGGACGGCTACGCCTCCGTGGCCGCGCCGCACGTCGACACCTCACGGTCCTACGCGGTCACCGCCTGGGCCCGCGTCACCGACGCCACCCGCAACCAGACCGTCGTCGGACAGGACGGCGGCTTCCTCAGCGCCTTCTACCTCTCCTACGAAACCTTCGGCGGAGTCTGGAGCGTCCGTCTGGCGACCAAGGACGCCACCGACGGCGGCCTCACCGCACAACGCGTCGCGTCCACACAGAAAGCGGCCCTCGGCCAGTGGACGCACCTCGCCGCGGTCCACGACACCGTCGCGGGCACGGTGAGCCTGTACGTCAACGGCGTCCTCCAGGGCTCCGCGGCCGCGCCCGGCGCCTGGCGCGGCGACGGCGCCGTGCAGATCGGCCGCGCCCTCTACCGCGGCGCCTATGCCGACCACCTGGCCGGCCAGATCGATGACGTCCGCATCTTCGACCGCCCCGTCTCCGAAGGCGAGATCCACCAGCTCTTCCAGCAACGCCCGGTCCTGACCGGCCGCTGGCAGTTCGACCAGGAGAGCGACATCGGCACCAACTCGGTACCGGGCGGCCCGGCGCTGACCCTGGGCGGCGGCGCGAAGCGGGCCCCGGAGGGAGCGTTCATGGGCGAGGGCGGCCTGGTCCTGGACGGCGTCAAGGACTATGCCTCCAGCCCGGTCCCCTTCGACACCAGCGCCAGCTTCACCGTCACTGCCTGGGTCCGGGCAGCGGCCGTGCCTACGCGTCCGGCGACGGTGGTGAGTGCGGAGGGGGCCAATACGAGCAGCATCCGGCTGGGGTTCCAGCCGGATGCGAAGGACACCGGAACCGAAGGCGTCTGGGAGGTGGCGATGCCACGGTCCGACTCCGCGGACGCCGGTATCGACCGGGCCGCCAACAGTCAGACGTTCAATAGCGTGACCGACTGGAACCACGTCGCCGTCGTCTACGACGGCTTCGCCGGACAGGTCCGCATCTACGTCAACGGCCAGCTCGGCGAGGCGGCTTGTGTCGACCGGGACGGCGACGGCCAGGCCGACGACCCGCAGTGCGCCGAAGCGGTGCCGTGGGCCGAGAACGTCATCTCCTTCGAAGCCCTCAAGTCGTTCCAGGTCGGGCGGGACAAGAACGGCGGTTCCTTCGGGAACTACTGGCCGGGCGACGTGGACGACGTATGGGCCTTCCGGGGCGCGTTGACCGCAGAACAGGTCCGCAGCATGGCCGGCGAGATGTACGAACTGCCGACCGAGGTGCCGAAGGCGACCTGACGCCCGACCGCATGCGGTGCACAACCGACCCGCATGCCAAGCCACCAACGGACACATTCACGGAATTGAACACCGCAGCACCACGGGAGTGCCTGCGGTGCGGCAGCGAGGGGTGGGGACAGTAATGAACGGGACGGTCGGCGCAGGCAGACGCAGACGTCTGCGACACAGAATCGCCTTGGGTATCTCCGCGGTGCTGGTGGGTTCGCTGCTGCCGGCGCTGACCTTGCCGGAAGCATCGGCCGCACCGGACGCCGCGGCACAGCCCGACGTCGGCAGGACCGTCCCCGGTACCGAAGGCATCCACGTCAAACCACGGAAGCTGCCGACGGGACCGCGCACCCCCCAGGAGCGCCCCAAGAGCGCATGGCCCGGTGCCGCCGAGGCGACGGTCCACTTCACCCCCTCCGCCTCGGACACACCGTCCGCGGGCGTCGCACCGCGCAAGGCCGACGGCCTCCCGCTCACCCTCGCGCCCGCCCAGGCCCCTTCGGACGAGCCGGACGAGCCGGCCAAGGCGCCGAAGCCGGCGCACGCGGCCAAGTCGTCCGCGCAAGACCACCGGACGACGGCCGCGACCGCACCGGGCGCCGTGACCGCCCGGATGCTGGACCGGAAGCAGGCGCGACAGGCCGGTGTGGACGGCATGTTGTTCACGCTCCAGCCGGCCGCGGCAGCCCCGTCCAAGTCCCAGCCCGACGGGCAGCCCGGTGAGTCCGGTCAGCAGCCCGATCAGGCACCGGGCCCGCTCCGCGTGACCGTCGATTACAGCGGCTTCGCCGGTGCCTTCGGCGGCGCGTACGCCTCGCGGCTGCGCCTGGTGGAGCTGCCCGCCTGTGCGGTGAGCGATCCGTCCCAGGCGTCCTGCCGTACCGCCAAGCCCCTGCCCACCACCAACGACGGCGAGCACCACACCCTCACCGCGGCCTCCGTGCCGCTGCGGTCGAACGCGCCGACGGTGCTGGCGGCCGTGGCCGACGACAAGGGCGCCAAGGGCGACTACCAGGCGACCAGCCTCGCCCCGTCCGCGACCTGGGACACCAACCTCAACACCGGTGACTTCAGCTGGTCCTACGACATTCCGGTCCCCGAGGTGCCCGGCGGCCTCAAGCCCCGGGTGGGCCTGTCGTACTCCTCGGGCGCCATCGACGGGCGCACCGGGAACAGCAACAACCAGGGCTCCTGGGCCGGCGACGGTTTCGACCTGTGGCCCGGCTACATCGAGCGCCGCTACAAGCCCTGCTCCGACGACGGGGTGAAGCACGCCGACGGCAACAAGCCGGGCGACCTGTGCTGGGCCTACGACAACGCCTTCATCTCCTTCAACGGAAAGGCCGGCGAACTCGTTCCGGCGGGCACCGACCAGTGGAAGCTCAAGAACGACGACGGCACCAAGATCAAGAGGCTGACCTCGGCCGCACGGGACAACGGTGACAACGACAACGAGTACTGGGAACTGACCGACCCCGCCGGCGTCCGCTACTACTTCGGCTACCACAAGCTGCCCGGCTGGGCCGCGGGCAAGGACACCACCGACTCGACCTGGACCGTCCCGGTGTTCGGCAACGACGCCGGCGAGCCCTGCCACAAGGACACCTTCAAGGACTCCTGGTGCCAGCAAGGCTGGCGCTGGAACCTCGACTATGTCGTCGACCCGCACGGTGACGCCCTCGCGTACTACTACGAGAAGGAGTCCAACTCCTACGGCCGCGATCTCAAGGACACCGACGACACCCCCTACACCCGCGGCGGCTACCTGAAGCGGATCGAGTACGGCCGGCAGGCCGGCGACCTCTACAAGGACAAGCCACTGGCCCAGGTGTCGTTCACCAACGCCGAACGCTGCCTGCCGCAGACCGGGGTGACCTGCGCCGCCGACACGATCGACGCCAAGGGCGAGTACTGGTACGACACCCCCTGGGACCTCAACTGCAAGGCGGGTACGGCCTGCGACAAGGGCCGGTTCTCGCCCACCTTCTGGACCCGCAAGCGGCTGACCGGTATCACCGCCGAGATCCTCAAGGACGGTGCGCTGACTCCCGTCGACTCCTGGGCCCTGACGCACCGCTGGGGCAAGGCGGACGTCGACTACCAGCTCGAACTGGAATCCATCCAGCACACCGGCCACACCGCGGCCACCCCCACCACACTGCCGAAGACCACCTTCGCCTACACCCAGCTCGTCAACCGCCTCGACAAGACCGGCGACGGCTACCCGCCCTACGTCAAGGACCGCCTGTCCACCATCGCCGACGAGTACGGCGGCCAGACCGACGTCACCTACTCCGCCCCGGCCTGCGCGTCCGGCGGTCTGCCCACCCCCGAGTCCAACACCACCCGCTGCTTCCCGCAGTTCATCGGCGGCAGCTCCAGTGACGACCCGGACAGGCAGTGGTTCAACAAGTACGTCGTCACCGCCGTCACCACCACGGACCGCACCGGCGGCGCCCCCGACCAGGTCACCCGCTACACCTACCTCGGCGACGCGGCCTGGCACTACGACGATGACGACGGCCTGACCAAGGAAAAGTTCAAGACCTGGTCGCAGTGGCGCGGCTACGGCCAGGTACGCGTACAGACCGGCGGCCAGGGCCCCGCCGCGACCGCCATGAAGACACAGGAGGACAGCTACTTCCTGCGCGGTATGGACGGCGACCGCAAGACGACCACCGGCGGCAGCAAGAGCGTCAACGTCTCCCTGGGCGACGGCGAGGGCGACGCCATCGCCGAGCACTCCTCCACGGCCGGCTTCCCTTACAAGACGGTCACCTACTCGGCCCCCGGCGGAAAGGTCCTGGCCAAGACCGTCAGCAGGCCCTGGCACCACGAGACGGCCAAGAAGACGCGGGACTGGGGGACCGTCACCGCCAACTTCACCGGCACCGCGAGTTCCCGCTCGTGGACCTCGCTGGACCAAGGAGCCGGGGCCAAGTGGCGCACCACGGCGACCGCGTCCACCTATGACACCGTCGCCGGACGTGTCACCGAGGTCAGCGACCTCGGGGACGAGGCCGACCAGGACGACGACCAGTGCACCCGCACCACCTACGCCACCAACACCGACAAGAACCTCCTCACCCTGCCCGCCCGGGTCGAGACCGTCGCCAAGAAGTGCGCCACCAGCCCCGACCGCGCGAAGGACGTCATCGTGGATGTCCGCACCGCGTACGACGGCGGCTCGTACGGAACCGCGCCCACCAAGGGCGACGCCACCACCTCCGCGACGCTGAAGAAGCACGACGGCACCACGGCCACCTACCTGGAGTCCGGCACCACCTACGACGCCTACGGCCGCCCGGAGAAGGTCACCGACCTCACCGCCGACGTCACCGCCATCGGGGACAGCGCCCCCGCCCGCACGGCCCGCACCGACGGCCGCACGACCACCACGGCCTACACCCCGGCCACCGGCATCCCCGCCAAGACCACCACCGTCACCCCGCCCGCCGACGGCAAGGACAGCGCCACCGCGCAGACCACCACGACGGAACTCGACCCACTGCGCGGTCTGCCCGCCGCGACCGTCGACACCAACGGCAAGCGGACCACACTGCGCTACGACGCCCTGGGCCGGTCGTGGATGGTCTATCTGGCCGACCGGGCCAGTCCGGCGGTGCCCACCTACCAGTTCAACTACTTCGTCGAAGAGGGCAAGCCGACCGCCGTCGCCACCCGCACCCTCAACCCGGCCGGCGGCACCCAGACCGTCTCGTACACCCTCTACGACGGCTACCTGCGGGCACGCCAGACACAGGTCCCCGGTCCGGACGCCGGGCGGCTGATCAGCGACACCTTCTATGACGAACGCGGCCTGACCGCCAAGTCGTTCGCGCCGTACTACACCACCGGCAAGCCCGCCCGGGACCTCTTCAAGCCCGAGAACGCCCTCAGCGTCGAAACGCAGACCTGGAACACCTACGACGGGCTCGGCCGCACCACCGAGTCCCGCCAGGTCGCCGGCAACGGAGACGGCGGCAAGGTCCTCGCCGTCACCAGCACCCTCTACGGAGGCGACCGCACCACCGTCATCCCGCCCGAGGGCGCCACCGCCACCACCACGGTGACCAACGCCCGCGGCAAGACCACCGAACTCCTCCAGCACCACACCCGCGCGGCCGACGCCCCGGCCGAGACCACGCGCTACGCCTACACCCCCAAGGGAGAGCTGGCCAAGGTCGCCGACCCGGCCGGGAACAGCTGGACCTACACCTACGACCAGGCCGGCAACCAGACCCAGTCCACCGACCCGGACAAGGGCACCTCGAAGGCCACCTTCGACGACCGGGGCCAGCAGACCACCACCACCGACTCCCGGGGCACCACCCTCGCCACCGCCTACGACGGCCTCGGCCGCAAGACCGAACTCCGTGACAAGGCCCTGGACGGCCCGCTGCGCGCCAAGTGGGTCTACGACACCGTCGCCGGGGCCCGGGGCCAACTCTCCGAATCCACCCGCTACATCGACGGCAAGCCGTACACCAACAAGATCACCCAGTACGACCGCCTCTACCGGCCGCAGCGCATGGCCACGGTCATTCCCGACTCCGAAGGCAAACTGGCCGGCAGCTACGAAGCCGGCACGTTGTACTACGGCAACGGCCTGGTACGGGGCCGCAGTTTCTCCACCGTCGGGAACATCCTCGGCAAGGGCTGGAACTACAACTACGACGACGACACCATGCGCACCACCGCCGTCTTCGGCTCCGGCTTCCGCGCCGACCCGACGTACAACCACGTCGGGCAGCCCCTCACCTACAAGATCAACAGCGGCGGGCTCACCCAGGTCACCAACACCTACGAGTTCGGCACGCAGCGCCTGTCGAACTCCCGCGTCGACCGTCTGGGCGTCGCGGGCGTCGACCAGTCCGCCACCTACGGCTACGATCCGGCGGGCAACATCACCGCCGTCTCGGACGTCTCCCGCTCCGGCACCGACACCCAGTGCTTCACCTATGACTTCCTGCGCCGTCTCACCGAAGCCTGGACCCAGAACCAGAAGACCTGCGCGGATGCCCCGGCCGGCAATCTGATCGCCGGTCCCGCTCCCTACTGGCAGTCCTACGCGTACGACGCGGCGGGCAACCGCCGTACCCTGACCCAGCACGACCCGGCGGGCGACGCGGCCAAGGACACCAAGAGCACCTACACCTACCCGAAGCCCGGCACGGCCCAGCCCCACAGCCTCACCGCGGTCGACACCACCGGGCCGACCGGAACGGCCCAGAGCACTTACGGTTACGACCCCACGGGCAACACCATCGCCCGCACCCTCAAGGGCGACAAACAGACCCTGGACTGGGACGCCGAAGGCCACCTCGCCAAGGTCACCGAACCCACCGGCGACAACGGCACCAAGACCACCTCCTACCTCTACGACGCCGACGGCAACCGCCTCATCGCCCGCACTGACACCAAGACCACCCTCTACCTCGGCGACCACACCGAACTGACCCTCGACAAGGACGCCGCCACCCCGAAGGCCACCCGCTACATCCCCCTCGGCGGCGGCAACCAGGCCGTCCTGACCGACGACGGCGCCTACACCATCACCCTCGCCGACCACCACGGCACCGGCCAACTCGCCATCAAGTCCGCCGACCAGACCCTCACCCAACGCCGCAGCCTGCCCTTCGGCGGCCCCCGCGGCGACACACCACCCACCTGGCCCGGCTCCAGAGGCTTCGTCGGCGGCACCGACGACACCACCGACACCGGCCTCACCCACCTCGGCGCCCGCGAATACGACCCGGAGGCGGGCCGCTTTCTCTCGGTGGACCCGTTGCTGAACCTGGCCGATTCGGAGTCCTTCAACGGTTACACCTACGCGGGCAGCAACCCCGTCACCGATTCCGACCCCAGCGGCCTGTTGCGGCCTGCGGAGAACGGGTCCAAGGGGTGTGACCCTGTCAGCTGCCCGTGGATGGACTGGGGCTCGAAAAAGGACCGTCGTGATTTCCTCAACGGTCTCGCAGCGATCAACCCATCGAAGTGGGGACACTATCGAGCTCCTCGGCCCAAGGCCATGGTGCTTCCGGGACTCACCGTCGACGCCACCTGGGACCGAGCTGAGGAGTTCACCAACCGCGTCTACGACCGAGCGACCGACCAAAAGCTCTTCTATCAGGGCATGTTCAACATCGACCCGTATGACCCGAACACCCATTTGAGCCTGGCCATCCTGAAACTGGTGGCCTGCGCGGAGATGGAGGGGCACTGCCCCGAAGGGCGCTGGGAGTTGGTGGCGAACGCCATAGGAGCGGGAGTCCATGCAGGCGGCGGTGGCGAGGGGCCCGGGGGACGCCTGGGCCTACGCGGATACAAGCGTGGCGGAGGTTGTCACAGCTTCCTGCCCGACACGGAAGTGGCCCTAGCCGACGGCAAGAAGAAGAAAATAGAAGATGTCGAAACCGGCGACAAAGTCATAGCCACCGACCCTGAAACCGGCGAAACCACCACTCGCCCTGTCGTTGCCACCATCGTCACCAAGGAAGACAAACACTTCACCGACCTCACCGTCAGGACCCCGTCCGGCGACTCCAGCATCATCGCCACCGACACCCACCCCTTCTGGTCCGTCGACAAGAAGAAGTGGATCAACGCCGGCGACCTCCACCCGGGCACCGAACTCCGCACGCCCCAGGGCGCAACAACCAAGGTCACTGCGGTCCGCCACTTCCACAAGCAGCAGCGGACACACGATCTGACCGTCGAGGGCACGCACACGTACTATGTGCTGGCGGGGAAGACGCCAGTACTCGTTCACAACAGCAACTGTTCGACCGCGTCGAAATATGAGGACATCACTAGCCCCGGCGCCCGCATGCGGAACAAATCGACGGACGTCGGTCCCGTGGAGTTCGGAAAGAACCTTCAGGTCAATGGGTGGACTCGCACCGAAAAGGGCCCGAACATCATGTACGAGAAGGATGGGGCAAGGTATTTCCTCCGAGGGAAGGCCAACAGTCACGAGGGGTGGACGGCGGACTACTACAATCCAGGGTCCAAGAAGGCCGACATCAAGATCAGGCTGGGTGAGGATTGATGGCAGAGGCGAACTCGATTGTGATCGATCGCAACGACTACCTGGATGTTCGCTCCCGTGGCGCAGCCGCCTTCGACCTTGACGCCAGGTTGCCCAACCAGGTCTTCAAGGAGGGTGCTGGAGACTCGCTGTTTTGTGAGTTCGATGCTGTCCTCGCCCCGGACTTCTGGTCGGCGCTCTGTGCGATGGCTCGGTGGCATGGTGACGGGTGCGTCGAACTGCTGGTTCTTGAGCCGGATTGCGATGCGTTCTACGTCCCGGAGTACGGGATGTACCCGGCGATGTCGTTGTCCGTCGAGGCTGACGTGGACGACTATTGGGCCGCGATCGGTTACGAGCCGGACGGCGACATCATGGGGTCGATCGCGATCTCGGCGAACGTCATTACTGCGACCGGACCTTCCGGAAGATGGGGATGCTGGGGTGAAAGGGATCCCGAAGTTGCAGTTTTTCGGGGGTTCCCGAACGCAGTTGCACGGAATGAATGGTGCACGCAGTTCGGGCCCTTCCTGGACGTATCAGGCGCGTTGGAGTCGTATCTTCCGCTGACCTTCGCGGGGCGGACCGTCCCGGACGGGTACGCCGCAACCCTGACCGCCAACTATGGACCTATGGGCGGTCAAGGTTCCTTGCCGAGTTTCGTGGTCCCGCCCGGGTATTGAGAGTCACTGGGTAGGATGCTTCTGCAATTTGAAGCCCCGTCAGGTGCATCCTGATGGGGCTTCTGCATGGGGTGACGGCAGCAGTTGACGGCAACGTCAGTGGACGGTGGCTCCGCACAGCGGCGGGTCGTTGCCGTCGTCGTAGGTCGACTCGTCGTTGGCAGGGCCGTCAAGGACGGCACTGAGGGTGTCGATGGCGTCGCGCTGGAGGCGGAGGCGGACGTGCGCGTAGACGCCGGCCGTGACGCCGATGTGGGCGTGGCCGAGGAGTCCTTGTTGACGACGAGTTCGACGCCCTGTTCCAGGAGCAGGACGGCGGTCGAGTGGCGGATGTCGTGGAAGCGGATGCGGCGGAGGCCAGCGCGGCGGAGGAGCGTGTTGAAGGTGTGGATGAGGTTGGTCGGGCCGATGGGGCGGCCCTGCGCAGTGGTGAAGACGCGCCCGTTTCCCTGCCATTCGGCACCAGATCCGTCCGGCTCCGCCCGCTGCTGCTCGCGGTGAAGCTTCGGCGGGTGGAGGCAACTGGCGGGGAGGGTGATGCGGCGTTCGGAAGCTCGGGCTCTTGGTAGGCGGCGTGGTGAGCCCGCCTGAGCTGGTGAGCTGGAGGGTGCGGCGGGTGGCGGCGGTGCCGTTGATGAGATCGATGTCGTCCCAGTGGAGGCTGAGGAGTTCGCCTTTGCGGAGTTCAGCGTGCAGGGCGAGTTTGAACAGGGATTGCAGTCGGTCCGCACCAGCCGTAGGGAGGGTTTGCTGGGCTGCGGCTGCGATGAGAATGGTGTGAAGCGGTGCGGAGTAGGGGGAGCCGTATCGATGTTCCGGGCCGCCGTTGTGCAGACAAATGGCACGCGGATCAGCTGCGCTTGCGTGAGAGGGGTGGGGCGATGACGGGTGAGGCCGTGGGGGAAATGAATATCATTAGATGGTTCGTTCGGACTATTGTTTGCTATTGTTTCGCGTTTTCGGCTGGATGGGTTCTCTATTGTGTCGTGAGCCTGCGCCGCCCCGACCCGCGGCGAGTGGGCGTGGATATCGATGCAGTCCTTTCTTTCTGGGAGTCTTTCAGGATGGGGCTGGCTGACGGGCCGTCGGTGCTGGCGATTATTGGCGGTCAGTCTCTCGTCCTTTTTATGATAGCGGCAGGATTGATTGCGGAGCGGGCGAATGTTTCATTGCGAACAGTGATGGGATTTCTGCTCCTCATGCCTCTGTGGCCTTTCTTCTTCGCTGGGGGAGGGGAAGGGCTGTGGATTCTCGCGGGAGTGCAGGTTTTCTCAGGAGTGATACTTATGCCGAGAAGGGTAAGGTATGCGAGACGTGGGCAGCCTCCTGGTCAAACCGATTGGCCGTCATGTTCTGACCCCTCGGTATCAGAGTGAATCTCGCTCTGTCCTCCAGGCTGTCGCGGCGGTCGCGGGACCAAGTGAGGTGGTTGGGGGAGGCGTTTGTGGCTCGGGTGAGGTTGTGTGAGGATAAGTATCCATGGATTTGACTCCTTGATTTCCGTGGAGTGTTTGGTGATGGCTTGGAAATTCCGGTAATCGATAGCCGTGACGGGCTGGAAGTGAATGCGTGCTGCCGTGAATTCTGTAGATCCCCTGGAGCGTTCAGATGAGTCAACCCTTCGTTGGCTTGTGCGCTGCGGCATTCGATACGTCATTATCTTTGCGCTGGGTTGGGTTCTCGTGGCGGCCACATTTGATCGCCCCAATGATCCGACATCCTTGGACTTTTCTGTGCGACTGCCGTTCTGGGAATCCTTTTTGCGGGGCCTGTCCGGCGGATGGGGGCCATTGTTGATCGAGGGCTGGCAGTCTCTGGTGGTCCTGGGATTTATCGCTCGGCACAGACATCAAGAGACAGTCGGCTCCTTCAGGCTCAGAGCGGGATTCCTGCTCCTTTTCCCGCTGTGGCCTTACGTGATATTCACGCCGTTGAACATGCTTTTGATCTTGGCTGGTGTTCAGGTGCTCTTTGCCGCGCTGGTCATGCCTCTCAGGAAGGTGTCGTTGCCTGGCAGCTGAGGAATTGCCGTCATATGTCGGCCGGTGAGCACTCGTGGGCCGGTTTGAGGAATATGTGGGGGCGCCGTCGTGATCACCTCGTACCGCTGGGGGTTCGGAAGGCGCAGCGCGGGGAGAGGGAGGCGGTGGAAGCCCGCCGGATGGTGGGATTGGTAAGGGCGGTGCCGTAGCCAATCAAGAGGTTGGCAGGTGAATTCGCCGAGTGCGGGCCGGCTGAAGTCGGGGTGGGGCAGTGCTTGCAGAGCGGCGGGCATGTGGTGGTTGTGAGCACGTCGGCAATTCGGCTCTGTGTGTTGCTGTTTGCGCAGTGGGGTGGCGCCTGACCGGTGGGCTCGTCGGCTTCTGTTACCGATACCGCAGGTACCGTCCCCGTACCCCCCGGAACTGCCGGAGTCCGGCGCGCCAAGAGGTGACCACCTCGTCCGTACTCGCCCCCGCGTCGATCATGGTCCGTACGGTGGCGGAGCCGGTGAGGTGGTCGATGCCGTGGTCCGAGCGCCAGGCGAAGTCGGGCCAGGTCTGTTTCGCGGTCATGAGCAGGGCGATGCCGGTGCGTACCGGGTCGAAGGTGGTGCGGTCGTGGAGGTGGAGTTGGAGGCCGCCGATGGTTTTGCCCTGGAATTTGGAGAAGGTGGGGGCGAAATACGCCTCTCTGAAGTGGACGCCGGGGAGGGCCAGTTCGTTGGCGGCGGCGGACCAGCGGTGGTCGATGCCGTGTGCGCCGAGCAGTTCGAACGGGCGGGTGGTGCCGCGGCCTTCGGAGAGGTTGGTGCCCTCGAAGAGGCAGGTGCCGGCGTAGACGAGGGCGGTGTCGGGGGTGGGCATGTTGGGGCTGGGCGGTACCCAGGGCAGTCCCGTGGCGTCGAAGAAGTCGTCGCGTCGCCAGCCCGTCATCAGGACGGTGTCCAGTTCCACCGGCCGGCCGGCGGCCTTCGGGACGAACTCGCCGTTGAACAGGAGGGCCAACTCCGCCACCGTCATCCCGTGGGCCTGTGAGATGGGCTCGCGGCCGACGAAGGAGGCGTACGCCTTGTCCAGTACCGGGCCGGTGGCCGAGCGGCCGGTTACCGGGTTGGGGCGGTCCAGGACCACGAACCGTTTGCCGGCGCGGGCGGCGGCCACCATGCAGTCGTAGAGGGTCCAGATGTAGGTGTAGAAGCGTGCGCCGACGTCCTGGATGTCGAAGATGACGGTGTCCACGCCGGAGGCGGTGAAGATGTCGGCGAGTTCTTTGCCGCTCTTGTCGTAGGTGTCGTAAACGGGCAGGCCGGTGGCCGGGTCGTCGTAGCGGCCCTCCGAGCCGCCTGCCTGGGCGGTGCCCCGGAAACCGTGTTCGGGGCCGAAGACGGCGGTCAGCCGTACCCGGTTGTCGGCGTGCATCACGTCGACGATGTGGCGCAGGCCCGGGGTGATGCCGGTGGGGTTGGTGACGATGCCGACCCGGTGGCCGTCGAGGAGGCGGTAGCCGTCGGCGGCCAGTCGGTCGAAGCCGGTGTGGACCCGCCGCCCGCCGGGCTCCGGCCGGCCCGGTAGGTGGGCCGAGTCCGCAGCAGCTCCCGCGGCTTGGGCCGCCCCCGCCGCACGGGCCGGCCCCGCCGTCGCGGTGAGCGCCGCGCCGGCCGCGCCGGTCGCCGCCAGATGCCCGAGCAGTACGCGTCTCGACAGGGCCATGTGCAGACCTCCGTGATCAGTCAGGGGTCACCAGGGGTCACCGAGAGGGTGGTCATTGGGGGAACGCTGAGGGGTGGTCACTGAGAGGTGGTCACTGAGGGGGCAGTGGCCGGGGAAGCGAGAGCCGGGGGAGAGCGGTAGCTGGGGGATCGGAGGGCCGGGGGACAGGAGGGGTGGCCGTGGTGTGTGTCGTGCGCACGCTAACGCGGCTCGGGCCGATGCGGAACGTGCCGGGCCGTCGCACCGATGCGGAACGCACCCGGCTGTCGCGTCGCTCGGGGACGTACTTGGTCGTCGCGCCGTCGCCGCAGGACGTAATCGGCTGTCGCATCGCCGTGGGACGTACCCGGCTGTCATGCGGATGGGGAACCTGCCGGAACGTATCGGGCCGGTGCGGTGTCCTGAAACGTCTGAAACATCTGAAACGTATTCGGCTGACGTGCGGTCGTGGAACGGACCCGGCCGCCACATCGCGACGGGGACGCATCCGGCCATCGCGGTGGCGGACCCCTTCCACCAGACATACCGACTGGTTAGTCTGCCGCCAGTTGATCCACCATTCGATCCGCCGGTCAGTCGAGTCGGAGGCGATCGGCTGCGATCTGTCGGCCGGTTACCTGTCAGTCGGCGTCCTTGTCGGCCGGAGTCGAGTGCGACTGATGACCGCGCCCGAACGGGACCGCGCGCGACTCAAACCGTGCGCGACCGAGACCACGTGCAACCGAGCCCGACTCCGACCGAGACTGACCGAGGCCAACCGGCCAAGACCAACCGGCCAAGACCAAGACCAACCCACCCAGGCCAAGACCAAGACCAACCCACCAAGACCAAGACCAACCGCAAGACCAAAGGGAGCCCCAGCGTGGAAGCCGTACGGGACAAGGCCGTTGTCGTCACTGGAGCGGGCGGGGGGATCGGCGCCGCGCTGGCCCGCCGGTTCGCCGCCGAGGGGGCTCGGGTGGTGGTCAACGACCTGGACCGGGAGAAGGCCGAGCGGACCGCGGCCGAGATCGGGGCCATCGCGGTCCCGGGTGACGCCTCCGTCGTCGTTCCGGCCGCCCGCGAGGCGCTCGGCGGTGCCGTGGACATCTTCTGCGCCAACGCCGGCCGGGGCGACGCGGGGGGTCCCGAGGCGGCCGAGGACGTCTGGCAGCAAGCCTGGGACGTCAATGTCATGGCGCATGTCCGGGCCGCCCGCGAGCTGGTGCCGCACTGGCTGGAACGCGGCAGCGGGCGTTTCATCTCCACGGTCTCCGCCGCCGGGCTGCTCACCATGGTCGGCTCCGCGCCGTACAGCGTCACCAAGCACGGCGCCTACGCCTTCGCCGAATGGCTCTCCGCGACCTATCGCCACCGGGGCATCGACGTACACGCCATCTGTCCGCAGGGCGTCCGCACCGACATGCTCGCCGGTACCGGCACCGCCGGTGATCTGGTCCTCAGGCCGGGGGCCGTCGAGCCCGATGTCGTCGTGGACGCGCTGTTCGCCGCCATCGAGGCGGGCCGGTTCCTGGTCCTGCCGCACCCGGAGGTCGCCGGCTACTACACCGCGCGGGCCGCCGACCCGGACCGCTGGCTCAGCGGGATGAACCACCTCCAGCAGAAGTGGGAGCAGACGGAGGGCCGGGACGTCTCCTAGCGCCTCGCTCCCCGGGACCGGGCCGGGCGGCCCGGTCCCGGTCCCGCTCCACCCCGGCTGCACGGCGCTGGCACTCGGCAGGGACGATGCAGACAAACCAGGCCACCGGGGCGACCAGCCACCGGACCACCATGTGACCGGGCGACCACGTGACCACATGACCAGGCGTCCACATGACCAGGAAGAGAGGGCCGCACCGATGACCTCGTACCAGGACAAGCCGTGGCTGGCGCAGCTCAACGACGCCCAGCGCGCGCCCGTCCAGCCGCCGGCCTCGCCGCTGCACGCCTTCCGGGACGCGGTCCGGCGCGCGCCCGGCCGTACCGCGCTCGCCTACTTCGACGGACGGCTGACCTACGCCGAGGCCGACGCGCTCTCCGACGGCGTCGCCGCCCACCTCGCCGCCCGCGGCTTCCGGCGCGGTGACCGGGCCGCGGTGATGCTCCAGAACACCCCGCACTTCGTGCTCGCGCTGCTCGGGGTCTGGAAGGCGGGTGGGGTGGCCGTCCCCGTCAACCCGATGTACAAGTCCGGGGAGATGCGGCACATCCTGCACGACGCCGAGGTCACCGCCGTCATCTGCGCCGACCACACCTGGGACCGCTTCCTGCGCGCCACCGCCGCCGAGGCGCCCTCGGTGCGGATCGCGCTCACCGCCTGCGAATGGGAGCTCCAGACCCGCGACGATCCCCGGGTGCTGCGCGGTGAGCGGCTCGGGGCGCGCGAGGGCGCCGACGACCTGCTGACCGTTGCCCGCACGGGCGGAGCGATAGCTGCCGTCCCGGACGGTCCGGCCCTCACCGCCGACGACATCGCGCTGATCAGCTACACCTCCGGCACCAGCGGAACCCCCAAGGGCGCCACCAACACCCACGGCAACATCAGTTACAACGCCGAGCGGCAGCGCACCGGCCTCCCCCTCCCGGAAGGCGCCACGTACTTCGCGCTCGCCCCGCTCTTCCACATCACCGGTATGGTCTGCCAGCTGTCCGCCGCCCTCGGCAACGCCGGCACCCTCGTGCTGGCCTACCGCTTCGAGGCGGGCGTCGTCCTGGACGCCTTCCTGGAGCACCGCCCCGCCTACACCGTCGGCCCGTCCACCGCGTACATGGCGCTGATGGCCCATCCCGACGTCAGCCGGGAGCACTTCGCGTCCTTCCGGATGATGTCCTCGGGCGGCGCGCCGCTGCCGCCCGCGCTGGTGGCGAAGTTCCGCTCCGGTTTCGGCCCGTACCTCCACAACGGCTACGGCCTGACCGAGTGCACCGCCCCGTGTGCCAGCGTCCCGCCCGGCAAGGAGGCGCCGGTCGACGCGGTCTCCGGCACCCTGGCGGTCGGCGTGCCGGGCCCGGACACGGTGGTCCGGATCATCGACGAGGGTGGCCGGGACGTGCCGTTCGGCGAGCAGGGCGAGATCGTGGTGCGTGGTCCGCAGGTGGTGCCCGGCTACTGGCGGCGGCCGGACGCCACCGCCGAGAGCATTCCGGACGGCGAACTGCGGACGGGCGATATCGGCTTCATGGACCGCGACGGCTGGCTGTACGTCGTGGACCGCAAGAAGGACATGATCAACGCCGCCGGTTTCAAGGTGTGGCCGCGGGAGGTCGAGGACGTGCTCTACACCCACCCGGCGGTGCGCGAGGCGGCCGTCGTCGGCGTGCCCGACGCCTACCGGGGCGAGTCGGTGAAGGCGTATGTGAGCCTGCGGCCGGGGGCCGCCCCGGCGCCCGCGGAGCTGATCGCCCACTGCGAGGAGCGGCTGGCGGCGTACAAATATCCCCGGGAGGTGGAGATCCTGCCGGAGCTGCCGAAAACCACGAGTGGCAAGATCCTCCGACGGGAGCTGCGCGACCGCGCATGACCCGGGGTACCCCGCGGGCCCCCGGCCGGGCGGCCCGGCCACCGGCACGACAGGCGCGTACGGACGAAGGACAGGTGAGGACGATGGCCGGGACGAAGGACGGCGGCGGCGTCGGCGGCGGCGGTACGAAGCCCGTGGCCCAGCGGCTGCTGGCCACCGCCACCAGGCTCTTCGCGGAGCAGGGCTACGACCGCACCTCGGTCCAGGAGATCGTCGACGCGGCGGGCGTCACCAAGGGCGCCCTGTACCACTATTTCGGCTCCAAGGACGATCTGCTGCACGAGGTCTACGGCCGGGTGCTGCGGCTCCAGCAGGAGCGTCTGGACCACTTCGCGAGCTCCGGCGCGCCGGTCGAACAGCGGCTGCGGGACGCCGCGGCCGATGTCGTCGTCACCACCATCGAGAACCTCGACGACGCCACGATCTTCTTCCGTTCGATGCACCTCCTCAGCCCGGAGAAGGACAAGCAGGTACGGGCCGAACGGCGGCGCTACCACGAGCGGTTCCGGGCGCTGGTCGAGGAGGGCCAGCGCACCGGAGTGTTCGCCGCCGACATCCCGGCCGACCTCATCGTGGACTACCACTTCGGCTCCGTGCACCACCTGGGCACCTGGTACCGCGCGGACGGCCCGCTCACCCCGCAGCAGGTCGCCGACCACCTCGCCGAGCTGCTGCTGCGCGCGCTGCGGCCGTAGCACCCGCGGGCGCCGGCGGAGCCCCGTGGCAGTGCGGGGGCCCCGCCGGCGTTCCGCCGTCCGCTACCGGTACTTCTTCAGCTCGCGCCGGGCCAGCGACCGCAGGTGCACCTCGTCCGGACCGTCCGCCAGCCGCAGCGTGCGCGCCGCGGCCCACAGCTCCGCCAGCGGCGAGTCCTGGCTGACCCCGCCCGCACCGTACAGCTGTACCGCCCGGTCGAGGATGTCCACGACCGTGCGCGGGGTGGCGATCTTGATGGCCTGGATCTCGGTGTGCGCGCCCTTGTTGCCGACGGTGTCCATCAGCCAGGCGGTCTTCAGCACCAGCAGCCGCAGCTGTTCCACCGCGACCCGCGCGTCCGCGATCCACTCCTGGATCACGCCCTGCTGGGCCAGCGGTTTGCCGAAGGCCGTACGGGCCACCGCGCGGCGGCACATCAGCTCGATGGCGCGTTCCGCGAAGCCGATCAGCCGCATGCAGTGGTGGATCCGGCCGGGGCCGAGCCGGGCCTGGGCGATGGCGAAGCCGCCGCCCTCCTCGCCGATCAGATTGCCCGCCGGAACCCGTACGTCGTCGAAGACCACCTCGGCGTGGCCGCCGTGGGAGTGGTCCTCGTAGCCGTACACCCGCATGGCGCGCTTCACCTCCAGACCGGGGGTGTCGCGCGGGACGAGCACCATCGACTGCTGGCGCCGGATGTCGGGGCCGTCCGGATCGGTCTTGCCCATCACGATGAAGATCTGGCACAGCGGGTTCATCGCGCCGGAGATGTACCACTTCCGGCCGTTGATGACGTAGTCGTCGCCGTCCCGGTCGATCCGCGTCTCGATGTTCGTCGCGTCCGAGGACGCCACGTCGGGCTCGGTCATCGCGAACGCCGACCGGATCTCGCCCGCCAGCAGCGGTGCCAGCCACTGCTCGCGCTGCGCCTCGGTGCCGAACTGCGCCAGCACCTCCATGTTGCCGGTGTCCGGGGCGGCGCAGTTCAGCGCGGTGGGCGCCAGCTGGGGGCTGTGGCCGGTGATCTCCGCGAGCGGCGCGTACTGAAGGTTCGTCAGCCCCGCGCCGTACTCCGGGTCCGGCAGGAACAGGTTCCACAGCCCCTGCCGGCGCGCCTCGGCCTTGAGCTCCTCGACCACCGGCGGGGTGTCCCAGGGGGAGGCGAGCGCCGCCCGCTGCTCGTCCGCGGTCCGCTCGGCGGGCAGTACGTGCGTGGCCATGAAGGCCAGCAGCCGCTCGCGCAGTTCTTCGGTACGGGCGTCGAATGCGAAGTCCATGGGGTGCCTCAGCTTTCGTCGAGGGCGGACAGGGTGGCGTGGCCGTGCTCGATGAAGTGCGGGACGACCGCACCGATCCGGTCGAACCCCTCACCCAGGGTCCGGCCGAGCGTGTAGCGGTAGTGGATGCCCTCCAGGATCACCGCGATCTTGAAGTAGGCGAACGCGGTGTACCAGGCGACCCGGGAGACGTCCCGGCCGGAGCGGGCCGCGTACCGCTCGATCAGTTCGGCCGGTTCGGGGTGGCCGGGCGCGCCACGGGTCGTGGCGAGGGGCGAGGGTGCCCCGGCCCCGGCTCCGGCGAGCGGGCTCTCCCGCTGCTCGCTGTACATGACCAGCAGCCCGAGGTCGGTGAGCGGATCGCCGAGGGTGGACATCTCCCAGTCCAGTACGGCGGTGATCCGGTCGTCGGCGCCCACCAGGACGTTGTCCAGCCGGTAGTCGCCGTGCACGACGGTCGGCGCCGGGGAGTCGGGCAGCGTGCTGCGCAGCTCGTCGTGGAGCGCGTCGATGCCCGGCAGTTCGCGGCTCCTGGACGCCGCCAACTGCTTGCCCCAGCGCCGCAGCTGACGGTCGAGGAAACCCTCGGGACGCCCGAAGTCGCCGAGACCGGCCGTCTCCGGGTCGACCGCGTGCAGCTCGACGAGGGTGTCGACGAGCGAGAGCACCACGGCGCGGGTGCGCTCGGCGCCCAGCGGCCGCAGCTGGTCGGCGGTGCGGTACGGCGTCCCCTCGACCAGCTCCATCACATAGAAGGGCGCGCCGAGCACCGACTCGTCCGTGCACAGCAGCAGCGCCTCGGGTACCGGCACCGGCGTCCCGTGCAGCGCGCTGATCACCCGGTACTCGCGCCGCATGTCGTGCGCGGTGGCGAGGACATGGCCCAGCGGCGGCCGGCGGACGACCCAGGAGGACGTGCCGTCGGTGACGCGGTAGGTGAGATTGGACCGCCCGCCCTCGATCAGCCGCGCGCGCAGCGGGCCGCGGGTCAGCCCCGGCAGCTGCCGGTCCAGATGTGCGCGCAGCCGCTCCGGATCGAGGCCCGGGGGTTCCTCCGGGGGCGCGTCCTGCGGGGGAGGGGTGCCCTTGCTCATCGTGCTCCTCCGTACGGAGTGGACAGGGGGCCGGTCGGCCGGTCGCTGGCACGATCATGCCGACTAGTCGGTATGGCGTCCAGTGTTCGCACGGGGGACGTCGGTCACGCGGCGGATTTCCGCCGGAGGGCAGGGCATGCGGCGGAGGGTGGGGCGGCTCCGCGGACGGGCCGCCCCACCCGCGGTCTCACGCGTGGCAGGCCATCGGCACCCCGCCGTTCATGGCCGTCATGTCGGCGAAGGCGGCCAGCGGGTCCAGCGGCGCCCCCTGCTCGGCGCCCGACAGTTCCGCGTACGCCCGGTGCAGGTTCGCCACCAGCCGCTCGCTCTCGGCCAGGTGCGCGAACGGGCCGAGATCCGCCTCCCGCGCGACGTCGAGCGGTGTACGGCCGGCCGCCCTGCCCCGCCGGGCCAGTTCCTCGACGAACCGCAGATAGCGCTCGATGCCGTCGTACACCTCGGGCCCGGTCACCGTGCCGTGCCCGGGGACGACGGTGACCGCGTCCAGCGACCGCAGCACCTCGATCGCGCGCAGCGAACCGGCCAGCGAGCCCATGAGGACGAACGGGGTACCGCCGTGGAAGACGAGGTCCCCGGCGAAGACGATGCGCTGCCGGGGCAGCCAGACGATGGTGTCGCCGGTGGTGTGCGCGACGCCGGGGTGGATCAGTTGCACCTCGATTTCGCCGACGTGGAGGGTCAGGGTGTCGGTGAAGGTGACGGACGGCGGCGTGATCGGCACGTCGCCGTACGCCACCTGCGGCCACACCGCGTGCAGTTGATGCCCGGCGGCCACCACTTCACGGCGGCAGGCGGCGTGTCCGATGACCGTCGCCTCGGGTGTGAAGACGCTGTTGCCGTAGGTGTGGTCGCCGTGGTGGTGGGTGTTCACGACCACGCGGGGCGTCGGTGCGCCGCTCTCCGCGATCCGGCGGCGCAGCAGACGCGCCCGGCGCTCGGTGGCGGCGGTGTCCACCACGAGCGTGGTGTCGCCGTCGGTGACGAAGCCCGCGTTGTTCAGGCACCAGCCGCCGTCCGGCTGGATGAACGCGTGGACGCCGGCGGCCAGTTCGGTGAGGTACGGCTCGGGGACGTCGGGCCCGGGGCCCGTCGGGCCCGGCGGTGTGCCGCCCGGAGCCGCCGGGGGCGTCGCGGTGCGGGGTGTGTCGGCGGCGGACGGGCGGACGGAGTCCGGGCCGGCGTCCTGGGGTGCCGTGTCGGGCATGCGGAGGAGTTCCCCTCGGGTGATGGTCCGTTCGGGTGAGGGTCGGTCACCCCTCGTACCCGGAGCCCGGTCTGCGCCCGGCAGGACGCCGTCGGGCCCGGCGTCACCGTACCTCCGGCACCTGTACGGCCGGCTCCCGGCACCCGTCCGGCCTGGCGGCCGCCCCCGCCCGTCAGTGACCGGGCAGCAGGATCGCCGCGCCGAACACTGTCAGCGCCACCGTGCCGCCGCCCAGCAGCAGCGCGGTGCGCGGCGGCAGCCCCGCCGGGCGGGCGGCGGCCATCGCCCGCATCCGGCGGTGCGCGATCACCACGAACATCAGCCACATCAGACCCAGCAGTGCCGTCCCCAGCACCTCGACCGGGCCCGGGGCGCCGCTCCGCACCAGCTGCCGGCCGGCCAGCACCGCGACGACCGAGGCGGCGAGCGAGGTACGCCGCCAGGCCAGCCGGGTCCGCTCCGGCTGCAACCCGGCGTCCCGGTGGGGTGCCGGGCCCGGTGGCCGCGCGTCCTCCCGGCCGGTGTCACCCATCGGCTACCGGGTCCAGCCCAGCGCGACCAGCACCACCATCGCCGCCGCCAGGACACCCAGGCCCAGCGCCAGGAAGGAGGGGAAGCGGGAGACGGGCAGGTCCGTACCGCGCCGCATCGCCCGCTCGCAGCGCCCCCAGTGGCGGACCGCCCGCAGCGCGCACAGCGCACCGGCCACCAGCAGCACGACGGTGAACGTCAGCCGCATCCCCTCGTGCAGCCGGGGCAGGAACTGGTCCACCGCGAAGCCGCCGCCGACCAGCGCCAGGCCGGTGCGCAGCCAGGCGAGAAAGGTCCGCTCATTGGCGAGCGAGAAGCGGTAGTCGGGCGTGCTGCCCTCCTCGCGGATCCGCGCGGGCGAGAACCACAGCCGCACCTCGGCGCCGATCGACCGCCGTCCGTGGGTGTCGGGACCGGGGTCGGGGTGGCTCATGGCCAAAACCCTACCGGTCGGTCCGGAGCGGGCCCGCGCGGCATCAGCCCTTCCCGTCCGCCCGCCGGGCCAGCAGCCGCCGGTACGCCTCCAGACCGTCCGGCGTCCACGCCCACGCAGCGAGCCGCCGGGTCAGCTCCTCCTCGGTCAGGAAGGCGTGCCAGTCGATCTCCGACTCCTGCGGGGCGACCGGCAGCGTGCACCGCACCTCGTAGACCGCGGACCACCAGGTGTGTTCCGGCGTCTCGTAGAGGAAGGAGAAGAGCCGCTCGGGGCGGGCCAGACCGCGCACGCCCAGCTCCTCCTCCGCCTCGCGCAGCGCCGCCTCGTCGTAGCTCTCGCCGGCGCCGACCACGCCGCCCACGAACATGTCGTAGTGCGCGGGGAAGACCAGCTTCCGCGCGGTGCGGCGGTGTACGAAGATCCGGTCCGCGGCGTCCCGGACCAGGACGAACGCGCATCGGGTGCGGAGTCTGCGGGCGTACGCCTCGCCCCGTGGGGCCTGCCCCACGACCTGGTCGTTCTCGTCGACGACGTCGAGGATCTCGTCCGCGTTGAGCGGTTGCTGGTCGGTCATGGGGCCATGCAATCACCAGCGGCACCGGGCCGTCCCGTGCCGGGGGAGCGGCGGCCCGTTCTCCCGTGCCGTGGCGCGGTTCCCGGACCGGGGTCAGCGCGGCTGGAGCTCCCGTACGGTCTCGGCCCGGCCGGTCCCCGGCGGCATCGCCGGATGGCTGCCGATCAGCACGATCCCCGCGATGACGGCCGCTATCCCGACCGCCTCCCCGGCCAGCGCCCCGGTCGTCACCTCCAGCCGGTCGCCGAGGAAGCCCACCCCGCAGGCGATACCGGCCAGCGGCTGGGCGGCCGTCAGCGCGGGCAGCGACATCCGCAGCGGCGCCGTCTCGAAGGCGCTCTGCACCAGCACCAGCGCCAGCACACCGAGCACCACGATGGTGTACGGCTGCCAGCTCGTGAACAGCGCGGACCAGCCGCCGTGCCCGAACCGGTCCCCGCTGAGCCGGGTCAGCGCGTCCTGGAGGCCGTAGATCAGCCCGGCCGCCAGGCCCAGCAGCGCCGCCTCCAGGCTGATGTGGATCCGTACCCGCTTGGCGTAGACGGTGAGCAGCAGGGCGGTGGCCAGCACGATGCCCATGATCAGCCATTGCCACAGCGTCGCGTCGGTGTGCCCGCCGCCGCGCGGCCGGCCCGCCACGATGAAGGCCGTCACCCCGCCCGCCAGCAGCCACAGCCCGGCCCAGCCGCGGCGGCCGAGCCGCTGCCTGGTCAGCTGCCGGGACAGCGCCATCGCGAACAGCAGATTCGTCGCGAGCAGCGGTTCGACGAGGGTGATGTCGCCCATCCCCAGCGCCACCGCGCCGAGCCCCATCCCGCACACCATCAGGGCGACACCGGCCAGCCAGCGCGGCATCCGCATCAGGTCGAGCAGCAGCCGCAGCGAGAGGAAGTCCTTCGCCGGAGCGTGCTGGGCAGCGGCCTGCTGGAGCACGAAACCGAGCCCCAGACAGCACGCCGCACCCAGGGCGAGCAGTATCACCGTCACGTCGCACACCTCGTATCGCGCGGGGCGGGGGATGTGTCGAGAATAGCCATCCGGCGACGGCCGCGCGGTGGTCCTTGTCGCCTCTTCCCAGCCTGACACCCGTGCGGGAAACCGGGTAATCCGAGGTTGACGCCCGCGGCCGGGTGCGCTGAGGATCGACCCACCACGGCGGCCGGGGCGTCCGGCCCGCCCCGGTGAGGAGACCAGAGATGGCGTACGACGCTGATGTGATCGTGATCGGGGCGGGGCTGGCGGGCCTGGCGGCCACCGCGGAGCTGGTGGACGCCGGACGCAAGGTGATCCTCCTCGACCAGGAGCCCGAACAGTCCATCGGCGGTCAGGCCCACTGGTCCTTCGGCGGTCTCTTCCTGGTCGACTCGCCCGAACAGCGCCGCCTGCGGATCCGCGACAGCCACGAACTGGCCTGGCAGGACTGGCTCGGCGCGGCGGGCTTCGACCGGCCCGAGGACCACTGGCCGCGCCGGTGGGCCGAGGCGTACGTGGATTTCGCGGCCGGCGAGAAGCGCTCCTGGCTGCACCGGCAGGGCATACGGATCTTCCCGGTCGTCGGCTGGGCCGAGCGCGGCGGCTACGGCGCGACCGGCCACGGCAACTCCGTCCCCCGCTTCCACATCACCTGGGGCACCGGACCCGGCCTCGTCGCGCCCTTCGAACGCCGGGTGCGGGCCGGAGTCGCGCGCGGTCTGGTCGAGCTGCGCTTCCGGCACCGCGTCACCGGGCTCGCGCGCAGCGCGGGGAGCGTGGACACGGTCTGCGGCGAGGTGCTCGCCCCCTCCCGCGCCGAACGCGGTACGCCCAGCAGCCGCGAGGTGGCCGGTGCCTTCGAGTTCAAGGCGCAGGCCGTGATCGTCACCTCGGGCGGGATCGGCGGCAACCACGACCTGGTGCGCGCCAACTGGCCCCGGCGGCTCGGCAAGCCGCCGGCGCGGATGCTGTCCGGGGTGCCCGCCCATGTGGACGGCAAGATGCTCGGCATCACGGAACGGGCCGGCGGCCGGCTCATCAACCGCGACCGGATGTGGCACTACACCGAGGGCATCGAGAACTGGCACCCCATCTGGCCGCGGCACGGCATCCGGATCCTGTCCGGGCCGTCCCCGCTGTGGCTGGACGCCCGCGGCAAGCGGCTGCCGGTGCCGCTGTTCCCGGGCTTCGACACCCTCGGCACGCTCGAACACATCATGCGGTCCGGGTACGACCACACCTGGTTCGTGCTCACCCGGAAGATCATCGAGAAGGAGTTCACCCTCTCCGGTTCCGAACAGAACCCGGATCTCACCGGTAAGAGCATCCGTGACGTGCTGGGGCGGGCCAGAGGCGGTGCGCCGGGCCCGGTGCAGGCGTTCCTGGACCACGGTGCGGACTTCATCGTCGAGCGCTCGCCGGCCGAGCTGGTCCGGCGGATGAACGAGCTGACCGGGGAGCCGCTGATCGACGCGGCCGCGCTGCGCGCCGAGATCGTCGCACGCGACCGGGAGATCGCCAACCCCTTCACCAAGGACCTCCAGGTCACCGCTGTGCGCGGCACCCGTAAGTACCTCGGCGACCGCCTCATCCGCACCGCCGCCCCGCACCGGCTGCTGGACCCCGCGGCCGGTCCGCTGATCGCCGTACGGCTGCACATCCTGACCCGTAAGACGCTCGGCGGCCTGGAGACCGACCTGGCCTCGCGGGTCCTGACCGAGGGCGGCGAGCCGCTGCCGGGCGTGTACGCGGCGGGCGAGGCGGCGGGCTTCGGCGGCGGCGGAGTGCACGGCTACCGCTCGCTGGAGGGCACCTTCCTCGGCGGCTGCCTCTTCTCGGGCCGTACGGCGGGCCGCGCGGCGGCGAAGGCGGTCTCCTGACGGGCACGCGGTCCGCGCACCGGACGCGCGGGCACCTCGTGCGCGTGGCCGCCGGATGTCAGTTTCATGTCGTTTCAATGTCGTTGCAGGGAAGGGGAGTTGGCGGATCCGGCCATTCCCCTTCCGGTCTTGACGCAGAGCCCTGCCTACCGCTTTGCTGTGCGTGATTACTCGGTGTGGACCGGGTCACCACTCCCCGCAGGCGGACCCCGCGGCGGGCCGGGTGTGCGGTGCCCCGTCGGGCGCACCCCGGACCGCGCCCGCAGGCGGACCGGATCCACCCCTCGTCCAAGGCGACACAGCCACCGCGACACAGCGAGGTGAAAGATCGGTGCAGCGCGTCCCGGAGTCCCCCGGTCCATGACTCCTCCGCCACCGCCGCGCGGGCCGGGGCACCCCCGCGGCGAGAACGCCGCCGTCCTCTCCCCGGCCCGCCCTCCTCGTCCCGCGCCGGTCGTCCTCTCCCCGGCCCTGGACGACATCCAACTGACCATCGCCACCGAGGCGCTGGCGCACGGCCGGTGGACCCGGGTGCGCACCCTGCTCGCCGAGACCGGCGAGGACTGGGATCTGCGCGGACACCGATTAACGGTGCTGGCCCGGTGCCCCGGAAGCGCCGCCTGGGCCCGCGACTGGCAGCTCGCCGACCCGGAGAGCGGCGACGCCGCCACCCTCCTCGCCTGTGCGACGGTGCAGCTCGCCGTACGCGGTACGGGCAGCGCCGAGGCCGCGGCCCGGGAGTGCCGGACCGCCGCCCGGATGCTGCCCGCCGACCCCACCCCCTGGCTCGCCGAACTGATCCTCGCCCGCCGCACCGGCACCGCGGAGCACTGCGCGCACGCCTTCGAGGAGATACGGGCCCGCCACCCCGACCACCACCACGCGCACCACCTCATGACGGCCTGCCTCGCCGAGCGGCAGCACGGCACCCCGGACGACCCGCTGCACGAGGTCTACGACTTCGCCGTCCGGTCCGCCGAACAGGCCCCCGCCGACTCCCCGCTGGCCGTCCTCCCCGTCATCGCGCACGCCGAGCGCTATCGCGTCCTGGCCGCCGCCGGACTCGCGCCCCCGGACCCGGCCGCCTCCGGCCACTGGTCCACCCGCCGCGCCCGCCAGGCCCTGAAGGCCGCCTTCGACTGGTGGCTGGAGTGGGAGGGCGAGGGCCACCCGCGCGGCAAGGTCGACCTCAACTTCCTCGCCCACGCCACGTTCCACGAGGGCAGCCTGGCCGAGGCGGCGGCCCTCTTCCACCGCATCGGCCCGTACGCCACGCCCGCACCGTGGTCCTACACCGGCCACGACGCCGGAGCGGCCTTCCGGGCCGCCCGCGACACGGTGTTCCGTTCGGGCTGACCGGACGAGGGACCGCCTGCGCCGCCGCCCCTTGACGGCCGGCGCCGCCGCCCGCCCGGCCCCCGCCGGCACCGCCCTGCGCGCCGACACCTTCGCGGTCGGCCTGCCCGGTGCCCGCGCTGCCCGGCCCGCGCGGCCGTCCCCGGGCCTCAGCCCTCCAGCGCCTCCCGCACCCGCCGTGACACCGTGAACGTGTAGAGGTCCAGCACTCCCGGCGGCTCCGCGATACCGGGGCCGCCCGCCCGGATCCAGGCGGCGATGTCCGTCAGCGCCTCGTCATCGTTGACGAGCCCCAGCCAGACGGGCCGCCCGCCCGCGGCCCGGCCCGCCGCCGACGGCTGGACCACGACGACATTGGCCTGGTCGCAGACGTCCAGGCACTCCGAGGCGCGTACCGGTGCGGCGCCGTCAAGTGCCGTGCGCAGCCGGGGTATCTGTCCGGCGTGGTCGACGCCCGGGATCTTGGCCCCGTCACCGCAGCAGCAGCCACGGCACACGGTGACCCGGCACGGGGTTTCGGCGGCCGCCCGGCCGGAACTCTTGGTGATCATTGCGCACATGCTACGTGCGCGGATCCGGCCGGCCGCGGGCTGCCCCGGGGCGGCGCTCCCCGGAATGAGCCACCGACCGCCCGTCACTGTCGCATCGCGCCCCTCACACATAAACGCAACCAAAATAGCGTTTGCGTTTTCGCGGCACCCGCCGTAACGTCGTTGTCGGTCCCACTGCCGTTGATCGGAGAAAGCCGTTGCTCGTCTGAGGTCCTGAGACACCGCGCCCGCGATGACGCACCGCGGCACCGCACGACAGCCCCGCCCGCAGCCTCCGCTGCCAGGGCGTACGCCTCGTGCCCCGCCCGTCGCCCGCTCATCGTCCGGCCCTGTCCGCGACCTCGGCGTCAGCCGGTCCGCCTCGGCTCCCCCGTCGGCAGCGTCCCTGTCGGCTTCGGCCGGCGGCCGTCCCGTCGGCGGCCTCCCTCCGGGCCTCTCCCGCGGTGTCTCCTGTGCAGCCCCTTTCCCGCCCCACGCACCGCAGGAGACCCCTATGTCCAGGTCCAGGCCCCCGTTCCGAGCCATCTCCGCCGCCGCGGCCTCCCCGGCGCCCGCCTCGGCGTCCCCGCCTTCGCATCCGGCCCGGCCGCCACGGCTGGTCCGATCGGCCCGGCCGTCCATCGTCTGCACCGGCCTCGGCTTCGCCTGGCCTGACGGTACGCCCGTACTGGACGGCTTCTCGCTCGCCGTCGGGCTTGGACGAACGGGCCTCATCGGCCTCAACGGAGCAGGGAAATCAACCCTGCTGAAGCTGATCGCAGGCGAGCTGACGCCGACCGCGGGCAGCGTCAGGACCGTCGGCGAGGTCGGCCACCTCCCGCAGCATGTCCCGCTCGACACGGAACTGCGGGTCGACCAGGTGCTCGGCATCGCCACGGCGCGCGCCGCCCTGCACGCCATCGAGGGCGGTGACACCAGCGAGGCGCAGTACACCGCCATCGGCGACGACTGGGACGTCGAGGAGCGCGCCCGCGCCACCCTCGACCAGCTCGGGCTGCCCGGTATCGACCTCGACCGCACCGTCGGCGAGGTCTCCGGCGGTGAGTCCGTACTGCTGCGGCTGGCCGCGCTGCTGCTGCGCCGGCCGGACGTACTGCTGCTGGACGAGCCCACCAACAACCTCGACCGCGCCGCCCGCCGGCGGCTGTACGCGGCGGTCGCCGACTGGGCCGGCGTGCTCGTCGTCGTCAGCCACGACCGCGAACTCCTCGAACTGGTCGACCGGATCGCCGATCTCCGCGGCGGCGACGTCCACTGGTACGGCGGCAACTTCACCGCGTACGAACAGGCGCTGGCCGTCGAACAGGACGCGGCCGAGCGGATGGTGCGGGTCGCCGAGGCCGACGTCCAACGCCAGAAACGCGAACTGTCCGCCGCCCAGGTCACCTTGGCCCGCCGGGTTCGCTACGGCAAAAAAATGAACGCCACCAAGCGCGAGCCGAAGATCGTCATGAACGAGCGCAAGAGGGAGGCCCAGGTCTCCGCGGGCAAACACCGCATCCTGCACACCGAGCGGCTGAAGGAGGCCAAGGACCGCCTTGACGAGGCCGCCGAAGCCGTGCGGGACGACGACGAGATCCGCATCGACCTGCCGCACACCGCCGTACCGCCGGGCCGGTCCGTCCTCACCCTGCGGGACCTCCGGGTCCGCCACGGCGCGCATGCCGACCTCGACGTACGCGGCCCCGAACGGATCGCCCTGACCGGCCGCAACGGTTCGGGCAAGACGACTCTGCTGCGGACCGTCGCGGGCGAGATCCCGCCGGTCGCGGGCACGGCGGAGGCGTATGTGCCGTACCGCTTCCTTCCGCAACGTCTGGCAGTGCTCGACGACGACCTCACCGTGGCCGAAAATGTCGCCCGCTTCGCCCCGGACGCCACCAACAACCGCATCCGGGCCCGGCTCGCGCGCTTCCTCTTCAAGGGAGCCCGCGCCGATCAACAGGCCGGCACCCTTTCCGGCGGCGAACGCTTCCGCGCCTCGCTCGCCGCCCTGATGCTGGCCGAACCGTCCCCCCAGCTCCTGCTGCTCGACGAGCCGACGAACAACCTCGACATGGCGTCGGTCCGCAAGCTCGTCACGGCCCTGGAGTCGTACGAGGGAGCGCTGGTCGTCGTCAGCCACGATCTGACGTTCCTGCGCGAACTCGGCATCACCCGATGGCTCGCGCTGGAGGGCGGCGAACTGACCCGTATCGAGCCGCTGTAGGCGGGCTGCCGGGGGAGCGCGGCAGGGGGGACGCGGCAGGAGGGCGCCTCGGCGGGTGCGGCGCCGCTCGGTCCCGCCCGCCGCGCCACCCCGCCGCGAACCTGTTGCCGAAACCTTCCTTCATGGGTCATGATCCTCCGCATGACCAACAGGAAGGGCGGCCACCGCCCCACCCGATGACCGCGCGGACGCCGGCCCGAAGCCCGGCTTCCGCCCCGTCCCTCCCCGAGTGCGCCCCCTGGCCGACGAGATCGCCGGGGCCGCCGACGGGTCGCCACTCTCCCCGCTCGGCCCGGCCTGAGACGCCGCCGCCCGCGACGCGCCACGCCCCGGCCGCACCGGCCCCGACAGGCCGGTCACCCGGTTCCGGGCGCACTCGGCGACAGCCCCGCGCGGCAGCACTTTGCCCTGTCGCCCCGCCTGGCGGCGTACCGCACCGCAGTCCCGTCGGCCGTACGCGCCATCGCGCCGGTATGCCCGGCCGCCCGATCGCGCGGTCGCCCGGCCGGTCGGGCGCCGGGTCGCACGGGCGACGGGGCACCCACCACCGGCTCACGGCTCACCGGAACAGGACGGCCGTCACGCCCCATGGCGGGCCGCACGGGACATCCCCCGACACGGGACATCCCATGACACGTCACCTGGCACGGCCGGCACATCCCGAGACGCGTCGCCTCGCCTCGCGCGTCCCGTGGCGCGCCGTGCCGGACGGCTCGCGGCCCGGCTGCCCGACGACCGCACGGCGAGGGCGGCGCACACCTTCTCCGGCGCTCACGGGTTCGCTCCGTACGAGACCGCTCAAGGCATCCCGTAGGGGCCCGACGGGCGAAGGCCGGGGCGGGACCTGCTGATCCACCCTGCCCCTCACCCGCACTTCGCTGCCCCGACGCCCGTGTCTGAACGGCTGTGCGTGAACGTCCGCGCCGCCATCTGGCCGCGTCAACTCGTGTGCCCATAAGGCGTGTTACGGCTCTCCGCGCTCTGTGTCCATCCGCCGGCGCGTGATCACCCCTACACCCACCCGTACATCACCCCTCTCCTGCCTGCACACCGACCCGCCGAGCCATCTGTCCACCGGCCTGCCCGCCCCTCCCGGGTGCGCCCGACCCCATGAGGTCCCAGCCATGACCACTCGTCACCCCAGCGACCCCACCGACATCGCCCGACTCCAGCGCCTGGCCGAGGCCGGCGATGCCCCGGCTGCCCTGCGTGTCCTGCGCACCGCCGACGACCTGTCCCTGCGCGACACGGCCCGGATCACCGGAAAGCTCGCCACCGCCCTGGGCTTCGACAACCTCGCCGAGGCGGCCACCGCCCTCGCCCACGATCCCGGAGATCCCCAGCACCTCTACGACTTCGGGTACGCCTGTGTGGACCGGGGCGCCGCCTTCCTCGCCATCCGGCCGCTGTACGAGGCCCTGCGGCACGTCCCCGGCTCCCCGTTGGCGCGTACCGAGCTCGTGGCCGCGCTGGAGGCGGAGAACCGGCACGCCGAAGTGGTCGACCTGCTCGAAGCGCGCACGGTGGCGCTGCGCCCCTGGCCCGACCGCTACCTCCTGGCGTTCAACGCCCTCCTGGCGGGTGACCCGGACCGGGCGGGTACCCACTTCGCGCGGCTGCCCGTCCCCGACGACGCACAGTGGCAGCCCGCCCATGCCCGCCTCCACGCCATGCTCCGCCGCACCCTGGCCCTCCGGGCGGCGGCCACCCCGCACCCCTTCGACTCCGTCGCGGCCCTCGGCGGGTGCCTCGCCCCCCACTCCACCGGCCCCACCTCCGACGCGCCACCCGCTCCCGTCCCGCTGGGCCCCGACGACCTGCGCGGCTGGCATTTCGCCCTCACCGGCGGCATCCTCACCACCCTCTCGCCCCACGGCTTCGCGAGCATGCGCGGCCGCTACGGCCTCCTCCAGGAGACTCCGGGCGGGGTGCTGCACGGACTGCACCGGCTGCGCCTGGTCCTGGCTCGGGCCGGCCTCCGCCCCCGGACGGTCTCCCTGCTCCCGGACCGTTCCAGCCGCATCCTCGGACGGGCCGCGGCCCGCCTCCTGGGCCTGCCGGCCGAGCCGTTCGACCCCGGTCGCGCCCGTACCCTCGTGGTCGCCCACCGCCTCGACGACGCCGATCCGGACACTCTCCGGCAGCTTCAGGACCGCACCCACCAACAGATCCTCTTCGAGCACGCCACCTGCTGGACCCGTCCGCCGGCCGTCAGCGCCGATATCAGCACGCTCCTCGGGCAGTTCGTCAGGGCCCCGTGGAGTGCCCGCCTCCGCTTCTCCGACGACGGCGCCGCCCAGGGCTCTCCCGACGACCGCCCCGAGCAGGTCATCGTGGACGACCTGCTCCGCGCGGACCCCACCCCCGACCCCGGTGACGGCGAGTCCCCGGCCGACCCGGACGGGGTGCTGGGCCGTTTCGTCACCACCGCCCGCGACGAGTGGCTCACCGGCCCCCGCGACCACCTCCCGTCGCCCGGCCCGGTCCACAGCCCGCGCCTGACCTGACACCGGCTCTCGCCCTCACCACCGCGCCGCGTACCGGAGCAGCCGCCGCCGTCAGTGGCCCCACGAAGCCCGACGGCGGCGGCGACCGTACGCGCAAACCGCCGGCGGCCTCATCGACGCCACTGGCGGTCGACGCCACGGGAGAGGGACGCCACGGGCGATCGACACCACCGGCACCGACCGCACCACCCTCCGCATCACCAGAAACAGGCCAGGCTCTCCGCGCACTGCGAGTGCAGCGGCGCCGGCAGCGCGTCCGGTGCGAACCACCGCAGCGCGTCGAACTTGTGCGGCTCACCGATCGTCACCTCGTCCGGCGCCACCCGTACGGCGAAGATCACCGCGACCCAGTGCGAGACAACCGGAGCACCGCGCAGCACATTGCGCACCCCGATCCGCTCGATCCCGAGCGGTCGCGCACCGTACTCCTCGCCGACCTCCCGCGCCACGGCCGCCTCGAAGGTCTCACCGAACTCCAGCGCCCCGGCGCCGCAGTCCCATGTCCCCGGTTCGTCCCGGGCCCCCGCGCTCCGTCGCGCCAACAGCACCCGCCCCGCCCCGTCGTGACACACGAACACACATGACACCCTCGGCCCCGCCACCACCGACTCCACCCTCTCCCGTGTCCCGTCCGCTCAGAAGTGCCGCAACAGCTCGCCGAAGGCCGACAGCCGCAGCACCTTCCCGTCGGCGGGGTCGAGTGCGCCGTGCTCCAGAACCCAGGTGTGCTCGTTGGGGATGAACACGGCGTTGAGACCTGCCGAACGGGCGGGCAGGATGTCCGATTTCGGCGAGTTCCCGATCATCCAGGTCGCCTCCGGTATCAATCCGTACGTCCGCGTCAGCTCCTCGTACGTGGCCATGTCCTTCTCCGCCACGATGTGCACGCCCCGGAAGTGCCGGGTGAGTCCCGAGGCCGCCACCTTCCGCTCCTGCTCCTGGGCGTCGCCCTTGGTGAGCAGGAGCAGTTCGTGCCGCCGCGCCAACTCCGCCAGCGTCTCGGCCACCCCGGGAATCAGCTCCACCCGGTCCACGTCGAACGCCGCCGCCCACCCCGAGATCCGCGCGCTTTCTTCGGGCGTCGCAGCCCGCCCCCGCAGCCGCGCCACGCACTCCCCGAGACTGCGCAGAAACACCTTGCTGCCGTACCCGTGGGTCACGGCGTTCGCCGCTTCGATGCCGTCCAGCACGGCCCGGACCCCGTCCCGGTCGAGGCCCGGCCGCGCCATCCACGCCAGAAACTCGTCGATGACCCGCTCGAAGATCACGTTGTTCTCCCACAACGTGTCATCCGCATCAAAGATCAACACCCGCCGCGCACCCCTTTCACACTCCACCGACCCGCGCACCCTACGCACGGTCCGCACGCGGACGCACCGCAAATTACGGGAGCGCTCGCGAGGGGGCGCACGCCGGTCAGGTTCGCCCGGCCGGGCCCGCCCTGCCCACGCGGGACAGTCCCGCCCGCCCGATCGGCCCCGCCGAGCGCACCCGCCCCGTCGGTCCCGCCCCGCGCCTCCCGCGCCCCCGCGCCTCATGACGCCGCCCGCCGCGTCGCGGCCGCCCCGTACACGATCCCGAGGGCCACGACGACGGCGCCGAGCAGTACGGCGGGTGGCAGGCCGGCCGGCTGTCCGTCCGGCCCCCGGACGGCGCCCATGAAGTCAAGTGGTGTGATGCCGTTGACCGTGCCGTACCACAGCGGCAGGTAGACCGCCTGGAAGAGCCGGTGCGTACGGCTCAGGGTGCCCAGCACCAGGGCGAACGACGGGATGAACAGCGCGCCGCACAGCCAGTGCAGCAGCCCGGGGAAGTCGGAGCCCGTCAGCATGCGCAGCGCCGGCCCGATACCGCTCACCGCGGTGAGCAGGAATCCCGCGCCCCACTCCGCGGCGATCCGGCGCCGTGCCGCGGGGTAGGCACCGAGGACCGCCTCGACACCGGCCTCATGGCGCTGGGTGCCGAGCCGGGACCACAGCAGTACGGGCCAGATCCAGGCCAGCGGAAGCAGGACCCGGCTCGCACCGGTCGCCGGCGTGGCCATCTGGGCGACCACGGTGAGCACCAGGACCCCGGCCCACCACCACCGCGGGGTGCCCTGGACCAGGATGCGCACCTCGCCGGCCAGCAGCCGCAGCGCCGGGCTGCCCGGCCGGACCGGAGCGCACGGGACGCCCTGGAAGGCGGCCGGCCCCGCCGCCGGGACGGCCGCCGCATGCGCACCGGGGTACGCGTCCTGCGCGCGGCCGGTGCCCTCGGCCCCGGACGGCTGCCCGGCGGAGCGCGCGGGGTCGAACCTCGGGAACCACAGGGCGGGGAGCACCACCAGCGCCAGGGCGAGCAGCACCAGCACCAGCCTGCTGACGAGGAACTCCGGTGACGGATCGAAACCGGCCCAGTCGAAGGTGCGCAGCGGTTCGTCCACGAAGGTCAGGCCCAGGCTGAACTCGCCGCCCCGGTGCGGGTCGATGCCCTGCGCCGCCATAGCCGCAGCGAGGGACCGCACCACGCTGTGGACGCCGATACCGCCGAGCGGCGCCCGGGGCGACTGTCCGCCGATCGCGACGACGGACCAGAGGAAGAACCACACAATGTTGCCAAATCCCGTGCGGAGCACCGGAACGGTCTCGAAGAGCAGGGCCGCCGCGGCGGTGAGCGCCATCAGCGGCAGCGCGATCAGCACGAACGGCGACAGCAGCCGGACCGGATCGACGGCCATGTCCTCCCCGCGCGCCAGCTGCATGACCACGGCGGTCACCGCGAGGACCCCCAGCATCGAGGCGAGGACCAGGACACTGCTGAGGAACTTCGCGACCAGATAGGCGGAGGTACGCAGCGGTGTCGCCGCGAGGAGCCGGCCGACGCCGGTGCTCGCGTCCCGCGAGAGGGCGTTGCGGACCACGTAGAACCCGGCGAGCGAGAGCCAGATCGCACCGGCCAGGGCGACGATCATGCCGATATAGGCGCTGTTGTAGGTGCCGCGGTAGCTGCCCACCTGCACGACGACCCAGTTGGCCGACGAGGCCGGGGTGGCGAGGTACCCGAGGGCGACGGCGGCGATGAGGATCGCCGCACAGGCCGGGCGCCGCACCCGGTCCCGGAAGTCGGCGACGGCGAGCCGGACGAGCATCGGCACCATCACGCCCGCCCGTCGCGCCGGGTGGCGGTGCACGCCGGCCGGGCCGGGACCCGGTTCACGATGGCCAGGTACGCGTCCTCCAGATCGGGCGGCACCTGCTGCGCGGTCGCGTACGGCGGGGCATCGGCCAGCAGCCGCACCCGTACCCCGCCGGAGGTGTGCGCCAGCCGGCTGACCAGGTTCCGCTGCCGGATCGACGGGATGTCGGCCGGGTCCGCCAGGATTTCCCACACCCGCCCCTCGACCGCCGCGAGCAGCTCGTCCGGCGCCCCGCGGCTCCGGAGCCGTCCCTGGGCGACCACCGCGATGTCCGAGGCCACCGACTCCACGTCGGAGACGATGTGCGTGGAGAGCATGACCACCCGGTCCGCGGCGAGATCGCTCAGCAGGTTGCGGAAACGCACCCGTTCCTCGGGGTCGAGACCGGCCGTGGGCTCGTCCACGATGATCACCTGAGGGTCGGCGAGCAGGGCCTGGGCGATGCCGACCCGGCGCAGCATGCCGCCGGAGTATGTGCCCAGCGGCCGCTTGACCGCCTCGGTGAGATTGACCAGCACCAGCAGTTCGTCGATCCGGGCGCGCGCGGAGCGGGCCGAGAGCCCCTTCGCCGCCGCGAGATAGGCGAGGAACTCCCGCGAGGTGAGGTTCGGGTAGACCCCGAAGTCCTGCGGAAGATAGCCCAGCGCCCGGCGGAGTACGCCCGGTTCGGCCACCACGTCCGTCCCCCGGAACAGGACCCGGCCGCCGGTCGGGCGGGTGACGGTCGCGGCGATCCGCAGCAGGGAGGACTTCCCGGCGCCGTTCGGACCGAGCAGCCCGAGCAGCCCGGTGTCCAGCCGCATGGTCATGCCGTCCACGGCACGCTTGCCGCCGCGGTAGACCTTGGTGACGTCGATGAGTTCCAGCACGGTGCCCGCCCTCACGCGCCGAAGGCGCGGCCGGCGGTCCGCGACGCGGGTGCCGCGGCCCCGGTGCCGTCCGGGCCCGTGGGAAGGCCGTGCGCCCGGACGTTTGGCGCCCCGCCCGCGGACGGGTGGTTACGCGCCCCGGGTTTCGCGCTCCCGGCGTCGGCGCACCCCGCGACGGCGGCCGGTGCGGCCGGTGCGGCCCGTGAGAGCGGCGCGGCCGGTGCGGCGAGGGCGGCGGCGGCCCTCAGGCCCTTGGTGGCCGTACGACGGAACACATCTACCTCCGGAGGTCTTGGCAGGACGCTCCCAGGTTCGTCGTCGGGGACCCCCGGCACATCTGCCGTTCGGCAGAGATCCGGGACGGCGGCGCCGGCCCACGGCCACGGCGTACGGCGGGCGGGGCAGCCACCGGGCCGTTGGCCGTCCGGTGGGTCACGCCAACTCCCGGAAACGCAAAAAAACCGGATCAACTGGGGTTCTCGCCGGTGGCCGAGGGGGAACGTGAACCCCTCGTAGGGGTACCGGTCAATTTCATCTCGTCCGGCTGGAACGAGATGCGATGGACTGCGGTGTTGCCCCCCACGGTCCCCACGGTCCGAATGGGATCTCGCCGTGCCTCAGACCTCGGCGGAAGGCCATTACGCGCGTGCTGCGATGCGCCATCATGACGACGCGATCCATCTCCACGACGACGGCCGACTGCCCCACGCAGACCATCACTTCGGCTTCGCCGCGGAGTGCGCTCTGAAGAGTGTGATCCTTCGGTATACCCAGGTGTCGATGAATCCGACCAGGCCGGGCAAGCCTCCGAGCGTGAAGCCCTGGGCTCCCGACGCGGCGGGTGAGCCCAAGCACTTCGGCCACCTTCCGGACCTGTGGTCCGAACCACCTCATGGACGGGGTCGAGCAGGTCAGCCCGCGTAGCTTCCCCAACGCTCTGAGGATGGCGGTCAACGAGACGCGTAGCGACTACGCGGCGCACCCGTACGCCATCCACCACGAGGGGATCCGACGCGGCGTGCAGTCCGCATCGCGTACGCGCGTCGGTGAAATCCGAGAGGACATGCCGTGGGTGCACACCGCCATCGCTCCCTTGAACGGTCAGCGGATTCCGATCGACCAGGATCTCTTGCTGGGGCGGTGGGCCGAGGCCGACCTGACCGTGCGGCTCCGGCGCGAGTCGGTACGCGCCAGTGCCTCAGACAATGCTGAGGAAGTACGGACAGGCCCCCGATACCCGGACGATTACCTGCGCCTGATCGACGAGCTGATCGCCCTCGGTGTGATGCGGCGGCGCAAGGACGACCGGATCGACCTGCCGGACGTGTACCGGATTGCGTTCTCCATCGGGCGCAAGGGAGGCGTACCGAAGGTGCAGTCCGGAAACCGTCTCGCCTCGCTCTGTCTCCCTACCCTGGCTCCGCTGACCAGCGGTAGGGGCTCGGCAAGGCGCGCGGGGCGGGCCCGTGCCGTATACCGAGGGAGAGCTGGGGAGGTTCGACGTTTCCCTGGTCTGACCAGGAGATTCGCTCGGCTGTTGGTCACGCCACAGCCGGAGAAACAGAAAAACCCCAGGTGAACTGGGGTCTCTGCTGGGCTGGTGCTGGTGTCCGAGGGGGGACTTGAACCCCCACGCCCGATAAAGGGCACTAGCACCTCAAGCTAGCGCGTCTGCCATTCCGCCACCCGGACAAGGTGTCTGCCGGGGCGGCTGGGCCGTTCCGACGTGGAAAACAATAGCAAACGTTCGGGGGTGGTCGATCACCCGTACATGTGACCGGGCGGACGGCTGTGACCTGCGGATGTCGGGAGTATTGCGGCCTTGGGCGCAGCGGCCGCGAGGTGGAGGATGGCGGTGGACCCCCGCCGCGGACCGCGCTCCTCGGGGGAGCGCGACGCGGCCGTGAACCAAGAGGAGGCAGTGTGAGCGAGTCGCAGCCGGCCCGTACGGTCACCGGCGAGGACGAGGTCGTCGACCTGTGCCGGGACCTGATCAGGATCGATACCAGCAACTACGGCGACCACTCGGGCCCGGGAGAGCGGGCGGCGGCCGAATACGTCGCGGAGAAGCTCGCCGAGGTCGGGCTGGAGCCGCAGATCTTCGAGTCCGCCAAGGGCCGTGCCTCGACGGTGGCCCGGATCGAGGGGGAGGACAGCTCCCGGCCCGCGCTGCTGATCCACGGGCACACCGACGTCGTACCGGCCAACGCCGCGGACTGGACCCACGACCCCTTCTCTGGCGAGATCGCCGACGGCTGTGTGTGGGGCCGCGGCGCGGTCGACATGAAGGACATGGACGCGATGACGCTGGCGGTCGTCCGCGACCGGCTGCGGTCCGGCCGCAAGCCGCCGCGCGACATCGTGCTGGCCTTCCTCGCGGACGAGGAGGCGGGCGGCACCTACGGCGCGCGCTATCTCGTCGACAAGCACCCGGGGCTCTTCGAGGGCGTGACGGAGGCGATCAGCGAGGTCGGCGGTTTCTCCTTCACCGTCAACGAGAACCTGCGGCTCTATCTCATCGAGACGGCGCAGAAGGGCATGCACTGGATGAAGCTGACCGTGGACGGCTCCGCCGGACACGGTTCGATGATCCACAAGGACAACGCCATCACCGAACTCTCCGAGGCCGTCGGACGGTTGGGGCGGCACGAGTTCCCGGTGCGGGTGACCAAGACGCTGCGGGCCTTCCTCGACGAACTGGGGGACGCGCTGGGCACCGAGCTCGACCCGGAGAACATGGACGCCACGCTGGCCAAGCTCGGCGGCATCGCCAAGCTGATCGGCGCCTCGCTCAGGAACACCGCCAACCCGACGCAGCTGGGCGCCGGCTACAAGGTCAACGTCATCCCGGGCCAGGCCACCGCGCACGTCGACGGCCGCTTCCTGCCCGGCTACGAGGAGGAGTTCCTGGCCGACCTGGACCGGATCCTGGGCCCGCGGGTCAAGCGCGAGGACGTGCACGCGGACAAGGCGCTGGAGACCACCTTCGACGGCGCCCTGGTGGACGCGATGCAGTCGGCGCTGCTGGCCGAGGACCCGATCGCGCGCGCCGTGCCGTACATGCTCTCGGCCGGTACGGACGCCAAGTCCTTCGACGACCTCGGAATCCGCGGATTCGGGTTCGCACCGCTGAAGCTGCCGCCGGAGCTGGACTTCGCCGGCATGTTCCACGGTGTGGACGAGCGGGTTCCGGTGGACGGGCTGAAGTTCGGTGTCCGCGTCCTGGACCGGTTCATCGACCAGAGCTGAAACGCGGAGCCGCGACGTCAGAGTGGGATTCCGGGAACTGAAACCTCGAAGGCGAAGCCTGTGCGGATTACCTGCCATCTGTACGGACTTAGCTGAAAAGAGTGAATGCCACCATCGGTTCGTAGCTTCAATGGCCCGTTTCTCGTTGCAGTGTGTGCGATCCGCGGCTGGGGTCGCGTTGCCCACAAGGAGGAACAATGATCAAGAAGATCGTCGCTGCCGCGGCGGTTTCCGGTGGTCTCGTGCTCGCCGGCGCGGGCCTGGCCGTTGCCGACTCCGGTGCCCAGGGTGCTGCGGTGCAGTCCCCGGGTGTGGTGTCCGGCAATGACATCCAGGTGCCGGTGCACGTACCGCTGAATGTCTGCGGCAATACGATCTCGCTGATCGGACTGTTGAATCCCGCCTTCGGCAACACCTGTATCACCACGTGACGTTGTACCCGTAAGGGTCTGTTCCCGGTCGGCTCCGGAGCGCATCACCTGCGTTCCGGAGCCGCTGGGTATTTCGGCGGGCGGGTGGATCGCCACTCGCCCGCATTCCTGAAGGCACAAGGCAGGGGAACCAACCTATGAGACAGGTCGCGCGAAAGGGCCTGATCACTATTGCGGCCGCGGGCGGTGTAATCGCCGTCACCGGTGGCTACGCGTTCGCGGATGCGGGAGCCCAGGGGCTCTCGGCGCATTCACCCGGGGTGGTGGCCGGCAACACGATCCAACTGCCGGTCGACGTACCGGTGAACGCATGCGGCAACACCATCGACGTCGTCGGACTGCTCAACCCGGCGTTCGGCAACCACTGCGCCCATGCGTCCCATGGCGGGCGGCACGGCTCGCACGACGGCGGCGGCCGGAACCGGGAGACCTCCGGCCGGCACCACGGCGCCGAAGCGCACGGATCGGCCGTGCACTCGCCCGGCGTCGGCTCGGGCAACACCGCGCAGGTACCGGTCGACGTACCGGTCAACGCCTGCGGTAACACCGTCGACGTCGTCGGGCTGCTCAACCCCGCCTTCGGCAACGAGTGCGACCATGTGTCGCCGACGAGCCCGGAGTATCCGCGGCATCCGGAGCACCCGGAGCACCCGGACAAGCCGACTCCGCGGATCCCGTCGCACCCGCGGACTCCGGAGCACCCGCAGAACCCGTCGCACCCGCGGACCCCGGAGCACCCGCGGACCCCGGAGCGCCCGGGGCACCCGAGGAGCCCGGAGCACCCGCAGAGCCCGCGGACTCCGGGGAACCGGGTCACGCCGGACACCCCGGCGAAGCGGACGCCTACCGTGAACGAGCCGCACTCGCAGATCGTGTCGACGCCCGCGCCCGTCAAGCAGCTCGCGCACACCGGCGCCGGCACGATCGGCTACGCGGTACCGGCGAGCGCCGGGCTGCTGCTCGGTGGCGCGCTGCTCTACCGCCGGGCGCGCACCGCGCGCAGGTGAGCCGGGCCGACCGGACCGGCACTCGCCGGCCGGGCCGGCACTGAAGGGAGCGGGCCCCGCACGGACGGGGCCCGCTCTGCTGTGTGCTCACCCGCCGTGTGCACACCGTCGCCGTGCTCACCCGGCGACGGCGCTCACCAGGTGGCGCGCAGCTGTCGGATGATCCGGCGGCGCAGCCGCGCCTTGCGGCTCCCGTCGGGGTTGAGGCGAAGTCGGTCCAACTCCCAGTGTCCGTACTCGGCATGGTCGGTCAGCAGGCGTGTGGCGGCCTTGCGGGAGACCCCCCGTGGCACATACACATCGCAGAATTCGTATTCCGGCATCGCATCTATTGTGCGGGACCGGCCCCGGTACGGATAGCGTCTGCACTATGTCTGATGCTGCGCAGCCTTCCGCTGCCGAGGTACGTGCCGCCGCCGAGGCGGTCAAAGCCGCGCTGGACCGTCACCTCGACGCGGTGGAACGCCGCTCGGGGCAGGATGATCCGGCCGTGTACGCCGCCTTCGACGAGCTCGCCGCGGCGGCGGAGGTCTACGACGAGCTGCTGTACGACACCTACGACGAGGTCACTCCGTTCGAGATCCCCGGGAGCGACACGCTGCCGGCCTATGCGGGCCCGGAGGAGCCGAGCGCGCTGAGCGTGCTCATCCGGCGCGACTACACGGTCGCCGAGCCCCCGCGTCTGCTGCATCAGGCGCAGCGCATCGCCGATCTCGATCCGGACGCCGCCGACGCCGCGGCGCGGGACGGCGCGGACGGCGCCGGTATGGCGGCCGGGGTGGTCGGCAGCAGCGTGCACGCGGCGCTGGGCGTGCTGTTCGGGGAGTTCGAACCGGACGAGATCGCCTCCCGGCACAAGGAGTTCGGCCTGGAGGAGGGCGATTCCACGCTGTGGGTCACGGCCGCCGACGAACCGGCCGAGCCGGGGGAGTGGCTGTCCACGCCGTTCGACCAGGCCGATCCCCAGCGTGTGGTGTGCCGCTTCGACGTCAGCTCGGTCTTCGACGAGGAACCGGGCGAGGAGGACGACGACCCGCTGGAGGCACTCGACCGGGAACGGTGAGCGCGGGACGGCGCGCGTGCCCCCTGGGGACGTACGCGTACGCCGTCGTCATCCGCCGCCTCGCATATGCCGCTGCCCCGGCCCGTCGGGAACGTACCGACGGGCCGGGGCAGCGGCGTCAGGGGCCCGGGACGGCCCTCCCGGGGCGGTCAGCCGGCCGCCGCCGAGTCCGCCGCGGCCTGCACGCTCTGTGTCTGGAGCAGGGTGCGCAGCCGGGTGGTGCGGTCCTTGACGGGCACCTCGGCGACCGCGCGCGGCAGCGCCTGGTCGACGCCCTGGACGACCGACAGATGGCGCTCGCCGCGGCTGAAGGCGGTGTAGACCCAGGCGCGGGTCAGCCCGCCGGCGGCGTCGCCGGGCAGGACCACCACCGCGGCGGGCCAGCGCATACCGGCCGCCTGATGGGCGGTGAGCGCCCAGCCGTGCCGGACCGCACCGGCGCCGACCTGCTCGCGGGGCACCACCACGGTCCCGCCGTCGCAGTCGAGACGCAGACCGGCGGCGTCCGCGCCGGTGACCTTGCCGGGCAGGGTGCGGCCGGGGGCCGGGGCGTAGACGACGTGATCACCCGGGTCGAAGCCGCCGAAGCGGCCGGGGCCGGGGTTGAGCCGCTCCTTGAGCGCGGTGTTCAGCGCGCGGGTGCCGGCCGCGCCGCCGTGGCCGACGGTGATGACCCGGGTCTGCTCCGCCGGGACGCCGAGCGCCCGCGGTACGGAGTCGGCGACCAGCTGGACGGTGCGGTGCACCGCCTCCCCGGCATCGCGCGCCGGGACGATCACGACCTCCTTGCCGGGGGCCTCGACCTGGTTCAGCTCGCCGATGCCGATGCCCGACACCAGCTCGCCGATCGGGCCGGAGTCCGGTGTGCGGGAGGCGACCTGGGGGCAGAACCGGGCGGCGAGGAGGTCGGCGAAGAGCCGGCCGGGTCCGGCGGACCACAGGACCCCGGGATCGCCGCTGAGCACGAGCCGGGTCCCGTCGGTCAGCGATTCGATGAGCAGCGCGGCCGTTTCCAGATCCAGCTGCGGCGCGTCCAGCACGACCAGCAGATCGAGCGCGAGCGCGCCGTCCGAGTCCCGGCCGGGGCCCTGCCGTCCGGAGAGCAGGCCCGCCACCGTCACCGCCGCCGCGCCCGGGTCCGCTGAGCCCGTGGCCGGGGCGTCCGTGGTCGGGGTGCCCGGTGTGGCCTCGGTGAGGTGTGCCGCCAGGCGTCGGCGGCCGTTCTCGCTGTGGGTGGCGCCGAACGCCCGCAGACCCAGGGCTCGGGCCGCGGCGATCAGCGCGGCGGGCTCGGCGCGGGCCGCCTCGGCGCCGGTGTGCGCCACCAGACCGCTGTCCGCGGCCGCCCGGATCAGCTCCGCGGCCGACGGTGAGGGCGCGGCGTCCGCCGCGGCGGCCCAGTCGGCCGCGGCCGGCCGCGGCCGCCGGTACCCGCTCCCGGCCCCGTCGTCCTCCTGCCGGGCGTCGGGAGTCGCAGAGGCGCCGCTCATGTCATCCGCGCCGTCCGTGGCCCCGGGCTCCGTCGCCGTCTCGTCCGCCGCACCGTCGTCGCCCGCCTCGGCTGCGTCTGCGGCACCCCGGTCCGCCCCGCCGGTCTCGAAGGTGTTGAGCAGGCGCGCCAGGCCGTCGGCGACGCTCTCCTCCGCCATCGCGAACCGGTCCAGGCCGAGCAGGATCCGGACCGGCTGCTCGGCCTCCTCGTCATCCGCGGCGGGGCGGGCCCGGCCCGGTGTGTCGATCGCGTCCTGGAAGACCAGGACCGCGCCGTCGGCGATCGCGGTCTGGAGGGCGTCGTCGGGGTCCGGAACGGCGCGCTGGGCGAGGGCGGCCCGCAATGCGGAGGCTTCCAGTGCGGAGTGGCCGGCCACGGCGGCCTGCTCCAGCAGCCAGCCGACCAGCGCCTGCGCGCGCCGCTCGTCGGCCGGTCCGCAGGCGGCGCCGAGCAGCGCCCGCGCGAAGCCGTCGGCCTGCTCGGGGCGCACCCCGGGCACGCCGAGCAGCTGCCAGGGGTCGGCGGCCAGCGTCTCCGCGGCCCGCTCACCGAGCGCCTCGGCGGCCTTCTCGGCCAGTGCCTCGGGAGCGCCGCCCGCCGCGAGGATCTGTCGTACGCCGTCGACGCCGGGGGCCGTCGCCACCACGGGGCGGGGGGCGGACGCGGGGGTGGCCGGGGTGCCGTCCCCGGGGGCGGCGGCCGGCCTGGACGGGCCGGGGGACCCGCTCGCGGTCCGCTGCCGTGCCACCTCGGGCGCCGGGCCCGCCGGGGCGCCCACCGGGGCGGGCCGTCCGGCGGCGGGCGCCGCGGGTGCGGTGCGGCGCGGCGCCTCGGCGAAGAACGAGGCGGCCGAGCGCTCACCGCTCTCCACGGCCCGCACCGCCGCCGCCAGCGCCGCAGCCGCCAGCGCCGCAGCCGTCGCGGCGGCCGGACCGGACGGTGCGCCGCCGCCTGTGGCCGGGCCGGAGGTCCCGGCCGGTGCCGGTGCCGGTGCCGGTGCCGGTGCCGGAGCTGCTGTCCTGGGTGGCGTGCTGTCCGTCTCTGCCGGGTGTGGTGCCGAGGTGTTCGGAGCCGGGGTGTCGCTGTTGGCTCGTGTGCCGTCATCGCTGACGTCGGCTGTCGTCTCCGCGCCCGTCGCCGGACCGGATGGTGCGCCGTCCGTGGCCGGGCCGGAGTTCCCGGCCGGTGCGGGAGCCGGTGCCGCTGTCCTGGGCGCCGCGCCGTACGTCTCTGCCGTCTGTGGTGCCGAGGTGTTCGGAGCCGGGTCGTCGCCGTCGGCCCGCGCGCCGGCACCGCCGACGCCGGCCGCCGTCTCGGTGTCCGCCACCGGACCGGTCCCCTGCTCCGCTGCCGGAGCCCCGGCAACCGGCTCCCCGGAATCCGCGCCCGCCGCCGCATCTGCGCTTGGCGCCGCCGCATCCGCGCCCGGCGCCACCACGTCCGCCCCCCGTGCCCCGGCGTCCTCGCCGGGTGACCGGGCATCCGTAGTGCCGGGCGCGGCCTCCTGCTCGGGCGCGGTCTCGCCGGCGGGGCGGTCGGTACTCACAGCGTGCTCCAGTCGTGATCGGGATAGTGGTGCACCGGGGCCGACACATCGTCCAGCGCCCGGCGGATCTCGTCAGGAAGACTAAGGGTCTCCACTGACAGAGCCGCTCTGAGCTGCTCTCCGGTGCGGGCTCCCACCAGCGGCGCGGTGACCCCTGGGCGGTCGCGGACCCAGCTGAGCGCGACCTGGAGCGGGGTGACGGCGAGGCCGTCGGCGGCCGTGCTGACCGCTTCGACGATCCGGCTCGCCGCCTCGTCGAGATACGGCGCGACGAACGGCGCGAGATGTTCCGAGGCGCCGCGCGAGTCGGCGGGGGTGGCTCGGCGGTACTTGCCGGTGAGGACGCCCCGGCCCAGCGGGGAGGAGGCCAGTACGCCGATGTCGAGGTCGCGGGCCGCGGGCAGCACCTCGCGCTCGACGCCGCGCTGGAGGAGGGAGTACTCCATCTGCGTACTCGCCAGCCGGCTGCGGACGCCGGGCGCGGCGAGCTGCCAGGTGGCGGCCTTGGCGAGCTGCCAGCCGGAGAAGTTCGACAGGCCCGCATAGCGCGCCCGGCCGCTGGTGACGGCGAGATCGAGCGCCTGGAGGGTCTCCTCCAGAGGGGTGTGCGGATCGAAGGCGTGCAGCTGCCACAGGTCGACGTAGTCGGTACCCAGCCGCTCCAGGGAGGCGTCCAGGGAGGCCAGGAGGTGGCGTCGGGAACCGTCGACGCGGCGGTCCGCCTCCAGGACGCCGCCGGCCTTGGTCGCGATCACCAGATCGGCGCGCGGCACGAGCACATCCGTCAGCCGGCCCAGGAGATATTCGGCCCCGCCGTCGGCATAGATGTCCGCGGTGTCGACGAGGGTGCCCCCGGCCTCCCAGAACGTCTTGAGCTGATCGGCGGCTTCCTGCTCGTCCGTGTCGCGTGCCCAGGTCAGGGTGCCCAGCCCGAGGCGGGACACGCGAAGCCCCGTACGGCCGAGGTGCCTTTGCTCCATGGCCCTTGAGATTACTGGCCGCCGGTCCGGATCAGGGGACCTGTGGACAACCCGCCGATGACGGCTCGCGGCCTTGGACGCTAGAGTCCCCGCAACAGCGACGTTACTGATCAGTAAGGGGAGCGGCATGAGGCTTGGCATCAACCTCGGCTACTGGGGCGCCGGCATGGACGCGGACAATCTCGCGGTGGCACAGGAGGCCGACCGCCTCGGCTACGCGGTCTGCTGGGCCGCCGAGGCGTACGGCTCCGACGCTCCCACGGTGCTCTCCTGGGTCGCCGCGCAGACCGAGCGCATCGACATCGGGTCGGCGATCCTCCAGATCCCGGCCCGTACGCCCGCGATGACCGCGATGACGGCCGCGACCCTGGACTCGCTCTCCGGCGGCCGGTTCCGGCTCGGTCTCGGCGTCTCCGGGCCGCAGGTCTCCGAGGGCTGGTACGGCGTCAAGTTCGACAAGCCGCTGGCGCGCACCCGCGAGTACGTCGACATCGTCCGCAAGGCCATGACCCGCGAGCGGTTGTCCTACGAGGGCGAGCACTGGACGCTGCCGCTGCCCGGTGGCCCCGGCAAGCCGCTCAAGCTCACCGTGCACCCGCAGCGGGAGCACATCCCGCTCTACATCGCGGCGATCGGCCCCAAGAACCTTCAGCAGACCGGTGAGATCGCCGACGGCGCGCTGTTGATCTTCCCCTCCGCTGACCACCTGGAGGAGACCGCGGTCTCGCACCTCCGGGCGGGCCGCGAGAAGGCCGGCAAGACGATGGAGGGCTTCGACGTCTGTCCGACGCTGCCGCTGGCCGTCGGCGAGGACGTCGGCGCGCTGGCCGACATGTTCCGGCCGTACACCGCCCTGTACGTCGGCGGGATGGGCAGTCGCAAGCAGAACTTCTACAACCAGCTGGCCCGGCGGATGGGCTACGAGAAGGAAGCCGCCGAGATCCAGGACAAGTACCTGTCCGGCGACAAGGACGGCGCGGCCGCGGCCATCCCGCAGCAGCTGATCGACCAGACCACGCTGCTCGGCTCCGTCGAGCGGATCGCGGAGCGGATGCAGGCGTACGCGGCGGCCGGGGTGACCACGCTGACGCTGGCGCCCGCGGGCTTCACGCTGGCGGACCGGGTCGCGTCGCTGCGGGCCGGTACCGAGGCGCTGGAGCGCGCCGGGCTGGCGTAACGGGGAGCGGGCGCGAGGGCGGTCGTGAGGAGGCGGCCGTAGGGGGACCGGGCATAAGGAAAGCCCGGCGCCGGTGGCGCCGGGCGGCCCCGGCACAGCGGCCGTGGTGGGGGCTCGGGGGTCTTCCCCGCCACGGCCGTCGCCCAGCACAACGCCCCGGTGAGCGCACCGGTTACGCCCGGACATCAGCGCACCGGTCGCCCGAACGGGTAGCCGGACGGGCCGTGCGGTTGCCGCCGCCCCCACCCCGCATTTCACTTTTCCAATGCGGGCGTGTCCGTTCGGAGGTGGCGCAGATGTTCTCGGCCCGGAGCCTGTTCCAGGAGATCATCGAGCACGACGAGTCCTACCGGCTGTTCTGCTCGGTGGCCGCCAGCGGCGAGGCACAGGGCGGCTGGGAGAACGGCCGGATCGCCGCGCTGCTCCCCGCGTCGCTGCGCGAACTGGCGCCCAAGGTCACCCGGCACGGCGCCGACGAGGACAAGCACGGCCGGATCTTCCACGCCCTGCTGCGCAAGCGCGGTCTGACACCCGCCGAGGTCCCCCCGGCGGTCGACTACACCATGCTGCTGGAGCGCCGGGGCATCGGCCTGGCCCACGACAAGCTGCGCCGCGACGAACCGCTCAGCGAACTCGACATCATCACCTACCTCGCGCACAGCCGGGTCACCGAACAGCGCGCCGCCGACCAGATGGGCATGCTCAAGTCCTGCTTCGGCGACCATCCGGAGGTGGGCAGGGCGATCCGGATGATCTCCCGGGACGAGGAGAACCACCTCGCCTACTGCCACGAGGAGCTGCTCCGGCTGGCCCGCGCCGGGCACGGCCGGACGATCCAGCGGATCCTGCGCGACTGCGCGCTCGCCGAGACCGGCGTCCACCGGGACGTCAGCCTCGCGGTGCTGGACCACATGGGCCGCATCCTGGGCTGGTCCGCGGCCAGGTCCGCGGTGCTCGCCACGGCCGTCCGGGCGGTGCACGGCCATGAGCGGCTGGGCGGCTGGCGGCGCATGGCCGGGCTGCGGATGCCCGAGCGGCGCGACGCGCTGGGCGGCCCGGCCACCGGCGCGCCGGAGTACGCCTGAGCGGCCCGGCCGCGGGGCCGGACGCCCGGTCAGAGCCAGCCGCGGCGTTTGAACAGCCGGTACAGCGTGAGTTCGACGCCCGCCATCGCCAGCAGGACCACCGGATAGCCCAGCGGCCACCTCAGCTCGGGCATGTCGGTGAAGTTCATGCCATAGATCCCGGCGATCAGGGTGGGGACGGCCGCCAGCGCCGCCCACGCCGAGATCTTGCGCATATCGTCGTTCTGCCGCACGCCCACCTGTGCCAGATGGGCCGCGAGAATGTCCGAGAGCAGCCGGTCCAGGCCCTCCACGGAGTCGTTGGCGCGGGTGAGGTGGTCGCCGACATCGCGGAAGAACGGCCGGGCGTGGCCGGGTACGAAGGGCACCCCGGGGTTCTGGAGGCGGACCATCGGCTCCAGCAACGGGCCGGTGGCGCGCCGGAATTCGAGCACCTGGCGCTTGAACGCGTAGATCCTGGCCGCGGTGTTCTTGGTGTCGCCGCCGTCCGAGGAGAACACCTCGGCCTCCAACTCCTCCAGGTCCAGCTGGAGTTCGCGGGCCACCTCGATGTAGTCGTCGACCACCGCGTCGCTGACCGCGTAGAGCACCGCCGTCGGGCCGTGCCGGAGGATCTCCGGCTGGTGCTCCAGCCGCTGCCGCACCTCCGTGAGCGGGCTCGCCTCGCCGTGCCGCACCGTGACGACGAACGAGTCACCGACGAAGACCATCAGCTCGGAGGTGGTCACCGTGTCGGTCCCGGCGTCGTAGCCGACCTGCTTCAGCACCACGAACAGCGAGTCCTCGTACACCTCCAGCTTGGGCCGCTGATGGGCCTTGAGCGCGTCCTCGACGGCCAGCGGATGCAGCCCGAACTCGCTGCTGACGAGGTCGAACTCCTGCTGCGTCGGCTCGTGCAGCCCCAGCCACAGGAAGGAGTCGCCGTCGGCCCGCGCCATGGCGAGGGCGGTGGCGAAGTCGGCCGCCCGCTCGGTGCGGCGGCCCTCCCGGTAGATGGCACAGTCCTTGATCACACCCGGTATTCTCCCCCTCGCCCGGCCGCCCGCCGGCACGGCGGACGCGGCACGTAGGCTGGCGGACATGCCCACGCTGATCCTGGTGCGGCACGGCCGCTCCACCGCCAACACCTCCGGTGTGCTCGCCGGACGGATGCCCGGTGTCGCCCTCGACGAGCGCGGTACCGCCCAGGCCGCGGCGCTCCCCGCGCGGCTGGCCGGCGTACCGCTGGCCGCCGCCGTCTCCAGCCCGCTCCAGCGTTGCCGGGAGACCCTGCGGCCCCTGCTGGCGGCCCGCCCCGGACTGCCGCTGTACGCCGAGGACCGGATCAGCGAATGCGACTACGGCGACTGGTCGGGCCGCAAACTCGCCGAGCTGGCCGACCAGCCGCTGATGGAGGTCGTCCAGCGGCACCCGTCCGCCGCCGCCTTCCCCGGCGGCGAGTCGATGCGGGCCATGCAGGCCCGCGCGGTGGACGCGGTCCGCGACTGGAACGCCCGGACCGAGGAGGCGCACGGCGCCGAGGCCGCCTACCTCATGTGCTCGCACGGCGACATCATCAAATCCCTTGTCGCCGACGCCCTGGGGATGCACCTCGATCTCTTCCAGCGGATCTCCGTCGAGCCCTGCTCGGTCACCGTGATCCGCTACACCCGGCTGCGCCCCTACCTCGTACGGCTCGGTGACACCGGCGACTTCGGGGGTCTGGTGCCCCGCGAGGACGCCGGTCCGGTGGACGGTGAGCGGTACGCGGCCGTCGGAGGCGGCGCGGGAGCGCCGTGATCAGCGGGCGCAGTAGGGTGGGGCCACGGCGCTGTCCGCCCTGTCCCTGCGATCCGCACCGTGACCGCAGGACCTTGCAGCGACCGCACTGACCCCGCAGTCGAGCAATCGGAGCAGGACGTTGTCCCGTCAGGTGTTCTTCTACGACGCGCCGGACCGCTTCGTGGCCGGTACGGTCGGGCTGCCTGGCCGTCGTAGCTTCTTCCTCCAGGCCACCGCGGCCGGCCGCACCACCAGCGTCGCCCTGGAGAAGACCCAGGTGGCCGCCCTCGCCGAGCGGATCGACGAGCTGCTGGACGAGGTGGTGCGGCGCAGCGGCGGCAACGCCCCGGTGCCCGCCGTCGCCCCCACCGAGCTGGCCGACACCGCCCCGCTGGAATCGCCCGTCGAGGAGGAGTTCCGGGTCGGCACCATGGCGCTGGCCTGGGACGGCGAGGACCAGCGGATGATCGTGGAGGCGCAGGCGCTCGTCGAGATGGACGCCGGCAGCGACGAGGATCTCGCCGAGGCCGAGGAGCGGCTGCTCCAGGACGACGAGAACGGCCCGCCGATGCTGCGGGTGCGCCTCAGCGGGACCATGGCCAGGGCGTTCGCCAGACGGGCCCTGGAAGTCGTCAACGCCGGGCGCCCGCCGTGCCCGCTGTGCAGCCTGCCGCTCGACCCGGAGGGACACGTATGCCCGCGCCAGAACGGATACCGACGGGACGCCTGAGCGCCATGGATCCCTCGGCCGGGCCGGCCGGACAGGCCGGGGCGATGCCGTCCCCCGCGCAGCCGCCGGACGGCGGGGGAGCGGCGCCGGAGCCCGCCGCCGGGGTGTCCGTCGCATTGCTGGCCGAGGGCGAGCTGACCGTGCGCGGCCAGATCCGGGAGGCGTCCAACGCCGTGCTCTACTGCACGGTCGCCCTCGACGGCCGCACCGCCGCCTGCGTGTACAAGCCGGTCGCGGGGGAGCGTCCGCTGTGGGACTTCCCCGACGGCACGCTCGCCCAGCGCGAGGTCGCCGCGTACGAGATCTCCCGGGCGAGCGGCTGGGACCTGATCCCGCCCACGGTGCTGCGGGAGGGCCCGTACGGCACCGGCATGGTCCAGGAGTGGATCGAGGCGCCCGACGGCGACGGGGCGGTGCCGGAGCTGCTCGCCCTGGTCGAGGACGCGGAGCCGGGCCCCGGCTGGAAGGCGGTCGGGCTCGCCGAGACCGGCGCGGGCCGTACCGCGCTGCTGGTGCACGCCGACGATCCGCGGCTGCGGCGGCTCGCGGTACTCGACGCGGTGATCAACAACGGGGACCGCAAGGGCGGCCATCTGCTGCCCGCGGCCGGCGGCCGGCTCTTCGCCATCGACCACGGTGTGACGTTCAACGCCGAGGACAAGCTCCGCACGCTGCTGTGGGGGTGGGCGGGGGAGCCGCTGACCGAGGAGGCGCTGACGGTCCTGCGGGGCCTCCAGGAGGCGCTGGCGGACGCCGCGCCGCTCGCCGCCCGACTGGCCGAATTGATCACCGGCGCCGAGATCGCGGCGCTGCGGGCACGGGTGGCCGGACTGCTGCGCAGCGGCCGGCACCCCGAACCGAGCGGCCAGTGGCCGCCGATCCCCTGGCCGCCGGTCTGACCGGGGCGGCCCGCCGGTCGCCTCTTGCACGCTTCGCCGTCGAACGCAAGACCGCCTATCCGGCCAAGACACCCGGTCCGGTTCGTATCCGGAACATGCGTCCGGTTACGCTCAATGCATGCATGCATGGCCCGCTTCTGAGGTCCCCGCCCTGCCTGGCCAGGGCCGCGACCTGAGGATCCACGACACCGCGACCGGCGGACGAGTCTCCCTCGACCCCGGTCCCGTCGCCCGTATCTACGTCTGCGGCATCACGCCGTACGACGCCACCCACATGGGGCACGCGGCGACCTACAACGCGTTCGACCTGGTTCAGCGCGTGTGGCTCGACACGAAGCGCCAGGTGCACTACGTGCAGAACGTCACCGATGTCGACGACCCGCTGCTGGAGCGGGCCGTCGCCACCGGTGACGACTGGACGGCGCTCGCCGAACGCGAGACCGCCCTGTTCCGCGAGGACATGACGGCCCTGCGGATGCTGCCGCCCCGGCACTACATCGGCGCCGTCGAGGCGATACCCGGCATCGTGCCGCTCGTGGAACGGCTGCTCGACGCCGGCGCCGCCTACGACCTGGACGGCGACATCTACTTCTCCGTCGCGTCCGACGCCCACTTCGGTGAGGTCTCCGGGCTGGACGCCGCGGCGATGCGGCTGCTCTCCGCCGAGCGCGGCGGTGACCCGGAGCGGGAGGGCAAGAAGAACCCGCTCGACCCGATGCTGTGGATGGCCGCCCGCGACGGCGACCCGAGCTGGGACGGCGGTTCGCTCGGCCGGGGCCGCCCCGGCTGGCACATCGAGTGTGTCGCCATCGCCCTGGAGCATCTGGGCATGGGCTTCGACGTCCAGGGCGGCGGCTCCGACCTCGCCTTCCCGCACCACGAGATGGGCGCCTCGCACGCCCAGGCGCTCACCGGCGAGTACCCGTTCGCCAAGGCGTATGTGCACGCCGGGATGGTGGCCCTGAACGGCGAGAAGATGTCCAAGTCCAAGGGCAACCTCGTCTTCGTCTCCACGGTGCGGCGGGCCGGCACCGACCCGGCCGCGATCCGCCTCGCGCTGCTCGCGCACCACTACCGCGCCGACTGGGAGTGGACCGACTCGGTGCTGACCGAGGCCCAGGAACGGCTCGCGCGCTGGCGCGCCGCCGTCTCCCGCCCGGACGGACCGCCCGCCGACGCCCTCCTGGAGGAGATCCGCACGGCCCTCGCCGACGACCTGGACTCGCCCGCCGCGCTCGCGGCCGTCGACCGCTGGGCCGCCGCGCAACAGGCCACCGGCGGCAGCGACGAGGGCGCCCCCGGCCTGGTGTCGCGCGCCGTGGACGCGCTCCTGGGCGTGGCCCTGTGACGGTGCCGACGGCGCCGCGCTGACCTCCGCCCGCCGACCCTGGGGCGCTTCCGCCGGACAGCGGGGGCGCCCCTCTTCCTTGCCCGAGCCCACCACCGGGGCCCCGCCGCGGCCGGAAGTCCAGTAACACGGTCCGGGAGTCCATGGTCATGTCCGCGCCATCGCGCTAGATCTGCGTGTATGAGGAAACCAAGAGGACTGCGAGCGGCCGTCGTTGCCGCGTTGCTGGGGCTCGTGGCGGTGGTCGCGGGGCCGGTGGGCGGCGTACGGGCCGCCGGTTCCGCACCCGGGACCGTGGGCGACATCACCGGGTTCGAGGCCGCGGGAGCCGTCTACCGCCTGCACGCCGGGGCGGCCGAGGCGCGCGTCAGCTTTGTCTCGGACCGTACCTTCCGCATCGAGCTCGCCCCGGACGGCACCTTCGCCGACCCCACGGGCAAGGACATCGTGCTGCCCCAGGGCGCACTGCCCGCCACCCGCTGGCGGGACGCCGGGGACGCGTACGAACTCAGCACCTCCCAGGTGACGCTGCGGGCCGTCAAGGCGCCGCTGCGCTTCGAACTGCGCCGGGCCGACGGCTCGCTGGTGTGGTCCGAGGCGAAGGGGCTGAGCTGGGACAAGGACACCACCACGCAGACGCTGGCGCGTGGCGCCGGTGAACAGTTCTACGGGGCCGGGATGCAGAACGGCCGCGGCAACACCTCGCACCGGGGCAGCACCGTCGAGGTCGGCGTCGACTACCACTGGGACGACGGCGGGCACCCCAACTCCGTCCCCTTCTACCTCTCGTCGGCCGGCTACGGGGTCTTCCGCAACACCTACGCGCCGAACACCTACGCCTTCAAGGACCCGGTGACCACGACCGCGCAGGAACGGCGCTTCGACGCCTACTACTTCGCCGGTCCCGGCGCGAAGGACGTCATCGGCCAGTACACCGAGCTCACCGGCAAACCCTTCCTGCCCCCGCTGTACGGGCTGGAGATCGGCGATTCGGACTGCTATCTGCACAACGCCAACCGGGGCGAGCGGCACACCCTGGACGCGCTGAAGATCGCCGACGGATACACCGCACACGACATGCCCAACGGCTGGATGCTGGTCAACGACGGCTACGGGTGCGGATACGAGAACCTCGCGGAGACCGCCAAGGGCCTGGGCGACCGGAAGATGACGCTCGGGCTGTGGACCGAGGACGGCATCGACAAGCTCGCCGACCAGGTCAAGGCCGGTCAGCGGATCGCCAAGCTCGACGTGGCCTGGGTCGGCGACGGCTACAAGTTCGCGCTGGACGGCTGCAAGAAGGCATACCAGGGCATCGAGGACAACAGTGACGCCCGGGGCTTCACCTGGGCCCCCGAGAGCTGGGCGGGCGCGCAGCGCTGCGGCGTCCAGTGGTCCGGCGACCAGAGCGGCAGCTGGGACTACATCCGCTGGCAGATCCCGACGTACGCCGGGGCCACCATGTCCGGACTCGCCTACACGACGGGTGATGTGGACGGCATCTTCGGCGGCAGCCCCCAGACCTACGTCCGCGACCTGGAGTGGAAGTCCTTCCTCCCGGCGGTGATGACGATGGACGGCTGGGCGAAGAACGACAAGCAGCCCTACCGGTACGGGGAGCCGTACACCTCCATCAACCGGAAGTACCTGAAGCTGAAGGAGTCGCTGCTGCCGTACATGTACACCTACGCGGCCGAGGCGACCCGTACCGGTGTCGGGCCGGTGCGTCCGCTGGCGCTGGAGTACCCCGGCGATCCCGAGGCGGCCACCGACGCCGCCAAGTACGAGTTCCTGACCGGCGAGGACTTCCTGGTCGCCCCGGTCTACCAGGACAGCGACACCCGCGACGGCATCTATCTGCCCAAGGGGACCTGGGTCGACTACTGGACCGGGCGCACCTATCAGGGCCCGACGACGGTCAACGGCTACCACGCCCCGCTGGACACCCTGCCACTGTTCGTCAAGGCGGGCGCCGCGGTGCCGATGTGGCCGGGCATCAGCTCGTACCAGGACCGGACGGCCCGCTCGCCGCTCGCCTGGGACGTCTACCCGCAGGGCACGTCCTCCTTCACCCTCTACGAGGACGACGGGGTGACCCGCGCGCACCGCGCGGGCGCCGGCGCGACACAGCGGGTGAAGGTGGTGGCCCCGCGCGCCGGGGCGGGGGAGGTGCGCATCGACGTCGGCGCCTCCCGGGGCTCGTTCCGGGGCAAGCAGACCGCCCGGCCCTACGAGTTCACCGTGCACACCGGTGACGCGCCGCGCGGTGTCGTGCTGGCCGGCCGTCCGCTGAAGCGGCTGGCCTCCGCGAGCGCGTTCGCGAAGGCGGGCGAGGGCTGGTACTACGACGCGTCCGACCGGGCCGGTGTCGTCCGGGTCAAGACCGCGCCGCGCAGTACCGCCCACGCCTTCGCCCTGACGCTGAAGGGCGCCAGCGCGGTCGGCGGCAAGACCCCGGGTACCGGCGGCCGGTGAGCCACGGCGGTGGCGGTCGTACGGACGGCCGCCACCGCGGGCACCCACGACACCCACCGGGCGTCCGCCGGCCGACTGCGGTCAGGCACCTCGCCCGGGGTGGCCGGATACGGAACGGGGGCGCGGACGGGGCGGGCTCAGCGCCCGGTGCCGGTGTCCTTGTCCGCGGGGCCGTCCGCGGGCTTCTCGGCGTCGGCGGCCGGGCCGTCGGAGACGTCCGGGGTGTCCGCGGCGTCCGGGGCGGGAGAGCTGTCCGGGGCGGCTGCGGACGGGGATCCGGCGGCGTCCGTGGGCGTCGTGGACGGTGCGGACCCGCCGCCGGCGTCCGCCGTACCGGTCTCCGCCGGCTCCGTGCCGTCGGCGGTGCCGGACCCGGCGTCGCGCGGCTCCTTGGACACCGGCCGGGCCGGCCGGGTGCGGCCGCCCGCCGGGTCGCGCAGATAGCCGCCGTCGCGGCCGTCGGCGAGCCCGCCCTCGGTCGCCACTCCCGGTCCGGCCTGCGGGTCGCGGCGCCGCAGATAGCGCTCGAACTCGCGGGCGATGGCCTCGCCGGACGCCTCCGGCAGCTCCGCGGTGTCGCGCGCCTCCTCCAGCGACTGGACGTACTCGGCGACCTCGCTGTCCTCGGCCGCCAGCTGGTCGACGCCCAGCTGCCAGGCGCGCGCGTCCTCGCTCAGCTCGCCGAGCGGGATGCGTACGCCCAGCAGGTCCTCCAGGCGGTTGATCAGGGCGAGGCTGGCCTTCGGGTTGGGCGGCTGGGAGACGTAGTGCGGCACCGCCGCCCACAGGCTGACCGCGGGGACGCCCGCGTGGGTGCACGCCTCCTGGAGGATGCCGACGATGCCCGTGGGGCCCTCGTAGCGCGACTCCTCCAGGTCCAGCCGGCCGGCGAGGTCGGCGTCCGAGGTGACGCCGCTGACCGGGACCGGGCGGGTGTGCGGGGTGTCGCCGAGCAGCGCGCCCAGGACCACCACCATCTCCACGCCCAGCTCGTGGGCGAAGCCCAGCAGTTCGTTGCAGAACGACCGCCAGCGCATGCTGGGCTCGACACCGCGGACCAGGACCAGATCGCGGGGGTTTCCCTTGCCGTCGGCGTCGCCGACGCGGACGACGGAGAGCCGGGTGGTGGGCCAGGTGATCTTCCGGACGCCGCCGTCGAGGAAGACGGTCGGGCGGTTGACCTGGAAGTCGTAGTAGTCCTCCGCGTCGAGCGCGGCGAAGACCTGGCCCTTCCACTCCCGGTCCAGATGGGCGACGGCGGCGGAGGCGGCGTCGCCGGCGTCGTTCCAGCCTTCGAACGCGGCCACCATGACCGGGTCGATCAGCTCGGGCACCCCCTCCAGCTCGATCACCCAGCGCCTCCTTCCGACCGGTCGGACCACCTCGGGGCGGCCGCCGGCAGCAGTTCCGTTACGTGCGCTCCCCACACTACGGCGTCCGGGGTGCCCGTCCGCAGCCCCTGTGCAAGAAGGCGTACCTATTCATCCGACCTGTTTCCGGGATTGTTCGTTCAACTTCCGTACGGGGTCTGGACGCTGCCTTGCGAGCAGGGCTATACATCGGATGACCAGGAAAGGTCCGATGTTCTTCCGCGGCACCTCAGGGGGCGTGCGCATGGCCGTAACCGACACCGTCACGGAGCTGGAGGTCCACGATGTCCGCTTCCCCACCTCGGAGCAGCTCGACGGTTCGGACGCCATGAACCCGGACCCCGACTACTCCGCCGCCTACGTCGTGCTGCACACCGACGGCGGCAGGCCGGGATACGGCTTCTGCTTCACCATCGGCCGCGGCAACGACGTGATGGCCGCCGCGATCCGGGCGCTCGCCCCGTACGTCGTCGGCCGGCCCGCGCCCACCACCGCGGCCGGTCTGGCGGCGCTGCACCGCGACCTCACCCATGACTCCCAGCTGCGCTGGCTCGGCCCGGAGAAGGGGGTGCTGCACATGGCGGCCGGTGCGGTGGTCAACGCCGCCTGGGATCTGGCGGCCGGCCGCGCGGGCCTGCCGGTCTGGGAGTTCCTCGCCGCGATGACCCCCGAGGAACTGGTCTCGCTCGTCGACTTCCGCTATCTGACCGACGCGCTGACCCCCGACGAGGCGCTGGCCCTCCTACGCGCCGCCGAGCCCGGCCGGGCCGCCCGCGCCGCCCGCCTCAGAGCCGAGGGCTACCCCGCGTACACCACCTCGCCCGGCTGGCTCGGCTACGACGACACCAAGCTGGTGCGCCTCGCCCGGGAAGCGGTGGCCGACGGCTTCGGGCAGATCAAGCTGAAGGTGGGCGCCGACCTCGACGACGATCTGCGGCGGATGCGGCTGGCGCGGGACGCCGTCGGGCCCGGCGTACGGATCGCGGTCGACGCCAACCAGCGCTGGGACGTGGCCGAAGCGGTCCGCTGGATGACCGCGCTGGCGCCGTACGCCCCGCACTGGATCGAGGAGCCCACCAGCCCGGACGACGTCCTGGGCCACGCGGCGGTGCGCGCCGGGCAGCCGGTGAAGGTCGCCACCGGCGAGCACGTCGCCAACCGGGTGGTCTTCAAACAGCTGTTGCAGGCCGGCGCGGTGGACTTCGTCCAGATCGACGCGGCCCGGGTGGCCGGGGTGAACGAGAATCTCGCGATCCTGCTGCTGGCCGCGAAGTACGGCGTGCCGGTCTGTCCGCACGCCGGCGGGGTGGGGCTGTGCGAGCTGGTGCAGCACCTCGCGATGTTCGACTACGTGGCGGTGTCCGGCAGTTGGGAGGACCGGGTGATCGAGTACGTCGACCACCTGCACGAGCACTTCACCGAACCGGCCGTGGTGGAGCGGGGCCGCTACCGGGCCCCGGCCGCGCCCGGGTTCTCGGCCCGGATGCGGCCCGAGTCGGTCGCCGCCCACTGCTTCCCCGACGGGCCGGTGTGGCGCGCCCGGCAGCGCCCGCGCGACACGCCGGACGTACCGGCCGCCCCGGACGGGCAGAACCAGCAGAGCGGATACGGCAGCAACGGCGAAGAAGGAGTCTCCGCATGAGCGACGGACAGCAGACCACGGCGCGGTCCGGCCGGCTACGCGACTTCGAGGGGATGGGCGCCCTCGTCACCGGCGGCGGCTCCGGCATCGGCGCGGCCACCGCCGCCCTGCTGCTGGCCCGCGGTGCCAAGGTCGCCGTGCTGGACCGCGACCCGTCCGGCGCGCCCGCCGGGACGGTCCCGGTACAGGCCGATCTGACCTCCGACGCCGCCGTACGGGCCGCGGTCGAGGAGGCGGTGGCGGAGCTGGGCACCCTGCACACCCTCGTCGGCAACGCCGGTATCGGCGCCGTCGGCACCGTCGAGGACAACGACGACGCGGAGTGGCAGCGGGTCCTGGAGGTGAACGTCCTGGGGCTGGTGCGCGGTGCCCGCGCCGCGCTGCCGCATCTGCGCCGCGCCGCGGCCGCCCGCCCCGGCCACGTCTCCATCACCCACACCTGCTCCATCGCCGCGACCGCGGGGCTGCCGCAGCGCGCCCTCTACAGCGCGAGCAAGGGCGCGGTCCTCTCGCTGACCCTCGCGATGGCCGCCGACCACGTCCGCGAGGGCATCCGCGTCAACTGCGTCAACCCCGGGACCGCCGACACCCCCTGGGTCGGCCGGCTGCTGGACCAGGCCGACGACCCCGCCGCCGAACGGGCCGCGCTCAACGCCCGCCAGCCGATGGGCCGGATGGTCACCGCCGGTGAAGTGGCCGCCGCCATCGCCCACCTGGCGTCCCCGGCCGCCTCCGGCATCACCGGAACCGCACTCGCCGTCGACGGCGGGATGCAGGGCCTGCGCCTGCGCCCCGCCACCTGACCCCGACCGCACCCGAGCCGCACCCCACGACCGAGGGACCCTCATGAGACTGCGTACGACCGGCGCGGCGGCCTGCGCCGTCCTGCTCGCCACCGCCGCGCTCGCCGGCTGCAACCGCGGCAGCGACACCGCGGGCGGCAAGCTCGGTATCGACATGCCCCGTACGGACACCGACTTCTGGAACTCCTACCAGCAGTACCTGCAAAAGGACCTGGACCAGGACAAGGTGCCCGCGCTGCCGCTGTCCAACTCGCAGAACGACATCGCCAAGGTCGTGGCCAATGTGCAGGCGCTCACCGACCAGGGCGCGAAGGCGATCGTGATGGCCCCGCAGGACACCGGCGCGATCACCGCCGAGCTCCAGCGGCTGGCGGCGAAGAAGATCCCGGTGGTGAGCGTGGACACCCGCCCCGACGAGGGCGAGGTCTACATGGTCGTACGCGCCGACAACCGCGCCTACGGCGAGAAGTCCTGCGACTACCTGGGCAAGAAGCTGGGCGGCAAGGGCCGGGTCGCCGAGCTCCAGGGCGACCTCAGCTCGATCAACGGACGGGACCGCTCCGAGGCGTTCGCGGCCTGTATGCGGCAGAAGTACCCCGGAATCACCGTCCACGAGCTGGCCACCGACTGGAAGGGCGAGGTCGCCTCCGCCAAGCTCCAGAGCCTGCTCGCCCAGCACGGCGACCTCGACGGCATCTACCTACAGGCGGGCGGTGCCTTCCTCCAGCCGACGCTGGCCCTGCTGGAGCAGCAGAAGCGGCTCCGGTCGGCCGGGACCGCCGGTCACATCACCGTCATCTCCAACGACGGCATCCCGGACGAACTGGCCGCGATCCGGGCCGGCAAGATCGACGCCACCCTCTCCCAGCCGGCCGATCTCTACGCCCGGTACGCGCTCTTCTACGCCAGGGCGGGGCTGGCCGGGAAGACCTTCCGGCCCGGCCCGACCGACCACGGCTCGACCATCGTCAAGATCAAGAACGGTCTGGAGGACCAGCTGCCGGCGCCGCTGGTCACCAAGGACAACGTCGACGACAAGAAGCTCTGGGCCAACCAACTAGAGAAGAAGAAGTAACGGCGGTGGCGAGCACCGGCCACACCGCGCCCGGCCCCGGACGGCCCGCCGCGGACCCCGCGGTCCGCGCCACGGGCATCGTCAAACGCTACGGATCCACCCTCGCCCTCGACGGCGTCCACCTGACCGTACGGGCCGGGGAGGCGCACGCGCTCGTCGGCCGCAACGGCGCGGGCAAGTCCACCCTGGTCTCGGTGCTGACCGGGATGACGCGGCCGGACGCCGGCACCGTCGCCTTCGGTGGTGCGCCCGCGCCCGGCTGGGGCGACACCGCCGCCTGGCAGCGCAAGGTCGCCTGCGTCTACCAGAAGTCGATGACCGTGCCGGAGCTGACCGTCGCGGAGAACCTCTACCTCAACCGCTTCCCGGGCGGCCGCGCCATCCGCTGGCGGACCCTGCGCGCCCGCGCCCGCGAACTGCTCGCCGAGTACGGCGTCGCGGTCGACCCGGCCGACCGGATCAAGGATCTCGGCGTCGAGCAGCGGCAGTTCGTGGAGATCGCGCGGGCGCTGTCCCGCGGCGCCCGGCTGATCGTCCTCGACGAACCCACCGCCCGGCTCGACGCGGGCGGTATCGACCGGCTCTTCGGCAAGCTGCGCGGTCTGCGCGCCCAGGGCGTGGCCTTCCTGTTCATCTCGCACCACCTCCAGGAGGTCTACGAGCTCTGCGACACCGTCACCGTCTTCCGGGACGCCCGGCACGTGCTGAGCGCCCCGGTCGCCGGGCTGCCCAGGACCGAACTGGTGCGGGCGATGACGGGGGAGGAGCCGGCCGCGGCCCGCCCGGTGCGCGCGGCCGGGCCCGCCGCGGGCGAGCCGGTGCTGCGGACCGAGGGGCTGGTGCTGGCCGGCCGGTTCGCGCCGCTGGACCTGACCGTACGGGCCGGCGAGGTGGTGGGGCTGGCGGGCGCGACGGCCAGCGGGAACACCGCGATCGGCGAGACCCTGGCCGGGCTGCGGACGCCGGGCGGCGGCCGGATCACGGTGCGCGGCCGGCCGGTCCGTACCGGCAGCGTGCCGCACGCCATCGCGGCGGGCATCGGCTACGTCCCCGAGGACCGGCACCGCCAGGGGCTGATCCCGGGCCGCAGCGTCGCCGAGAACGCGACCCTGACCGTCGCCGACCAGCTCGGGCCGCTGGGGACCGTACTGCCCGGCCGGACCCGGGAGTTCGCCCACCGCATGATCACCTCGCTGGACATCAGGACGACCGGACCCGGACAGCCCGTCGCCGGCCTCTCCGGCGGCAACCAGCAGAAGGTTGTCATCGCCCGCGCGCTGGCCCGCGAGCCGAGCGTGCTGGTCGCCGTCCGGCCCACCAACGGCGTGGACGTCAAGTCCAAGGAGGCGCTGCTGGGCGTCGTCCGGGAGGTCGCGGACGGCGGCAGCGGAGCGGTGATCGTCTCCGACGAGCTGGACGATCTGCGGGTCTGCGACCGGGTACTGGCCGTCTTCCACGGCCGGGTGGTCGCGGAGTTCGGCAGCGGCTGGAGCGATCACGAACTGGTCGCGGCGATGGAGGGGATGGCGGGCGGCGGGAGCGGGCCCGGCGGACCACGCGAACGGTACCCGGGGCGACCGGCGGGCACCGACGGCACCGACAGCACGGACGGAACGGAAGGGACCGCGCCATGACCGAGACCGCATCGCCGCCGGCCACCGAGGCGGCCGCCGGGGCGCCCGGCCGGGCCCGGCCGTGGCCCGGCCTGGCCCGCTGGCGGGACTTCTCGCTGGTACCGGTGATCTTCGTGCTGGGCGTCATCGGCTTCATCGTCTCGCCCGCCTTCCTGACCCAGGACAACCTGATCGGCGTCATCCAGCAGTCCACCGAACTGGGCCTGCTGGTGCTCGGCGAGGCGCTCATCCTGATCAGCGGGCGGATGGACCTGTCGCTGGAATCGACCATCGGGCTGGCACCGGTGATCGCCCTGTGGCTGGTGATGCCCGCGCACGGCGCCCGCTTCGCCGGCCTGGAGCTCTTCCCCGCCTGGACGGCGATCCCGCTCTGCCTGGCGGTGGGCGCGGCGGTCGGCGCCACCAACGGCTTCCTCATCCTCAGACTGCGGGTCAACGGCTTCATCGCCACCCTCGGCATGCTCACCATGCTGCGCGGTCTGCAAGTGGGCATCTCCGAGGGCCGCTCCATCGGCAACGTCCCGGAGTCCTTCGCCTACCTAGGCAAGGCCGACTGGCTCGGCGTCCCGGCCGCCGTCTGGATCTGCCTGGCACTCTTCGCGCTCGGCGGCGCGGCGCTGGGTTATCTGCGGCACGGGCGGGCGCTGTACGCGATCGGCGGCAACCCGGAGGCGGCGAAGGCGGCCGGTGTCCGGGTGGACCGGATCACCTGGATCGTGCTGGCCGTCGGCGGCGTCCTGGCGGCCTTCGCCGGCATCCTCTACACGGGCCACTACGGCGCCGTCTCCGCGAGCCAGGGCAACGGCTGGATCTTCCAGGTCTTCGCCGCCGCGGTGATCGGCGGCATCAGCCTCAAGGGCGGCCGCGGCACCCTCTTCGGCGCACTGACCGGCGTCCTCACCCTCCAGCTCGTCATCAACGTGATGACGCTCGGCGGGGTGCCGCCGCTGTGGACGCAGTTCCTCAACGGCCTGATCATCATCATCGCGCTGGTCATCTCCCGCTTCACCAGCGGCGAACAGCAGGACTGAAGGGTGCCCGCGATGCCGTCTCCACCGTACGGACCACGGGAGCTGGGGCGCAGCGGCGTCACCGTCCCGCCCCTCGGCCTGGGCTGCGCGCCCCTGGGCAACCTCTACCGCGCCGTCCCCGAGGAGCGCGCACAGGACGTGCTGCGCGCCGCCTTCGCCACCGGTGCCCGGTACTTCGACACCGCCCCGCACTACGGCGCGGGCCTCTCGGAGGAGCGCCTCGGCCGGGCGCTGCGCGGCCACGACCGCGGTGCGTACACCCTCTCCACCAAGGTCGGCCGCCGGCTGCGGCCGCTCGCGCCGGGCGAGGCGGCGGACGCCGAGGGCTTCGTCGACGCCCCCGCGCGCGCCCGGGTACGGGACTTCTCCCGCGACGGCATCCGGGCCACCCTCGACGCGTCCCTGGCCCGGCTCGGTGTGGACGCCGTCGACATCGTCTATCTGCACGATGTGGAGAACCATCTGCGCGAGGTCCACGAGACCGGCTTCCCGGCCCTCGCCGAACTCCGCGATCAGAAAGCCGTACGGGCCATCGGCTTCGGGATGAACCACAGCGGTCCGCTGGCCCGGCTGGTCGCCGACCTGGAGGTGGACGTGGTGCTCTGCGCGGGCCGCTGGACCCTGCTGGAGCGCACCGCCTTCGACGATCTGCTGCCGGTATGCGCGCGCCGCGGCACGTCGGTGGTGGTCGGCGGCGTCTACAACTCCGGTCTGCTGGCCGACCCGTCGCCGGGCGCACCGTACGACTACGCCCCCGCGCCCGCCGCCCTGCTCGACCGGGCCCGGCAACTCGCCGCCGTCTGCGCCGAGTTCGACGTCCCGCTCAAGGCCGCCGCGCTCCGCTTCCCGTTCGGGCACGCCAGTGTCGCCGCGGCCGTCGTCGGCGCCGCCACCCCCGGGGAGGTCGTGGAGAACGCCGCGCTCTTCACCCGTGACATCCCCGACGAGCTGTGGCACACCCTGGTGGCCCGCGGGCTGCTCGACGCGGACCTGCCGCTGCCCCTCGCCGAACCGGGAGTACGCCCCTGATGCGCATCGACGCCCATCACCACCTGTGGGACCTGACCCGGCGCGACCAGCCGTGGCTGGACGGGGCCTGGGCCGCACCGATCCGCCGCAGTTACGCGCTGCCGGACCTGGCACCGCACCTGGCCGCGCACGCCGTGGACGGCACCGTGCTCGTCCAGTCGTCGGCCTCGTACGCGGAGACGGCCGACCTGCTGGCCGTGGCGGCCGGGGACGGGCCGGTGCGCGGTGTGGTGGGCTGGGCCGATCTCACCGACCCCGGGCTGGCCGGTGTGCTGGCCGCGCTGCCCGCCGGCCTCGTCGGTGTCCGGCACCAGGTGCAGGACGAGCCGGACCCGGACTGGCTGACCCGGCCCGACGTGCTGCGCGGCCTGGGCGCCGTGGCCGGCGCGGGCCTCGTCTACGACCTGCTGGTCACCCCGCGCGAACTGCCCGCCGCGCTGGCCGCCGTACGGGCCCTGCCGGAGCTGGCCTTCGTCCTGGACCACGCGGCCAAACCCGCGGTGGCGCGCGGGGACTGGCAGCCGTGGGCGGCCGGGATCGCGGACCTGGCCCGGCTGCCGAACGTCAGCTGCAAACTGTCCGGCCTGGTCACCGAGGCCGACTGGGCGGCCTGGCGGCCCCGGCAGCTCCTCCCGTACGCCCGGCACGTCCTGGACGCCTTCGGGCCCGAGCGGGTCCTCTTCGGCTCCGACTGGCCGGTGTGCACCCTCGCCGCCGGCTACGCGGACGTCGTCGCCCTCGCGGAGGCCGCCACCGGCCACCTCACCCCGGCCGAACGGTCCGCCGTCTTCGGGGGGACGGCAGGGCGGGTGTACCGGGTGGCGGCCGAATAGGGCGGCACCGCGCAGCACGGCACGGCACAGCACAGCACCGCGCCCCACAGCGACGTCCGGATTCCGCCAGCTTCGGCCGCCGCCGCGCCGCAGGATCGAGTCGTACCGCGGCGGACCGCGGTACGGGAACCACGCTCGATGTGAAGGTGATGAGGACGATGGCGATGACGACCCCCGCCGGGACGGCGACAGCGACGGCCGTGGCGGCCACCGGCACCCGGCCGCTCGACGGCAGGGTGGCCCTGGTGACCGGCGGCAGCCGCGGCATCGGGGCGGCCATCGCGCTGCGGCTGGCGGCCGACGGCGCGGCGGTGGCGCTCACCTACCAGCACGGCGAGGACCGCGCGGCGCAGGTCGTCGAGCGGATCACGCGGGCCGGCGGACGGGCCTGGGCGGTACGGGCCGACAGCCGGGACCCGGAAGCCGTGTGGGCCTCGGTGGCCGGCACCGCGGACCGGTTCGGACGGCTCGACATCCTGGTGAACAACGCGGGCGTCGGCCTGATCGGCCCGTTCGAGGGGGCCTCCCTCGCCGATGTCGACCGGGTGTTGCAGACCAATGTCCGGGCGCCGTTCCTGGCCGCCCAGGCCGCGGCCGGGCACCTGGCCGACGGTGGCCGGATCATCTCCGTCGGCAGCTGCATGGCCGAGCGGTCCGCCTTCCCCGGCGGCGCCCTCTACACCACCAGCAAGGCCGCGCTCACCGGTCTGACGAAGGCCCTCGCCAGGGAGCTGGGGCCGCGCGGGATCACCGTCAACCTGGTGCACCCCGGCCCCATCGACACCGACATGAACCCGGCCGACGGCGAGAGCGCGGCGACGCAGGCCGGGCTCACCGCGCTCGGCTCGTACGGGCGGCCGTCGGATGTCGCGGCGACCGTGGCGCATCTGGCGGGCGAGGGCGGGCGGTATGTCACCGGCGCCGCCATCGCGGTGGACGGCGGTTTCGCGGTCTGACCCGCCGCCGGGGACGCGGGCACCGGGCGGCGGGGGCGCCTCTCACAGCGTCGAGCGCAGCCACTGCTCCACGCTCGCGATGTGCACCGTCGCCCAGGCCCGCGCCGCCTCCGCGTCCCGGTCCCGCAGCGCGCCGATGATCGCCCGGTGCTCGGTCAGGGTGCGCCGCACCGCGTCCTTCTGCGTCAGCCCGCGCCAGATCCTGGCCCGGGTGGTCGGCCCGGACAGGCCGTCCAGCAGCGAGCAGAGCACGGAGTTGCCGGACGCGGCGACGATCCCGCGGTGGAACTCCAGGTCGCAGGCGACCAGGTCCTCGACGGAGGGTTCCGGGCCCAGTGCGTCCAACTGGTCCTCCAGGGCGTCCAGTTGCTCCGGTGCCAGCCGGCCGGCCGCCATCGCCGTGGCGGCCGGCTCCAGGATCCGGCGGACGGCGAGGAACTCCAGCACCGTGTCGTCGCGGTGGAAGTCCACCACGAAACTCATGGCCTCCAGCAGGAGTTGCGGATCGAGGCTGGTGACGTACGTGCCGTCGCCCTGGCGGACGTCCAGGATGCGGATGAGGGAGAGCGCGCGCACCGCCTCGCGCAGCGAGTTGCGGGACAGGCCGAGTCCGGCCGCCAGCTCGCTCTCCTTCGGCAGCCGGTCGCCCGGCCGCAGCGCCCCGGAGACGATCATCCCCTTGATCTTCTCTATCGCCTCGTCGGTGACCGCCATGGCCGCCCTCCCCGCTAGGACCCGCCGGACGTCCGCACAGACATCCGATGTATGGGCCCATTATGACCTGTCGCCGCCGGCCCGGCCGCGCCGGTACGGGGTCCGCCGGGGGAGCCCGCCCCCGTCACGGCCGCGGCGGCTCCCACAGCGTGCTCGGCGCCTCGCGGCGCACCACGGGGGCGATCTCCTCGGCGAACCGCTGCAAGGTCTCCAGCTGTTCGGCGTGCCCGAGCCCGTAACCGTCGACGGTGATCGACTGGAGGTCGTGCCCGTAGACCTCGTGGTAGCCGAGGATCTTGTCGATGATCTGCTGCGGGCCGCCGATCAGCTGCGGACCGTCGGCCATGGCGGACTCGATGGTCCGGAAGGGCGTGTTGTAGCCGGCCCGGCCCGCCAGGTGCGGCTGGAAGGTCTGCGCGACCCGCGCCTCGTACAGCTCCTTGTACCGTGCCACCGCCTGCCGGTCGGAGTCCGCGATCAGCAGCCCGCCGGAGCCCGCCGCGACCCGCGCCCCGGCCGGGTCGTGGCCGTACGCCGCGTAGCGCTCGCGGTAGTACGCGATCAGCTCGGCGTACGCGGCGCGCGGCTGTATCGCGTTCGCGGTGAACAGCGGATCGCCGTGCCGGGCGGCCAGCTCGGGGGAGTTGCGGCTGGTGGCCGAGCCGTGCCAGATCCGCGGCGGCCCGCCGTAGGGCCGCGGCAGCGTCGTGACGTTCTTCAGCGGCGCCCGGAACTCGCCGGCCCAGTCCAGGTTCTCCTCGCTCCACAGCCGGCGCAGCAGCTCGTACTTCTCGGCCTGGAGGTCCCACTGCCGGTCCTCGTCGAGTCCGAAGAGGTCGAAGTGTCCGGCCTCGGCGCCCTTGCCGATGACCAGCTCGATGCGGCCGCGCGCGAGCTGGGTGAGGGTCGCGTAGTCCTCGGCGACCCGGACCGGATCGAGGATCGCGACGACCGTGACCCCGGTCAGCAACCTGATCCGGGTGGTCCGGGCGGCCAGCGCGCCCAGCACCACCGTCGGGCTGGACGACAGGAACGGGCCGGCGTGCCGCTCCCCGACGGCGTATCCGTCGAAGCCCAGCCGCTCGGCCGCCACCCCGGTCTCGACGACCTCCGCGAACCGGTCCGCGGGGGTGGGGAGTTCACCGGTCAGCGGATGCGGTGCGTGGCCGATGAGCGAGAGCACGGAGAATTTCATGGTGTCCTTCCGGCGTCGGGGGCTGCCCGGGTCCGCCGGCGGCTGCCGGGGCGGTCGGCGGGTCCTCCCACTGTGCGCGCCGGACGTTGCCGCCGTATGTCAGCCGCATGGCACCGCCACGGGGCTGACCGGGGACCGCGCCGGGGGCCGGCCGCGGACCGCGCCCCGCGGTACGACGACGGGGCGGCCCCCGAGGGACCGCCCCGTCGTCCGGCACCATGACGTGCCGTCAGCGTGCCTCAGCCGGCCAGCATGTCCTTCACCTTGGCGCGCACGTCCTCGGTGTCCAGACCGCGGATCGTCAGGGTCGTCCGGCGGCGCAGCACGTCGTCGACCGTCTCGGCCCACTCGTGGTCCCGGGCGTAGGCGACCTGGGCCCAGATCTCCGGCGCGTCCGGGTGGATGCGCTCGGCCAGCGCCGGGTCGTCGTTCGCCAGCCGCGCGATGTCGAAGGAGAGCGAGCCGTAGTGGGTGGCGAGGTGCCGGGCGGTCTCCGGGGACATCCGCGGGCCAGGGGTGCCGCCGTCGACCAGCAGCCGGTGCGCGACCGCGTTCGGGTTGGCGATACCCGGCAGCGGGAGCTTCTTCGGCAGATGGGAGATCGGCTCCATGTCGTCGGCCAGCGGGTGACCGGGCAGCGCGGCGAGCTTGTTCATGACCGTACGGCCGATGTGCCGGAAGGTCGTCCACTTGCCGCCGGCGACCGACAGCATGCCGCCGCTGCCCTCGGTGACGACCGTCTCGCGCTTGGCCTTGGAGGTGTCGCCGGGGCCGCCGGGCAGCACCCGCAGACCCGCGAAGGAGTACGTGATCAGGTCACGGGAGAGCTGCTGGTCGCGGACCGAGAACGCGGCCTCGTCCAGGATCTGCGCGGTGTCCTTCTCGGTGACCGCGACGTCCGCCGGGTCGCCCTCGAACTCCTCGTCCGTGGTGCCCAGCAGCAGCATGTCCTCCCAGGGGAGGGCGAAGGTGATGCGGTACTTGTCGATCGGGGTGGCCAGTGCGGCCTTCCAGGGAGCGGTGCGCTTGAGGACCAGGTGCGCGCCCTTCGACAGCCGGATCGAGGGGGCCGCGTTCGGGTCCTCCAGCTTGCGCAGGTGGTCCACCCACGGGCCGGTGGCGTTCAGCACCAGGCGGGCGTTGACGCCGAACTCCGCGCCGTCCAGCCGGTCCTTGAGCTCCGCGCCGGTGACCCGGCCCTGGGTGAAGCGCAGGCCGGTGACCTCGGCGTGGTTGAGGACCGTGGCGCCGGCCGCGACGGCGGCGCGGACGGTCATCAGGGCCATCCGGGCGTCGTTCATCTGGTCGTCGCCGTACACGGCCACGGCCTTGAGGTTGTCCGTGCGCAGCTCCGGCACATCACGCTGGGCCTTGGCCGGGCTTATGACATGGCCGACGCCGTCGCCGAACGCGGAGAGCGCGGAGTAGGCGAAGACGCCCGCGCCGAGCTTGGCCGCGCCGTGCGGGCCGCCCTTGTAGACGGGCAGGTAGAAGGTCAGGGGGTTGGCGAGATGCGGTGCGACCTCACGGGAGACGGCGCGCCGCTCGAAGTGGTTCTCCGCGACCAGCTTGACCGCACCGGTCTGGAGGTAGCGCAGTCCGCCGTGCAGCAGCTTGGAGGAGGCGGAGGAGGTGGCGCCGGCGAAGTCGCCGGCGTCCACCAGGGCCACCCGCAGCCCGGCCTGCGCGGCGTGCCAGGCAGTGGAGATGCCCAGGATGCCGCCGCCGATCACCAGGAGGTCGTACGTCGCCTTGGAAAGCTGCTCCCGAGTCTCGGCGCGGCTCGGGTTCGAACCGTCGGCCGGGTGCGTCCCGAGTGCCGGGACGCTCTGCGTGGTGGTCATGATTACTCCTCGTCCTCGATCCAGCCCATGGTCCGCTCGACGGCCTTGAGCCAGCTCTTGTACTCGCGGTCACGGGTGGCCGCATCCATCCGGGGGGTCCACTCGGCGGCCCGGCGCCAGTTGGCGCGCAGTTCGTCGGTGCTGGACCAGAAGCCGACGGCCAGTCCGGCCGCGTAGGCAGCGCCGAGGCAGGTCGTCTCGGCGACCATGGGGCGCACCACAGGAGCGTCCAGGAAGTCCGAGATGGTCTGCATCAGCAGGTTGTTGGAGGTCATTCCGCCGTCGACCTTGAGCGCGGTCAGCTCGACGCCGGAGTCCTTGGTCATGGCGTCGGTGATCTCGCGGGTCTGCCAGGCGGTGGCCTCGAGCACGGCGCGGGCGATGTGCGCCTTGGTGACATAGCGGGTCAGGCCCGCGATGACACCGCGCGCGTCGGAGCGCCAGTAGGGGGCGAACAGGCCGGAGAAGGCCGGTACGAAGTAGGCGCCGCCGTTGTCCTCGACGGTGCTGGCCAGCGTCTCGATCTCGGCGGCGCTGTTGATCAGGCCCATCTGGTCGCGCATCCACTGCACCAGCGAACCGGTGACGGCGATGGAGCCTTCCAGGGCGTAGACCGGGGCCTGGTCGCCGATGCGGTAGCCGACGGTGGTCAGCAGCCCGTTGTACGAGTTGACGGGCTCGCCACCGGTGTTCATCAGCATGAAGGTGCCGGTGCCGTACGTGGACTTGGCCTCGCCCTGCTCGAAGCAGGTCTGGCCGAACAGCGCGGCCTGCTGGTCACCGAGCGCGGAGGCGACCGGGACACCGGCCAGCACGCCGTGGGCGGTGGTGCCGTACACCTCGGCGGACGACCGGATCTCCGGCAGCAGCGCGGCCGGAATCTCCAGGGAGTGCAGGATCTTCTCGTCCCACGCCAGGTCGTGCAGGTTCATCAGGAGGGTGCGCGAGGCGTTGGTGACGTCGGTGACGTGCACACCGCCGTCGACGCCGCCGGTGAGGTTCCAGATGACCCAGGAGTCCATGGTGCCGAAGAGGATCTCGCCGCGCTCGGCGCGCTCGCGCAGGCCCTCGACGTTGTCCAGCAGCCAGCGGACCTTCGGCCCCGCGAAGTACGAGGCCAGGGGGAGGCCGGTCTCGCGGCGGAAGCGGTCCTGGCCGACGTTGCGGCCGAGCTCCTTGCAGAGCCCGTCGGTGCGGGTGTCCTGCCAGACGATGGCGTTGTGGACCGGCTCACCGGTGTTCTTGTCCCAGAGCAGCGTGGTCTCGCGCTGGTTGGTGATGCCGATGGCCTTGACGTCGGCGGCGGTGATCCCGGCCTTCTCGACGGCGCCGGCGACGACCTGCTGGACGTTGGCCCAGATCTCGTTCGCGTCGTGCTCGACCCAGCCCGGCTTCGGGAAGATCTGCTCGTGTTCCTTCTGCTCGACCGAGACGATCCTGCCGTCCTTGTCGAAGACGATGCAGCGGCTGGAGGTGGTGCCCTGGTCGATGGCGGCAATGAACGGCCCATGGCCGTGGGAGGAAGTCCCATGGCCGTGGGAGGAAGTCCCATGGCCGTGGGAGGACGTCCCCTGGCCGTGGGAGGAAGTACCGGTGTGGTGGGTGTCGCTCATGGTGTGCTCCAAGGAAGTCTGTGCGGGCGCGGTCGGGGCGGTCGTGCGGCTCAGGCGAACGCCAGCTGATAGATGCCACCGGCGATGGCTCCGCCGATCAGCGGGCCGACGACGGGGATCCATGCGTAGCCCCAGTCCGACCCGCCCTTGTTCGGCAGCGGCAGCAGTGCGTGCACGATGCGCGGGCCGAGGTCACGGACCGGGTTGATGGCGTAGCCGGTCGGGCCGCCCAGCGACAGACCGATGCCGACGACGACGAACGCGACCAGCAGCGAGCCCAGGACGCCGACGCCCTTGCCGTCGGCGCTCAGACCGAGAGTGAGGATCGACAGCACCAGAACGACGGTGGCGATGATCTCGGTGGCCAGGTTCTGTACGACGTTACGGATCTCCGGGCCGGTGGAGAAGATGCCCAGGACCGGACCGGCCTTCGGCGAGGCGGACTGCTCGACCATGCCTTCGTGGTCGACCGAGTCGAGATAGCCGTAGTGCTCGGAGAGCACTGCCGGGTCGGTCAGATGCGCCCGGAACTGTCCGTAGTACGTGATCCACACGAGCACTGCGCCGATCATGGCGCCGAGCAGCTCACCGGCGAAGTACACCGGCACCTGGCTCCACTCGATACCGCCCTTGATGGCGAGGCCGATCGTGACCGCCGGATTCAGGTGTGCGCCGGACTTCGCGGCGATGTAGGCACCCGTGAGGACCGCGAAGCCCCACCCGAAGGCGATGGCGAGCCATCCGGCGTTGTACGCCTTGGAGCGTTTGAGCGTGACGGCGGCGCAGACGCCCCCGCCCAGCAGGATCAGAACAGCGGTACCGATGGTCTCGCTGATGAAGATGTCGGAGCTGGACACCCGCGACTCCTTTGTCCTTCGTCCAGAGAAAAGCGAACCCCGGGTCCCTCCGGTGGCCCGCGCCCTCCGAGAGGGCGGTGGTCGGCCCGCGGCATTGCCCCACCATAACGAAGATTGCCGAGAGGTGTTCGACAATGCCGACCGACGAACGGCAGTTTTATTCACCAACCGGACGTCGTCAAGGGTTCCGTGACCAGAAACCTAGATGAACATATGGGGTGAATCGGGTCAGAATCGCCCTGCACCAAGATCCCGGGACACCGCGCGTGCGCAATCCCGCACCGCGGCGACGAGCTCGGGCCGCAGCTCACCGTCCCGGCACACCCGCTCCACGGCCCCGGTGATCCCCACCGCCCCCACCGGCATCCGCCGCCGGTCGTGAATCGGCGCGGCCACCGACGCCACGCCCTCCCAGGTCTCCTCCACATCCGCCGCCCAGCCGCGCGCCCGCGTCAGGTCCAGCAGCTTCTCGAAGTCCGCCGGGCCGGTCACCGTGCGCGGGGTGAACGCCTCCTGCGCCGCCTCGACGGCCTCGCTGTGCGCCACCGGGTCGTACGCCGAGAGCACCTTGCCCAGCGCCGTGCTGTGCAGCGGCTGCATCGCCCCGACCTCCAGCACCTGCCGGCTGTCGTCCGGCCGGAAGACGTGGTGCACGATCAGCACCCCGTGCTGGTGCAGGACCCCCAGATAGGCGCTCTCGCCGCTGGAGCGGGCCAGGTCGTCGGTCCACACCAGGGCGCGGGCGCGCAGCTCGTGCACGTCCAGATAGCTGTTGCCCAGACGCAGCAGCTCGGCGCCGAGCTGGTAGCGGCCCGATGCCGGGTCCTGCTCGACGAAACCCTCCTGCTGGAGCGTGCGCAGAATCCCGTGGGCCGTGCCTTTGGCCAGCCCCAGTGAGGAGGAGATGTCCGAGAGTCCCAGCCGCCGTTCCCCGCCGGCCAGCAGCCGCAGCATTGCCGCGGCGCGCTCCAGCGACTGGATGGTGCGTGCCATGAGGGCAACCTCCAAAATGAGCGATTCGACAATGCTGAACGATATCGGCCCATGCCGACCCAGGGGATCAATTCCGGTCGATGAACGATCAAGGACGGCGCACCGGCCCCCGCCGCCGTCCACTCGTCCACGCCGTGGAACGGGGGAACACTCGCAGCGGGCCGCCAGCTACGCTGGCCGGGTGCGCCCTCTACCGGAGGCCGCAAAGCCGACAGCCGTCGCAACCAGGGGAGCATCTCCATGGCCTCGTACACGCCATCGTCCACCAGCACATCCCGCGTCGAATCGCTCCGCGAGGCGCTCGCCTCCCGGGTGGTGGTCGCCGACGGCGCGATGGGCACGATGCTCCAGGCGCAGGACCCCACTATGGAGGACTTCGAGCAGCTGGAAGGCTGCAACGAGATCCTCAACGTCACCCGCCCCGACATCGTCCGCGCGGTGCACGAGGCGTACTTCGCGGTCGGCGTCGACTGTGTGGAGACCAACACCTTCGGCGCGAACTTCGCCGCGCTCGCCGAGTACGACATTCCCGGCCGGGTCTTCGAGCTCTCGGAATCCGGCGCCCGCGTCGCCCGCGAGGTCGCCGACGAGTTCACCGCCGCGACCGGACAGCAGCGCTGGGTGCTCGGCTCGATGGGCCCCGGGACGAAGCTGCCGACGCTGGGCCACGCCCCGTACGTGACGCTGCGCGACGCCTACCAGCAGAACGCCGAGGGCATGATCGCCGGCGGTGCGGACGCCCTGCTGGTGGAGACCACCCAGGACCTGTTGCAGACCAAGGCCGCCATCCTGGGCGCCCGCCGCGCCCTGACGGCCACCGGCACCCAGCTCCCGGTGATCTGCTCGGTCACCGTCGAGACCACCGGCACGATGCTGCTGGGCTCGGAGATCGGCGCCGCGCTGACCGCGCTGGAGCCGCTGGGCATCGACATGATCGGCCTGAACTGCGCCACCGGCCCCGCCGAGATGAGCGAGCACCTGCGCTATCTGGCGCGCAACTCCCGCGTCCCGATCTCCTGCATGCCCAACGCGGGCCTGCCGATCCTGGGCAAGGACGGCGCGCACTACCCGCTGACCCCCGGTGAACTCGCCGACGCCCAGGAGACGTTCGTCGGCGAGTACGGGCTCTCGCTGGTCGGCGGCTGCTGCGGCACCACCCCCGAACATCTGCGGCAGGTCGTCGAGCGGGTGCGGGGCCTGGCGCCGACACCGCGCAGCCCGCGCCCCGAGCCGGGCGCCGCCTCCCTCTACCAGACCGTCCCGTTCCGGCAGGACACCTCGTACCTGGCGATCGGCGAGCGGACGAACGCCAACGGGTCGAAGCGGTTCCGCGAGGCGATGCTGGCGGGCCGCTGGGACGACTGCGTGGAGATGGCCCGCGACCAGATCCGCGAGGGCGCGCACATGCTCGACCTGTGCGTCGACTACGTGGGCCGGGACGGCGTCGCCGACATGGAGGAGCTGGCCGGCCGGTTCGCCACCGCCTCCACCCTCCCGATCGTGCTGGACTCCACCGAACTGGACGTGCTGCGGGCCGGTCTGGAGAAGCTGGGCGGCCGGGCGGTCATCAACTCCGTCAACTACGAGGACGGCGACGGCCCCGAATCCCGGTTCGCGAAGGTCACCGCGCTGGCCGCCGAGCACGGCGCGGCGCTGATCGCGCTGACCATCGACGAGGAGGGCCAGGCCCGCACCGTCGAACACAAGGTCGCCATCGCCGAGCGGCTCATCGAGGACCTCACCGGCAACTGGGGCATCCTGGAGTCGGACATCCTCATCGACTGCCTGACCTTCACCATCTGCACCGGCCAGGAGGAGTCCCGCGGCGACGGCATCGCCACCATCGAGGCGATCCGCGAACTCAAGCGCCGCCACCCCGACGTCCAGACCACCCTGGGCCTGTCCAACATCTCCTTCGGCCTCAACCCGGCCGCCCGCCTCGTGCTGAACTCCGTCTTCCTGGACGAGTGCGTCAAGGCCGGTCTGGACTCCGCCATCGTGCACGCCTCCAAGATCCTGCCGATCGCCCGGCTGGAGGCGGAGCAGGTCGAGGTCGCCCTCGACCTGGTCTACGACCGACGGCGCCCCCGGCAGGGGGACGAGCCGGCCTACGACCCGCTCCAGCGGCTCATGGCGCTCTTCGAGGGCGTCAACACCAGGTCGATGCAGGCCGGCCGGGCCGAGGAACTCCTCGCGCTGCCCCTGGAGGAGCGCCTGAAGCGGCGCATCATCGACGGGGAGAAGAACGGCCTGGAAGCCGACCTGGACGAGGCGCTGGCGGACCGTCCGGCCCTGGACATCGTCAACGACACCCTTCTGGAGGGCATGAAGGTCGTCGGTGAGCTGTTCGGCTCGGGCCAGATGCAGCTGCCGTTCGTGCTCCAGTCCGCCGAGGTCATGAAGAACGCGGTGGCCTATCTGGAGCCGCACATGGAGAAGTCCGACGCCGACGGCAAGGGCACCATCGTGCTGGCCACCGTCCGCGGCGACGTCCACGACATCGGCAAGAACCTCGTCGACATCATCCTGTCCAACAACGGCTACAACGTCGTCAACCTCGGCATCAAGCAGCCCGTCTCGGCGATCCTGGAGGCCGCCGAGGAGCACCGTGCCGACGTCATCGGGATGTCCGGACTCCTGGTCAAGTCCACCGTGATCATGAAGGAGAACCTCCAGGAGCTCAACCAGCGCAAGATGGCCGCGGACTTCCCCGTCATCCTCGGCGGCGCCGCCCTGACCCGCGCCTACGTCGAACAGGATCTGCACGAGATCTACGAGGGCGAGGTCCGCTACGCCCGCGACGCGTTCGAGGGCCTGCGCCTGATGGACGCGCTGATCGCCGTCAAGCGCGGCGTCCCCGGCGCCACCCTGCCGGAGCTCAAGCAGCGCCGGGTGCCCAAGCGCGAGACGGCCGCCCTGGAGGTGGACGAGCCCGAGGGCTCGGTGCGCTCCGACACCGCCACCGACAACCCGGTCCCCACCCCGCCGTTCTGGGGCACCCGGGTCGTCAAGGGCATCCAGCTCGCCGACTACGCCTCCTGGCTGGACGAGGGCGCGCTGTTCAAGGGCCAGTGGGGCCTCAAGCAGGCCCGCACCGGCGACGGCCCGACCTACGAGGAGCTGGTCGAGACCGAGGGCCGTCCCCGGCTGCGCGGCTGGCTCGACAAGCTCCAGACCGACAACCTCCTGGAAGCCGCCGTCGTGCACGGCTACTTCCCGTGCGTCTCCAAGGGCGACGACCTGATCCTGCTGCACGAGGACGGCACCGAGCGCACCCGCTTCACCTTCCCCCGCCAGCGCCGTGGCCGCCGGCTCTGCCTGGCGGACTTCTTCCGCCCGGAGGAATCCGGCGAGACGGACGTGGTCGGCCTCCAGGTCGTCACCGTCGGCTCGAAGATCGGCGCGGCCACCGCCGAGCTCTTCGAGGCCAACTCCTACCGCGACTACCTCGAACTGCACGGCCTGTCCGTGCAGTTGGCCGAGGCGCTGGCCGAGTACTGGCACGCCCGGGTCCGCACCGAGCTGGGCTTCGGCGGTGAGGACCCCGCGGAGGTCGAGGACATGTTCGCCCTCAAGTACCGCGGTGCCCGCTTCTCCCTCGGCTACGGCGCCTGCCCCGACCTGGAGGACCGGGCCAAGATCGCGGACCTGCTCGAACCGGGCCGGATCGGCGTGGAGCTCTCCGAGGAGTTCCAGCTGCACCCCGAGCAGTCCACCGACGCCATCGTCATCCACCACCCCGAGGCCAAGTACTTCAACGCCAGGTGAGACACCACGTGACCGGCCGGGCGGCCGGTCACGCGGCCGGCGCGGCGCCGTGCGGGGAGTCCCCCGGACGGCCCCGTCCGCCGTCCCCCCGCGCGCCGGGGCCAACCGTCGTAGACTGGTCGGTCCGGTAGTGGCCGGCCGCCTCCCCTGCCCGGGATGGCGGCCGGCCCTTTCGTCCCTTCGGGGACACCCTCACGGAGGTGGCTGGATGACCAGCAGCGTCCCCGCGGTCGGCACCCGGATGGCCGATTCCGCGACACTCCAGGCCGTCTTCCTCGACCTGGACGGCACTCTCGTCGACACCGAGGGCTTCTGGTGGGAGGCCGAGTCCGCGGTCTTCGCCGAACTGGGCCACACCCTGGACGAGGCGCACCGCGAGGTCGTCGTCGGCGGGCCGATGGCGCGCAGCGCCGCCTATCTGATCCAGGTGACCGGCGCCGATATCGCCCTGGCCGAGCTGACGCTGCTGCTCAACGCGCGCTTCATGACCCGGATCGCGCGCGGGGTGCCCCTGATGCCGGGCGCGCGCCGGCTCCTGGCCGAACTGGCCGCCCACCGGGTGCCCACCGCCCTGGTCTCCGCCTCGCACCGCGGCGTCATCGACCGGATGCTGCATTCGCTGGGCCGGGAGAACTTCCGGCTGACGCTGGCCGGTGACGAGCTGCCCAGGACCAAACCGCATCCGGACCCCTATCTGACCGCGGCGGCGCGGCTGGGCGTGGACCCGGCGCGCTGTGCGGTCGTGGAGGACACCGTGACGGGAGTGACGGCGGGGGAGGCCGCGGGCTGCCGGGTCGTCGCCGTGCCATCGGTCACGCCGATCGCCCCCGCGTCCGGCCGCACGGTCGTCGGCTCACTCGAAGAAGTGGATCTGTCTTTTCTCCGGGCCCTCATCACGGAAAGCCGGTGAGCCGTGCACTGAGCGTGTCCTGCCGAAAGCGGAAGGAACTGTGGGCAGCGGTGTGCTCATTTTCCGTGACGAATGCACTGGCCGAATTCCCGTACACATGTGCGCAATTGCGTGAGTGAGGTTTCTCACGCGCCAGTGCGTCGACAGCAAGGTCAACTGTTGTTCCATGGAGCCTTTTCGGGACTTCTTCTGGGGGTAAGTGTCCGGATTGGTGGGGCAGCGTACGAAACGTTCCACCGTCCGGATATCGGTCACCCGGCTGCTGTTATCCGGGCGTGATATCCGGTCAACTCTGTTGTGTCCCGGACCCGCTGGCCGTTCCTACTAATGTCGACGCGAGCAACACCTCTGCGCTGATAAGGAACCTGCCGACGATGAATCGCAAGACCTTGGTGCTGCCGGCCCTGGCCGGTCTGCTCGTCCCCGCACTCGCGGCCTGTGGCAGTACGGACGGCGCGGGCGAGGGCGGTGATCCGATCGTCGTCGGCACGACCGCCGCGATCGAGGCCATCAAGGACGCGCCGGCCCCTCTCGACCCCGCGCAGGCGTACGACGTCGACGCGATGAACGTGCTGCGCCCCAGCCTTCAGACGCTGCTGCGGCTGCCCAGGACCGGCAACGCGCCGGTGCCCGAAGCGGCCGAATCCTGCGGCTTCCGCGACACCCAGAACGAACAGTACCGCTGCACCATGCGCAGTGGCCTGAAGTTCTCCAACGGGCATCCGCTCACGGCGAAGGACGTGAAGTTCTCCATCGAGCGCATGCTCACCATCAACTTCGCCCGGGGTCCGGTCTCGCTGCTCAGCGGTATCGACAAGGTCGAGACGCCGAGCGAGAGCGAGGTGGTCTTCCACCTCAAGAAGCCCGACGCCACCTTCCCGCAGAAGCTCGCGACGCCGTCCGCGTCCATTCTCGACAGCGCGGTGTACCCGAAGGACCGCCTTTTCAAGGGCTTCGACATCACGGGCTCCGGCCCGTACACGGTCAAGATCGAACGCAGTGGTGAGCGTGTCACCAAGGCGATCTACACCAAGAACCCGAATTACAAGGGCGGGATCACGGTGAAGAGCGACAAGATCGAGATGGTGTTCTTCAAGGACTCCAAGGCCATGGAACAGGCGCTGCGCAAGGGCGACATCGACATGATGAACCGCAGCCTGTCGCCCGAGCAGATCCAGGGTCTGCAAAATGCCCGCGACAAGGGCATCACGCTCCAGGAGATGCCCGGCGCGGAGATCCGCTACCTCGCCTTCAACACCGACGACCCGGTGATCTCCGACAAGGCCGTACGCCAGGCCATGGCCCAGCTCGTGGACCGCGCCGCGCTGGTACGCGATGTGTACGCCTACACCGGCAACCCGCTCTACTCGCTGGTCCCGGCCGGCCTCACCGGTCACGTCAACTCCTTCTTCACCAAGTACGGCAACCCGAACGTGGCCGAGGCCCGCAAGATCCTCCAGCAGGCGCACGTCTCCACCCCGGTGAAGACGACCCTGACCTACACCAAGGACCACTACGGCGCCATCACGGCCAAGGAGTTCAAGGAGCTGCAGAACCAGTTCAACAAGAGCGGCCTGTTCGACGTCGAGATCAAGGGCATCGACAACTGGCAGGAGTTCCGCAAGGACCAGACCGAGGGCAAGTACGCGATCTACGGCATGGGCTGGTACGCCGACTTCCCGGACGCCGACAACTACATCGCGCCGTTCATCGGCAAGGGGAACTTCCTCAACATCCCCTACCGCAACGCCAAGATCGAGTCCCAGGCGATCATCGGTACCCGCCAGCAGGCGGACCGCAACGCCGCCGCCACCGGCTTCCAGCTGGCCCAGAACATCATCGCCGACGACGTGCCGATCCTCCCGCTGTGGCAGGGCAAGCAGTACGTCGCCGCCCGGGACACCGTCACCGGCACCGAATGGGCCCTCAACTCCTCCTCCTCGCTCCAGATCTGGGAGCTGGGCCGCGGCGTCGGCAAGTGACGCCCGGCTGAGCCGGCCGTACGGCGCGGACACGACGGCGGGGCCGGCCCGAGGAATCCTCGGGCCGGCCCCGCCGTCATGTGCCGGATCCGGCCGTGCCGCGGGGGCGGCGGCCGCTACTGCGCGCCGGGGCGCACCAGCCCGCTCTCGTACGCGTACACCGCGGCCTGCACCCGGTCGCGCAGCCCCAACTTCGTCAGCACATGGCCCACATGCGTCTTGACCGTCGTCTCGCTCACGAACAGCTCCGCGGCGATCTCGGCGTTCGACAACCCGCGGGCCACCAGCTTCAGCACCTCGACCTCACGCTCGGTGAGGGTGTGCAGCGTGTCCGGCATCGGCTCCTCGCCCGACGGCAGATGCCCGGCGTACTTGTCCAGCAGCCGGCGCGTGATGCTCGGCGCGAGCATCGCCTCGCCCGCCGCCACCACCCGGATCGCCTGCACCAGCTCATTGGCCGGCGCGTCCTTGAGCAGGAAGCCGCTGGCACCCGCCCGCAGCGCCTCGACGACGTACTCGTCCAGATCGAAGGTCGTCAGCACCAGCACCTTGGCCGGACCGTCCTTCGCGGGGCCGGTGATCTGCCGGGTCGCCTCGACACCGTCCATCCGCGGCATCCGGATGTCCATCAGCACCACATCGGGCTGTAGCGCCCGCACCTGGTCCAGCGCCTGGAGACCGTCGCCGGCCTCGCCGACGACCGCCAGATCCTGCTCGGCCTCCAGAATCATCCGGAATCCCGTGCGCAGCAGGGGCTGGTCGTCGACCAGCAGGACGCGGATAGCCACGAACACTCCTTCGTTAGATCTGCTCCATTCTGCCCTGCGCCGCCCCGTCGCCGTCCGCCGGGCGGACCGGCAGCGGATAGACCGGGGGAGTGCCGCCGAATTCCGGGCAGTGCGCCTGGTGGTCGCACCAGCCGCAGAGCTTGGTCGGCCGCGGCCGCCAGTCCCCGGAGTCCGTGGCCCGCTGGATCGCGTCCCACAGCGCCAGCAACTTCCGCTCCACACCCCGCAGATCGGCCTCGGACGGGTCGTACGTCCGCACGTCGCCGCTGCCCAGATACACCAGCTGCAACCGCCGCGGCACCGTGCCCCGCAGCCGCCACATCACCAGCGCGTAGAACTTCATCTGGAACAGCGCGCCCTCGGCGTACTCCGGCCGGGGCGCCTTGCCGGTCTTGTAGTCGACGATCCGCACCTCGCCCGTCGACGCGATATCGACCCGGTCGATGAACCCGCGCAGCCGGAGCCCGGAATCCAGCACCGTCTCCACATACAGCTCGCGGTCGGCCGGTTCCAGACGCGTCGGATCCTCCAGCGAGAACCACCGCTCCACCAGCGCCTCGGCGTCCGCCAGCCACGTCCCCAGCCGCTCGCCCCCGGGGTCGTCCTCGAAGAGCTCCGCCAGCTCCGGCCGCTTGGCCAGCAGCTTCTCCCACTCGCCCGGCACCATCGCTCGCGCCCCGGGCGCCGTACGCTCCGCGGCCGGCGCGTCGAAGAGCCGCTCCAGCACCGCGTGCACCACCGTGCCCCGTGTCGCCGCGGCGCTCGGCTTCTCCGGGAGCTTGTCGATCACCCGGAAGCGGTAGAGCAGCGGGCACTGCATGAAATCGCTCGCCCGCGACGGGGAGAGCGCGACCGGACGCCCGCCGGCCCCCGCCGGCGAGCTCTCACCCGGCTGCGGCCCGCGCGGCGCCCCCGGCCCGGCCGCGGTCTGCCGCGGGTCCGGCCCGCGCTGTTCACCCTGCGTGGCCGCCCCGGCCTTCTCGGTGCTCGTTCCCATGCCACAAGACCCTACGGCCCGCCACTGACACTGCGCACCGTCCCGGACGGTGTCCGGGCGCCGGGCCCCCGCGGCGGATCACCACACCGCATTCCGCATACCATCGACGCCAGACCCCTTTGCCCTGCATGATCGAGAGAGATCGCGCCGAGCAGGTGCGAAGGCCGTATTTCGACGAGGGGACGCCGTGGACGAGAGCGGGAAGCCGCAGGACCCCCAGGAGTCCGGGCAGCCCCAGCCGCCCCATCCGCCCAAGCCGCCCAAGGACGGCAAGAAGCGCCGGGCGCCCGCGCCGGACGGCGGGAAGCAGAGCCCCGGCGGCGGCATCCTCATGGGCCGCCCGTTCGGTGTGCCCGTCTACGTCGCCCCCAGCTGGTTCCTCGTCGCAGCCCTGATCACCTGGGTCTTCGGCGGCCAGCTGGAGCGCGTACTGCCCGAGCTGGGCAGCGCCCGCTACCTCGTCTCGCTCTTCTTCGCCGTCGCCTTCTACGCCTCGGTGCTCATCCACGAGCTGGCGCACACCGTCGCGGCACTCCGCTTCAAACTCCCCGTACGTCGCATCCAGCTCCAGTTCTTCGGCGGCGTCTCGGAGATCGAGAAGGAGAGCGAGACCCCCGGCCGGGAGTTCGTCCTGGCCTTCGTCGGCCCGCTGCTCTCCCTCGTCCTCGCCGGTGTCTTCTACGCCGGTATGCAGCTGGTCGAGCCCGGTACGGTCCCCGGCGTCCTGCTCGCCGGCCTGATGATCTCCAACCTCATCGTCGCCGTCTTCAACTTCCTCCCGGGCCTCCCGCTGGACGGCGGCCGGATGCTGCGCGCCGTCGTCTGGAAGATCACCGGCAACCCCATGAGCGGCACCGTCGCCGCGGCCTGGGTGGGCCGTGCGCTCGCCGTCACGGTCCTGATCGGCCTCCCCCTGCTCACCCACACCGGCGCCCTCGGCAACACCCGCCCCGAGATCGGCGGCGCCGACTCGCTCACCGACGCCCTGCTCGCGGCGATCCTCGCCGCCATCATCTGGACCGGCGCGGGCAACAGCCTGCGCGTCGCCCGGCTGCGCGAACGCCTCCCCGACCTCCAGGCCCGCAATCTCACCCGGCGCGCCGTCCCCGTCGAGACCGAGACCCCCCTCTCCGAGGCACTGCGCCGCGCCAACGACGCCGGCGCCCGCGCCCTGGTCGTCGTGGACGGTCAGGGCGAGCCCACCGCCCTCGTGCGCGAGGCCGCCATCGTCGGCGTCCCCGAGCACCGCCGCCCCTGGGTCGCCGTCGGCACCCTCGCCCAGGACCTCAGGGACGGTATGCGGGTCTCCGCCGAACTCGCCGGCGAGGACCTCCTCGAATACCTGCGGGCCACCCCCGCCACCGAGTACCTCGTGGTCGAGGACACCGGCGAGATCTACGGCGTGCTGTCCACCGCGGACGTGGAACGCGCCTTCGTCTCCGCCATGGCCCGCCACTCCTGAGCCGCCCGGCCCTCCGCCGGGAACCCTCTGGTCCCGGGCGTCCCCAGGGGCCGGTAGGCTGGTCACATGTCCGAACCGACCGGTGCCGCCCGCCGTCGCGGGCCCTTCAAGGTCGGGGACCAGGTCCAGCTCACCGACCCCAAGGGACGCCACTACACCTTCACGCTCGAAGAGGGAAAAAGCTTCCACACCCACAAGGGAGCCTTCCCCCACGACGAGCTGATCGGTGCTCCCGAGGGCAGTGTTGTCCGTACCACCGGGAACGTCGCCTACCTTGCGCTGCGCCCGCTGCTCCCCGACTACGTCCTGTCCATGCCCCGCGGCGCCGCCGTGGTCTACCCCAAGGACGCGGGGCAGATCCTGGCGATGGCCGACATCTTCCCCGGTGCCCGGGTCGTCGAGGCGGGGGTGGGATCCGGCTCGCTCAGCAGCTTCCTGCTGCGCGCCATCGGCGACCACGGCATGCTGCACTCCTACGAGCGCCGCGCCGACTTCGCCGAGATCGCCACGCAGAACGTCGAGCGCTACTTCGGCAGCCCGCACCCCGCGTGGACGCTCACCGTCGGTGACCTCCAGGACAACCTCTCCGACACCGACGTCGACCGCGTCATCCTCGACATGCTCGCCCCCTGGGAGTGCCTGGAGGCTGTCTCCAAGGCCCTGGTCCCCGGCGGCATCCTCTGCGCCTACGTCGCCACGACCACGCAGCTGGCCCGCACCGTCGAGGCGATCCGCGAGCACGGCACCTTCAACGAGCCGTCGGCCTGGGAATCCATGGTCCGCACCTGGCACGTCGAGGGCCTGGCCGTCCGACCCGACCACCGCATGATCGGCCACACCGGCTTCCTGCTCACCGCCCGCCGCCTCGCCGACGGCGTCGAGCCCCCGCTGCGCCGCCGCCGGCCCGCCAAGGGCGCGTACGGCGACGACTACACCGGACCCGGCAAGGCCGACGGTGCGGCGGCCGCGGGCAGCGGCTCCGGAGAGCGCGGCTGACCCGCGCTCAGGACACCGAACCACCAGGCGCCGCCGACGAGTTCCCCCGGGAACCGTCGGCGGCGCTGTTTCGTTCTCCCCGCAAAACTCCGGACCGGCTGGTTCCTCGGCGCCCCGTCCTGTGGAACGATGCCGGTCACTCCCACCGCCACAGCTCTTCACAGGAGTTACCCCGCGTGCAGCCCTTGGCAGGCCCGGACCTTCCGCACACCCAGCCCCGCCCCATGCACTGGCTCGTCACCGCCGCCGCCCTCGCGGCTGTCGTCGCGGCCGCGTCCTTCGTCCAGCCGCCCGATGCCACCGCCACCACCTCGGGCGACGCCGGGACCGGCCGGCGGGCCGCGGCGGCCCCGGACCCGGCCAAAGTGACCTTTCCCGTCGACTGCGGCCCCAACCGCCTCGACGTGGTGACGAAGGCGTCCGGCGACCTCGACGGCGACGGCACGGCCGAGACCGTCGCCGTGGTCCGCTGCCACACCGAGGCCGGCACTCCGCCCAGCGGCGTCTACGTCCTCGCGCAGCCCGCCGGCGCCAAGGCCGCGCCGCGGATCGTGGCCACCCTGCTCGCGCCCGCCCGGAAGCTCAGCGTCGAGGACTTCACCCTGAAGCGCGGCGTGATCTCCGCGACGCTCCTGGGCTACTCCACCACCGACGTACCGCGCTGCTGCCCCGACGTCCGCACGGCCGTCAAGTGGCAATGGAAAGGCGGGAAGTTCGTCCAGAGCGAACTTCCCGCCTTGTCGAGCACCGAGCGTGCCTGACCCGTCACCTGGCGTACGAGCGTCTTCCGTGGTGTCTACGCCACGCCTACGCTTCGTCGACGCCGTGTCTACTCCGCGTCCGGACCGTACACCTCGACCCGGTCCGCGACGCGGCGGACGTGAATGCAGTCCCCCGGGCACTCCTTGGCGGAGTCCCGTACGTCATTGAGCAGCGTCAGCGGGACGGGCGTTGTGGCGCCCTTGTCCTGAAGGAGCTCGTCATCGGCGCTCTTCACATAGGCCAGGCCGTCGATGTCGAGCTCGAAGACCTCCGGCGCGTACTGCGCGCAGATACCGTCGCCGGTGCACAGGTCCTGGTCGATCCAGACTTCAAGCTCTGGACGGGCTTCATCCTGTGCGGTCATCTCGCCTGCCGTTCCTACTTACGTGAACCAATTTTGACTAAGTGGTGCCAGCCCTGACGGGTGTTGACCGACTCGACGATACAACCGCTCGCTTTCCGATGTTGTTGGGTGGGTATTCCCTTGGCGTGAGGACGTGCGCAAGGGTGAAGATCGGACACACCCCGACAGTCTTTTCGATCTAGGGGTTTCAACCTGCACCGGCCCAGGTAGGGTCAGGAAGCGTCCAGCTCCTTGGAGGAGGTGAGGACCGTGGCAGCCCACGACGACGACATGAACCGCGGCATCCGGCCGGGGCGAGGGTCTGAAGATCCCGCCGGCCAGGTTGCCTATCTTGAGCAGGAGATCGCCGTCCTGCGACGCAAGCTCGCCGACTCTCCGCGGCACACGAGGATTCTCGAAGAGCGGATCGTCGAGCTACAGACCAACCTGGCCGGCGTCTCCGCTCAGAACGAGCGACTCGCCAATACACTCCGCGAGGCCCGCGACCAGATCGTCGCGCTCAAGGAGGAAGTCGACCGGCTCGCGCAGCCGCCGGCCGGCTTCGGCGTCTTCCTACAGGCGAACGAGGACGGTACGGCCGACATTTTCACCGGCGGTCGAAAGCTCCGGGTGAATGTCAGTCCCGGCGTGGAGACCGAGGATCTCCGGCGCGGCCAGGAGGTCATGCTCAACGAAGCGCTCAACGTGGTCGAGGCCATGACGTTCGAGAGCGCGGGGGACATCGTCACCCTCAAGGAGATCCTTGAGGACGGCGAGCGCGCCCTGGTCATCGGGCACACGGACGAGGAGCGGGTGGTGCGGCTCGCCGAGCCGCTGCTGGACATCACCATCCGCCCCGGCGACGCCCTGCTGCTCGAACCCCGCTCCGGTTACGTCTACGAAGTGATCCCGAAGAGCGAGGTCGAGGAACTCGTCCTCGAAGAGGTCCCGGACATCGACTACACCAAGATCGGCGGCCTGAGCGGCCAGATCGAGCTGATCCGGGACGCGGTCGAGCTTCCGTACCTCTACCCCGACCTCTTCAAGGAACACGAACTCCGCCCGCCCAAGGGCGTTTTGCTCTACGGCCCGCCCGGCTGCGGCAAGACGCTCATCGCCAAGGCGGTCGCCAACTCCCTTGCCAAGAAGGTCGCCGAGGTGACCGGGCAGCCCGCGGGGAAGAGCTTCTTCCTCAACATCAAGGGCCCCGAGCTGCTCAACAAGTACGTCGGCGAGACGGAGCGGCACATCCGGCTGGTCTTCCAGCGGGCGAGAGAAAAGGCGAGCGAGGGCACCCCCGTCATCGTCTTCTTCGACGAGATGGACTCCCTCTTCCGCACCCGTGGCTCCGGGGTCAGCTCGGACGTGGAGAACACCATCGTCCCGCAGCTCCTCTCCGAGATCGACGGCGTGGAGGGCCTGGAAAACGTCATCGTGATCGGTGCCTCGAACCGCGAGGACATGATCGACCCGGCCATCCTGCGCCCCGGCCGCCTCGATGTGAAGATCAAGATCGAGCGTCCGGACGCGGAGGCGGCGAAGGACATCTTCTCGAAGTACCTCACGGAGCGGCTGCCGCTGCACGCCGATGATCTCGCCGAGCACGGCGACTCGCGCAAGGCCGCGGTCGGCGCGATGATCCAGTCGGTGGTCGAGCAGATGTACGCGGAATCCGAGGAGAACCGCTTCCTGGAGGTCACCTACGCCAATGGTGACAAGGAAGTCCTCTACTTCAAGGACTTCAACTCCGGAGCCATGATCGAGAACATCGTCGGCCGTGCCAAGAAAATGGCGATCAAGGCATTTCTCGAACACAACCAGAAAGGTCTGCGGGTCTCCCACCTGCTCCAGGCATGCGTGGACGAGTTCAAGGAGAACGAGGACCTACCCAATACCACCAATCCGGACGACTGGGCCCGTATTTCCGGTAAGAAGGGTGAGCGGATCGTCTACATCCGCACACTGGTCACCGGAAAACAGGGCGCGGACACCGGTCGCTCCATCGACACCGTGGCGAATACCGGCCAATACCTGTAACGCCGCTCTCCGGCTGCGGATGTCCTGCACGGGGCGTCCGCAGCCGGTTGCTTTTCCGGGGGCGCCCGGACCGTTCCCGCAATGGGGCACGGTGGAGCAGGGAAAACCGGACTGGAGCAATGACTGTAATGATCTCCCCAGCACCGCAAAGGCGTTCTAGGCTCTTCGGTACCGCCGCGTCGCGCTGTCCGGGAGCGGAGATCGCATACGGACCGGAAGCGCAGCGGTACTTGAGCGCCGTCCCCGTCCGGGGGCGCCGCCGGGCAAGGAGGGCCGCATGACCGTACGGCGAGTAATGGGCATCGAGACGGAGTACGGGATCTCCGTCCCCGGTCACCCGAACGCCAATGCCATGCTCACCTCGTCCCAGGTCGTCAACGCCTACGCGGCCGCGATGCACCGGGCACGGCGTGCCCGCTGGGACTTCGAGGAGGAGAACCCGCTGCGGGACGCCCGTGGCTTCGACCTCGCCCGCGAGGCCGCCGATTCCAGCCAGCTCACCGACGAGGACATCGGCCTCGCCAATGTGATCCTCACCAACGGGGCCCGGCTCTACGTCGACCACGCGCACCCCGAGTACAGCTCTCCCGAGGTCACCAATCCGCGCGACGCGGTGCTGTGGGACAAGGCCGGCGAACGGGTCATGGCCGAGGCCGCCGAGCGCGCCGCCCAGGTCCCCGGCGCCCAGCCGATCCACCTCTACAAGAACAACACCGACAACAAGGGCGCCTCCTACGGCACGCACGAGAACTACCTGATGAAGCGGGAGACCCCCTTCTCGGACATCGTGCGGCACCTGACCCCGTTCTTCGTATCGCGCCAGGTGGTCACCGGCGCCGGCCGGGTCGGTATCGGCCAGGACGGCCATGAGCACGGCTTCCAGCTCAGCCAGCGCGCCGACTACTTCGAGGTCGAGGTCGGCCTGGAGACGACCCTCAAGCGGCCGATCATCAACACCCGCGACGAGCCGCACGCGGACGCCGAGAAATACCGCCGCCTGCACGTCATCATCGGCGACGCCAACCTCTCCGAGATCTCGACGTACCTGAAGCTGGGCACGACCTCGCTGGTGCTCTCCATGATCGAGGACGGCTTCATCGCCGTCGACCTGGCCGTCGACCAGCCCGTACGCGCGCTCCACCAGATCTCGCACGACCCCACACTGCACCATCTGGTCACGCTCCGCAGCGGTCGCACGCTCACCGCCGTACAGCTCCAGATGGAGTACTTCGAGCTGGCCCGCAAGTACGTCGAGGACCGTTACGGAGCGGATGCGGACGATCAGACGAAGGACGTCCTGACCAGGTGGGAGGACGTGCTCGGGCGGCTGGAGAACGATCCGATGAGCCTGTCGGGTGAGCTGGACTGGGTGGCGAAGCGGGAGCTGATGGAGGGCTACCGCCAGCGCGACGGCCTGGGCTGGGACGCCGCACGGCTGCATCTCGTCGACCTCCAGTACGCCGACGTGCGGTCGGAGAAGGGCCTGTACAACCGTCTGGCGGCCCGGGGCAAGATGCAGCGGCTGCTGGACGAGCCCGACGTCGTGCGGGCCCAGCTGAAGCCGCCGGAGGACACCAGGGCCTATTTCCGCGGCCGCTGTCTGGAGCAGTACGCGGACGACGTCGCGGCCGCCTCATGGGATTCGGTCATCTTCGACCTGCCGGGCCGTGACTCCCTGCAACGGGTGCCCACACTGGAGCCGCTGCGCGGCACACGCAAGCACGTCAAGGAGCTCCTGGACCGGTGCCGTACGGCCGAGGAACTGGTACGGGTGCTTTCCGGCCGCTGAGCCGGGGCGGATACGCGGCACATTCGCCGCGATCCGCTGCCGTTCGGCGGCTGAAATGGCCACCGTGCGGGAATCATCGAGGTGACTCCCGGACGTTGCACCAAGTGCAGGGCCGATGTCGGACCCTGCTTGTAGGGTCTGATCTTGCAGGTCACATCGAGCGGGGCGAACCGAGCGGGGTGAGGGATATGGCGACCAAGGACAGCGGCGGCGGGCAGCAGAAGGCGACGCGTTCCACCGAAGAGGTCGAGGAGCAGACGCAGGACGCGGAAGTTTCCGAGGACCTCAAGGAGCGCCAGGAAAAGCTGTCGGACGACGTGGATTCGGTGCTGGACGAAATCGACGACGTCCTGGAGGAGAACGCAGAGGACTTCGTGCGGTCCTTTGTGCAGAAGGGCGGCGAGTAGCCGGCCGTGGTCCCGGTGGCCGCGTCGGCGGCGTTCCGCGGAACGCCGCCCGCGGTGCCGGGAGCGCGGGCGGCCGCCGGGCGGGAGTCCGCAGGGGCCGTCCCGGCGGCAGGCCGGTGCGGTGCGTCCGCACCGGAGGTACCGCGTCCGCGGTCCGGTTCCGGAACTCGCGTGGATCACGACCACAGGGCGGGTAGGGTCCGAGGCGTACTCAGCCTCGGCTGCAATGCAGGCAGGGGCCAATTCAAGGATCGGCCGGACACCTTGGCGGGCGGCCGAATATCCGGAAGGAAACGTGTGGAAGCCAACACTCGTAGCACCGGGCGTCTACCAGCCGCCTTCCTGACGCCTGGATCCTCGTCGTTCATGGACTTCCTCGGTGCGCACTCTCCCGATCTGCTGCCGGGAAACCGGCCGTTGCCGGTCGTCCAGGGTGCCTTCGAGGCGCCGCACGGCACGACCATCGTGGCGGCGTCCTTCCCCGGTGGCGTGGTGCTCGCCGGTGACCGGCGGGCGACGATGGGCAATGTCATCGCGCAGCGCGATATCGAGAAGGTTTTCCCGGCCGACGAGTACTCCGCGGTCGGCATCGCCGGCACGGCCGGTCTCGCCGTCGAGATGGTGAAGCTGTTCCAGTTGGAGCTGGAGCACTTCGAGAAGGTGGAAGGCGCCCAACTCTCCCTGGAGGGCAAGGCGAACCGTCTCTCCACGATGATCCGCGGCAATCTCGGGATGGCCATGCAGGGCCTGGCCGTGGTGCCGCTGTTCGCCGGCTGGGACGTGGACCGGCAGAAGGGCCGCATTTTCTCCTATGACGTCACCGGCGGTCGGTCCGAGGAGCACGGTTTCACGGCGACGGGATCCGGTTCCGTCTACGCCCGTGGCGCCCTGAAGAAGCTCTACCGCCACGATTTCTCGGAGAACCAGGCCGCCACGGCTGTCGTTCAGGCGCTCTACGACGCCGCGGACGACGACGCGGCGACCGGTGGGCCCGATCTCATCCGGCGGATCTACCCGATCGTCACGGTCATCACCGAGGACGGTTTCCGGAGGTTCACCGAAGCCGAGGTCTCGGAGATCGCGCGCGCCATCCACGAGGGCCGGCTGGAGCTGCCCGACGGCCCGCGCGCCGAACTGCTCTGACGGGACGGATGTTCCGGAATGCATTCGCCACTGATAGAGCTCTTGACAGAAAGGGACGGATAGCCGGTGTCGACGCCGTTCTATGTCTCACCCCAGCAGGCCATGGCCGATCGGGCCGAGTACGCCCGCAAGGGCATCGCACGCGGCCGCAGCGTCGTGGTGCTTCAGTACACCGACGGCGTGGTATTCGTCGCCGAGAATCCCTCCCGCGCCCTGCACAAGGTCAGCGAGATCTATGACCGCATCGCCTTCGCGGCGGTCGGCAAATACAACGAGTTCGAGAATCTGCGGATCGGTGGCGTGCGCTATGCCGATCTGCGGGGCTATACGTACGACCGTGCGGACGTGACCGCGCGCGGTCTCGCCAATGTCTACGCCCAGACGCTCGGCACGATCTTCTCCAGCGCCGCCGAGAAGCCGTACGAGGTCGAGCTGATCGTCGCCGAGGTCGGCAACGCCGCCGAGGACGACCAGATCTACCGGCTGCCGCACGACGGCTCGATCGTGGACGAGCACGGCTCGGTCGCGGTGGGCGGCAACGCCGATCAGATCAGCAACTATCTCGACCAGCGGCACCGCGACGGTATGACGCTGGGCGAGGCGCTGAGGCTGGCCGTCGATTCGCTGTCGCGCGACAACAACGGCGGTGAGCGCACACTGACCGCCGAACACCTTGAGGTCGCGACGCTGGACCGTACGCGGCCGCAGCAGCGGAAGTTCAAGCGGATCCTGGGGCGTCAGCTCTCCCGGCTGCTGGAGGAGAACGCCCCGGCGGCCGGCGCGAAGCCCGTGGCGGACGCGGGCGCCGAGGAATCGTCGGACGCGGGAGGCGCGGCCGGGCCGTCCGGCAAGGGCACCAAGGACAACGGGGCCAAGGGCACTGGTGCCAAGGGCAACGGCGCCACGCGGAAGGGCGGCTCCGGCACACCCGGCGCGGACTCCCCGGAGGAGCCCGGCGGATCGTCGGACGCGAAGGACTAGTACCGCAACCGGGCTGTGGGTCCGGGCCGTGCGCCCCGGTGGGTCAACGCCCGCCGGGGCGCACGGCGTTCCCGTTCCGGAGCGGGGCGCCGGCGGCCGACGGCGGGGCCGTGGAGCCCCGGGCGACCAGCTCGACCGGCAGGGCGGGGACCGCGGCCGGCCCGCCGTCGAGTACCGCCAGCAGCGCCCGCATACCGGCCTCGCCGAACTCCTCGGCGGGCAGCCGTACGGTCGTCAGCTCCGGTTCGACCGCTACCGCGAGGGCCAGATCGTCGAAGCCGGTGACGGAGACGTCCTCCGGTACCCGCAGGCCCAGTCGGCGGACGGCCTTGAGCGCGCCGGCGGCCAGGATGTCGTCGTCACAGAGCAGCGCCGTGGGGCGCGGGCCGGGGCCGGTCAGTACGGTGTGCGCCGCGTGCAGACCGGCCGCCACACTGAGCTCGGCCGGCTCGCGGCGCAGCACCGCGCCCGGGACCTCGCCGAGCGCCGCGTCGAGCGTGCGGGCGCGCAGCGCGAAGGTCCAGGAGTCCACATCAGCCGCGAGATGGGCGAGACGGCGGTGGCCGAGGCCGAGCAGATGGGCCGCCAACTGCCGGACGCCGCCGGCGATGTCGAGGTTCACGGTGGCGGCGGCCCGCTCGTCGTCCGGGTCGCTGTCCAGCATCACCAGGGGCAGTCCGGCGGTGCGCAGGGCGGTGAGCGCGTCGGCGGCCATGGACGAGGCGAGCACACCGTCCAGGGTGGCCGCTGCGGAGGCGAAGGGGTCGCGGGCCGGTCCTATGCCCTCGGGGGACGGGTAGAGCACCACACCGAAACCGTGGTCGGCGGCGACCCGGGCCGCTCCGGTGTAGACCCGGGCGAAGAACTCGGTGGTGAGCGCGGGGACGACGAGGAGCACGGTGCGGGTGCTTCCCATGCGCAGGTTGCGGGCCGCGAGATTGGGGCGGTAGCCCAGGTCGCGGGCGGCGGCGCGGACCGCTTCGGCTTTGGCGGGGGAGACCCGGCCGCGCCATTTGTCGCCCAGGACGAGGGAGACAGCGGCCTGGGAGACCCCGGCGGCGCGGGCGACGTCCCGGCTGGTGGTGCGCGGGGCGGCCGGCGGCGCAGTGGGCGGGGCGGTGGAGCTACCCGGCGTGTCCGGGGCGTTCGGTCCGCCGGAGGTGCCCGGGGTGACCGGTGGCGGTGGCGTCCCCGGTCCGGCCGCCGGCGCCGCGGACGGCCGTCCGGTCTCCCCGGGGGTCCGGCGGGGCGGCTCGCGGTGGGCCCGGGTCGGGGCCTTGTCGCTGGTCACCGGTGGTTCGCTCCTTGCGCTCTCCGCTGCGGGGTGGACCCGCGGGCTGTCGTCATGGTACGTATAACGCCGCACGTTATACGTAACACGTCCGGCCGATCCGGACGGAACCGGACGCAAAGGGGCAGGGATGGCCGCGGGATATGCGGAGCTGCTCAGGACCCGGCACGCGGCCCGGCTCCTGGCGGGGACCCTGGTCGGCAGGCTGCCGAACGCCACCGCGGCGCTCGCCGTGGTGCTCTTCGTCCGCGCCGAGGGCGGCAGCTATGCGCTCGCCGGCGTGCTCTCCGCGGCCTACGGGATCTCCAACGCCATCGGTCAGCCGCTGCTCGGCCGGGCCGTGGACGTCTACGGGCAGCCGCGGGTGATGCTGCCCGCCTCGGTCCTCTCCGCGCTGGGGATGGCGCTGCTCGCCGCCGTCGGCCTCGACGTGCTGTGGCTCGCCTTCGTCGCCGTGGTGATCGCCGGTCTCTGCACGCCGCCCCTGGAGGGTGGTCTGCGGGCCCTGTGGCCCGGGGTGCTCAAGCGCGCGGACCGGGTGCACGCCGCGTACGCGCTGGACGCGGTCGCGCAGGAAGTCATGTTCGCGGTGGGACCGTTGCTGGTCACGCTGTGCGTGGCGGTCTGGTCGGAGCGGTTCGCGCTGCTGGTCATCAACCTGATCGGGGTGCTCGGCGCGCTCTCCGTCGTGCTCTCCCCGCCGTCGCGGCAGTGGCGCAGCGCGCCGCGTGAGGCGCACTGGCTGGGCGCGCTGCGCTCCGCCGGGCTGCTGGTGCTGATCGGTGCGTTCTTCTTCGTCGGGCTGGCGCTCGGCTCCATCGCGGTCGCGGCGGTGGCGTACGCCGATGAGCACGGTGGCGGCATGGTTTCCAGCTGGCTGCTCTCCGCGCTGGGGGCCGGTGCGCTGGCCGGCGGCGTCGTCTACGGCGCCCGCGCGTGGCCGGGGCTGCCGGAGAACCGGCTGCGGCTGCTCGTCGCCCTGCTGGCGCTGGGGTATCTGCCGCTGGCGCTGACCCCGGGGGTCGCCGGGATGACGGCGCTGACCGGTGTCGCGGGGGTGTTCCTGGCGCCCGCACTGGCCTGCGCGTTCGTGGTCGTGGACCGGCACGCGCCCAAGGGCACGGTGACGGAGGCATTTTCGTGGCTGGTGACGACCTTCGGGGTCGGCTCGGCGGTGGGCACCTCGGTGGTGGGTCCGGCGGTGGAGCACGGCGGGGCGACGGCCGGTTTCGCGGTGGCGGGCGCCGGGGGGATCGCCGCGCTGCTCGTTCTTTTGTCGACGAAACGCTTCCTGGGGGATCCCGGGTCGCACGAGGAAGGCGCGGGACCGGCGGAAAATGATCGAAACGGGGCTGTCGAACCCGGTTTCAGAGCAGGCCATCAGGCGTAATGTTCAGTCATGGACCGCCGCATTTTCGGGCTGGAGAACGAGTACGGCGTCACGTGCACGTTCAGGGGACAGCGCCGACTGTCGCCTGACGAAGTGGCGCGGTACCTCTTCCGCCGTGTTGTGTCATGGGGCCGCAGCAGCAATGTCTTCCTGCGGAACGGCGCCCGCCTGTACCTGGACGTGGGTTCGCATCCGGAATACGCAACTCCCGAGTGCGACAACGTGACCGAGCTGGTCACCCACGACAAGGCCGGTGAACGCATTCTCGAAGGCTTGCTCGTCGACGCAGAACGCCGCTTGCACGAGGAGGGAATCGCGGGCGACGTCTATCTCTTCAAGAACAACACCGATTCCGCCGGGAACTCCTACGGCTGCCACGAGAACTATCTCGTCGCCCGCCACGGTGAGTTCTCCCGGCTCGCGGACATTCTCATTCCCTTCCTTGTCACCCGTCAGCTGCTGTGCGGCGCGGGCAAGGTGTTGCAGACCCCGCGGGGCGCGGTCTACTGCGTCAGCCAGCGCGCGGAGCACATCTGGGAGGGCGTCTCCTCCGCGACGACCCGCTCCCGCCCGATCATCAACACCCGCGACGAACCGCACGCCGACGCCGAGCGCTACCGCCGGCTGCACGTCATCGTCGGCGACTCCAACATGTCCGAGACGACCATGCTGCTCAAGGTCGGGGCCACCGATCTCGTCCTGCGCATGATCGAGGCGGGCACGGTGATGCGCGATCTGACGCTGGAGAACCCGATCCGGGCCATCCGTGAGGTCAGCCACGACATCACCGGCCAGCGCAAGGTGCGGCTGGCCAGCGGCCGGGAAGCCTCGGCCCTCGAAGTCCAGCAGGAGTACTACGAGAAAGCCGTCGACTTCTGCGAGCGCCGCGGAATCCGTACGGGCACCGTGGAGCGGGTCCTGGAACTGTGGGGCCGCACTCTGGAGGCGATCCGGGACCAGGCCCTGGACCGTATCTCGACCGAGATCGACTGGGTGATGAAACATCAGCTCATCGAGCGGTACCGGGCGAAGAACAACATCACCATGTCCCACCCGCGGGTGGCGCAGATAGATCTCGCGTATCACGATATCCACCGCCGTCGGGGGCTGTATTACCTCCTGGAACGGAAGGGACAGGCGGCGCGGGTCTGCAACGATCTGAAGATCTTCGAAGGGAAATCGGTACCGCCGCAGACCACCCGGGCCCGGCTGCGCGGCGACTTCATTCGCCGGGCGCAGGAACAGCGCCGTGATTTCACGGTCGACTGGGTGCATCTCAAGCTCAATGATCAGGCGCAGCGCACGGTGCTGTGCAAGGACCCGTTCCGGTCCGTGGACGACCGGGTGGAGAAGCTGATCGCCGGGATGTGACCGGAGGGAATGCCGTGGTGTGCCGAGGACCTGTGGGTTCTCGGCACATTGCTGTGTCGCACCGGGAAACACCCCGAAGGACAGGTCGTAGAGTGGCGGGCATTGCCCACCCACCCCACGAGCCCGAGTTGGACTGATGAACCTCACGAAGAACACCCGTCGCGCCGCCGCCGCGGCGCTGACCGTGCCCATCCTGCTGTTCACCGCTGCTTGCGGGTCCGACGACGGCAAGGGCTCGTCCGACGGAGCCGTCGTCAAGGTGGAGGGCAAGGAGGGGGCGAAGCCGACGATCACCGTGCCCAAGGACGCCAAGCCCGCCGACAAGGCCGTCACCAAGAACCTCATCGAGGGCAAGGGCGAGGTAGTCAAGAAGGGTGATCTGGTCCGGCTGGACTTCGCCGCCCAGACGATGAAGGGCCAGAACCTCGGCAGCAGCTGGACGCCGCAGCCCGGTTCCAAGCCGGGTGCGCCGCGTACCCAGGTCGTCAGCGAGGTCACCGACCAGATGACCCAGCAGATGCTGCCGCCGAAGGTGATGTCCGCGGTGGCCGGGCAGAAGGTCGGCAGCCGCTTCGAGGTCGAGGGCACCGCCAAGGCGCTGATCGGCGAGGGGCTGAACCCGCAGTCGGGCATCAAGCCCGAGGACGGCCTGGTGTGGGTCGTCGATGTGGTCGGCGCGAAGAAGGTCGACAAGAAGGCCAAGGCCGAGGGCGAGCAGACGGCGCCGGAGAGCGGTATGCCCGAGGTGAAGGCCGCGGACGAGAAGGCCGCGACGATCACCGTCCCCAAGGGGGAGAAGGCGCCGACCGATCTCAAGGAGCAGGTCCTCATCAAGGGCAAGGGCCCCGAGGTGAAGGCCGGCGACGGGCTGATCGCGCAGTACACCGGTGTGAAGTGGGAGGACGGCAAGAAGTTCGACTCGTCCTGGGACCACGGTGGCGCGACCGCCTTCCAGATCGGCACGGGTCAGGTCGTCCAGGGCTGGGACAAGGCGCTGGTCGGCAAGCACGTCGGTGACCGGGTGGAGATCGTGATCCCGCCGAAGCTGGGTTACGGCGCGAGCCCGCAGCACGAGCTGGCGAAGAACACCCTGGTCTTCGTGGTCGACGTCGTCGGCACCGTCTGACCGCGGTCTGCCAGACTGTCGCAGTAATCGTCGTGATTCGTAAGTAGGAGCACATTCGTGAGCATCGACAAGCCCGAGATCGACTTCCCCGAGGGCCAGGCTCCCACCGAGCTGGAAATCGTGGACGTGTGGGAGGGCGACGGGCCGGTCGCGCAGGCCGGGGCCACGGTCGCCGTCCACTATGTGGGCGTCGCCTTCAGCACCGGTGAGGAGTTCGACGCCAGCTGGAACCGCGGCACCCCGCTCCAGTTCCAGCTGGGCGCCGGCCAGGTCATCTCCGGTTGGGACCAGGGCGTGCAGGGCATGAAGGTCGGCGGTCGCCGCCGGCTGACCATCCCGCCGCACCTCGCGTACGGTGACCGCGGCGCCGGCGGCGGCCGGATCGCCCCGGGCGAGACGCTGATCTTCGTCTGCGACCTGGTCTCCGTCTGAGATCGCCGCTGACGCGTCCGAGGGTCCGTGCCTGCCCAGGCACGGACCCTCGGCTTTTGCCGTGAGCAGCCTGGACGGTACGGTCAACGGTCGGGAGTGCCACGAGAAAGGGCGTCGATGGCGATTGCCAAGGCCGAGCGGCTGATGAACCTCGCGCTGTGCCTGCTGGGGACGCGCCGCCCGCTGGCCAAGCGCGAACTGCGGTCGTCCATCGAGGCGTACATCGAGGCGAACAGCGACGACTCGTTCAACCGCATGTTCGAGCGGGACAAGGACGATCTGCGCGAGCTGGGCCTGGTCATCGAGACCGTCGACAGCATCGACGGTGAGGTCGGCTATCTCGCCCGCCGCGACAGCAACCGGCTGCCCCCGATCACGCTGGACGCGGAGGAGGCGGCCGCCCTGGGGCTGGCCGCCAAGATCTGGCAGCAGGCCCGGCTGGCCGGTGCCGCCAGTGGCGCGTTGCAGAAGCTGCGGGCGGCCGGGATGCCGCTGGCCGCCGACGACGGCGACTTCGACGCGGGGCAGCCGCACAGTGCGCTCGAACCCCGTATCCCCGCCCATGAAGCTGCCTTCGAGCCGCTGATGCTGGCCTGCCGGGACCGCCGTCCAGTGGTCTTCGACTACCGCAAGTCCAACGCCGCCCGCCCCGAGCCGCGGCAGGTCGAACCGTGGATCCTGGAGTGCTGGCGAGGCCACTGGTACGTCGCGGGCTGGGACCGGGACCGGCGGGCCGAGCGGGTCTTCCGGCTCTCCCGGATCACCGGCCGGGTCCGTTCCCGGCAGGGGGCGTTCACCGCGCCGGTGCCCGATCACGTCACCGTCCGCGAGACGGTCGAGAGCTGGGCGGGTGAGACCGCCACCGGTACGGCCCGGATCAAGCTCCGCGCCGACCACGGCTATCCGCTGCGCGCCCGCGCGCTCGCCGTCCGGGCGCTGGGTGACGGCTGGGACGAGCTGGAGATCCCCAACGGACGCGGACTCGACGCCTGGCTGGTGGAGTTCGGGCCGGACGTGGTGGTGCTGGAACCCGCCGAACTGCGGGCCGATGTCGTGGACCGGCTGCGCGCCGTGGCCAAGGGCTGAGAGGGACACGAGAACCCATGGCGACCAACGCGATCGACCAGACCCGCCGGATGCTGTCCCTGGTGACCTATCTGCGCGAGCGCCCCGGCGCCCGCGTCAGCGACGTCGCCCGCGCCTTCGGCATCACCGAGGACGAGCTGATCGCCGACCTCGACGTCCTGCCGATGTGCGGTACGAGCTTCCGCGGCGGCGACCTCCTGGACATCGACACCGACGGCGACCGCATCTGGTGGCACAACCCCGACGATGTCGCCGAGCCGCTGCGGCTGGCGGCCGACGAGGCCACCGCCCTGCTGGTCGCGGCCCGCGCCGTGGCCACCCTCCCCGGTCTGCGCGAGGGCGACCGCCAGGCGCTGCTGCGTGCCACCGCCAAGCTGGAGGCGGCGGCCGGCGAGGCGGCGGGCGCCAGTTCCCGGCTCTCGGTGACCTTCGAATCCGAGGGCGGGGTCTTCGCCGATGTGGACCGCGCCATCGCCGAGCGGCGCCGGCTCTGGCTGCGCTACTACTCGCCGGCCCGCGACGAGCTGACCGAGCGCGAGGTGGACCCGATCCGCCTCTTCGCCGTCGGGCACACCTATGTGGAGGCGTGGTGCCGGCTCTCGGAGGCCCGCCGGACCTTCCGGCTGGACCGCGTCGCCGAGATCAGGCTGCTGGACGCGCCCGCCGACCCGCCGCCCATCGAACTGCGTGACCTCTCGGAGGGCCTGGTGCAGCCCGCTGCCGAGGACCCCGAGGTCTCCATCGAGGTCGGTCCTGGCGGCCGCTGGGTCGCCGAGTACTACCCGCACGACAGCGCCGAGGAACTCCCCGACGGCGGACTGCGCATCACTCTGCGCACCCCCGACCCGGCGTCGCTGCGGCGGCTGGGGCTGCGGCTGGGCCGGGACGGCCGGATCGTCGCACCGCAGGCGCTGGCCGACAGCGCGCGGCAGGCGGCGGCGCAGGCCCTCGCGGCGTACGACGACTGAGCGCGGCTCCCGGGACACGCACGGAGGAGGCAGCGGAGGATGACGACCACGACGGCGACCACCACCCTGGCGACGATGGCCGCGCCGGTGTTCTTCAAAGCGGCCTGTCCGGACTGCCGGGGCCGCTTCGAACTGGCCTCGGACGCCTTCCGGCTGGCCATCGGCGGCAGCCGCCGCACCACCTTCTACTCCTTCACCTGCCCCGCCTGCGCCCGCCCGGTGCGCAGGCCGGCCGGCGAGCGGATCGTCGAGCTGCTGACCGGTGGCGGGGTCCGTACGCTCCGGCTGTACACCGGCTGAGCCGGGTCCGTCCACCGTCCCCGTACGGCAGGCCGCGGCTCCCCGCGGACGCCCGATAGGCTCACTCCATGCTCTGGCCCATGATCGCTGTCGCCCTCGGCTTCCTCGGCATCGCCGTGCTCGGAGTCCTCGCCGTCCGGGTCTTCGTCGAGGTACGGCGGCTGGCCCGCCAGGTCGGTGCGGCGTCGGAGCGGATCCAGCGGGCCGCACAGGACCTGGAGCGGGCCGCGACGCCGCTCGCCTCGCGGGTGCACGAGGCGACGCGGGACTGACCTCTGCGGCACTCTGCTGCGACGGGAATCCGAGAGGTACGCTGCACCCGCGGACCGCACCGCGAGCAGGGGGAGGCAATCCGGAGTATGCACGGGGATTGCCCAGCGTTCACCACCGAACGTTACGATCGACGCAGCACCAGGACGCCAGTCCGACCCCATCGGCAGGCACCACAGCAGACGCCGCCCCGGCGAGAAGGTAGTCGCACATGCTCAGCAACCTGAGGCCCACCGAGATCATTCTGATTCTCGTCGTCGTCGTGCTGCTGTTCGGCGCCAAGAAGCTTCCGGACATGGCGCGTTCGCTCGGCAAGTCGGCTCGTATCCTCAAGAGCGAGGCCAAGGCCATGAAGAAGGAGGGCGAGGCGGAGAAGGCGGCGGCCGGTGCCGCGCCCGAGCCCGCCCCCGACGCCGCTCAGCAGACCGCGCCGCGCACGATCCAGGCGGCTCCCGGCGATGTGAGCAGCGCGCGTCCGGTGGCCGAGCCGAACCGCGCCCCCCAGAGCTGACCTGAGCCGACCCAGCCGCACCGACCCCGTCGGGAGCGGCTGACGCACGAGACGAGGAAGTGGGTTGCCCAAGTCCGCCCGCAAGCACGAGAAGGACCCCGACGGGCGGATGCCGCTCGCGGAGCATCTGCGTGAGCTGCGCAACCGGCTGCTGAAGTCGGTGCTGGCGATCGTGGTGATCAGTGCCATAGCGATGTGGCAGTACCCGGCGATCGCCCACTTCGTCACGGGTCCGGTCATCGACGCCGTCGGCTGTCCCGCGTCCACCGGAGCCCTCGGACCGCGCACGCACCCGTGCGCCCAGGTCACCGCCAACGGTCTGCTGGCGCCGTTCACGATCATGCTCAAGCTGTCCCTCACCACGGGGCTCGTGCTGGCCAGCCCGATCTGGCTCTACCAGTTCTGGGCCTTCCTGGCGCCGGGCCTGCACTCCCACGAGAAGAAGTACGCGCTGAGCTTCGTCGCCGCCGGTGCGCCGCTCTTCCTCGGTGGCGCCTATCTCGCCTACGCGGTGCTGCCCACCACCGCCGGTGCGCTGGTCGGACTGACGCCCAGCGAGTGGACCAACCTCTTCCCGGCCGACGAGTTCCTCGACATCGTGACCCGCATGGTCATGGTCTTCGGAATCGGCTTCGAGCTGCCGCTGCTCCTGGTGATGCTGAACATGGGCGGTGTGATCACCGGTCGCCGGGTCCTGAGCTGGTGGCGGTTCATGGTGCTGGGCATCACGATCTTCTCGGCCATCGCCACCCCCACCGGTGACCCGCTGACCATGTGCCTGGTGGCCGCGCCGATCGTGGTGCTGTACTTCGGCGCCGTCGGCATCTGCCTCTTCAACGACCGCCGCCGTCAGCGCAAGAACCCGGACGCGGGGCTGAGCGACGACGAGGCGTCGGAGCTCGATCTGACGCCCTCCGCGCTCGGCGAGATCGAGCCGGTCACCTCCAGCCGGACGCCCCCGGAGCTGCCGGGCGGTGACTCCGGCAAGGGCGAGCCGCCCCGGCGCAACGGATACGACGACGTGACCTGATCCGTCCGGTCTCCCTCCGGGTGACCGGAGGGAGACGGTCTGTCGTGGCCGACGGCCCCCGAGCTCTGCGAGCCGGGGGCCGTCCGGCTGCCGGGCACGAGGGGACGGGGCGGGGCCGTACCGGTACGGGCTGTCGGCCGGGCGCCGTCGGCCGGGCTCGGCGGGGCCGTCGGTACGGGCCCGGCCCGTACCGGCCGTCATAAAGATCGGGTCGTTGTCAGAGGGGGCCGGTAGGCTCGTAAGCACGATGACCGAGGACATGTCCCCTGCTGAGCGCTATGCCGCCGCCAAGCTCAGGGCGGCCGAGCAGGCCACCGCACTCGCCCCTTTCCGAGAGATGTACGACTTCGACCTGGACCCGTTCCAGATCGAGGCGTGTCAGGCCATGGAGGCCGGTAAGGGCGTGCTGGTCGCGGCCCCCACTGGATCCGGCAAGACGATCGTCGGCGAATTCGCCGTCCACCTGGCCCTGGAACAGGGCCGCAAGTGCTTCTACACCACGCCCATCAAGGCGCTGTCGAACCAGAAGTTCCAGGATCTGGTCAAGCGCTACGGCGCCGACAAGGTCGGCCTGCTGACCGGCGACAACAGCGTCAACGCGGATGCCCCGGTGGTCGTGATGACCACCGAGGTGCTGCGGAACATGCTCTACTCCGGCTCGCGGTCGCTGTCCGGGCTCGGCTACGTGGTCATGGACGAGGTGCACTACCTCTCCGACCGCTTCCGGGGCGCCGTCTGGGAAGAGGTCATCATCCACCTCCCGGAGTCGGTGACCCTGGTGTCGCTCTCGGCCACGGTCTCCAACGCCGAGGAGTTCGGCGACTGGCTGGACACGGTCCGTGGTGACACCGCGGTGATCGTCTCCGAGCACCGGCCGGTGCCGCTGTGGCAGCACGTCCTCGCGGGCCGCCGGATATACGACCTGTTCGAGGAGCGTGACGGGCAGGGCGGCGGCCGCCGTGAGGTCAACCCCGACCTGGAGCGGCTGGCGCGGATGGAGAACAGCCGGCCGACGTTCGGCCGGGACAAGCGGCGGGTCCGCAATATGCGCGAGGCGGACCGCGAGCGTGAGCGGCGCCAGCGCAACCGGATCTGGACGCCCGGCCGGGCCGAGGTGATCGACCGCCTCGACAACGAGGGCCTGCTGCCCGCGATCACCTTCATCTTCAGCCGGGCGGGCTGCGAGGCGGCCGTCCAGCAGTGCCTCGCCTCGGGCCTGCGGCTCAACGACCAGGAGGGCCGGGAGAAGGTCCGCCGCACAGTGGAGGCCCGGACGGCCGGTATCCCGGACCACGACCTCCATGTGCTGGGCTACTTCGAGTGGCTGGAAGGTCTGGAGCGGGGCATCGCGGCGCACCACGCCGGCATGCTGCCGACCTTCAAGGAGGTCGTGGAGGAACTGTTCGTCAAGGGGCTGGTCAAGGCCGTCTTCGCGACCGAGACGCTGGCCCTGGGCATCAACATGCCCGCGCGGTCGGTGGTGTTGGAGAAACTCGTCAAGTGGAACGGCGAGCAGCACGCCGACATCACCCCCGGTGAGTACACCCAGCTCACCGGCCGGGCCGGGCGGCGCGGCATCGACGTCGAGGGCCACGCCGTGGTGCTGTGGCAGCGCGGAATGGACCCGGGCGCGCTGGCCGGTCTCGCCGGGACCCGGACGTATCCGCTGCGGTCCTCCTTCCGGCCGTCGTACAACATGGCGGTCAATCTCGTCTCGCAGTTCGGCAGGCACCGCTCGCGGGAGCTGCTGGAGATGTCCTTCGCACAGTTCCAGGCCGACAAGTCGGTGGTCGGGATCACGCGGCAGGTGCAGAAGAACGAAGAGGGCCTGGCGGGCTACCGCGGTTCGATGACCTGCCATCTCGGCGACTTCGAGGAGTACTCCCGGCTGCGGCGGAACCTCAAGGACCGCGAGACGGAGCTGGCCAAGCAGGGCGCGGTGCAGCGCCGGGCGGCGGCCGCGGCGGCGCTGGAGAAGCTCCGGCCGGGCGATGTCATCCACGTGCCGACCGGCAAGTACGCGGGCCTCGCGCTGGTGCTGGATCCGGGCATGCCGCCGGGGCGGACGAACGGTTACCGCGGCTTCGACGCACAGGACGGCCCGCGGCCGCTGGTGCTCACCGCCGAGCGGCAGGTCAAGCGGCTGGCGTCGATCGATTTCCCGGTGCCCGTCGAGGCGCTGGAGCGGATGCGGATCCCCAAGTCCTTCAACGCCCGCAGCCCGCAGTCGCGCCGCGACCTGGCGTCCGCGCTGCGCACGAAGGCCGGGCACCTCGTACCGTCGCGCCATCGCAAGCCCCGCTCGGAGGCCGCCGACGACCGGGACATCACGCGGCTGCGTACGGAGATCCGGGCGCACCCCTGCCATGGGTGCGACGAGCGCGAGGACCACGCCCGCTGGGCCGAGCGGTACCACCGGCTGCTGCGGGACACCCGCCAGCTGGAGCGGCGGATCGAGGGGCGGACGAACACCATCGCGCGCACCTTCGACCGGATCTGCGCCCTGCTGACCGAGCTGGCGTACCTCGAAGGCGACACCGTCACGGACGAGGGCCGCAGGCTGGCCCGCCTCTACGGCGAGCTGGACCTGCTGGCGAGCGAGTGCCTGCGCGACGGCGTGTGGGAGGGGCTCGGCCCGGCGGAACTGGCCGCCTGTGCCTCGGCGCTGGTGTACGAGGCGCGGCAGGCGGACGACGCGGTGGCGCCCAAGCTGCCGTCCGGCCGGGCCAAGGACGCGCTGGCGGAGATGGTCCGCATCTGGGGCCGGCTGGACGCCCTGGAGGAGGAGCACAAGATCAACCAGGCGGAGGGCGTCGGCCAGCGCGAGCCGGACCTCGGCTTCGCCTGGGCCGCGTACCGCTGGGCCTCCGGTGCCGGCCTCGACGAGGTGCTCCAGGAAGCGGAGATGCCGGCCGGCGACTTCGTCCGCTGGTGCAAGCAGCTGATCGACGTCCTCGGCCAGATCGCCGCGGCGGCTCCGCCCGGCGGCTCGGTCGCGCGTGCCGCCCGCAAGGCGGTGGACGGTGTGCTGCGCGGCGTCGTGGCCTATTCCTCGGTGGGCTGAGCGGTGAGCGACGGCGCCCCCGGGATCCCGGGGGCGCCGTCGCTGCCGTCCGGCGCCGGGGCGCGTTAGGCGGCGGCCCGCTCCGCGTCGCGCTTGGCGACCTCCTCGCGGACGATCGGGATGACGTACCGGCCGAAGTCGATCGCGTCGTCGAGCAGGTCGTAACCACGCGCGGAGAGGATCTCCACACCCAGGTCGTAGTAGTCGAGCAGCGCCTGTGCGACGGTCTCCGGCGTGCCGACCAGGGCGGTGGAGTTGCCCGCGCCGCCGGTCTCCGCCGCGGTCGGCGTCCACAGCGCCCGGTCGTGCCGCTCGCCCTGGGCGGCCACCGCGAGCAGCCGCTGTGAACCGGCGTTCTGCGGGTTCGTCAGCGGGTGCCGGCGGCTGAGCGTGCCGCCCGCCTTGCGTGCCTTGATCCGTTCCAGGGTGCGGTGCGCCTTCTCCCAGGCCAGTTCCTCGGTCGGCGCGATGATCGGCCGGAACGCGACCTGGATCCTGGGTACGTCGGCGCGGCCGGCCGCCCGCGCCGCCTCCTTGACCGAGGCGATCTGCTCGGCGGTCTGTGCCAGCGGCTCGCCCCACAGGCAGTAGATGTCCGCCTCGGCACCGCCCGCCGCGTACGCCGCCGCCGAGGAACCGCCGAACGACACCTGCGGGTGCGGCTGTTGGACGGGGAAGGTGTCCGAGACGAAGTCGTGGAAGCGGTAGTGGGTGCCCTCGTGGTCGAAGGGCTCGTGGCTGGTCCAGATCCTCTTGACGAGGCGGATGTACTCGCGGGTGCGGTCGTAGCGCTCGTCCTTGGTGAGGGTGTCGCCCTCGCGGCCCTGCTCGTGGTCGTTGCCGCCGGTGATGAAGTGCACGGCGAGCCGGCCGTCGCTGATCCGGTCCAGTGTGGCGAAGGTCTTCGCGGCGAACGTCGGATAGGAGACGTTGGGGCGGTGCGCCACCAGGAGTTGCAGGGTCTCGGTGCGCGCGGCGATATAGGCGGCGGCCGGGGACGGGTCGGGGGAGCCGGAACCGTAGGCGAACAGCACCCGGTCCCAGCCGTACTCCTCGTGGGCGCGGGCCAGCTTCAGCGTGTAGTCCTTGTCGAAGGAGACGCCGGAGCGCGGGGTGACTTCGGAACCGTCGTTGGTGGCGGCAATGCCGAGGAACTCGACAGGCATGGGTGCGGCCTCGTCTTCTCGTAGGTCATGCGGGCGTACGGAATCGCCGTACGGGGAAGGGTGGTGCGCTACGGAGAAGTCAGCGGCAACAGGAAGCGGACCACACTCGACCGAAGTCGATGTGGTCGCGGGTGACCAGCCGCGGCTGAGGACGCATGCGGCCAGTTGAACAGGCAACCGAGGGCCGCGTCAACCAATTCCCGGGGCGGACGGCCCACTTCGCGGCGCAGCGGGGGAGCGGATGGGGCGGGGCGGGCGCATGGTGGAGGACGCGTCCCACGGTGGGTCGGGGGCGGCGGGGCCGCGACGGGCGGCCGGGCGCCGGCCGTGGGCGCGGCCGACCGGGTATCCCCCCTTGGGAAGGACGCTATGAGTGCACGCAGAACAATTCCGGCCACCGCCGCGGGGACGGGTACGGGCGAGGCGGCCGGCCGGGCCGCAGCGCCGGTGCGGCGCTTCGGGAAGGTCATCAGGCTGCGGCCCGAGCACCGGGAGGAATATCTGCGGCTGCACGCGGATGTCTGGCCCGCCGTACTGGCGACGATCACCGCCTGCGGGCTCCGCAACTACTCGATCTTCCTCCAGGGCGATCTGCTCTTCTCGTACGCCGAGTACGTCGGCGACGACTACGCCGCCGATATGGCGCGGATGGCCGCCGATCCGGTGACCCGGGAGTGGTGGCGGCTCACCGACCCCTGCCAGCAGCAGACCGAGGGAGCGGTGGCGGGGGAGTGGTGGACGCCGATGCGAGAGGTCTTCCACCACGACTGAGCCCTCGGCGCGGCCGGGGCGGGGCGTGGTCCGAGGGTGCGCGAGCGAGCCCGGCAATACGCGTTATATCGCGTATTATCCTCGCTTCCGATGTCGAGATATATTCGTGAGCGGATATGCGGGAGGGGGTGAGGGTCATGAGTGCGAGGCGGCGGAAGCTGAGCAATCCCCTGGCGCTGGCGGTGATGGCGCTGCTCGGCGAGCGGGCGATGCATCCGTACGAGATCGCCCGGTTGCTGCGGCTCCGCGGCAAGGACGAGACCATCAAGATCAATTACGGGTCTCTCTACACCGTCGTCCAGAGCCTGGAGAGGCACGGGTTCGTGGAGCCCGTCGGCACCCAGCGCGAGGGGCGCCGCCCCGAGCGCACGCTCTACGGGCTCACCTCGTCCGGCCGGAAGGAGCTGCACGACTGGCTCGCCGACATGGTGTCCGTCCCCGCCAGGGAGTTCCCGGCGTTCGCCGCGGCGCTCTCGATGCTGCTGGTGCTGCCGCTCGACGAGGCGTGTGAACTGCTCGACGAGCGGGTCGGCCGGCTGACGTCGCAGTGCGACGCGGCCCGCGACGCACTGACCGGCTTCGCCGACAAGGTGCCGCGCATCGTGCTGATCGAGTCGGAGTACCAACTCCACATGACGCGGGCCGAGATCGCCTGGATCCGCGCCTTCCGCGAGGAACTGGCGCAGGGCTCCGTCAGCGGCGTCGCGGAGTGGCGCGAGCGGGGCGAGACCGGGGAGATCCCCGAGGCGTGGCGCGCACTGGAGGGCGGTCCGGCGGAGGGCTGACCGAAGATGGCTCCGGAGGCGCGGCACGCGGTCCTGGAGCTGCGCCGCACCGCGGCCGGCACATCAGGCCGGCGCACCCGTCCGTCGAGGCCGTCGCGGTCGCGCCGGCCGCCTTCCGGGACGTCGGGCACGGCGAGTTCGAGGAGGTGCTGGACGCCTGCGCCGAGGCGTGCGAGCGGATCGCCGCCGCCGATCCGGCGTTCGTGGGGCGCCATGCGGAGGTCGACGGGATCGTGGCGAGCGTCGTCATCGGGACCGTACCGGGGGACGCGGTGCTGACGGCGATGCGCCGGCTCGCGCAGGTGGACGCGTCGGCCCGCCGGTACGGCGAGCGGGGCCGGGGAAGCGGGCGAGGGCGCCCGGGGGTGTCCGGCGGACCGGACACGCCCTCCTGACGGGCGCCCTCGGGGCGTACCGCGCCGGTGCAGGCGTGCACCGGCGGTGCGGCCGAGGCGTGGCGCGGCCGCCGGTGGTGCGGGTGGGTCAGGAGGCGGCGGCCGCGGGCTCCTGCTCCGCCTCGACCTGCCGGTTCCAGTCGCGCTTGGACGCCTGCCAGCCGTCCTCGTCGTGGCCGCGGCGCCAGTAGCCGGAGATCGACAGGGCCTCGCGCGGGATCTCCCGCTCGACCCGCAGCAGCCGCCGCAGCTCCTTCACGAAGCCCGCCTCGCCGTGCACGAACGCCTGTACCTGGCCGGGCGGGAACTCCAGCGCCCGTACGGCGGCGACCAGTTCCCGGCCGACCGGTGCGCCGTCGCGGTGCAGCCAGGTGATCTCGGCGCCGGCCGGTGCGTCCAGCTCCTGCCGCTCCGCGGCGTCCGCGACCTCGATGAAGGCGTGCACCGGCGTGCCCGCCGGTATCCGCGCGAGGGAGGCCGCGATGGCCGGCAGCGCGCTCTCGTCGCCCGCCAGCAGATGCCAGTCGGCGTCCGCCCGCGGTGCGTACCCGCCGCCGGGGCCCAGCAGCAGCGCCTCCGCGCCCGGCCGCACCGTGGCCGCCCACGGCCCGGCCAGTCCCTCGTCGCCGTGCACCACGAAGTCGACGGCCAGCTCGCCGGTCTCCGGGTCCCAGGACCGCACGGTGTACGTACGGGTGCTGGGCCACTGGTCGCGCGGGAAGCCGGCGCGGATCTGCGCGATGTCGAACGGCTCGGGGTAGGTCACCCCGGGCAGCGGGAAGACCAGCTTGACGTAGTGGTCGGAGTACTCGCCCGCCACGAACTCCGCCAGTCCCGCACCGCCCAGCACCACCCGCACCATGTGCGGGGTGAGCCGCTCGGTGCGCACGACCTCGGCGCGGTGCAGTACGGGCTTCTGGCGGGCTGGACGCTCTGCTGCCACGGCGGTCTCCCTGACGCGATGAATGGTTAGGTTTACCTAACCTAACAGTTCACCCGTGGAGGGTGGAGAGCAACCGCTGCAAAGATCCGCCCAAGCCCCACCGCGCGGCGAGCGCTGCCAGGCGCTCGGGGTCGGCGGGCCCGGCCGGCAGCGCGTGATCGATGTCCGGAACCGGAACGTCGGTGGCCACCCGTACGACCGTCGGGGCGACATCGAGGTAGGGGCCCGCCTCGGTCAGCCGCTTGCGCTGCGACGGGGTCAGCTTCGAGGCCGGATCGCCGGCGGCGGCCCGGATGCCCGCCAGGTCGCCGTACGCGGCCAGCAGCTTGGCGGCGGTCTTCTCGCCGATGCCCGGCACGCCCGGCAGGCCGTCGCTGGGGTCGCCGCGCAGCAGCGCCAGATCGGCGTAGCCGGGCCCGTCCACGCCGTACCTCTCGCGCAGCCACGCCTCGTCGGTGATCTGGAGCGTGCCGACGCCCTTGAGCGGATACAGGACGCGGATGCCGCGCCGGTCGTCGACGAGCTGGAAGAGGTCGCGGTCGCCGGTGACGATGTCCACCGGTCCGTCCGCCCGGCCGGTCAGGGTGCCGATGACGTCGTCCGCCTCGTAGCCCGCGGACCCGATACGCGCGATGCCGAGCGCGTCGAGGACCTCCTCGATCACCGGGACCTGCGGCGCGAGGGTGTCCGGGATCTCCTCCGCCGGTTTCGCGGGCTCGGCCGGGTCCGCGGCGCCCCCGGGGGACTCCTCGGCGACCCGGTGCGCCTTGTACGTGGGGATCAGCTCGACCCGCCACTGGGGGCGCCAGTCGGCGTCCATGCAGGCGACCAGGTCATCGGGGTGGTGGTCCTGGACGAGCCGGGCGATGAAGTCCAGCAGGCCGCGCACCGCGTTGACGGGTGTGCCGTCCGGGGCCCGGACCGAGTCCGGCACCCCGAAATAGGCGCGGAAGTACAAGGAGGCGGTGTCGAGGAGCATCAGGCGTCGAGTCACCTACCGCATGATGCCGTACGGCTCAAGCGTCCCATGGATGTGAACTGGATCACTGTTCGGTTTGAGGTGGGGCGGGCCGGGCAGGCGCGCATCCGGAGTGGACCCGGCGGATTATCAATATTTCCACTGGTATAGGCGGGCGGAACCCGCACCGCTCCACGACCTGCCTACGGGGGTGGCAGGTCGTTTCTCGTGCGACAAGAGAGGTGTATGTGTCCAGGCTGCAAGCCGAACACCTGTACAAAGTGTTCGGCAGACGACCCGAGGACGCGGTACGCAAGCTCGAAGCCGGCGCCAGCCGCGACGAGCTGCGGTCCGAAGGCACGACCGCCGCGGTGATCGACGCGTCGATCGAGGTGGACGAGGGCCAGATATTCGTCGTCATGGGTCTGTCCGGATCCGGTAAGTCCACGCTGTTGCGTACGCTCAACGGGCTGCTGGAGCCGACTGCCGGGACCGTCCGCTTCGACGGCCAGGATCTGACCTCGCTCAGCGACAAGGAGCTGCGCAAGGTCCGCTCCCAGAAGATATCCATGGTCTTCCAGCACTTCGCGCTCTTCCCGCACCGCAGCGTGCTGGAGAACGCCGGCTACGGGCTCGAAGTACAGGGCGTACCGCGGGCCGAACGCGAGCGGCGCGCCACCGAGGCGCTGGAGCTCACCGGCCTCAAGGGCTGGGAGAAGTCCTGGCCCGACGAGCTCTCCGGCGGGATGCAGCAGCGCGTGGGCCTGGCCCGTGCGCTGGCCACCGACGCCGATCTGCTGCTGATGGACGAGTCCTTCAGCGCCCTCGACCCGCTGATCCGCCGCGATATGCAGGACCAGCTGCTGGAGCTCCAGAAGACCCTGAAGAAGACCATCGTCTTCATCACCCACGACCTCAACGAGGCGATGCGCCTCGGCGACCGGATCGCCGTCATGCGCGACGGCCGGATCGTGCAGATCGGCAGTGCCGAGGACATCCTCGTCACCCCGGCCAACGACTATGTCGCGTCCTTCACCCAGGACGTGGACCGCACCCGGGTGCTCACCGCCGGCGCGATCATGGCCGACACCGACACCGTGCTCGGCACCACCACCGCGCAGGGGAAGAAGATCGGCACCGCCGAGGAGTTCCTCGCCGCCGCGCCCGCCACGGCCCGCGTCGACACCCCCATCGCCGAGCTGTTCACCCCCTGCTCGACCAGCACCGTCCCGGTCGCCGTCACCGACGAGCAGGGCGAGGTCATCGGCGCCGTACCGGCCGGCCGGCTGCTCGCCGTCCTCGGCGAGCCCAAGAAACAAGAACCGCCTGCCCCACCCGCCCCCGCCGCGAAGGCCCCGGAAAACGGGCACCCGTCCACGGACCGCGACCCCGAGGGCAAGGTGATCGCCGGTGCCTAGGATCCAGATAGGCAGCTGGGTCAGCGGCCTCGTCGACTGGCTGCGGGACAACGTCGCCTGGCTCTTCGACTTCATCACGCATGTCCTGAACGGGTTCTACAACGCGGTCCACGTGGTCCTGGCCGGCCCCGAACCGCTCGTCCTCGCCGGCATCCTCGCGATCCTCGCCTGGTGGCTGCGCGGTCTGCCGGCCGCCCTGCTGACGTTCCTCGGCTTCGCGCTGATCGATTCGATCGAGCAGTGGAACGAGACGGTGTCGTCGCTGTCGCTGGTGCTGGTGGCCTGCATCATCACGGTCGCCGTCGCCATCCCGCTCGGCATCCTGGCGGCCCGCAGCCGCGCGGTGGGCGGGGTGCTGCGCCCGGTGCTGGACCTGATGCAGACGATGCCCGCGATGGTCTACCTGATCCCCGGCATCCTCTTCTTCGGCCTCGGCGTCGTCCCGGGCATCGTGGCGACCATCGTCTTCTCCATGCCGCCCGCGGTCCGCATGACCGAGCTGGGCATCCGGCAGGTCGACGAGGAACTCGTCGAGGCGGCCGAGGCGTTCGGCACCCCGCCGCGGCGCACGCTCTTCCGCGTCCAGCTGCCGCTCGCGCTGCCCACGATCATGGCCGGTATCAACCAGGTCATCATGCTGGCGCTGTCCATGGTCGTCATCGCCGGCATGGTCGGCGGCGGCGGTCTGGGCGGTTCCGTCTACAACTCGCTCAGCTCCGTGGACGTGAAGCTGGGCGCCGAGGCGGGTCTGTCGGTCGTCATCCTCGCCGTGTACCTGGACCGGATGACCGGTGCGCTCAACCAGCGCGTCTCCCCGCTCGGCCGGCGCGCGCTCGCCAAGGCGCAGGCGGCGCTCGGCGGGATGAAGTTCCTCTACTGGAAGCCCGCCACCTCCCTCGCCACCGTCGGTGTGGTCGTGCTCGCGCTGGTCGCCGGCGGGATGAGCGTCTTCGGCAAGGACGGCGCGGGCAAGGGCGCCGCGGCCAGCGACGGCGGCGGCCGCTCGATCAGCCTCGGCTACGTCAACTGGGACGAGGGCCGGGCCACCACGTTCCTGTGGAAGGAAATCCTCGAACAGCGCGGCTTCAAGCCCAAGGTCCAGGCCCTGGACGCCGGTCCGCTCTTCGCCGGTCAGGCCCGTGGGGACATCGACGTGCAGTCCAACGCCTGGCTGCCGACGACCCACGCCGAGTACTGGAAGAAGTACCAGGACAAGCTGGAGGACCTGGGCACCTGGTACGACAAGACCTCCCTGGAGATCGCGGTCCCGTCCTACATGAAGGACATCAAGACCCTGGACGACCTCAAGGGCAAGGGCGCCGAGTTCGGCGGCCGGATCACCGGCATCGAGCCGGGCGCCGGCGAGATGAAGATCCTCAAGGACAAGGTCCTCAAGGCGTACGGCCTGGAGGACGAGTACAAGGTCCAGGAGTCCAGCACCTCGTCGATGCTCACCGAGCTGGACCGCGCCATCCACGACAAGAAGCCGATCGCCGTCACGCTCTGGTCCCCGCACTGGGCGTACAACAAGTACGAGCTCACCAAGCTCAAGGACCCCAAGGGTGCCTTCGGCTCCGGTGACAGCCTGCACATGCTGGGCCGCAAGGGTTTCTCGAAGGACGAGCCCGAGGTCGCCGGGTGGATGAAGAACTTCCACCTGGACGAGGAGCAGCTCACCAGCCTGGAGAACGAGGTCACCAAGGCCGGCGTGGGCCATGAGCAGGACGGTGTGCGCGCCTGGCTCAAGAAGAACCCGGGCCTGGTCGACAAGCTGGCCCCGTCCGCGCACGCCGACTACGCCAAGGGCAAGGACGCGGGCAAGGCCCCCAACATGGGCTACCCCGCGTGGGACGAGGGCATCGCCACCACGTACCTGTGGAAGAACGTCCTGGAGAAGCGCGGCTACAAGCCGAACATCCGCAACCTCGACGTCGGCCCGATGTGGACCGGCCTGTCCACGGGGCAGATCGACGTCGAGACCGACGGCTGGCTGCCGGTCGCGCAGAAGCAGTACTGGGACAAGTACCGGAACGATCTCGTCGACGTCGGGGCCTGGTACGACAAGACCTCCCTGGAGATCGCGGTGCCCTCGTACGTCAAGGGCGTGAAGACCCTCGACGATCTGCGGGAGCACAAGGACGAGTTCAAGGGCAAGATCATCGGGATCGAGCCGGGCACCGGCCAGATGAAGCGCCTCAAGGAGGTCGTCGCGCCCGAGTACGGCCTGACGGACTTCGACGTCACCGAGGCCGGCACCAGCGCCATGCTCGCCGAGCTGGAGCGGGCCTACGCCAAGAAGGAGCCGGTCGCGGTCGTCCTGTGGTCCCCGCACTGGGCGTACAGCAAGTACGACCTCACCAAGCTCGCGGACCCCAAGGGCACCTGGGGCGCCAACAACCAGATCAAGACCATCGCCAACAAGTCGTTCCCGGAGAAGTTCCCGGAGTTCAACGGCTGGCTGAAGAACTGGAAGATGAGCCCCGAGGAGCTCGGCAGCCTGGAGCAGGCCATCCAGGACGCCGGCAAGGGCCATGAGGACCAGGGCGTCGAGAAGTGGATCGACGCCCACCCGGGCATCGTCGACAAGATGGCCCCGGTGAAGTAACCCGCACCGGACCACCGGCGCAGACGCGGCGAGCCCCGCCCCGGCCCCGAGCCGGCGGCGGGGCTCGCCGTATCCGTCCCCGCACCTTCGTCGCCGCACCTACGGTCCGGCCCGCCGCGGTACCCGCCCGCGTACGGTGGGCGGATGACTCCTCGCCGTGCCGTCCGACGTGTGGTGTCCCTGGTGCCCTCCCTCACCGAAGCTGTGGCGGCGGGCGCCCCCGAGCTGCTGGTCGGCGCCACCGACTGGTGCAGCCACCCCGCCGGACTCGACGTGACCCGTATCGGCGGCACCAAGAACCCCGACACCGCCCGGATCGCCGCCCTCGCACCCGACCTCGTGATCGCCAACGAGGAGGAGAACCGCCCCCAGGACCTCGACGCGCTGCGGGCCGCGGGGCTGGACGTGCTGGTCACCGAGGTCCGCACCCTCGACCAGGCGCTGGTCGAGCTGGCCCGGGTACTGCACAGCTGCGGGCTGCCCCGCCCCGACTGGCTGGCCGCCGCCGCGGCCGCCTGGCGGGACCTGCCGGCCCGCCCGGCGGAGCTGACCGCCGTGGTGCCCGTCTGGCGGCGGCCGTGGATGGTGCTGGGCCGGGACACCTTCGCCGGTGACCTCCTCGCCCGCCTCGGCGTACGCAACCGCTACGCCGGGCACGCCGACCGCTATCCGCGCATCCCGCTCGGGGAACTGCGCGCCTGCGGCGCCGGTCTCGTCGTCCTCCCGGACGAGCCGTACCGCTTCACCGCCGAGGACGGCCCCGAGGCGTTCCCCGGGCTGCCCGCCGCGCTGGTCAGCGGCCGCCATCTCACCTGGTACGGACCGTCGTTGACACGGGCACCGGGCGTGCTGGCGGCGGCGGTGGACGCGGCGCTGAACACGACGGCGGGCTGAGGCGGCCGTCCGGCCCTGCCTCAGCCCGCCGTGACCGGACGGTCTCGCCCGGTTACACCGCAGCCGGCTGCGGCTGCGGCTTCGCCGGCGGGGCGAGGAGCCGGCCGCTGGCCAGCCCCATCGCGGTGCGCGTACCGGCCACCACGACCGCCGTCACCAGCAGCAGGAACAGGGCGACCGCGAGCCAGGTGAACGCCTCCAGACCGGTGTGCCGGGCGAGGCCCGCGGCGCCGGTGACACAGGTGCCGACGGGGAAGGTGAAGCCCCACCAGGTCATCGCGAAGGTCATCCCACCGCGGAACGCGCGTATCACCATGGCCGCCGCGATCGCCAGCCACAGCAGCGCGAAGCCCATCACCGGCACGCCGTACAGCACCGCGAACGCTCCCATCGCGTGCGCGTACGAGGCGTCGACCGTCCCGGGGGCGGCGTCGGCGAGGTTGTTGACCGCGGTGGTGGACTGGCCCAGCGGGCCGAGGACGAGAAACAGCGTCGGCGTCAGGGCGAGCGGCAGCGGGCCGTGGTGGATCAGCCGGGCGAGGATGACCGGCAGCATGATGAGCGTGGCCAGCAGCGACATGCCGAACATCGCGTAGCAGGCGAGCAGCATCGCCTCCTGCCACTGGCCGGCCGGCAGATGCGGCACCAGGGCCGGGCCGAGCGCCGCGGAGACCATCGGCGCGACCAGCGGCAGGATCCAGACCGGTGAGGCGGTACCGGTCTCGATCCGGTGCCGGGTCACCATCAGGTACGGGATCGCCGCGGCGGCCGCGAGTCCGACGAGGGTGCCCAGGATCCACAGCACACTGTCGGCGGCGACGGCGGCACTCTCGCCGATCAGGTCCTTGCCGACGGCGAGGGTGCCGCCGCCGACGGCGAGCAGCGCCATCGACAGGCACCCGTAGAACGGCGCGACCGTCGGATCCAGCAGATGCCCCCTGGCCTGGTCGGTGTGCCGGGCCCAGTGCACGGTCCGGGCGGCCACCAGCGTCAGCAGCATCAGCGCCGACAGCGCCCAGACGACCCGGTACGCCACGCGCAGGCCCGGTATGTCGAGCGGCAGGGTCGCACCGGCGTTGGCGACGATCGCCGTGCCCATCACGGCGGCGTACCAGTTCGGCCCGAGATGGCGGACGGAGGGGACCGCGTCGGGGGTGGCGCCGGGGGCGGTCGTGGACCGGGAAGGTGCTTGCGCGAGTGTTGCCATGGCATCAGCGTCACCCGCCCCGTCCGGCCCCACCAGGGACATCGTGTCTATGAGGACATAAGCTGGAGTTATGTGCAGCGGGGTGGACGGGGGCGTGACGGGCGGCGCGGGGCGCGCCCGGGGGACGACGGCGCGCGGTGGCGAACGGGTGCGGGCATGAGCGGCGCACCGGGGGAGCGGGCACCGGCGAGCGGCGTGCCGCTGGCGCACCGGGTGCCGGATCTCGGCGCGCTGGAGCTGCTGCTCGCGGTCGCCCGGCTCGGCAGCCTGGGACGGGCGGCGCGGGCGACCGGGATCACCCAGCCCGCCGCCAGCAGCCGGATCCGCTCGATGGAGCGGCAGCTGGGCGTCGCGCTGGTGGACCGCTCGCCGCGCGGCTCCCGGCTCACCGACGCCGGCGTCCTGGTCACGGACTGGGCGCGCCGGGTGGTGGAGGCGGCCGAGGCGTTCGACGCGGGCGCGCAGGCGCTGCGCGGGCGCCGGGACTCCCGGCTGCGGGTCGCGGCCAGCATGACCATCGCCGAGTACCTCCTGCCCGGCTGGCTGGTGGCGCTGCGCGCCCAGCGGCCGGGGACCGCCGTCTCGCTCTTCGCGGGCAACTCCAGCGCGGTCGCCGCCCGGCTGCTGGCGGGCGAGGCGGACCTCGGATTCGTCGAGGGGCTCGATGTACCGGCGGGCCTGGACGGCGCGGTCATCGGCCGTGACCGGCTGATCGTCGTCGCGGCGCCGGCCCACCCCTGGTCCCGGCGCCGCCGGGAGCTGACCGCCGCCGAACTCGCCGCGACCCCGCTGATCCTGCGCGAACGCGGCTCCGGCACCCGTCAGGTGCTGGACGCGGCGCTGGCCCGGCACGGTGGCCTGGCGGACCCGCTCCTCGAACTCGCCTCCACCACCGCCGTCAAGGCCGCCGCGGTCAGTGAGGCGGCCCCCTCCGTGCTGAGCGAACTGGCCGTCGGCGAGGAGCTGGCCGCCCGCCGGCTGGTCGAGATCCCGGTCGCCGGCCTCCGCCTGGTCCGTGATCTGCGCGCCGTCTGGCCCACCGGCCAGCGCCCGGCGGGCCCGGCCCGGCATCTGCTGGGGCTGACCCGCGGCGCTGCCTGACGGGCCGGGCACCCCTCCGGGCGACCGGCTCTCGGCGAGGGCGGCCAGGCCCGTCACCCCCCGGTGCTCTGCCCCGCGGCACGGCCGGCCCGTCACCCCGCGGCGCACGCCCGGTCGCGGGCCGCGGCCACCAGGGCGTCCATCACCCGGGTGTCCGTACCGGCCTCCGGATGCCACTGGACGGCCAGCGTGAAACCGCGCGCGGCCGGCAGCTCCAGCGCCTCGACGGTGCCGTCCGCCGCGTACGCCGAGACGCGCAGCCCGCGCCCGAGCCGGTCCACCGCCTGATGGTGGTACGTCGGCACGGAGACCGGTTCGGGCAGGACGGCGCCCAGCAGCGTCCCGGCGACCGGCTCGACGGTGTGCCGGGCGAAGACGCCGGGCGGACCGGCGTGGTCGTCCAGATGCTGGACGAGGGTGCCGCCCAGCGCCACGTTCAGCAGTTGCAGCCCCCGGCAGATGCCCAGCAGTGGTACGCCGCCCGTCAACGCGGCCTCGATCAGGGCCAGTTCCCAGGCGTCCCGGTCCGCGGCGGGCGGCCCGGTCCGGGGGTGCGGCTCGGCGCCGTAGCGGGCCGGTGCCACGTCCGGGCCGCCGGCGATCACCAGCCCGTCCAGGCGGGCCACCGCCGCCGCGGCGGCGGCCGGGTCGTCCGGCGGCAGCAGCGCCGCGAGCCCGCCGGAGCGCTGGACCAGCCGGGGGTACCCGGCGGGCAGCAGGGCGGCGGGCAGCGTCCACACCCCCCAACGGGCCTCTTCCAGATAGGTGCTGATGCCGATGAGCGGCTGGGACATCGGGTCCTCCGGGTCATGCGGGGTGCGGACGTACGGGGTGCGGACGTACGGGCGGCGCTGCCGGGCCGGTCAGTCGCGGGCCAGTTCGGCCTCGGCCGCCGCCAGCGCCGCGAACTCCTCCTCGGGCGCGGCCGCCACCAGGCGGTGCCGCGAGTAGAGGGCGAAGTAGAGCAGGGCGGCGGCGTACACGCCGAGCGCGATGAGGGCGGCGTCCTTGTCGACCAGGAACGTCGCCACCAGCGCGGCGCAGGCGAGCACGAACGCGACGGACGAGGTGAGCACGCCGCCAGGGGTGCGGTAGGGGCGGTGCAGACCGGGCTCGCGGCGGCGCAGCACGATGTGCGAAAGGGACATCAGGGCGTAGGAGATGGTGGCGCCGAAGACCGCGGCGTTGAGCATCCGGGCGCCGTCGCCGGTCGCCGCCGCGAGCCCGAAACCGAGCGCGCCGGGCACCAGCAGGCCGAGGTAGGGGGCCTTGCGGCGGCTGGTCAGGGAGAGGAAGCGGGGCAGATAGCCGGCCCGGGAGAGCGCGAAGAGCTGCCGTGACCCGGCGAAGATGAGCGAGAAGAAGGAGGCCACCAGGCCCGCGAGCCCGGCGTAGTTGACGATCCGGCTGACCGTGGTCGGCTCGCCGTGCGGCTGGAGCGCCTGGACCAGCGGATCGCCGACCGACTGGATCGCGGCCGAGCCCCGGGCGCCGGTCGCGGCGGTGAAGGTGATCAGCGCGAGCAGCAGCAGAATGCCCATCGCGGCGCCCATGGCCTTCGGCAGCACCCGGGCCGGGTCCTTGGTCTCCTCGGCGGCCAGCGGTACGCCCTCGACGCCGAGGAAGAACCACATCCCGAACGGGAACGCCGCCCAGATGCCCAGCACACCGAACGGCAGCCAGGAACTGGCCCCGAAGGCGCCGGACCGGACGGGGATGTCGTTGAGCGCGTCCACCCGGAAACCCGTGAACGCCGCGCACGCGAAGACGAGGATCGCGGCGACGGCCACCGCGGTGACGACCAGGCTGAAGCGCAGCGCCTCGCCCACGCCCCACAGATGGATCCCGATGAAGAGCACGAAGCAGGCGAGCGAGACGGGCCAGCCGGCATGCAGGCCGAACAGGCCCAGCGACTGGACGTAGTCCCCGATGAAGAGGGAGATCGCGGCGGGCGCCAGCACGTACTCGATGAGGATCGCGGTGCCGGTCAGGAAGCCGCCCCAGGTGCCGAGCGCGCGCCGGGCGAAACCGTAGCCGCCGCCCGCGGTCGGCAGGATCGAGGCCAGCTCGGCCAGCGCGAAGACCAGACAGGTGTACATCAGGCCCATCAGGACGGCGGCGATGGCCAGACCGCCGAAGCCGCCGTGCGCCAGGCCGTTGTTCCAGCCCGAGAAGTCGCCGGAGACGACGTAGGCGACGCCCAGGCCGGTCAGCAGCAGCGGTCCCGCGCTGCCGCGGCGCAGTGCCCGCCGCTCCAGATAGGCGGCCTCGGGTGAGGCGGCGCCGCCCGGGGACGAAGGGGACGGTACGGTCTGCGGATCCGTGCTGTCGGCCATGCGCCGCTCCTGCCTCGCCGAGGGGTGTCGGAGTAAAGGTCCAGCGGCATACCTTTGCTGTCCGTACCGCTCCCGCGCAAGACCCGTGCGGAAAACAGTGGCTACGGTGCCGGGGAGGTCAGGAATCCCCGCAGCAGGGCGGCCGTCCCGCAGCAGTGCTCGCGCATCACCTCGCGGGCCCCGTCCGCGTCGCCCGCCAGCACCGCCGCCACCACGGCGCTGTGCTGGGCCTGCGAATGCTCCAGATTGCGCACCAGCAGCGGAATGCAGTCCAGCAGATCGTTCACGCGCGCCCGCACCGCCGCGTACTGGGCCGCCAACGACGGTGAACCGGACAGCTCGGCGAGCGTCAGATGCAGCAGCGTGTCGCGCCTGCGGTAGTCCGGCAGCGGTGCGTCATGGGTCGCCGCCAGGGCCTCGCGCAGCCGGTCGCCCTGCGGGCCGCCGAGCCCGTGCGCCGCGCACAGCCCGGCCGCGCCCACCTCCAGCACCTCCCGGAAGCGCAGGGTGTCCTCGACGTCCACCTTCCCGATCCGGCGCCGCAGCTCGGCCTCGCCCGGATTCTCGGTGCGCACCCGGACGAAGGTGCCGCCGTAGCGTCCGCGCCGGCTCTCCACCAGGCCCTCGTCCTGAAGGACCTTCAGCACCTCGCGCAGCGTCACCCGGCTGATCTGCAAATGGTCCGCCAACTCCCGTTCCGCGGGCAGCCGGTCACCCTGCGGGACCAGGCCCAGCCGGACGATCTGGAGTATCTGCTCCAGCGCCTCCTCGAAACCGTTGCCCGCCCGCACCGGGCGCAGCACCGGCGCCAGCCGGTCCGCCGCACCGTCCATCGGAACCCCTTCCCAAGTAATGGTTCGTGTGCCTACCTTATGACCTCCGGATGCAGTGACAGGAGGCAACACCGTGGCTGACCGCACGCCCCCGCTCTCCGTCGAGGAACTCAGGGTCCTCGTCGACGCCGGGGAGATCGACACTGTCGTCCTCGCCTTCACCGATATGCAAGGCAGGCTCCAGGGCAAGCGGTTCGCGGCCCGCCACTTCCTCGACACCGTCCTGGAACACGGCACCGAGGGCTGCAACTACCTTCTCGCCGTCGACGTGGACCTCAACACCGTCGAGGGCTACGCGATGGCCTCCTGGGAACGCGGCTACGGCGACTTCGCGATGCACGGCGACACCGCCACCCTGCGCCGCACCCCCTGGAACCCCGGCACCGCCCTGATCACCGCCGACCTGGCCTGGCACGACCGCTCCCCGGTCGTCGCCTCCCCGCGCCAGATCCTGCGCCGCCAGCTCGACCGGCTCGCCGCGCACGGCTGGCAGGCGTACGCCGGCACCGAGCTGGAGTTCATCGTCTTCCAGGACACCTACGAGGACGCCTGGTCGCGCGGCTACCGCGGGATGAACCCCGCCAACCAGTACAACGCCGACTACTCCGTCCTGGGCACCGGCCGCGTGGAGCCCCTGCTGCGCCGCATCCGCAACGAGATGGGCGCGGCCGGCCTGACCGTGGAGTCCGCCAAGGGCGAGTGCAACCTCGGCCAGCACGAGATCGTGTTCGTCTACGACGACGCGCTCACCACCTGCGACCAGCACAGCGTCTACAAGACCGGCGCCAAGGAAATCGCCGCCCAGGAGGGCATGTCGCTCACCTTCATGGCGAAGTACGACGAGCGCGAGGGCAACTCCTGCCATATCCACCTCTCGCTGCGCGACGAGGACGGCCGGCCCGTACTGGCCGACGCCGACGGCCCGTACGGCATGTCGGCGACCATGCGGCACTTCCTCGCCGGACAGCTCGCCGCGATGCGCGACTTCACGCTCTGCTACGCCCCGAACATCAACTCCTACAAGCGCTTCCGCCCCGGCTCCTTCGCCCCCACCGCCGTCGCCTGGGGCCCGGACAACCGCACCTGCGCGCTACGGGTGCTCGGCCACGGTCACGCGCACCGCCTGGAGAACCGCCTGCCCGGCGGCGATGTGAACCCCTACCTCGCGGTCGCCGCCATGGTCGCGGCCGGTCTGTACGGGATAGAGAACGAGCTGGAACTCCCCGCGGCGACCACCGGCAACGCCTACCGGGGCGACGCCGCGCACGTCCCGGCCACCCTGCGCGAGGCGGCCGAGCTGTGGGAGCACAGCCCGATCGCCCGCGCCGCGTTCGGCGACGAGGTCGTCGACCACTACCGCCACATGGCCCGCGTCGAACAGGACGCCTACGACGCGGCCGTCACGGACTGGGAGCGTTTCCGCTCCTTCGAGCGCATGTGAGGAACGACGAAGTGAGCACCGTCCCGCACGAGTTGGACATCATCAACCCGGCCACCGAGGAGGTGGTGGCCACCGTCCCCACCACCGGCCCCGCCGAGGTCGACGCCGCCGTCCGGCGGGCCGCCGCCGCCCAGCGGAAATGGGCCGCGCTGGCCCCCGGCGACCGGGCCCGGATCCTGCGCCGGTTCGCCGACGTCGTCGACGCGCACCTGCGGCCACTCGCCGAACTGGAGCTGCTGGAGGCCGGGCACACCCTGGCCAACGCCGAATGGGAAGCGGGCAACGTCCGCGATCTGCTGCACTACGCCGCCGGGGGAGTGGAACGCCTCAACGGCACCCAGATCCCGGTCGCGGACGGCCTGAACATCACCTTCCAGGAGCCGCTCGGCGTCGTCGCCGTCATCGCCCCCTGGAACTTCCCGATGCCGATCGCCGCCTGGGGCACCGCCCCCGCGCTCGCGGCCGGCAACGCCGTCCTCCTCAAACCCGCCGAGACCACCCCGCTCACCGCGCTCCGGCTCGCCCGGTACGCGCTGGACGCCGGTGTCCCGGAGGACCTCTTCCAGGTCCTGCCCGGCGAAGGGCCGGTCACCGGCGCCGCCCTCGTCGACCATCCCGGCGTCGCCAAGGTCGTCTTCACCGGCTCCACCGCCACCGGCCGGCGGATCGCTGCCCGCTGCGCCGCGCAGACCAAACGGCTGACCCTCGAACTCGGCGGCAAGAGCCCGAACATCGTCTTCGCCGACGCCGACCTCGAAACCGCCGCGGCGGCAGCCCCCGGTTCCTTCCTCGACAACACCGGCCAGGACTGCTGCGCCCGCAGCCGCATCCTCGTCCAGCGCTCCGTCTACGACCGCTTCATGGCGCTGCTGGAGCCCGCCGTGCGGTCCTTCACGGCCGGCGACCCGGCCGACCCCGCCACCCGGATGGGCCCGCTGATCTCCGCCGCCCAGCGCGAGCGGGTACGGTCCTACGTCCCCGAGGACGCCCCCGCCGCCATCCGCGGCCAGGTGCCCGCCGGCAAGGGATTCTGGTACCCGGCCACCGTCCTGGAGGGGCGGCCCGAGGACCGGACCGCCGTCGAGGAGATCTTCGGCCCGGTCGCCGTCGTCCTCCCCTTCGACGACGAGGCCGACGCGATCCGGCTCGCCAACGCCACCGAGTACGGGCTCTCCGGCTCCCTGTGGACCCGCGACGTCGGCCGCGCCCTGCGCGTCTCGCGCGCCGTCGCGGCGGGCAACCTCTCCGTCAACTCCCACAGCAGCGTGCGCTACTGGACCCCGTTCGGCGGGTTCAAACAGTCCGGCATCGGCCGTGAGCTGGGCCCCGACGCGCTGACCGCCTTCACCGAGACCAAGAACGTCTTCATCAGCACGACCAAGGAGCAGTGAAGTGAGCGACCAGACCCTCCCCGTGTCCTCGGCGGGGGCGACCCCGGTGTGCCGCCGCCTGGTGGGCCGTACCGCGGTGATCACCGGAGCCGGCAGCGGCATCGGCCTGGCGGCCACCCGCCGGCTGGCCTCCGAAGGCGCGAACGTCGTCTGCGCCGACATCGACGCGGCGGCCGGCAAAGCCGCGGCCGAGGCGGTCGGCGGCACCTTCGTCCAGGTCGATGTGACCGACTCCGACCAGGTCGAGGCCCTCTTCGAGACCGCCTACGACACCTACGGTTCGGTCGATATCGCCTTCAACAACGCCGGCATCTCACCGGCCGACGACGACTCGATCCTCACCACCGGACTCGACGCCTGGAAGCGCGTCCAGGAGGTCAACCTCACCTCCGTCTACCTCTGCTGCAAGCATGTGCTGCCCTATATGCAGCGCCAGCGCCGCGGCTCCATCATCAACACCGCCTCCTTCGTGGCCGTGCTGGGCGCCGCCACCTCCCAGATCAGCTACACCGCCTCCAAGGGCGGTGTGCTCTCCATGTCCCGCGAACTGGGCGTCCAGTTCGCCCGGGAGGGCATCCGGGTCAACGCCCTGTGCCCGGGGCCGGTCAACACCCCGCTGCTGAAGGAGCTGTTCGCCAAGGACCCGGAGCGCGCCGCGCGCCGCCTGGTGCACGTCCCCGTCGGCCGGTTCGCCGAGCCCGAGGAGATCGCCGCCGCCGTGGCCTTCCTGGCCAGTGACGACTCCTCCTTCGTCAACGCCGCCGAATTCCTGGTCGACGGCGGTATCGCGGGCGCGTACGTCACGCCCGTATAGCCCGTGGCACCCGCGGATGCCACGCCCGGCCGGGACCGGCGCGACCCGCGGGTACCGTCCGCACACCACCTCGGGACCGGCACCCTCGCGTGCCGGTCCCGCTCCCGTCGCCGCCCCTCACCTCGGAGACCCCATGCGCAAGAGGCACGCCCTCGCCCTGGCACTCGCCGGCGCCACCACCGTCTCGGCCCTCGTGGCCACCGCGCCCGCCACGGCCGCCGCCCCCGCGAAAGCCCCCGCCCGCAGCCACTGTCCCCAGCTCTCCAAGAGCCTTCCGTGGTACGGCGACAACCGCGCCAAGCTCCAGAAGATGATCGACGAACGCGGTCTCTGCGGCCACCCGTCACCCGGCCCCGGGGGCCGCCCCGTCGCCGCCTTCGACTGGGACAACACCGTCGTCAAGAACGACATCTCCGACGCCACGCTCGCCTGGGCCCTCCAGCACGACAAGATCCCGCGGCCCAAGAGCTGGCGGGACACCAGCCCCTGGCTCACCGGGGCCGCCGACCGCGCCCTGACCACGGCGTGCGGCACCACCGTCCCCGCCGGCCGGCCGCTGCCCACCGCGCGGAACACCGCCTGCACCGACGAGATCATGGAGATCCGCGGCGAGGGCAGGACCATGAGCGGCGCGCCGGCCTTCGCCGGCGACTGGAACCACCGCCGCACCGTCCCCCAGTACGCCTGGGTCCCGCAGCTGTTCGCCGGCCTCACCCCGGCCGCCCTCACCTCCTACGCCCGGCAGGCCCGCGCCCGGAACCTCGCCGCGCCCGTCGGCACCGAGCAGACCGTCGGCACCCACACGATGGCCGGCTACATCCGCTACTACGACCAGCAGAAGGACCTGATCCGCACGCTCAAGGCCGCCGGATTCGACGTCTACATCGTCTCGGCCAGCTCGGAGACGATCGCCGCGGCGTGGTCCGGCGGCGTCGGCGTGGACCGGGCGCACACCATAGGCATCCGCAGCATGGTCCGCGACGGCAGGTTCACCACCGGCATCCGCGGCTGCGGCGACGTCGGGGACGGCCGCGGCGAGGCCATCCCGTACATCGACGGCAAGCGCTGCTGGATCAACCAGGAGATCTTCAAGATCAAGGGCGCCGAGGCATGGCGCAAGCAGGACCCGGCGCACCGCATCGCGCTCGGCGGCGGCGACGCCGACACCGACGTCACGTTCGTGGGCGACGCCACCGGCGCGCACCTGGCCATCAACCGCAACAAGAGTGAACTGATGTGCCGCGGCTACGACAACGCCGACGGCCGCTGGGTGGTCAACCCGATGTTCATCGATCCGCTGCCCCGCAAGTCCGGCGGTTACCCCTGCGCCACCACGGGCTACACCAACACCGACGGCGCCCCCGGCCCGGTCCGCCGCCCCGACGGCACCGTCGTCCCCGACCAGCGCGACCGCGTCCACGGCTGACGGACGCTCCGGGGGACACCGGGCCCGGCGTGGCCTGCCCCGCGGCGTCCTGCCGCGGGGCCCGTCACAGGAAGGTGCGCCCCTCACCGCGGTACGTCGGCACCGTCGCCACCACCCGGTCCCCGTCGACCAGGTGCAGCGCCGCGAACCGCTCGCACAGCTCACCGGCCTTCGCGTGCCGGAACCACACCCGGTCGCCGATCAGCAGCCCGTCGGCGGCCGGCCCCAGCAGCGGCGTCTGCACCTCACCGGCCCCCTCCTGCGGGTCGTAGCGCAGCCCGGCCGGCAGATACGGCACCGGCAGCCGGTCCGCCCCCGGCGCGCCGGACGCCGGATAGCCGCCGCCCAGCACCGTCACCGCGCCGGGTCCAGGCCGCCGCACCACCGGCTGCGCGAACAGTGCCGCCGGACGCCCCTGGAACGAACGGAAGTTGTCGAACAGCCGCGGTACGTACAGCCCCGAACCGGCCGCGATCTCCGTGATCGCCGCCTCCGCCGCCGTGTGCTGCACACTGCCGGTACCGCCGCCGTTGACGAACTCCAGCCGCGGCGCCACCGCCCGCACCGCCCGGACCGCCTCCCAGCGCCGCCGCGCCAGCTCCTTGCGCGCCGCCGCCTGCATCATCCGGACGGCCCGCGAGAACACCGGTTTGCCGTCGACCTCGTCGCCCACACCTGCCACATGCCCCTCGTACGCCATCAGCCCCACCAGCCGGAAACCGGGGCGGCGGACCACCGACCGGGCCAGCGCGGCCAGCTGGGCGGGGGCGCGCAGCGGCGACCGGCGCGCGCCGAACCGCACCTGTCCGCCCAGCGCGCGGTAGGAGGTGTCCAGTTCCAGACAGACCCGCACCTCCTCGCCGCCGCCGGCCGGCCGGGCCGCGTCGATCAGATCCAGTTGCGCGAGATCGTCCACCGTCACCGTCACCGCCGCCGCGAGCCGTGGATCCGCGGTCAGCGCGGCGAACCCCGCCCGGTCCGCCGACGGATACGCCAGCAGGATGTCGGTGAGGCCCGAACGCGCCAGCCACAGCGACTCGTCGAGCGTGAAACTCATGACGCCCGCGAAGCCGTCCCGCGCCAGCACCCGCTCCAGCAGCGCCCGGCAGCGCACCGACTTGCTCGCCACCCGGATCGGTTTCCCCCGCGCGCGGCGCACCAGATCGGCGGCGTTGGCGTCGAAGGACGCCAGGTCGACGACGGCCAGCGGCGCGTCGAGATGGGCGGTGGCCCGGTCGTAACGGGCCTTGTCGCCAAGCGCGTCAGCGGTGTTCGGGGGCATGGCGGCAGCCTGCCAGAGGTGCCTACCGCTGGGTAGGGGAGAGATCGCGACAGAGTGGACACGGGGTGGACACAGGTTGGAGGACCGGCCGCACCAGCCCGTAGAGTGGCCGGGCGCCACCACCGGCAGGTCCATGGCGTGTTGTCCGGATACGAACCATCCTGTCCGATCCCGCTCGCGGATCGGACCGGGGGCAAACGGCGCGAGGGGGAGCGCGGGTGAGCACCGACGCCGATTTCGCGGACGCGCACCGCATCCCGCCCATACCCCCGCACCCACCCCACCGGCCCGCCACGGCCGCGCCCCCCGACGACGACCCGGCAACCACCGTCCTGCGCCCGGCGTCCACCGCCTCGACGCCCCCGCCGCGGGCCGCCGCCGACGAACCGGCCCGCGCCGCCGCGCCGCCGGCTGCTCCCGTCGTGCCGCCGCCGGCGGAGTCCGCGACGCCGCGCAGCACGGCGGCTGCCGCCGGTCCGGTCGGTCCGGTGACTCCGGCCGGGACCGCCGCGCCCGCCTCATCTGCCGGTTCCGCCGGCCCTGCCGGTCCCGCTGGTTCCACCGGCCTTACTGGTCCCGCTGGTTCCACCGGTCCTACTGGTTCCACCGGCCTTACTGGTCGTGCTGGTTCCACCGGTCCTACCGGTCCTACCGGTCCCGCTGGTCCCACCAGTTCTGCTGGTCTCACCGGTCCCGTCACGCCCGCAGCCCCCGTACGTCCCGCTGTTCACGCCGCCCCGCCGCGCCCCGCGACGCCACCGGCCCCGCCGTCCGCCCCGGCGGCGTCGTCCGCCGTCCCGCTGTCCGCTGTGCCGCCCCGGCCCCGTACGGAGCCGGCCCCTGCCGGCCCGCAGCTGCCGCCCCGGCCGGAACGCGCGCCGGACGCCCCGGCCGCCGGAGCGCCCGCGCCGGAGCGGCCGGTGGACCGCCCCGCCTCCTTCCGCGACACCGCGGCCTTCCACCTGGCCAACAGCCAGGACCTGTGGAACGGCGGTACGGGCGCCGCCCCGGCAGCCCGGCGGCCCGGTACGGGCTCCCGCACGCGCGCCGCCACCCCGCCGCCGCGCACCCCCGGCGGCACGCCGCGTCCCTCCGCCGCTCGCCCGCCCGCGTCCACCGAGAGCCCAACTCCCGCCAGCGCGACGCGAGTTGGCCGCGCACCGGCCGTTCCCGCTCCGCCCGCCGTCCCGCCACGGCCGCCGGGCGCGCCCGCAGGCGCGCGGCGGGCACGCGTCCGGGCGGCCGCCGCCGCGGTCTGCCTCGTCCTCGGCATCGGCCTCATCGGCGGTGCGGCGGCCGGGAGCTGGCTCGCCAACAGCTCCGACGCCCGCCCGGCGGCCGAGGCCGCCTTCACCAAGGGCCGCGACGTCTGGCACAACGCCCCCGTGGACACCCTCTTCCCCCGCACCCTCAACGGCCTCGGCACCGGGCCGGGCGGCGCCGACCGCCACTGGACCCGGATCGCCGTCGCCCCCGACAGCGGCTGCGCCGGCGCCTTCGACCCGCTGCTGGCCAAGGCGCTCTCCCCGGTCGGCTGCGCCCGTCTGCTGCGCGCCACCTACGCCGACGCCACCCGTACCGGCGTCGTCACCGTCGGCGCCCAGATCACCACGGCCGACCGGACCGCCATGCAGACCCTGCGCGCCCGCTTCACCACCGAGAAGCTGACCGCCCGGACGGACCTGATGCCCCGGCCGTACCCCGCCCAGGGCACCCTCGCCGCCGGCTTCGGGGCCGCCCAGCGCGCCAGCTGGAGCGTCCGGGTACTGACCGACCTCCCGGTCGTCGTCTACGCGGTCTCCGGTTTCGCCGACGGCCGCGCCGTCGCCGACCCGCAGGACGCCGAGGCCGCGACCCGGCCCGGCGCCACCACCACGCCCGCCCAGTCCGGGCTGGGCCACGGCGCGAAGGACCTCGCGGACCACCTGGAGGCGGCCTTCCGCAAGGCGTCCGCCGGTACCCCCCGGGCCACGGAGGCGACGAAATGACCAGGGCCGTACTGCGCGGCGCCGCCGCCGCGCTCTGCTCCGCCGTGCTGGCCGTACTGCCCGCCGCCCCGGCGCGGGCCGACGGCATCCGCGCTCAGGAATGGTCGCTGGAGGCCATGCACACCCAGGACGCCTGGCGCACCACCAAGGGGGACGGCATCACCGTCGCCGTCCTGGACACCGGCGTGGACGCCGACCACCCCGACCTCAAGGGCCAGGTGCTGCCCGGCAAGGACCTGGTCGGCTTCGGCGCCGGCCCCGGCAACCCGGCGTGGGCCCAGCACGGCACCGCGATGTCCGGCATCATCGCGGGCCACGGCCATGGCGCGGGCCGTGCGGACGGGGTGCTCGGGGTCGCCCCGGCGGCCCGGATCCTGCCGGTCCGGGTGATCCTCGAAGACAGCGACCCGCAGCGCAAGGAAGCCCGCGCCGAACGCGCCGGCGCCCTCGCCGACGGCATCCGCTGGGCCACCGACCAGGGCGCCGACGTGATCAACCTGTCGCTCGGCGACGACAGCAGGTCCGCGCACCCCGAACCGCGCGAGGACGCCGCCATCCAGTACGCGCTGGGCAAAGGCGTCACCGTCGTCGCCTCCGCGGGCAACGGCGGCGCGGACGGCAACCGCGCCTCCTACCCGGCCGCCTATCCGGGCGTCATCGCGGTCACCGCCGTCGACCGCTACGGCGCCCGCGCCCCGTTCTCCACCCGCCGCTGGTACGCCACGCTCTGCGCGCCGGGCGTGGACGTCGTGATAGCCAATCCGGACCGCAAGTACTACGAGGGCTGGGGCACCAGCGCCGCCGCGGCCTTCGTCTCCGGCGCCGCCGCGCTGGTCCGCGCCGCGCACCCCGGTCTGAGCCCGGCGCAGATCCGCCAGCTGCTCATCGACACCGCGCAGGACGCCCCCGAGGGCGGCCGCGACGACACCTTCGGCGCCGGTCTGGTCGACCCGGCCGCCGCCATCGAGGCCGGCCGGAACCTCCGGCCCGCCCCCCAGCTGTCGGCCCCCGCCGCCTACGCCCACCGCTATTTCGGCGCCGGACCCACCGCCGCCCCCCAGGAAGACGGCGCCTCCAGCTGGCTCCCGTGGACCGCCGCGGCCGCCGGTCTGGTCCTGCTGACCGTCGCCGTCCACCTCCGGCGCCCCCGCCCCGCGGCCGCCGGCTGACCCGCACACCGCACGGGCGTTCCGGGGCCCGCCGCCCGCCCCGGCGCCCGCGCGGTACCGCCCGCACCACGGCGCCACACCGCGCGAGGTGCGGAAGGCCCGAGCCGCTACGCTCGCCCCGTGCAGAAGAACATCCCGGACCCCGGCTACTCCGACGACGACGGCTCCGCCGACCCGGCCCTGGCGGCCGCGCTGGCCGCCTACGACCGGGACCGCGGCACCGAGCCCCAGCTGCTGTCGGCCCTGACCGGCGCCCGCGTCCTGGTGCCGGTCGTCGCCGTACTGGGCGAGACCGAGACCGGCCCGGACGGCCTGCGGCGCGAGAAGACCAGCGATATGGCGGTACCCACCCTCCAGGCCCCGGACGGCCGCCGCGCGCTGCCCGCCTTCACGTCCATGGAGACCCTCAAGCGCTGGCGCGCGGACGCCCGCCCGGTGGCGGTGCCGCTCCAGCAGGCGCTGCTCGCCGCCTCCCACGAGAAGGCCGACACGGTCGTCGTCGACCTGGCCGGACCGGTCACCTACCAGCTCACCGGCGCCGCCCTGCGGGCCCTCGCCGAGGGCCGGGAGAGCGCCGACCCGCTCGCCGACCCGGCGGTCACCGACGCGCTGCGCGCCCTCCTCGCCGCCGAGCCGGGCGTACGCGTCGCCCATCTCGCCCCGTCGGCCGAAACCGATGCCACCCTCGCGATCGGCCTCGCCGCCGACGCCCCCGCCGCCGAGGTCGCCGAGCGGCTGGCCCAGTCGCTGGCCACCGACGAGGTACTGCGCGGCCGTCTCGTCCGCGGCCTGGACCTGGCACTTCTGCCGCCCGGCGCCGCCCCGTCCGGGGAGCCGCTCTTCCGCCGCTGACCCCCTCGCACCGGCCTCCCGTCCCGTCCCGCCGGACGGCTCTCCCCGCCGGGCTCCTCCTCGCCAACGGGCGCGTTCGGCTCCCCGGCCCCACAATTTCGAGGAGAGCTCAAGATCCACGCGAGGAGAGCCCCATGGAGACCACGGAGACCCGTCCCGTCGTATGCGAATTCCTCGGCACGCTGCTCCTGGTGTTCTTCGCCGTCGGCTCGGCAGTGCTGGCGGGCGAGTACATCGGCACCTTCGGCATCGCCCTGACCTTCGGCTTCACCCTGCTGGCCCTCGCCTATGCCCTGGGCCCGATCTCGGGATCCCATGTCAACCCGGCGGTGACCCTCGGTGTGCTGCTGGCCCGCCGCATCACCCTCCGTACGGCCGTGGAGTACTGGATCGCGCAGATCCTGGGCGCCATCGTCGGCGCGGCCCTGCTCTTCCTGGTCGCCAAGCAGGTACCGGGCCTGAAGACCCACGAGGCGTTCGGCACCAACGGCTGGGGCGACCGCTCCGCGCTCCACATCAACCTCGGCGGCGCCTTCGTCGCCGAGATCGTGCTGACCTTCCTGCTGGTCTTCGTCTTCCTCTCGGTCACCCACCGGGTGGCCGTGATCGGCTTCGACGGCCTGCCGATCGGTCTGGCACTCGCCGCCATCCACCTCGTCGGCATCCCGCTCACCGGTACGTCCGTGAACCCGGCGCGCAGCATCGGCCCGGCCTTCTTCGCGGGCGGCGCGGCCCTCACCCAGCTGTGGCTGTTCATCGTGGCGCCGCTGATCGGCGGCGCGCTGGCGGCCGTGGTGCACCAGATCACCCACCCGCCGAACTCCGTCCTCGCCGCCGAGGAGGCACCCGGGCAGGCCCGCGGCGAGTAGCCGGCCTGACGGCCGGGTCCCGGCATACAGGACGAGCCCCGGCCGTCGTGGCCGGGGCTCGTCCTGTATCCGCTGGGCAGGCGGCGCCGGGTCAGCCGTAGACCGGGCCGGTGAACTTCTCGCCGGGGCCCTGACCCGGCTCGTCCGGGACGACCGAGGCTTCGCGGAAGGCCAGCTGGAGCGACTTCAGCCCGTCCCGCAGCGGCGCCGCGTGGTAGGAGCCGATCTCGGTGGCACTGGCGGTGACCAGACCGGCCAGCGCCTGGATGAGCTTGCGCGCCTCGTCCAGGTCCTTGTGGTCCTCGCCCTCCTCGGCGAGACCGAGGTTGACCGCTGCCGAGCTCATCAGGTGCACCGCGACCGTCGTGATCACCTCGACCGCCGGCACCTCCGCGATATCGCGGGTCATGGCGTCGAAGCCGGGGTCTGCCTGGTCTGCCGGATTCGGGGCGGCGGGCTGCTGCGGGCTCTGCTCACTCATGTCTGGGGACTTCTCTTCCTGCTGAGGGGGTCGTGCCCACCTTATGGCCCGTCTCCCGCGGTCTTCGCGCGGGCCGGTCGGGTCCGTCCGGGGACGAAAGGGGTGCCCGCCCCTTGACTCGTGTATTCTGGTGTTCCGACCGGCCGGACACGCATGTGACCGGCCCACAAGTGGAGGCTCCGATCTCCCACCCGCACCGGCCTCAGGGTCGGCGGGTCAACGGTCTGGCTGCGCCCCGCGGAGACTTCGCGGCGGTGCTCCTGATCCACTTTACGGAGCCCCGCCTGTGTCCCGTCCGGGGCGTTTTTGATGTACCGGCGCGGTTGGTCACACCGAAACAGACGTTACGCGGCAGTCCGCCAGGCCGTCGCGTGGTGCTACCGAGGAGGATCCATCAGCGCCGAGCCCCGCATCAACGACCGGATTCGTGTCCCTGAGGTGCGACTCGTCGGTCCCAGTGGCGAGCAGGTCGGCATTGTGCCGCTTGCCAAGGCACTGGAGCTTGCGCAGGAGTACGACCTCGACCTGGTCGAGGTGGCGGCGAACGCACGTCCGCCGGTCTGCAAGCTCATGGACTACGGGAAGTTCAAGTACGAGTCGGCCATGAAGGCCCGTGAGGCGCGCAAGAACCAGGCGCACACGGTCATCAAGGAGATGAAGCTCCGGCCGAAGATCGACCCGCACGACTATGACACCAAGAAGGGTCACGTCGTCCGGTTCCTCAAGCAGGGTGACAAGGTCAAGATCACGATCATGTTCCGTGGTCGCGAGCAGTCCCGCCCCGAGCTGGGCTTCCGGCTGTTGCAGCGGCTCGCGTCCGACGTGGAGGACCTCGGCTTCATCGAGTCGAACCCGAAGCAGGACGGCCGAAACATGATCATGGTTCTCGGTCCGCACAAGAAGAAGACCGAGGCGATGGCCGAGGCCCGTGAGGCGCAGGCCGCCCGCAAGGCGGAGCGCCAGGGCGGAGCACCCGCGGACGAGTCCGCCGAGGGGCCTGCCGAGGAGCCTGCCGAGGCGTGATTCCCGGGCGTGAGCCGCGGATTCACACCGGGGCACCCGCCCGGAAACCAAAACCGATACATCTGACGCTCCCGCGGGCCGGTCCGTGCCGGTGGGAGCGCCACTGACGAGGAGAGAACGGCGCATGCCGAAGAACAAGACGCACAGCGGTGCCAGCAAGCGCTTCAAGATCACTGGCTCCGGCAAGGTGATGCGCGAGCGCGCCGGCAAGCGCCACCTGCTCGAGCACAAGTCGTCCCGTCTGACGCGTCGCCTCACCGGCAACGCCGAGATGGCCCCGGGCGACGCCAAGAAGATCAAGAAGCTTCTCGGCAAGTGAGTCCGTGCGCCCCGCCGACGGCCGGGGTGCGGGACCTGGACCGGGTCCACATTCGAACCGGGTCGCGTGAAGACAACCGCGGCCCCGCTACAAGGAGTTAACAAGTGGCACGCGTCAAGCGGGCAGTCAACGCCCACAAGAAGCGCCGGGCGATCCTCGAGCAGGCCAGCGGCTACCGTGGCCAGCGCTCCCGCCTCTACCGCAAGGCGAAGGAGCAGGTCACCCACTCCCTCGTCTACAACTACAACGACCGCAAGAAGCGCAAGGGCGACTTCCGGCAGCTGTGGATCCAGCGCATCAACGCCGCTGCCCGCGCCAACGGCATGACGTACAACCGCTTCATCCAGGGCCTGAAGGCCGCCAACGTCGAGGTGGACCGCAAGATCCTGGCCGACCTCGCGGTGACCGACGCCAACGCGTTCGCCGCGCTGGTCGAGGTCGCGCAGAAGGCGCTGCCGAGCGACGTCAACGCCCCGAAGGCTGCCTGAACCTCAGCCTGACGACGGTGTGACGCGGACCCGTAGGCCCCGGCCTGCGGGTCCGCCGCCGTTTGCCGGACCGTTCGCCCGGTCCCCACGCACCGAACGAAAGAAGCGAGCCGCCGCCCATGGGCACCCCCGAGCTGATCTCCCCGCGTTCCCCGCGCGTCGCCGCCGCCCGGCGGCTGGCCCGCCGTACCTTCCGCGGCAAGGAACGCCGGTTCATCGCCGAGGGCCCGCAGGCCGTACGGGAGGCCATCGCGCACCGCGTCGACGGCGAGCCCACGCTCATCGAGCTGTTCGCGACCGTCGAGGCCGCCGAGCGGCATGCCGAGATCGTGGCGGCCGCCGGCGCGGCCGGGGTCCGGGTGCACCTCGCCGACGACCGGACCGTCGCCGACATCTCGCAGACGGTCACCCCGCAGGGCCTGCTCGGCGTCTGCCGGTTCCTCGACTCGCCGTTCGAGGAGATCCTCGCCGCCCGCCCGCAGCTGGTCGCGGTGCTCGCGAACGTCCGCGACCCGGGCAACGCCGGTACGGTGCTGCGCTGCGCGGACGCGGCGGGCGCCGACGCCGTCGTGCTGACCGACGCCTCCGTGGACCTCTACAACCCCAAGTCCGTACGGGCCTCGGTCGGCTCCCTCTTCCACCTGCCGGTCGCGGTCGGCGTGTCGGTCGACCGGGTCGTGAGCGGGCTCCGGACCGCCGGGGTGCGGATCCTCGCCGCCGACGGCGCGGGCGAGCGCGATCTGGACGCCGAGCTGGACGCGGGCGTCATGAGCGGGCCCACCGCCTGGGTCTTCGGCAACGAGGCGTGGGGGCTGCCGGAAGAGACCCGCGCGCTGGCGGACGCCGTGGTGCGGGTGCCCATCCACGGCAGGGCCGAGAGTCTCAACCTCGCGACGGCCGCCGCCGTCTGTCTCTACGCCTCGGCCCGTGCCCAGCGCACCGCGGGCGGCTGCCGCGCGGTGTCACCCGGCTGAGGGGCGTCCGTCCGGTCTCCGCGGCACATACGGTCCGTCCTAGTAGTCTTGCGTGCTCGGGGCCCGGAAGGGGGTAACGGGAGTGAGTGTGAGGACGTCCGGCACCACGGTCGCCGCCGGCACCTGCCCGCCCGGCGGTGCCGCGGACGGCCCGTCGCCCGCCACCGACCCGGGCGCGCTCGGGGCCGGTCCCGGGCTCGACCCCGACACGCTGCCCGACGGTCTGGTCGTCGCCGACGAGAGCGGCCGGGTGATCTGCTTCAACACCGCGGCCGCCAAGCTCACCGGCATCGCCCCGCGGGACGCGCTGGGCCACCCCCTCGAACAGGCCCTGCCGTTGCAGGACCTCGAAGGCCGCCGCTGGTGGCAGCTGACCGACCCCTACGGCGGGCTCGCCATCCGCAGCGGCCAGCCGGAACGGAATCTGCTGCTGGGCGGCCGCGAGGTGCTGGTCTCCGCGCGCTATGTCCGCAGCCGGCCGACCGGTCCCCTCCAGCGGCTGGTCATCGCGGTGCGCGGCACCGAGGCCCGGCGCCGTACGGAACTGAGCCACGCCGAGCTGATCGCCACCGTCGCCCATGAACTCCGCTCGCCGCTGACCTCCGTCAAGGGCTTCACGGCCACCCTGCTCCAGAAGTGGGAGCGCTTCACCGACGACCAGAAGCGGCTGATGCTGGAGACCGTGGACGCCGACGCCAGCCGCGTCACCCGCCTCATCGCCGAGCTCCTGGACATCTCCCGGATCGACTCCGGGCGGCTGGAGGTGCGCCGGCAGCGGGTCGACATGAGCGCGGCGGTCCGCCGGCACGTCCAGGCGCAGACGACCGCGGGACAGCGGCCGGACCGCTTCCTGATCCGGATGCTGGCGCCCCTGCCCGATCTGTGGGCAGACCCGGACAAAGTCGACCAGGTGCTGGGGAACCTGCTGGAAAATGCCGTGCGGCACGGTGCGGGAACGGTCACGATCGAGGTCGGACCGGCAGCGGACCGGGCCGATACGGAAGGGACGTCCGTCACCGTGAGCGACGAGGGCCCCGGAATCCCCGAGGAGTCGATGAGCCGCGTCTTCACCCGTTTCTGGCGGGGCAGCAAACGCGGCGGCACGGGCCTCGGCCTCTATATCGTCAAGGGCATCGTCGAGGCGCACGGCGGGACGATCACGGTCGGCCGGGCGCCGGCCGGCGGCGCGCAGTTCCGATTCAGCCTGCCCGTCGCGGCCCCGGCCTTCATGGCCTGAGGAGCAGCGGCGGGCGCCCCGGCCAGGGGCTTGGAACAGCCCTGGCAGCCGTCCCCTTAGACTTGACCTTTGGCACCTTTGGCGCACAAGCATCGCGGGCACAAGCGCGGGCTCGGCATCCGAAGTTTGTGATCGAAGAGCCGATGCCAAGCGAAGCGAAGCCAGACCACCGGAAGCACGGGAAGAGATGTCCGCACCCAATAAGTCGTACGACCCTGTCGAGGTCGAAGCCCTGAAACCGGAAGAGATCGCCCGGCGGGTCGACGAGGCGCTCGCCGCCGTCGCCGCCGCGGCCGATCTGGAGGCGCTGCGCGAGGTGAAGGTCGCGCACGCCGGCGACCGCTCGCCGCTCGCCCTCGCCAACCGCGAGATCGGCGCCCTGCCCCCGCACGCCAAGGCGGACGCGGGCAAGCGCGTCGGCCAGGCGCGCGGCCGGGTGAACCAGGCGCTCAAGGCCCGCCAGGAGGAGCTGGAGGCGGAGCGCGACGCACGCGTGCTCGTCGAGGAGGCGGTGGACGTCACGCTGCCCTACGACCGCGTCCCCGCCGGCGCCCGGCACCCGCTGACCACCTTCATGGAGCGGGTCGCGGACGTCTTCGTCGCCATGGGCTACGAGGTCGCCGAGGGCCCCGAGGTCGAGGCCGAGTGGTTCAACTTCGACGCCCTCAACTTCGTGCCCGACCACCCGGCGCGCCAGATGCAGGACACCTTCTTCGTCCAGGGTGACGGCACCCAGGGCGACGAGTCCGGTGTCGTGCTGCGCACCCACACCTCGCCGGTCCAGGCCCGTACGCTCGTCGACCGCGAACCGCCGGTCTACGTCGTCTGCCCGGGGCGGGTCTACCGCACCGACGAGCTGGACGCCACGCACTCCCCGGTCTTCCACCAGATCGAGCTGCTCGCCGTGGACGAGGGCCTGACCATGGCCGACCTCAAGGGCACCCTGGACCACATGGTCCAGGCGCTGTTCGGGGCGGACATGAAGACCCGGCTGCGGCCGAACTACTTCCCGTTCACCGAGCCGTCCGCCGAGATGGACATGGTCTGCTACGTGTGCCGTGGTGAGTCCGTGGGCAACCCGGACCGCCCCTGCCGCACCTGCTCCAGCGAGGGCTGGATCGAGCTCGGCGGCTGCGGCATGGTCAACCCCAAGGTGCTCATCGCCTGTGGTGTCGACCCCGAGAAGTACAGCGGCTTCGCCTTCGGGTTCGGAATCGACCGGATGCTGATGTTCCGGCACAACGTGGAAGACATGCGCGACATGTTCGAGGGCGACGTCCGGTTCACCCGGCCGTTCGGGATGGAGATCTGATGCGGGTCCCGCTTTCTTGGCTGCGGGAGTACGTCGACCTGCCGGCGACCGAGTCCGGCCGCGACGTACAGACCAAGCTCGTTGCCGTCGGCCTTGAGGTCGAGACCGTCGAGCGGCTGGGCGAGGGTCTCAAGGGCCCGCTCGTCGTCGGCCAGGTGCTGACCATTGAGGAGCTGGAAGGCTTCAAGAAGCCGATCCGCTTCTGCACCGTCGACGTCGGCACCGCCAACGGCACCGGCGAGCCGCAGGAGATCGTCTGCGGTGCCCGCAACTTCGCCGTCGGCGACAAGGTCGTCGTGGTGCTGCCCGGCGCCGTGCTGCCCGGCGACTTCAAGATCGCCGCGCGCAAGACGTACGGCAGGACCTCGCACGGCATGATCTGCTCCGGCGACGAGCTGGGCATGGGCGACGACGGCACGGACGGCATCATCGTGCTGCCGCCGGAGCACGAGGTGGGCAGCGACGCCATCGAGCTGCTCCAGCTGGTCGACGAGGTCCTGGACATCGCCGTCACGCCGGACCGCGGCTACTGCCTGTCGATGCGCGGTGTCGCCCGCGAGACCGCCACCGCCTACGGCCTGCCGCTGCGCGACCCGGCGCTGCTGGACGTGCCGCCGCCGAACGCGTACGGCTACCCGGTCCAGGTCGCCGACCCGATCGGCTGTACCCGCTTCACCGCCCGCACGGTCACCGGTCTGGACCCCGAGACGCGCTCGCCGCTCTGGCTCCGGCGCCGGCTCCAGAAGGCCGGGATGCGCCCGATCTCGCTGGCCGTCGACGTCACCAACTACGTGATGCTGGAGCTCGGCCAGCCGCTGCACGCCTACGACCGCACCAGCGTGGACGGTCCGATCGGGGTCCGCCGCGCCCTCGCGGGCGAGAAGCTGACCACCCTGGACGGCGTCCAGCGCGTGCTGGACGCCGCGGACCTGGTCATCACCGACAACCGCGGTCCCATCGGCCTCGCGGGTGTCATGGGCGGCGCCAACACCGAGATCGCGGACGTGGCGACCGACCCCGAGACCGGGCAGGTCCGCGGCACCACCGAGATCGTGGTGGAGGCCGCGCACTTCGACGCGCTGTCGATCGCCCGTACGGCCCGTCGGCACAAGCTGTCCTCGGAGGCGTCCAAGCGCTTCGAGCGCGGCGTGGACCCGCAGGCCGCCTCCGCCGCGGCGCAGCGGACCGTCGACCTCCTGGTGCTGCTGGCCGGCGGCACCGCCGAGGCCGGGGTCACCGAGGTCGTCTCGCCCAGCGGGCCGCGCACGATCACCATCTCCGCGGACCACCCGGACAAGGTCGCCGGGGTGACCTACGGCCGCGAGACCGTCGTCCGCCGCCTCCAGGAGGTCGGCTGCGATGTGTACGGGCAGGACGAACTGGTCGTCACGGTGCCGTCCTGGCGGCCGGACCTGAGCGACCCGAACGACCTGGCGGAGGAGGTCATCCGGCTGGAGGGCTACGAGAACCTCCCCGCCACCCTCCCGCGGCCGCCGGCCGGCCGTGGCCTGACCGAGCGTCAGCGGCTGCACCGCCGGGTCGGCCGGGCGCTCGCCGGGGCGGGCTATGTCGAGGCGCTGAACTACCCGTTCACCGGGCAGGCCGTCCTCGACCAGCTCGGCATCGAGGCGGACGACCCGCGCCGGCAGGCCGTCACCCTCGTCAACCCGCTCTCCGACGAGGAGCCCGACCTGCGGACGACGCTGGTCCCGGGGCTGCTCAACGCGCTGCGCCGCAACGTCGGCCGCGGCTCGCACGACCTCGCGCTCTTCGAGACCGGTCCGGTCTTCCGGGCGACCGGCGACGAGAAGCCGGCCACCCGGCTGGTCGTCGACCGCCGGCCGACCGATGACGAGATCGCCTCGCTGGACGCCTCGCTCCCGCAGCAGCCGCGGCGCGCCGCCGTGGTGCTCGCCGGGGCCCGTGAGCAGGCCGGCTGGTGGGGTTCCGCCCGCCCGGCGACCTGGGCGGACGCCGTCGAGGCGGGCCGTACGGTCGCGCGGGAGGCGGGTGTCGAGCTGATCGTCCGGCAGGACCAGCACGCCCCGTGGCACCCGGGCCGGTGCGCGGCGCTGCTCGCGGTCGTCGACGGCGAGGAGATCCTCGTCGGCAACGCCGGTGAGCTGCACCCGCGCGTCATCAAGACGCTCGGCCTGCCGGAGCGCACCTGCGCGATGGAGATCGACCTGGACCGCGTCGAGCGGGCCTCGACCGGTCCGCGGCGCGCCCCGCGGATCTCCACCTTCCCGGTCGCCACCCAGGATGTCGCGATCGTCGTCGACGAGACGGTGCCGGCCGCGGACGTCGAGGCGGCGCTGCGCGACGGCGCGGGTGACCTCCTGGAGTCGGTGCGGCTGTTCGACGTCTTCACCGGCGAGCAGCTCGGCGCGGGCAAGAAGTCCCTCGCGTACGCGCTGCGTTTCCGTGCCGCCGACCGCACGCTGACCGCGGAGGACGCCACGGCGGCCCGTGACGCGGCGGTCGCGGTGGCGGTGGAGCGCACCGGAGCGGCGCTGCGCGGCTGAGCGCGGATCCGCCCGCCGGGAACGGTATGAGGGGTGCGGGTGTGGACGGCAGGGATGCCGTCCACACCCGCACCCCTTCCGGCGTTCCGGGGAAAATCAGCCGCCGCATCGCTCGCCCGGGACCCCGGGGGAGTGCCGGCCTGTTCCGGAGCCCGGCGGGGTGCCGGTGCTCCCCGGACCAGGGCGCGCCGCCGCAACGTCCGTACGGAGCAGGGCAGTTCACTCCGACATGTATCCATGGCGCCCGCCGCCGCTTCACACCCCGTGTGAAGCGCGGTTCACTACGCTGATCTGACGAAGTCAGTAAGTCGACAAGGCCATGAGCCGTCGGCCCACGGCCGGCCCGGCTCACCGGGAGGCCGGCATGGAGCCCAACACCCTGCTCGACGCGATCCTCGACGAGGCCGGTATCTCGCATGCCGGGCTGGCCGCCCGGATCAACCAGCTCGGCCGCGCCCGCGGCCTCGCCCTGCGGTACGAACACACCGCGGTGGCCCGCTGGCTGAAGGGCCAGCGGCCGCGCGGCCAGGTACCCGACATGATCTGCGAGATCCTCGGCGACCGGCTGCACCGCGCCGTAGGACTCGACGACATCGGGCTCAGCCGGCCGGACCTGCGCGGCCCCGTCACCCCGCTCTCCGGTTTCGTCGAGCGCGCCACCGCCCTGTGGCGGTCCGACGAACAGCAGCGGCCGCACATCCTGGCCGCCCCCGCGCTCACCGGTACCTCGGCGGTCATGCCCGTATGGGAGTGGGAGAACCCTCCCGAGGACTCCGACGTCTCGCGCGCCGGGATGTCGCGCGTCGGCATGGCGGACATCGAGATGCTGCGCACGGCGCGGACCCACTACGAGCAGATGTACCGGAAGGCGGGTGGTGTCGCGACCAGAGCACGCATCGTGGGATTCCTCAACACCGAGGCGGCGCCGCTGCTGCGGGGCAGCTACACCGACGCGACGGGACGCCAGCTCCACCGGGCCACCGGCGGGCTGGTCGCCGTCGCCGGCATCTGCGCGTACGACTCGGACGCTCTCGGGCTGGCCCAGCGCTACTTCCATCAGGCGTTACGGCTGGCCAAGGCGAGCGGGGACCGCGGCCTCGGCGCGTATGTGATCGCGCTGCTGGTCAACCAGTCCCTCTTCGTAAGGGAATACCGCCAGGCGGTCGCCTTCGCGGAGGCGGCGCTGCGGGCCGCGGGTCCGCAGATCACCCCGGCGCTCTCCGCGGACCTCTACGCGATGCAGGCCAAGTCCTACGCACGGCTCGGCGACGGCGCCAGCGCGCTGGCGTGCATCCGGCGTGCGGAGGCGGCGGCGGAGCGGATCCGGCCGGGCCTCGAACCGGCGGAGACGGGCTACGTCCAGCCCGGCCTGGTGAACGTACAAGTGGCGGAGGCGCTGCTCAGCCTCGGTGACCTGCGCTCCGCCCGGGAGCAGGCGGACGCCGCCGTCGACACCCCCGCACACGACCGCGGCCGGGTCCACCGGCTGGCCATGCTCACCCATATCGAGCTGCGCCAAGGCGATGCGGACCGGGCCGTGGCCAATGCCGCGCAGATGACCGAGCAGGTTCGGGGCATGGAGTCGCAACGGTTGCGGGACCGGCTGCGGGCGGTGCGCGAGCATCTGGCCGAGACCGGGAGCTCCGCGACCGACGCGGCCGCCGATCTCATCGACGAGGTGCTGCGCGTTCCGCTGTGACCGGGCTCGTGTCACCTCGCCAGCTCAAAACGGCGGAAGGTGACATCAAGTGCGTTGGAACAACCTCAGTGAACAGACCGTGTACGCGAACCCCTGGTTCCGGGTCAATCTCGCCGATGTGGAACTCCCCGACGGCCACCACCTGGATCACTACCTGATCCGGATGCGGCCCGTCGCCGTGGCCACAGTGGTCAACGAGGCCAATGAGGTGCTGCTGCTGTGGCGGCACCGGTTCATCACCGACACCTGGGGCTGGGAGCTGGCCGCCGGTGTCGTGGAGGACGGCGAGGACATCGCGGCCGCGGCCGCGCGGGAGATGGAGGAGGAGACCGGGTGGCGTCCCGGCCCCCTCCGGCACCTCCTCACGGTGGAGCCGTCCAACGGCCTCACCGATGCCCGGCACCACATCTACTGGTCCGACGAGGGCGCCTTCGTCGGCCAGCCGCAGGACGACTTCGAGTCCGACCGGCGGGAGTGGGTCTCCCTCAAGCTGGTGCCGGACATGGTGGCGAGGGGGGAGGTGCCGGCCGCCAACATGGCAGCGGCGTTGCTGATGCTGCACCACATCCGGCTCGGCTGACCGGTCCGCCCCGCCGCTGCCGGCCCTCTCTCATCGGGCCACGGCCTGCCACAGGGTGACCAGCAACGCCGCGAGCCCCGTGAGCGCGGCGAGGGACGGCAGCGGCCAGCGACCGCTCTCCAACTGCGTGACGCGGGCGTGTAGTTCGTCCGCGTCACGCTCGTACTGTGCCGAGCGCTGGGAGATCAGCGCGAGCCGGCCTTCGACTTCGGCGGTGCGCACATCGAGGCGGCGCCTCATTTCCGCCAGGTCGGCGGCCACCAGATCGGGTTCGGGGTGGGCGGTCACGGTGCGCTCCTCATTCCTCTCGCGAACGACTTCGTTGTCCGTACGGGTACCAGTCAACTGCCCTGCGACGACAGGCGGGAGCGTGTGCGGCGCAACGCTGCGAGTCACCGGCGCACACCCCGTGTGAAATAACGGAGAGTGACGATCGGAGGTGGTGCGGGAGGCTCTTGATGCCTCAGCGGTCTCTGATCCAGGTGGCGAGTCCGGTGCGGGTGGCATCGAAGGCGCGCAGGCTGGTGATCAGGCAGACACGCTCGATGGCCGGCTTCCCGGTGCGCAAGTCGCGCTGCTGTCAGGCGACTTGGATCGCCTGCCGGGTGCCGGGGTGGTCCAGGTGGCTGAACGCGGCCGGTCAGCACGTCGCTGCCGCACGTTCTTCCGGTCACCATTCTCCGGGCGCCGGGGGACTGCCGCGAATTCCGATGGATGTCACGGTTCCGCTGGTGACGGCGAGATGCCAACGGATAGAGTGCGGCGCGCGCTGCTCGCGATGGCGTGGGTGAGGTCGGCGGTGGGGGGCGAGAGCACCGTGATTGAGCTGCACACACACGCACCCCAGGGCTGTCCTTCCCGAGACGCTGAACGCGCGTTCGCTTTTTCTGGCCTGCGACGTTTACCGCTCGACCGCAATATCCTCCGGCGATCACCACGAGGCGGCCCACACCACAGGAGTGGGCCCCTTTTGTTTTTCCGTGGCCGTTCGCGGCCGGCGTCCTCGTCCGGGGCCACGAAGTGGACGTGCAGCGAGAAGCGGGGCTTCGTATTCATGACAAGAGAGGTGTGGAGAGTGATGCCATGAACCGACTAGGCAGAGACTCGCGCCGGCCGGCCCGGAGGCTTGTGGAGCCGCTGGCGCGCATGGGGTTGTCTGTTCTCTTGCTGGCAGGCGGCGCCATGGGGGCGGCGGTTGGACCGGCCGCGGCTTCGACCGCCGACGGCACGCTGACGGTTGAGGTACTGCGCGACTTCTTCGGCGAAGGCGTGATCAACGCGACGATGGACGTGCCGCAGCGGGGCATGAAGGTGCAGGTCTCCGACCCCGCCGGTCACGCTGTCACCGGCGTCACGGATGCCACCGGAAAGGTCGTGGTGCCGCGGTCGACCGTGCTGAGCGGCGGCCAGTACCGCGTCGACGTCAGCATCCCGGCGCCGTACAGCGGCTATCTGCGGGCGGCGCCTGCGTCGACGGCGGGGAACCACTTCGACAGCTTCACGTCGTTCGTGGATGTGTCGGGCGGCAAGAACGCCTCGGTGGTGACGGGGGTGTGGGATCCGGCCGACTACACGCTGCCGGAATCGCGCTATTTCGTACCGGTCCAGAACGGCGCCAACGGAGCTGACACCCGGGCACTGGTGGCGTTCGGGACGAAGACCCGAGGCACGTGTCCTACCGATGTGTCGTGCCCGGTCACGCTGGACACGCAGGCCCAGGTGGGCACGACGTTCGGGTTGGCCTACGACAAGTACCGGAGCCGGCTGTTCCAGAGCGCGTTCGCCCGCCGGTACGCCCCGTACGGGCCGGAGGGCGGTGGCGCGATCTACACCGTACCGGTCAGCGGCGAGGGTGCGCCGAAGCTGTTCGCGCGGGTGCCGGGCGCCGCGGTGACACCGCACGACGCGGCGCAGATGATCAAGGATCCCGGGTTCACCGACGCACCGGGCAAGGAGAGCATCGGCGGTCTGGCCCTGTCGGAGGACGGTTCCACGCTGTACGCGGTGAACCTGCTGACCCGGACCCTGGTGAAATTCGACGCGACCGGGGCCACCGCGTCGGCGCCCGAGGCGACGGTGCGGATCCCGGACCCGGACTGCGCGGCGCCGAGCGACTGGCGGCCGTTCGGTCTCGCCACGCACGACAACAAGCTCTACGTCGGTGGCGTGTGCGACGCGGAGAGCACGCAGAATCGCGCGGACCTGAAAGCCGTCGTCTACGCCTACGACGGCAAGCAGTTCACCACGGTGCTGACGCATTCGCTCACCAATAAGCGCGGTGACATCTTTGCCGGTGCCACCCAGAAGGCATCCGCTCAGAACAGCCAGTGGAACCCGTGGAACACCGACCTGGCCACCTGGGACAAAAACAATCTCGGCGGTGCCTTCATCGATCCGCAGCCGGCGCTGGCCAGCCTCGCTTTCGCGCGTGACGGCTCGATCATCCTCGGTTTCCGCGACCGGTTCATGGACGTTCTCAGTGCGAAGGGACTGGACCCTCGCCCGCAGAACAACACGCCGGAAACGGGCATGTCCGGTGGTGACATCACCATGGCCTGCGCCGATCCCACCGGCGGATACGCGTGGGAAGGCACCGGGAACTGCCCCAACCACGCCACCCCCGCCACCGACGGCGGCCAGGACAACGGTGTCGTCGAATACTTCCCGGGCGACTTCTTCGCGGGCGGTCACCAGGAAACCGCGCTGGGGGCGGTGGCCTATATTCCCCGGCAGCAGTGGGTCGTCAGCACGGAGTTCGACCCGACCGTCAACGTCGAAACCAGCGGGACCGGTTACTACGACATCACGACCGGTCAGGGTCCGGGCAACAGCCCGGCCGCCAACGCGTACCAGTTCGTCGGTCCGGAACAGAACGGATTCGGCAAGGCCGGCGGGCTCGGCGACATCGCGTACGCGGCGGCGAACGCGCCGATCCAGATCGGCAACCGCGTGTGGTTCGACGGCGACCACAACGGGATCCAGGACCCGGCGGAAGTGCCGCTGCCGGGTGCGACGATCAACCTGCTGGACGCGGGCGGCAAACAGGTCGCCACGACCAGGACCGATGCCGCCGGCGAGTACTACTTCGGTGGTGTCGGCGCCGCCTACGAGCTCACGCCGGGTGCGAAATACACGGTGCAGTTCGACGTGTGCACCGCGGACACCGGCAAGGTGCCAGGCCAACCCCCGGCAAGCGAACTGCGGTTCACGCTTCCGCGAGCCGGTGCCGACCGGGCGCATGACTCCAATGTGACCCCGCCGACCACCGGGCGGTTGTGCAACGGCTACGCACCTGTCACAGCGCCGGACAAGCCGGGCGGGGTCGATCACACGATCGACGCCGGGGTGTACATCCCGAAGGCAACCCCGACACCGACCCCGACCCCGACCCCGACGCCGACCCCGACCCCAGGGCCGACCTCGCCACCGGCCGCTACGCCGCCGCCGTCCGTGCCGCCTGCCAACCAGGCCCCGGCCGGTGGGAGCACGGGTTCGCTGGCGCACACCGGTATGGCCGGGCTGCCGGAGATGGTCGCCCTCGTCGGTCTGCTGGTGGGCGCGGGCCTGGCCATCGTGTTCCTGAGCCGGAAGCGTCGCGCCCAGAATCACCGAACGAACTGAACAACGGTGATCAGCCCGCCCGCGCTCCGGACGGCGCGGTCGGGCACATCACGTCTCGGCCGGTCCGCGAGGGCCGGCCTTGGCGTCGTCTGTCACCGGACTGCCGAGTGCCGCCGTGACCGCACGACGGCACTCGGCAGGGTGGTGACTGAGAGGGTGAACCAGAAGAGTGTCAGCGTCGCGCCGCGTGCGGAGCGTGAGAATCCGGCAAGCTCGATCGGGCCTTGCGGCTGACCGGCGCCGATGGCTGCGGCCACGCTGGGCGGCAGCCGTCATCGGTGCGACGGCCGTCGCCGTGGCCGCGTTCCTGATCCCCGGCAGTGGCTCCGGACCCAGCGGTCCGCGCGCGCTGACCTCGGACGAGACGAGCCGGCTGGCGATCACGCGGTTCCGCAACTACGAGGCGCACGGCCGCTCGGTGACGATCACTGTGCCGGGCACCGCCGGCGGGCTGATCGTCACGGGTTCCGTCGACTACCGGGGCAAGCTCGGTTACGGCGTGGTGCACGGCACCGGACGCGACGCGTCCAGCGACGGGCTGATCGAGTGGACGGCCGCCGCGGTCTTCGTCCACCCGATGGCGAACGCCCCGGGGCACGCACCCGCGTCGCCGCCCCGGTCGGGCTGGTACAGCCGTCCGCTGCGGTCGTCCGGCAGCTCGCTGGACAGTGCGCTGACCATCGCGCTCAGCCTCGGCAGCGACCGGCCGGACAACGCCCAACTGCTGTCGCAGAACGGCGCCGCCTGGTGGGGACGAGACCAGGTGAACGGGCATCCGGTGGACGTCATGACCGGACCGTCCTCCCGTGACCGCGCCGGTACGGCGGGCAGCGTGCGCTACTGGGTCGGCTCGGACGGCACCATGTACCGGACCCGGGTCAGCGTGGGTTCCGAGACGCAGCCGGTGGTCATCGATTTCGACACCCAGAAGTACGTTCCGGTCACCCCGGTACCCGGAGTCACCCCGGTACCCGGAGTCACCCCGGCGCGGTAGCCGCTGCTCAGGACGCTCAGGACGCTCAGGGCGTCCGCACCCGCGCGCCGGCGGCGAGCAGGGACGCCGGCGGCAGCGGGATGCCTGCCGTGTCCGGCAGGGCCGGAACGGCCGGGACGGCGGTGGCGCCCGCAGTGCGGGCGCCGGGGAACTGTGGCTGGGGACCAGGCGCCGCGACCTCGGTGAACGGGATGCCACCGGGTGCCGTCGGCATCGCCCAGCTGCCGGCCGGCGAGGGCGATCCGGCCGGCAGCGGGCAGGGCGCGGTCGTCGCGAGCCGGGCGGGCACGGTGGTTCGCAGATCATTGCCGCGCAGGCAGTTGCCCCGTCCCCGCGTGGCGGTGCGGAACGTCCAGCCGACGTCAACTCCGTTGACGGCGAAGGTGTTGTCCACGATCTGGTTGCCGTTCGGAGGGATGTCGGCGGTTGCGGTGATCACCAGCCCGGCGTTGCTGTTGTCGGCGATCCGATTGCGGATGAAGTGGTTGTCGCTGCCGCCGTCGATGCCCACGCCGATGCCCCACCCGCCGTCGGCCTGGACGGGGGTCGCCCGCTGCTGGTTGGCCGCGATCAGGTTGCCCGCGATGATGGCGCCCTGCTGCGGGAGCAGCTTCTCCTGGTGGTCGGAATTGGTGGTGAGTCCGACCCGGTTGCCGACCAGGCGGTTGCCGACCACGTACATGTCGCCGCTGGCGTTGGTGCCTTCGTAACCGACCGCGTTGAGTTCGGCGACGTTGTCCCGCACCACGACGTGACAGGGCTTGCACTGTCCGACATAGATCCCCGAGTCCGCGCCGCCCGAGGCGTATGAATGCTCGATGACACCGTCCTGCGCGGAGAACGCGTAGATACCGTAGAGACCGTTGCGAGTCGCGGTCACATAGGAAACCAGGAACGACTTCACGAAGGTGACAGGCTCATCGCCGGTGTCGTAGCCCCCCGAACGCCCCGGCAGCCCGGCGACGGCCTTCGCCGAACCGGTGACCAGGACCCCGTTCTGCGTGTTGTTCTGCACGGTCAGGTTCTCCACGGCCACCCCGGGCGCGGTGACGACGACCCCGTTCGGCTGCTGCAACCGCCCGTCGATGACGACCTTGTCCCGAGACTCACCACGCAGAGTGACGCGAGGCGTGGAGATCTCCACCGACTCGTGGTACACGCCCGGAGCGACCAACACCAGGTCACCGGGGTGAGCGAGAGACACCGCAGCCGAGATCGTCGGGGCGTCGGCCGGCACTCTGACCGTCACCTGCGCGCCGGACGGTCGCCGGCCGTGGCTCGACCCGTCATCGCCGGACCCGCAGCCCGCCAGTACACATGTCAGTGTGCTCAGTAACGCGGCCATCAGGCGAAGACGCAGACGAGGCATGGCCTCATCCTGGCATGAAGTCATACCGGCGGGAGAGCGATCAACTCACCACCGCCTGAACGGATATGGCATTCTTCCCACCGTGAGCCGAGCCGAGTCCCATCCGTCACGCCGCGCCTTCATCGGGGCCGCCGGGGCCGTGGCGGCCACCGGGCTCGCCGCCGGGTGCGAATCGCCTGCACCTCAGCCGGGCCCGCCCCCTTCCGCCGCGTCGATGACACGGGTGTCGCCGGTCGGCCGCTATCAGGCAGGCATCACGCTCCCGCAACCGGCCCAGCCGAACCTCCTGGCGCTGGTGGCCGACCTCGGCGACGCCGTGGCCGCCGGTCCGCTGCTGGCCGAACTCGGCCAGGCCATTCACACCCTCACCGCGGGGAACGATCCACGACTGCTGGGCCTGCCGCCGGGCGATCTCACCGTGACGATCGGGGTGGGCGCACGGCTGGTGCGCATGTCCGATCCCGCCCTGCCCGGCGCGGCGGACCTCCCTCAATTCTCCCGCGAGCGGATCGCCCCACAGGCACGCGGCGGGGACCTGTTGATACAGATCTGCGCCAGCGACGCCTTGCTGTTGCCGGTCACCGCCGCCGCGCTGCTGGACCAGGCCGGTGACCGGATACGGGAACGCTGGCGGCAGTCCGGACGCCGCGGTCCGAACATCCCCGTGGACAAGGACATTTCCGCGCCACAGAACCTGCTCGGTTTCATCGACGGCATCGTGGGCCCGCACACGACGGCCGAACACCAACGCCATCTGTGGCTGGCCGGGCCGGCTCCGGTCGCCGGCGGCACCCTTGCCGTACTACGGCGCATGGAACTCGACCTGCCGCGGTTCGCCGCGCTCTCCGTCGCCGACCAGGAGGCGGTCTTCGGCCGGCACCGGGCCACCGCCGTGCCTCTCTCCGGCGGCACCATGGCCTCGGCCCCGAACCTCGGCGCCAAAACACCTGACGGGCGCTACCTCATACCGGCCGACGCTCACGTCCGCCGGGCCAACCCCAACGTGGTCGGCGTCGGCCTCATGCTCCGCCGCTCCTACAGCACCGACGAGCCCACCCCTGGCTTGCTCTTCATCAGCTTCCAGAACGACATACGCACCTTCACCAACACGCTTGCGCATATGGACGATTCCGACGCCCTGCTGCGCTTCACCACCACCACCGCCAGCGCAACCTTCCTCATCCTCCCCGGCTTCGACCAGCAGCACCCGCTCGGCGCCCGGATGTTCCACTGAACAGGCCGACGACGGGGCCGGAGCCGCGTTCGGCTGCCCGCCGTTACTCGTCGTGCCCCTGTGCGGCGCTGTCCCGGCGCTCGCCGAACGAGACCAGCGCTCCTATCGCGCCTGGCTCACCGAACTGCTCACCGAGGCATACTGCGCCAGCCGCGAACACGCCATCGTGATGGTCTTCTCGGACTGGCGGCAGGACCCCACCACCTCCGATGTCCTACAGATGGCCGGCTGGACCTGGTCCGGCACCATCCCGTGGATCAAGTCGGCCTCACGCCCTCGCAAGGGTGGTCCGAAGCAGGACTCCGAGTTCATCCTCTGGGGCGTCAAGGGCGGCCTCGACCACGCCGGAACCCCTACCTGCCTGGCCACTACATCGCCTCCCAGCCTCGCAAGGACCGTGTCCACATCACTCAGAAGCCCATCGAGGTCATGCAGTAGCTCGTCCAGGTCTGCCCTTCCGGCGGCACCGTCCTCGACGCCTTCACCGGCAGCGGCACCACCGGCGTCGCAACTCTGAAGGAAGGCCGCAACTTCATCGGCGTCGAACTCTCCTCCCACTACGCCGACATCGCCGAAGAGCGCCTCCGTGGTGCCCTCGCCCAGGACGACTTCGAACTCGCCGGGCCCGAGGAGTGAAGGCGCCCACTGGCAGACCGGCGAAAACACAGAAGAGGGCGGTTAGGGCGGTTGCTTCACCCAAAACCCGATGAAGCAACCGCCGTTGACGCTCCGGTCAGCTTTCTTCGACGCTCCGCTGGATGAGGCCAGCGGCCCGCGCGAGATCCTCGCGCGATCTGATCCGTACCTCGACACCGTCCTTGATTCCGAGACAGCCCAGACCGCGGACGTCTCGCGAGAAGCCCTCCTCCAGCTCCACGGCGTCCGGATCCAGTTTCAGGTTGACCACGAGCATCCGATTACGAGGCTGGACGCGCGCCGTGGCGACATTCTTGATCCGCCGGTACACGATGTAGTGCAACTGCGGCTCCTTCTGCACGTCCCCATGCGACAGAAGTACCTCGTCGAGATCCGCATAGAGATCCTGAAGATCCTGCGGCGACTCATCGAAGTACTGCTGCACCGACTTCGGCAAAGGAGCGTTGGAAGATCGGGAGGCGGACACCGCCCTTCGCCGAGCCGGAGCCGCGGTACCGGAAACGGAAGCAACCAGGTGCAGCGTCAACACGTCATCGAAGACCCGATAGCTCACCAAATCGATTCGACGGCCGATCATCTCAATCGCCACGGTGTCGTGGTGAGTGAAGTCCCCAGCGATGCAGACGAGTCGGGGATTGCTCCAGTCAATCACCTCGGCTGCCTCCGAACCGAGCTCTTCCTTGACCAGGCTCTCGAACTCATGGTGATGGTCATGAAGCCACGACAGATACGACAACGCTTGATTCGTGACGTTCTGGTCACGGGAGCGCTTGTACTCCACGATGACCGGTGTCCCGTTCTCGTCCAGGTCCAAAGGGTCGATTCGCCCCCGATGTCGGCCCGTACTCGCTTGCCAGGAAACGAATGCCGAGCATCGCCTCCATGTTGCCCTCGATCAGCGACTGCAACTCGCGCTCCAGTGCCACGGACGAGCCCACAATCTCCGTGGCCTGTCCACCACGTACCCTGAATGCCTTCAGGTTGTTCATACGCCTCCCCCACCTCGATCACTGCGCAGGAACAATCGAGCTCGGGAGGACTTAATTCCGACGGGACTTTGGGGGCTACAGGGGCTCTGCTGCTCTATTCGGGTTCGTGCGGTGAGTCGGTAGGCAAGGCGTTCGAGGTGGCTGGAGCGGTTGCGGCCGAGGGGGCGGTCGGTCCAGTAGGCGTCGAGCCGGACGATGTTGAGCGCGGCCGCGGAGAAGGCGTGCTGGGGGCGGATTTTCGGCAGGCCGCGGTAGCGGGTCCGTCGTATCCCGGCCACGTCCAGGGCCTGGTTGACGGTGCCTTCGATTCCGGCGCGCAGGGCGTACTTGTCCCGCCAGGTCCCGGTGTCCTGTTCGGTGCGGGCTGTGGTGACGGCCTCGTGGATCTCACGGGGTCGCAGGGTGAGCGTGCGGAAGCCGTGGGATGCGGTGGTGCACTGCTTTTGCGAGGGACATGCCCGGCAGTCCCGCCTGTCGAACTCGACGATGATGGCGTCGTGTCCGTGCTGGGTGACGGGGTACCAGCCGCTGCTGGTGGACCTTCGGGGCAAGCCGTGGTTCGCGTCTTCCAGTCGATGCGGAAGTTGCTCTTGCCGAAGCCCTGGTCGGCCTTGGCCTGCGGGGAGTGGTCGGCCAGGAGCGGGGTGACCATGGTGATGCCGTTCTGCGCGGCGGTGGTGACCAGGCCGGCCGAGGGGTAGCCGGAATCCAGGTAGTGCTCGCCCGGGGCGAGGCCGCGTTCGGCGAGCCGCTGCTGGATGCCGGTGGTGGCCTTCACGTCCGGCACGGTGGCGTCGGTGGTGTGCACGTCGGCGATCAGGTTCGGCCGTGGGCAGGAGCGCCGTCCGGCTTCGGCTTCGGCTTCGGTGGGGGCGTCGCAGCTTTCGGTCAGATGGATCTCGAATCCGCACCAGAACAGGTCCTCGCCCTTGGCCGCCCAGCGGGCGTCGGGTCATACGGGGAGGCCAGACGGCGTCTGCCGGGCGGGACGCCCTCGTCGTCGGCGTCCCGCTTCACGATCACCTCCCGCCCCGAGTGTCGGTGCGCATGCAGTAGGTCTGCACGAGCACCTGCCGCAGGATCTGGACGGCCTCGACATCACGGATCCACACCGGGGCGGCAGCGTCACAGGCGGCCCGCACGATCGCATAGCCGTCCTGCGCGAACACCTGCGCCAGCCGGTCCCGCTTGGCCTTGGACGACGGCATGGTCCAGCCGTTGACCCTCGGTCCGTAGCGGTGGGCGAACTCGGCGACGTCGATCTGGTCGGCCAGCCAGGCGGGCGCGGCCACCGCGAGGGCCTCCAGCGCGGCGCGCACGCTCTCCCCGGCCAGCTCCAGCCGGTTCAGTCCCGGACTGCGGAGATGACGTGGTGGCATCGGTACGCTGTCTGCCGCCGGCGCCGACCAGCCCGCGTCGCGGCAGTGGTCGACCAGCCGGTCGAAGACCACCCGCTCCAGGCCGTGCCTGGCCAACCGGGCGCGGAAGCGGGCCAGCACGCTGGGACCGAAGCCGGTACCGGTCAGCTCCGCCCCGATCGCGTACTTCCAGTCGATCGCGCGGACGGCCATCGCGGTGGCTTGCCGGTCGGTCAGGTTCTCGGCGAACTGCAGAACCGTGATTCAGGGACAGCACCGCCGGTGCCATCCCCGGGGCACCACGGATCCCGAAGGCGCCGGTGAACGGCTCGTCGGCGAAGACCTCCGCCAAGCGGTCCCGCACCCGAATCGGCAGCCTCCCCTTGGGAAAGCCGCCCGCGCCACCGCCACGCTCTGTTCCGGGATCTCCGGCAGCCCCTTCGGCTGCAACGACATCCGCATCATCCCCCCTGCGGCCACACGACAGGGAAGCGACCACAGGAACGATCACCTCGCCAACACACCACTCCCCGCAGCAAAATGCGCAGCAGAGTCCTTTACGTCGCCAAAGTCCCCGCCGGCTGGCAGACATCCTCGTACTGCGGCGAAGGGGAGGCATGCGTCAACGTCGCCGTGAGCGCCCCCGACGTCATCAAGCTTCGCGAAAGCGACGCCCCCGACGTCATCCTCACCACCACCCTCGCCAACCTCCGCACCTTCATCCGCGCCGCCAAAGCAGGGCGGTACGACTCCCCCCTCTGACACGCGACAGGGCCGCACCCCAACAGGGGAGGCCCGGTGGCGTCAGCTGGGCGGCAGTTGGAGGGTTGCGACGGCTCCGCCGTCAGCGGCGTTCGAGAAGAGCAGGGTCGCGCCGATGACCTCGGCCTGGCCCGAGGCGATGATGAGGCCGAGGCCGTGGCCGCGGCCGCGTTCGGCTGCTCCGGTGCGGAAGCGTTGCGGTCCGTCGGCGAGGAGGCTGTCGGGGAAGCCTGGGCCGTGGTCGCGGACGGCGACGGTCGTGTCCTCGACGGTGATCTCGACCGGACCGGCGCCGTGCCGGTGGGAGTTGACGACCAGATTGGCGAGAATCCGGTCGAGCCGCCGGGGGTCCGTCTCCACCACGGCGGGCGGCACGGCGCCGGCCGTGAGATGCGCGTCGAGGGCGGTGCGGGCGAGCGAGTCCCGGACCAAGTCGGGGAGGGCGACGGGCCGCAGGTCGGCGTGGACCGTGCCGGCGTCGAGGCGGGAGATCTCCAGCAGGTCCTCGACGAGGGCGCGCAGCACTCGTACCCGGTCTCTGACGAGATCGGTGGCCTCGCTCTCGGGGAGCAGTTCGGCGGAGGTGACCAGGCCCATCAGCGGGGTGCGCAGTTCGTGGGCGACATCGGCGGTGAAGCGCTGCTCACTGAGCAGCCGATCCTGCAAACTGTCGGCCATCGAGTCGACGGCGGCCGAGATCTCGGTGATCTCGTCGCCTTTCCGGCCGCCCGTCCCGGTTCTGGCGACCAGGTCGCCAGAGGCTATGCACCGGGCCGTACGCGCCACCCACCGCAGTCGCCGGTTGGGGAGTTCGGCGGCGAGGACGGACAGTGGAACGATGACGGCCAGCGCGACCAGTGAGTACCTCCACATGTGCCGGTCCAGGGCCCAACGGCTGTTCCGGTCGGAGGTCATGTCGACCCAGACTGCCGCCAGGCGCCCGCCGGGCATCCTTTTTCCGGCCCACATCCGTGTCCAGTACCCGTCGTACTGCTCGTACAGGTGGCCGCTCCCGTTGTCCCGGACCATTCGCACAAGAGCCGCCGGCATGTCCTCGGGGGCCGTCACCAGGACGCAGAGACCGCTGCCGCTGTCCGCCGAGAGGGCGGTGTTGAGGGCGACGCGCGCCTTGGCCGCGCCGTCGTTCATGGACCACTCGTACGTGCTGTGGTGCACCAGCAGCCCTACCGTCAGCGCGATGCCGCAGCACGCCACGGCTACCAGGAGGGCGATACTCCAGCGCAGCGAGCGCCAGTTGAGCAGGGACCGCCGGGCTCCCATGTCAGCTCCTCAGCTTGTAGCCGAATCCTCGAACCGTCTCGATGCGCCCGGCTCCGATCTTCCTCCGCAGCCGCTGCACGCACAGGTCGACCACCCGGCTGTCGCCGTCCCAGCCGTAGTCCCACACGTTGCGCAGCAGGGCCTGCCGGTCCAGGACGATGCCCGGGTGGGCGACGAATTCCAGCAGCAGCCGGAGTTCGGTGGGGCCCAGCGCGACCGGCTCACCGGCGAGGAACACCTCCAGGCCGGCCGTATCGACCGCCAGGTCTCCGAAGACGAGCCGGGGGCGCCCGCCGGATGGATCGCTCCCGCCAGGAGGGAACGGCCTGTCCGGCAGGGAGGCCGTGGATCCGCCCGGCACCGCCATCGCGGTGCCGGGCTCCGCTGCCGCCGCGACCGGCGCGAACGTGGCGCGGCGCAGCAGGGATCGTATTCGGGCCACCAGCAGGGCGGTGTCGACCGGCTTGACGACGTAGTCGTCGGCGCCCGATTCCAGGCCGGCCACGATGTCTGGTATGTCTCCGCGGGCCGACATCATCAGGATCGGGGCCGTGCTGGTCTCCCTGATCCGGCGGCACAGTCCGATGCCGTCGAGTTCCGGCAGCATGATGTCCAGCAACAGCAGGTCGTGCCCGCCTCGCAGGAACACTTCGAGACCGGTCAGTCCGTCACCGGCGGAGGTGACACGGTAGCCGTAGCGCTCCAGCGCCAGCGTCACCGATCTGCGGATCACCTCGTCGTCCTCGACGAGCAGGATCGCTACGGGCGCCGGGGCGTTCCCCCCGGCCGCTGGGACCGACATTTTCCCCCATCGGACGTGCTGGGTGCTGGGGGACCATGATGCGACGAGGAGGTCCGCCTTGCCCAATCAGCGCCCGTGGCCGGGGTTTGCCCCATCAGCGCCCGTGGCCCGCGCGCGGCGTGGCACCAGTGAGCGTGCAGCCCTCGCGCGACAAGTCCAGCTTCGACCCCGCCGTCATGCAGGACGCGATCCCGTAGACCTGCTGACCGTAGCCGCGACCCTTGACGGAAGTCACCGTTCCGTCCGAGCCCACCTCGCAGGGGTTGTTGTCGGTGCACTTCTCGCCGTCGTCGTTGTGGGTGTTGTGGATTCCCACCACCGTGGTGCCGTCGGGGGCCAGCAGCGCCGAACCGGAGGTGCCGAAGAAGGGGGCGCAGTCCTCGCCGGTGGCGTAGCGGATCGAGTGGTCCTCCTGATAGCCGCCCTCCCGCAGGTGCGGGACCACGGCCTCGGCGGTGCAGTGGAAACGGTGGGTGGGGTAGGCCATGGTCAGCGAGTCGCCCGCGCGCGCCGGGGAGGACGCGAGCCGGAAGACCTTCGCGCCCTCGGCCTTCAACTGCGCGTAGGTCTGGTCCAGACGGTAGAGCGCGACATCGGTGCCGGTCATCGTCGCGTACACCAGCCGTTTCGCATGGGCGGTGGTCGTCGGGTAGCCCTGGCGGTCGGCGATCGGCACCTCGCGGTCGGCCGGCTGGTCCGTCAGCGAGGCTCCGGGCGCGGGCCGCTTCCCCTCCACGCAGTGGCCGTTGGTCATCATCAGCGCCGGGTCCTGCGGCCGGGAAGCCGGGGTGCTCACCACCGAGCCCACGCAGATGCCCAGGTCCACCGCGCCTTCCACGTTCGGGATCTTGTCGTCGGGCGGCACGTGGGCGCCGCTGATGATGCCGTTGATCCAGTCGGCGTGCCTGGTGACGTCCGTGTACCGCGTCCTGCCGCTCTCCCAGTCGGGGCCGCTGACCACACCGGCAACCGCCCACTGGCGGCCCTCACGGACCAGCGCGGGCCCACCGGAGTCCGTGTTCCCTGTGGTGACGCTGCCGTCGTCGCTGCCGACGCACAGCTCTCCGACGTCGGCTTCCGTGCACTTCGAGCGCGGCTGGACCACGGTGTCGGCCTCCCGCAGCCGATGCGGGTAGCACGCCGAATCGGTGTCGTCGTCGCAGGTCATGCCCCAGCCCATGATCCGGACGGGGGAGTTGTCCGCCGGCGTGGCCGAGGCGATCCGCACGGGCTTGGCCCGCACCGGGGTGCGCAGGTGCATCAACGCCACGTCCTTGCCCCAGAACACGTCGTCATCGAAGGTCGCCAGCCGGTAGTAGTGATCGACCTCCGCCACCTCGCCCCCGGACCTGGTGTCCAGCGACCCGACCCGGACCTTCCAGCCCTTCGGGACCCCCACTCTCGCCATGGTCGGGTTCTTACCGGCGCAGTGGCTCGCGGTCAGCACCCACTGCGGCGCGAGGACCTCCACCCCGCAGCCGTGTCCGTCCGGGTGCGGCGACTTGGGAAAGGAGGGCTGGAACGATCCCATGAACGAGTAGGCGTGGGTCGACTCGGTGCCGCCCTTGATGGCCTGCGCCGGCGTCGCGGCCACCATGGACGCGGCCACGGCAACCCCGGTCGTCAGGACGGCGGCCGCCCTCCGACTTATCCAATTGCGCATCAACGTCTCCCCTTTCGTCCGCCGCGGGCCGTCCCCGCGGCGATCTCGTACGGAGGAGGAACGGCACCCGGCCGTCCCGTCCGGGCCACCGATCCTGGACCCGGCGGACCGCCGGAAGGGCTCACGCGTGTATCAGACGTTCCGCGGCGACCGCTCAGTCGTGTATCAGCGTGTGTGCGTCCGTCGATGTGTGCGTCTAGAACGCGGCAGGGCCGCACCCCCCTCCCGGGGAGTGCGGCCCTGTGCGCGTACGAACGTACTGGGGAGACTTAGGCCGACCGGCAAATGGATCACTTGAGGCGTCGGGTGGTGGGGCGGCCGTCCCAGCGATAGCGGCTCGTCGAGCGTCGGATGAGCATGCGGAGCGTGACGACAGCGGCGGCTAGGTAGAGGTAGAAGTCCACGACGCTGCCGTCCTTCTCGGTGCAGCGCCGCAGCTTGCCGTAGCCGTTCATCCACGAATGGGAACGCTCGGCCACCCACCGCTTACCAGCCTGGATCGGTGCGGGCACCCCCTTACGAGCGATCTCGCCGGTGAAGCCGAACTCGTCAAGCAAGGCACGGGTCCTGGCGCTGTCGTAGCCCCGGTCCAGGTTGACGTTCACTTGCTCGGGGAGTGCTCCTACCTGGGCCTTCGTAGCTTCGAGGGTGGGGCCGAGCAGCGGTGAGTCGTGCCGGTTGGCGCCTGCGGAGACGATTCCCAGAGGAACTCCGGCCGCGTCGGAGGCCACCGATCGCTTCAGTCCCTGCTTACCCCGGTCGACCGGGGAGCGTCCTGCTTTCTCGCCGCCCGAGGGAGCTTTCGTGATGCAGCCGTCCACGGAGATCTCAGCCAGTCCGAGGCCGTTCATCCGGTCGTACGCCTGGAGTGCCAGGGCGTGGATCTGCTCTGATATGCCCATCTGTGACCAGAGTTTGACACGGCGTCGGATGGTGCGATCCGAGCAACCCGGACTGGCGATCCGCTCGTACCCGGTGCCGTGGACCAGAGCCTGCACGATGTGCTCGAAGACGATCCGGTCCGGGACCCGGCGACGGTGACAGCCCAGCGGGTGGGTGGGCGCATAGTCATCGCGCGCGGGCAGCAGGACGGCGAACTGGTCCCACAGGGGTTCGAGCAGGCAGGATGGCACAGCAGGCACGGGCCCTCCAGGGATCACTGAGCGTAGAGAACTCCATGATCACCCAGGCCCGTGCCTGTTTCGTGCTCTTGAGTGACCAGCCGTCAGTGCCACCACCGTTCGCCAGTCGGTCTCAGTGGTGCCAAGCGCGCCCGCCGGTGTTGTGGATGAAATCGCTGGAGTACCTTGAGGGTGCTCAAGTACTCCTCTCCGGAGATGCCCGCGTGCCGTTCCGCCCGCAGCTCGTCCTGGAGGGCCGCTGCCTTGTCATAGAATGCCCGGCCTTTCGTCGTGATGCCGAGGCATCCCTCGGCGTCCTCGGTGATCCAGCCTTGGGCGATGGTCTTGTCGATCTCCGACTCCATGGCTTCCGGACCTGTGTCGAGGTAATTTCGGAGGAGGCGGGACACCTCGTCGCGGGTTTTGACGGTGTCGGCGCGTGCGACCTGCGCGAGAACCCACCACTGCGGCTGGGTAGTGCCGATCCCCGCGAGGGCTGCCCGGGTGCGGGTGACGATGGCCTTGTAGGCCGCCCAACTCCAGTAGCCGATAGGCTGCTCGATCAGTTCGGCGTCGCTGTGCGAGTACTTCATGGCTGGTCCCTCCGCCTTTGCCTGAGCTGGTTCGACGAGATCGACCGTAGAAAGTCAACCTAACTTGAGGTCAAGTTCGTTCGGCCACGTTCTATCTCTTTCGATCAGGAGCGCCACCAGATCAGAGGGCTGCGACATCGCTCGCTCCTCTTTCGTCACGCTCCGCATGCTCATCCGACGCTCGACGAGCCGCTATCGCTGGGACGGCCGCCCCACCACCCGACGCCTCAAGTGATCCATTTGCCGGTCGGTCTAAGTCTTGGCCATTTGTTGTGCGCTTTGGGCAGGTGGCCTGGAGGGAGGGGCTGCCGTGGTGATGAGGCCGTTGCGTGTGGAGTTGTCGGCGGTGCAGGAGGCCGAGCTTGGGTGTCGGCTGCGAACGTGGGATCTGACGGTAAATGAGCGGATGCGGCTGGAGTGTGTGCGGCTGTCGGCGCAGGGCCGGACGGTGCCGCAGATCGCGCTGATCGTCGTCAGGCACGTGGTCACCGTGCGCAGGGCGCTGCACCGGTTTGCCGGCGGCGGGTTCGCAGCCCTGGCGGACGCACCGCGTCCGGGCCGGCCGCCGTGCTGGGCGCGGGAGGACCTGGACGCTGGCAGGGCTGGCGCAGTGCCTGCGGTCCGAGCGCGGCGTGGATCTGGACTCCTCGTGGCTGTCGGTGCTGCTGCACCGGGACGGCTTCCGGTGGAAGCGCACCCGCGACAGCCTCCGGCACCTCGCCGACCCGGTCCTCCAGCAGGCCGCGCGGGCCAAGCTGGAAGACTTGCGCACCGAGGCCGATGCGGGCATCCGCGACCTGGTCTTCCTCGACGAGTCGGGCTTCGCGCCGACCACGCCCACCGGCTACACCTGGTCGCGGATCGGGCAGCGCGCCGTGGTGCCCCGCGAGGACACTCGCGACCGGCGCGTCAACGTGTTCGGCGCCCTATTCGTCGGCACCGCTCCCGACCTGCTGTGGCAGCACACCCAGGGGAAGAGCGACGCCGGGGTGCTGCTGGAGTTCCTCTGTTCCAAGCTGGCCGGCCTGCCCGGCGGGGCCGCCTCCCTGGACCTGGCCGCCGATGGCATCGGTGCTCTGCCCGTCTGGCGGCGGCCCCGGCCGTGCACCGTAGTGCTGGACAACGCCTCCGCACACGTGGCCAAGGCGTTCAAGGGCCGGCGCGACCAGCTGGCGAGAATCGGAGTGGAACTGTTCTACCTGCCACCCCGCAGCCCCGAGCTCAACGCCATCGAACGCGTCTGGCGCTCGGCCAAGTACGAGGACTACCCCGACCGCGCCCACACCAGCACGGACGACATCGAAGCCGCCGTCGACCAAGCCCTGACCCGCCAGCAGACCCGCATCCGAGGATCAGCAGCGAACTTCACCCAAGCCGCTTAGCGGGGGCCTCCGTCGCTATGGGCTACCGGTTCGGGATCGGTGCCGAGCGCATCGAGCACTGCGTCGCCGTTCGCCCTCGCCCACTCGGTCAGCATGTGGATCGGATCGATCAGCGTCGCCCCGAGCGGGGTGAGCTCGTACTCGACGCGGGGCGGCGCCTCGGCGTAGGCGTGGCGGCGGATGAGTCCGTGCGCCTCGAGCCGTCGGAGCGTCTGGGTGAGCATCTTGCGGGAGATGCCGCCGATCAGCTCGATCAGCTCGCCATGGCGCACCGGGCCCTTGCTGAGGCCGTAGAGCACGACCACCGTCCACTTGTCGGCGATCACCTCGACCGCCAGCCGCGCCGGACAGTCGGCGAGAAAGGGATCACCGGGACCGAAACCGCTCATGGCGCCCAAGGTACTCGCGCCGAAGGTACCTGCTGGTTCCTATCAAATTCATAGCCTGGGTCTTCTTCCCCCTTCGAAGCCAGGAGAGTCATGCGAGTCATCACCCAGCAGACGCTCGGCGGTCCCGAGGTGCTCACCATCGTGGACGCGCCCGAGCCCCAGCCCCTCCCCACCGAGGTTCTCGTCCGCGTCAAGGCGATCGGGCTGAACCCGCTGGAGGCGCTCCTGCGCGCCGGCGAGTTCCCCCCGCTGCTCGGCCAGCCGCCGTTCATCCTCGGCTGGGACATCAGCGGCGTGGTCGAGGAGGGATCGCTGACGTATAGGTTCAGGCCCGGCGACGAGGTGTTCGGGATGCCACTGTTCCCACGGGCGGGGGGCGCTTACGCCGAGGTGGTGTCTGCGCCGGCGTTGCACCTGGCACGCAAGCCTGCGTCGCTCTCACACGTCGAGGCGGCGGCCCTGCCGGTCGTCGGGCTGACGGCGTGGCAGGGCCTCGTCGACCTCGCCGGCGTGACCGAGGGCGACCGCGTCCTGGTCCACGGCGGTGGTGGCGGGGTCGGCCACGTCGCGATCCAGATCGCGAAAGCGCTCGGCGCGCACGTGATCGCGACCGCCAGCGGGAGCAAGCGGAAGTTCGTCGAGGAGTTCGGCGCCGACGAGGTGATCGACTACACGGCGGTCGACTTCACCGAGGCGGTCCGCGACATCGACGTCGTGCTCGACACGATCGGCGGCGACACCGTCGAGCGGTCGCTCGAAGTGCTCCGCCCAGGCGGTCACCTGGTGACGGCGGTCGCCGAGGGGGATTCGGCCCTCGCCGCCAAGTACGCGGCGGCCGGCATGCGCTTCAGCGGCATCGCGGTCGACCCCGATCGGGTCGCCCTGAGAGGGCTCGTCGAACTCGTCGAACAGGGCAGGCTCCGGATCCACGTGCAGGAGACGTTCCCGTTCGAGCGCGTCGCCGACGCGCACCGGCTGCTCGACGGCGGTCACCTCCAGGGCAAGCTCGTCCTCACCGTCTGATCCCGTCGTGGGGCCTCGCGTGAGCCGCATCCGCTCGGTCACGCTCAGATCCCGCGCCCGCAACCGCCGCCCGAGCTCGGCCTCCTGCATCGGCGTCAACTCCACACGCAACGGCCTCATCACCACGGCAGCCCCTCCTACCCGGCCACCTACCCAAAGCGCACACCAAATCCCCAAGACGGCTTAGAGGAGCTAACAGAATGCTTGGACGCGTCGGTAGGTGATGACGCAGCAGGCCAGTTTGAGGAACGCTTCGTGGATGTCGTCGCGGATCTCCCAGCGGATCCGAAGGCGGCGGAAGCCATGGATCCA